>NZ_JBKEZY010000029.1:0-3648 GCF_053345335.1 Bacillus sp. M5A3_1b | reverse complement strand
GCTCCTTTTAGATGCTTTACTCCATAATAAATTGAATCTTTAGGATTTTTAATTGTATTCATTGGCCACCCTTGTGATTCACTTGATTGCATAATATCAGGTGTTTTTTCAGAATTCCCGTCACTTTCCACCATAATGATTCCAAGTACGTAAGGAATTAACTCAGGTACTCCTTGTGCAGAACATTCACTTTCTACCATTGATTGCCAACGTAACACTTGTTGTGGCAGATTCTTTGTCGTAACTGAAGCAGCTAATATACTCATTACTAAACATCTCCTTATTTTCCTATTATTTTTGACTAAAAAACTACTGCTTTACTAAATATGACTCTCAGTCAAATACCCATTAATCTATAAGATTACTTCATGTTGCTCACCTTCTTTCACAACAAAAAGAGCAACCATAAAAATAGTTGCTCTTTCGTCGAAATCTTATATTACTACTATAAATCACTTTTTCAATACTTTCTGTACACTGCATGTAGCCTACAAAAAGGTAACATTAAAACCCATCTAAAAACTTGACAATCTTTCTTATTTCAGCGTGTTTTCGTCGGATATAGCCTGTACTATAATGCAAGTCAAACACTACTTGCTCTAAAACTATCCTATCGATATGTTTCATCTTTTTTAGTTTACTTTAATACAAATAATTTTTTTAATTAGCGAATCCAGCGAATGATTTTTTCATCAAATTCTACCCAACCTTTATCTTTAATGTAAATCCAATTGTTATCCCTAAACTCAATTACCCATTGTCCTTCGCTTACTCGATCACGTATACCACTGTTGTAATTCGCATGATGGTAACACTCTAATCCTTTCCATTCATTCCAAATGACACCTTTACTCCTACCATCTTTTTCGATACGTATTGCTGTTTCAGGAACCCAGTTGTCATTGGCGATTTTAAACCAAAATCTTTTCCCATCCCATGCACTCTCTAAATATACATGGCCACTGCCAAGAGGAATCTTTCCTACTACTTCCGCAAGTTCATTTGGTTCTTTATATACCCAAGACTGTCGCTCTACACATTGTAGCCAACCTAAGTTATTGGTTAACCAATCTGGTGGTAATGATACATTCTTTCGGGTGTCTACATCTGTAGGATCAGGATTATTTGAATTAGAGCCCTTTCCTATAAACCATTCAATAGTTTTATTTCCTACTAAGTAATTTAAGTCTACATTACCAGTAATTCCTGCAACGCTACCAGTTTCAGTATATTGCCATAGATCACAGCTATATGCAGGTTTACTGCCACCATAACGAGGAATCCATAAGAAATCTGCACTCACACTATTTAGTCCATCACTTGTATACATGTGATGTGACACGTATAATCCAACTTTCCAGCCCGCTGCACGACATGTATCAATGAAGGCCTGAGATGCTTTTGCTAAGTTAGTGGGTCCACAACTAGCAAGTGTGTCATCTTCTACATCCAATACAAGGAATTTTGCATCCTTGTCTGCACGATTCATAAAATCTCTTGCTTCTACAATAGCGTCTTGGACACTTGTATAACATCCATAAGCATAATGACCAAATGGAACTCCATATGCTTTACAACCTTGGACATATTCTTTATATTTTGAATCAACCTTATTAGATCCATATTGTACACGAATAATAGCCAGCTCCAAATCATTACTCGCTTCAGCCCAATTTATATTTCCATTATGATAAGATATATCTGCTATTTTCTTCATTTATACATGCTCCTTTGTTAATCATTGATAGAAATCCTTTTTCTAGCTACATTGTTATTTAGCTTGTGATTCTAATTAATAAAAAATAAAGAAGAGTCGCTCCATAAGGACCTACTCTTCTTTTTAACAAATCTATCGAATCCAACGAATAATTTTTTCGTCAAACTCTACCCAGCCTTTATCTGTAATATAAATCCAGTTGTTATCTCTAAACTCAATTACCCATTGGCCTACACTTACTCGATCGCGTATACCACTGTTGTAATTTGCGTGATGGTAACATTCTAGCCCATCCCATTCATTCCAAACGACACCTTTACTTCTACCATCTTTTTCAATACGCATTACTGTTTCAGGAACCCAGTTATCATTGGCAATTTTAAACCAAAATCTTTTCCCATCCCATGCAGTCTCTAAATACACATGCCCACTGCCAAGAGGAATCTTTCCTACTACTTCCGCAAGTTCATTTGGTTCTTTATACACCCAAGATTGTCGCTCTACACATTGTAACCAACCTAAGTTATTAGTTAACCAATCAGAAGGTAGCGTCACGTTTTTACGTGTATCTACATCAGTAGGATCAGAACCATTTCCAGTGTTACCACCGTCTCCTTTTCCCAGATAGTCTAACGGATTCACAGCATTACTCTTATTAATATCCCAGCCACCTTTATGCATTTCAAAATGCAAGTGTTGGCCACTAGAATCTCCAGTGTTCCCCATAACTCCAATAGTTTGTCCTTGTGTAACATAATCCCCTACATTCACCGTTCGAGAACCACTACGCATATGAGCATATACAGTTTCCCATTTGACCCCATCAATATTATTCACAATCATAATACATTCACCATAACTAGATGAATAATAAGAGCGACTAACTTGTCCACTAGCCGCTGCATAAATCGGATGATAACCTGGTTCTGCAAGGTCTACCCCATGATGATCTGGTCTGCTGCCTCTAAAACCACTTGTTACCCTTGTTGTATCTGTTGGATAAATAAATTTTGCCATATTAATCTTCCTTTCTATTTTTCACACCATATAAAAAAGGTACTTACATAAGCACCTTGATTTACTATTTATATATTTTTGGCCTATATACTAATTTTTCATACCATAAGATTGATAGAAAAAATTTCTCCGTCGTTACCTTACATCAAGATTTCCTTTAACCATGTATTGTTTTCAAAATATAATGTATGTTTAACACATCCAGATATACTTTAGTTTTCTCAGGTGACTTTTGTGAAGTACTTCAATAAGAGCACTATCTTTTTTAGCGAATCCAACGAATGATTTTTTCGTCAAACTCTACCCACCCTTTATCTGTAATGTAAATCCAGTTGTTATCTCTAAACTCAATTACCCATTGACCTACACCTACTCGATCTCGTATACCACTGTTGTAATTTGCGTGATGGTAACATTCTAGCCCATCCCATTCATTCCAAATGACACCTTTACTTCTACCATCTTTTTCAATACGCATTACTGTTTCAGGAACCCAGTTATCATTGGCAATTTTAAACCAAAATCTTTTCCCATCCCATGCAGTCTCTAAATACACATGCCCACTGCCAAGAGGAATCTTTCCTACTACTTCCGCAAGTTCATTTGGTTCTTTATACACCCAAGATTGTCGTTCTATACATTGTAACCAACCTAAGTTATTAGTTAAACAATCAGAAGGTAGCGTCACGTTTTTACGCGTATCTACATCAGTAGGATCAACTCCTCCGACAAAATCTACATACTGTTTAACAATTTCAGCATAGAAGAAATTTCCACCATTTTTATATTTATAGCCACCATTGTATGCCACAGCGATAGGATGACTATATCGAATCATTGCGCCAGTGCTATTTCCAAGAGATGGTGCAACAACCGTTTTAGAATACAGATCCGCCACCGGTAATGAATGTTGT
>NZ_JBKEZY010000028.1:0-3908 GCF_053345335.1 Bacillus sp. M5A3_1b | reverse complement strand
AAGCTCTCTAGCGCCGATGGTAGTTGGGACCTTGTCCCTGTGAGAGTAGGACGTCGCCAAGCAACTTTAAGACGAGTCAGAATGACTCGTCTTTTTTGTGTTTAATGGAAATAATCTTGTAATTAATGTTGGCTCTATGAGTGCGTTTATCTAGCAAAAAACAGCTTTATTTTATTATGATTCCACATCTAAATAGCATACCTTCAGAAAAATATGGATAAGTTTGCTAGAACGTCTATTCGTTAACAAGAATATATACAAGGTATTGCCCTCTGTAGCCTGCTCACACCTTCTTTTATTTCTTCAGTTGTTAAATGTCCATACCCTATAATAATTCGATTATGATGTTTTCCTTTTTTAATGGCGTGCTCTTCCACAGGATATACTTTCACTCCGAGTTGTTGGATTTCCTCAAGTAATTCTTTTGTAAATTGAACTTGATTGAATTCAACAATCAGGTGTAATCCTGTAGAATAACCGAAAATATTGATCTTATTGGAGAATGCTAATTTTAATTGCTGGATAAGGAAGTCTCTTCGAGTTTTATAGATTTTTTTCATCTTCATAATATGTCGTTCCAAATAATCTTCGGCAATAAATTTAGCAAGAACAAGCTGATTTAAAGAAGATGTATGTAGATCTGAAAACCATTTTACCCTGCGACATTTTTCGATAAGGTGTGAGGGAAGAACTAAGTATCCCATCCTAAGGGCCGGTGATAAAATTTTACTAAATGAACCTATATATATAACACGCTCGGGATCCAATCCCTGTAATGAACTTACAGGTGGGCCTTCATATCGAAACTCACTGTCATAATCATCTTCAATGAGATAACAATTTGTTTTCCTTGAGTAGTTAATCAATTGAACCCGTCGTTGAATCGGTAACGCTCCTCCTAAAGGAAACTGATGAGAAGGAGTAGTGAAAATGAATTTTGGGTTTTTATTTGCAGGCAGCAAAGATGTATCCATCCCATTATCATCAACTGGTATAGGATAAAGGAAGGCTCCTGAATTTTTAAAAATTGTTTGAATGTCATTGGTGATGGGATCTTCTATTAGTACTTCGTCGCCTGTTGACAAAAGTAGCTTAGAAATAAGTGTTAAAGCTTGCGTTGCACCGGAGGTAATTATCAATTGTTCTGGATGACAAAAAACTCCTCTTGTTTTAAGTAAATAGCGTGATAAAACCTTTCTTAATTCGGGACGCCCTTCGGGAATATCGTATCCAAACGTAGAAGGAGGTGTCTCATTCCATATAGTATGAGATAACTTTGCCCATCCCTTACGTGGAAATAAGTCTAATGCTGGTATCCCGGAACGAAAATTAATGATGTTACTGTCTTTGTTTATTTCTTCGCACCAAGATAAAGAATCAATTAGAGTTGATTTTTTACGTTGTTCTAAATAAGTTCCTTCTGCAATGAATGTCCCGGCGCCCTGTCGAGCGACCAAAAAACCTTCGGAAAATAATTGATCATAAGCTTCTAAAATTACATTCCTAGACACGCTTAACTCAGAAGATAATTCCCGTGTAGATGGTAGTCTTTCTCCAGATTGTAGCTCTCCGTTTAATATTCGTTCACGTATTTGGTGATAAACCTGTTGAATTAAACTTATATCTAACGATCGATCAATAGGTATCCAAAGCATATAAATGCTCCCTTCATCAAAATTGGTACCATAAAAGTTTGGTTAAAATGGTACTAATATGAACCATTTTAGCATGCTATAGTTGGATCAAATAGTTCTAAAGGGGATGAAAATGTGATGACGAAACCAGAATTCCAAGTAGCTCAGGCATTTAAATCGATTGCACGAAATGAACATATAAAATCCTATGTACAACAATCAACTGAACTCTATGCATTGTTATTGCAAGCTGCGAAACGCTTTGTCACCGGAGAAACGAGACATGAGGGGATTGTGATAGCAAAAGAACTAATTACAAAAGGTTATCATACTTCACTAGAATACATAGGGGAAAATACTCTAGATATAGAGGAATGTTATAAAGCAAAAAATGAGTTTTGGAATCTTATTGGGGATATGGGTGCTCTATCTATGAAACAAACAGTATCACTCGATTTATCGCATATTGGATTGTCTATAGATCCAAAAATATCTTATATTCATTTAATGGAGTTGGCAGAGAAGGCAAAAGTACATGGAACTACCCTTATGATAAGTATGGAAGAATCATCTAAAGCAGCAGACATTCTTTCCATCTATAAAAAAACAACTGAGCAATATCCTAATGTAGGCATAACGATTCAGGCGCATTTATATCGCTCGAACAATGATATTCAAGAACTCCTATATTATCCAGGGAAAATACGAGTTGTAAAAGGTGCCTATCAAGAAGTTTCGGATATTGCTATGCCTAGGTCAAATGACTTAAACCAACAGTATCTTCAGATTGTAGAACAACTAGTTGAAAACAACCATCCTGTATCTATAGCTACACATGATGAAATTCTTATTAAAGAAATGGAGAAACGTCAATATTTTAGTCAATCTAATGTAGAGATAGAAATGCTATATGGAATTCGTCCAGATATGTTAAGTGATTTGAAAAACAAAGGACATAATGCTAGGGTGTATTTGACTTATGGGAAAGAGTGGTACTTGTATTTATGCCATCGGATAGCTGAATATCCGGAAAATTTATATCGTGCAGTGATAGATATGATGCATTCATCTGCAGTACAGCAGCGTAGGGAATATTAAATGTAAAAATTATTTTGGCTATGGTTATTATGAGGGAGTTCAGTTGTAGTGAGTAAGTTAAATCATTTTGGTTGTGGCCCAAAAATAAGAGTCGGATTTTCCTTAGAGTAGAAATTCCGACTCTTTTTATATTGAAAAGATTATAGTTTATAAATTGTACAGCCGTAGTATACCTTGTTGTAGAATTTGTTTTGGTGGGTGTTTTATATGCATTGGATTCTTATTGTCATGTATTCTTAAGTTTATAGCTAGAAATAAATGAATTTGTAATTCTATATGTATTTCAAAACGGAGGATAGATATAAACAATAAAATTACATACTTTGTTAGTAACTCGATTCGCTCTTCTAGCAGTAAAACGTAAATATAGGTATAGGATAAAAAGTAATAAAATACAAATGGAACAAACGTTCTTTGTGGGTGTGTTAGGTGCACTCGATCAATTGAGGTGCGCATTTTTAATCCGGTATATGTGTTTAAAAAAGAAATGCTATTAATTGGTTCGGTCCTCGAGTATAGTTTATTTGTATATCTTAAATGTTTGTTAAGAGGATATAAAATTTATTACGACTAGGCCATATGGAAATGGATGCTGCTAAAGATGAAAGAGATATAAGTCTGCTATTTCAGTGACACAGGGATAGTTAGTAAATGTATTAGTGTGTTTCTATATATTTACGAATAAACAGGTAAGTAACCATTACTTCATATAAGAGGGACTCTATAACTAGAGTAGTATATAAGAATTTCTGTATCGTTGTCTGTTTATAAGAATACGTATATCTTCGATCGTTTCTAATAGAGTGCCTGATAAACAAAGAGGTGTTAGGGAGCGGAATAAGTTTTTAATTATATATTAATATTTATTAAAATAAGGTTGTTAATTTCGCAGGGGAAAAACTTCCGTACCAATTCAGTTTAGGGCGTAAGTAAACTTGAATAACTTTATAAAAAGGTATTGACGATTAGGATATAGGGGTGTAATATAGAACAAGTCGCCGATGCAATAACGCAGAACGCGGTAAACGAAATGAAAAACTTAGTTGACATTGAAAGTTGAAAATGTTAACATAAGGGAGTCGCAAATGAGCGACCGAGTAGTTCTTTGAAAACTGAACGAAACAAACAACGTGAAACGTCAATTTTTATTTTTAGATGCTAGACAAACTAACTTTA
>NZ_JBKEZY010000027.1:0-4092 GCF_053345335.1 Bacillus sp. M5A3_1b | reverse complement strand
ATCATTACAGTTCATTTCGCTAACATTACCTTCCGTTTAAGAATTTAATCATTTAAACGTATTATAAATTACATTGCTATCTAATGCAATAAAGAAGTAGCACCAACTTTAATTATAAATATTGAAAGTTTCATAAACAGCCATTATCAATTTTCCAGATTTGTAAGAATGTCAGTTCTTTTTTCTGTAACAATTGTCAAATTCATTCCAGCTATAACCAGGACAAACCCACGAAATTTACGAAGCTTATATCGGATTGTATCAAGAGCTTTCAACTCAAGTAATCCTGCTTCGCCTGTTTATCCTCCTACAGAAAAACGGCGAAAGTTCCACTGTTATGAAAAAAAGAAAGTCTTTAATATTTTAGATGTTGTCTATAATTGTACTCTGTGTCACAAGAAAACAGCATAGCAATAAATAAAATGACCTAAATTCTCATAAATGACTGTTGTAGTGATATAAAATTTTTGTTTTAGGGATACTTCAAAATATTCCTTAAGTTGATGGATGTGTGGTTCAGCCCCTTGGGGTGCGCTCCAAGGGGCTGAAGTTTGAGAAGTAATACTTTGTTGGAAGTATCTTATATGTTTTAACATCAAATTAACAAATGTTTCAATCGTTATATAATGATTGAAACATTTTATGGGAACAATTCCCTTGTAATGTATAGTAATATGGTAATTATTATTATGTGAAATTATGGGGTTAACGGGTGGATTTAAATGAAATTTCTCTTAAATAAAAAAGAGGTCCTAGAGACCAGGACCACAATTGAAGTATCATTTTTAAAGTGAAAGTATAAAGATTGATGTGAGTTTATCTTAGTGTAAATCTATAAATAATAATATTTAAATGTTTATGTCTTTAACAAAAATAAAAAGAGTACTTTTATATACACTCTTCAAAAGGTAGGTGAATGTCTTATGAACTATTAATAAACCAAAAATTGTAATCAGATTTTCATGAGTAAATTTTTAATATAATATGTGTTAATTAGATTTATGGAGCCTGTCATCAATGGAAAGGAAAGTGTAATTTGAACTGAATTTTTAATGGGCCTAGGGACTAGTACTAAAGTAAAGATTGACACGTGATTGTAATAACGTGATTTTTAATATTAGTAAATAAAAATATTAAAGAAATTTCACAAAAATGTCCAAGAGTCAACGAATAATTGTGCTCCTAGATAAGAATTTTGGAATCATATGAGTAAAAAGCGTTGATACAAGAATATATGTTTGTTCAGTTTGAATATGAAAAGTTTTGAAAAATAAAGAGTGCTTTTTTAGGCACTTTATGACCAAGACTCATATCCATAAAAGGTGACAAAGATAAATAGAAGAAACCCCGATTGTCTGCGGGGCTTCTAAGGGTAATTGTCAAGTAATAACGTACTCGACTAATTAACAATACCATGAATTTTTTTGTGGAAATACTGGTAAATGTGTCCAAATGAATTCGAAGAATAAAAAATTTTATTGTTAATAGACATTGAAAACGGAATAGAGGTTATTATTCAACAAATAACTAACGTTCAACGAGAAAACATGTTGACTATACGCAGCTACTATTCTGTAATTGCACATCCTTATGAAGATATAGTGAGATCTGTTATTATTGCTATTTATCAAGAGAATGTTGAAGAAATTTTTGTTGTAGGAATAGAGGACAAAGAAACTTCTTCAGTTAATCTACAAACTCAACGTGATTTTACAAAAGATAATATAGAATTAGACTATCTCTTTAAAAATTGCATGCCTGAATTTTCAAATGGTACCCTTAATGAATGGCTGATTAGACAAGAAAATGTTAGTGAAAATATTGAGAAGAGTATAGATGCGATTCTTCATCTTCCACTAGTGCCTCCTGATGTTAAAGTTCATGGTTTCATGATTGATAAAACAGGTGGAAAAGAAACAGTTGTTGAAATTCCTGCTAATAAAGTATTTGAATACATTAATTAATTTACTAAAATGAATAAAAATTCACTCTTATATATAAATTATCAATAGGTAAGTACCTTTTATTTATTGGATATTATAATATGTTAAATTTTTGGACTTGCGTCCTTAAAAAGAGCAAAAGAAAGCCTCTATAAATGGATATCTTTTGCTCTTTTTGTTAGATATTTTAATGTATTTTATAAGAAGTACTGAGTATGTACATAATTTAAATAAAAAACTTTGTGGCGTTTTTTGAAAAAATGTTCTTTAAGATAAGTCTATTAGATTTATAAGAATTTTTATTAATGATAGCAAGAATAATTTTAATAAGAAGTATATAGTAAGAATGATTTGGAGATACAGATGGGGATATAACTATTTTATTTAGGATGGTGCAATTAAAATGGATTTACAGAAAGGGAAATTATATTGGAACACGACTTTTTCTAATACACCTTCTTATCCTCGTTTGGACGAAGATATAAAATGTGACGTACTAATAATAGGAGCAGGAAGTTCGGGTGCTCAATCCGCATACTATTTGAGTGAATCAGATTTAAATATTGTTATCGTTGATAAAAGAAAGGTAGGACATGGAAGTAACCTTACAAATACAGCACTTATTCAATATTTAGGCGATAAGATGTTTTTTGAACTTGTAAATACATTTGGAGAAGAGTATGCAGTTAAGCATATGAAATTATGTGAACAAGCTATTAATGATATTGAATATGCTGATCAAAACTTGCCTTATTGCTCTGATTTTAAACGACGTGACAGTTTATATTATGCAAGTTATGAAGAGGATATAAAGAAATTAGAAAAAGAACTGTATTATTTACATAAGCATGATTTTAAAGCGACTTGGCTATCAGAGGAACAAATTGGACAGAGATATCCATTTAAAAAACGGGCAGCTATTTATACGTATAATGATGGTGAAATAAATCCTTATAAATTTACACATAGTTTATTAGAACAAGCCTCTAATAAAGGAGTTCACATTTATTATTAGAACCGGGGATTATTAAAAAGAAAGATAACACTGAATATAAGGTGTTTACGCCTTTTTACAATGCATTTCAAAAGCAGGTAATACCTAAACCTATTAGGAAAGTGCAGAGTATAAAGTGGGGAAACTCTTTACCAGCAAGCTTATCTGTTTCAGAATTACACTTGCTGCCAACTATACCGTGGACATCTCATATGGAAGCAATATGGGATCCGACAGAAGAAGGGGCATATAAAGCATTTAAGAAATTTTTCTCTAGCAAATTAGCTTCTTATAGTGAAGGAAGGGATTTTCCAAATCAAAATACTCATTCGATGTTGGCACCTTATCTTTCATTTGGCCAAATATCAGTGAGCTGGATGTATCATTACTTAATAAATAAAAGTACCGAAAGACAATGTAGTCTTTTTGAAGAACAAGTGAATAGTTTTATACGTCAATTAATTTGGCGAGAGTTTTCTTATTATTTACTATATCATTATCCATTTACAGTATATAAACCTCTTAATAAGAGCTTTGAAAATTTCCCGTGGGATAAGGAAGAGGAGTTATTAAGAGTATGGCAAAAGGGGAAAACTGGTTATCCGTTTATTGATGCGGGAATGAGAGAACTATGGCAAACAGGTTTTATGCATAATCGGGCAAGAATGGCTGTAGCCTCTTTTCTTGTAAAGCATTTGTTAATTCCGTGGCAAGAAGGAGCAAAATGGTTTATGGATACACTGCTAGATGCTGATATTGCAAATAATACAATGGGATGGCAATGGGTTGCTGGAAGTGGAGCGGATGCATCACCGTACTTTCGTATTTTTAATCCCATCACACAAGGAGAAAAGTTTGATAAAGAGGGGGAGTATATAAGAAAATGGGTACCAGAATTAAGAGATATGCCTAATAAATATATACATAAACCTTGGGAAGCACCTGAGCATATTTTACAAAAGGCCAATATAACGCTTGGTCATACATATCCTTTGCCAGTTGTTGATCATAAGGCAGCACGGGAGAGAGCACTTTGTGCATATAAAAGTATGAAAGTGCGTATTAAAGTTGTATTCATTGCAAGAGTATACGAATCATATAGAGTTTCTAAAACCTTCTATTAAAAAGGAGAATGTTTATGAAAAAATCTAGTAT
>NZ_JBKEZY010000026.1:0-5063 GCF_053345335.1 Bacillus sp. M5A3_1b | reverse complement strand
ATTCGAAATCAAAAAAGGTATGACAGAAGTTTTATCACTAAAAGTAGAGAATGAACTAGTAGATAAAGGTTCAGTAGAAATTACAAAAGTAGATAAAGACAGTCAGAAAGCATTAGAAGGCGTAGTTTTCGAAGTACAAGATGAAAACGGCAAAGTAGTAACGGAAGTAAAAACAGATAAAAATGGTAAAGCAACAGTTGCAGATTTATCAGTAGGAAAGTACAAATTAGTAGAGAAAGAAAGCTTACCAGGTTACAAACAATTAACAGAGCCAGTATCGTTTGAAATTAAAAAAGGAATGACCGAAGTTCTATCATTAAAAATAGAAAATGAAATGGTAGATACGGGAAATGTAGAAATTACAAAAATAGATAAAGATAATAAGGCACCGTTAGCAGGTGTAGTCTTTGAAGTTCAAGACGACAAAGGCAAAGTAGTAACGAAAGTAACGACAGATAAAGCTGGAAAAGCAACAGTTGCAGATTTATCAGTAGGAAAGTACAAGCTAGTAGAAGTAGAGAGTTTACCAGGCTACAAAAAATTAGAAAAGCCTGTACCATTTGAAATTAAAAAAGGTATGACAAAATCTTTAGCGTTCACTGTAGAAAATGAAATGGTAGATACGGGGAATGTAGAAATCACAAAAATAGATAAAGACAGTAAAGCACCATTAGAAAATGTTGTATTTGAAGTACGTGACTCAAAAGGAAAAGTAGTTGCGAAAGTAACAACGGATAAAGAAGGAAAAGCAAACGTTTCAGATTTATCTATTGGAAAGTATGAGTTAGTAGAAGTAGAAACACCAGCAGGATACAAACCACTAGAAAAGCCAATTTCATTCGAAATTGAAAAAGGTAGAGTTACAGCATTACAATTGACTGTAGAAAATGAATTAGTGGATGTAGGAAATGTAGAAATTACAAAAGTAGACAAAGAAACGAAAGATGCTTTAGCTGATGCAGTATTTGATATTCAAGATGAAGCAGGACAAGTAGTCGCTAAAATAACGACAGATAAAAAAGGACAAGCAAAAGTTACTAATTTATCAGTTGGAACATATAAGTTAGTAGAAGTGAAAGCACCAAAAGGATATAAGCAATTAGTAGATCCGATTGCCTTCCAAATTGAAAAAGGCATGACAAAATCTCTTGCTTTAACAGTCGAAAATGAAATGTTAGACAAGGGAAATGTAGAAGTAACAAAAGTAGATAAAGATAGTCAAAAAGCATTAGCAGGTGTAGTCTTCGAAGTACAAGACGAACAAGGCAAAGTAGTAACAAAAGTAACAACAGATAAAGAAGGAAAAGCGAAAGTTTCAGATCTATCAGTAGGAAAATACAAATTAGTAGAAACGGAGAGTTTACCAGGTTACAAAAAACTAACAGAACCAGTATCATTCGAAATCAAAAAAGGTATGACAGAAGTTTTATCATTAAAAGTAGAGAATGAACAGTTAGACAAAGGTTCAGTAGAAATTACAAAAATGGCTGCTGAAAGTAAGCATGTATTATCAGGGGCAGAGTTTGAAGTTCATGACGAAAAAGGAAAAGTAGTAACGAAAGTAACAACAGATAAAGAAGGAAAAGCGAAAGTCTCAGACTTATCTGTAGGTCACTACACACTTGTAGAAGTAGAAGCACCAAAGGGTTATGAAAAATTAACTAATCCAATTCCATTTGAAATTACAAAAGGAATGATAAGTCCAGTTCAATTACAAGTATTAAACAAATTGACTTCTTTAGCACCACCAGGCCCAGAGAAACCAGAAACGACGGATCCAGAAAAACCAGAAACAACGGATCCAGAGAAACCAGGAACAACGGATCCAGAGAAACCAGGAACAACGGATCCAGAGAAACCGGGAACAACGAATCCAGAGAAACCGGGAACAACGAATCCAGAGAAACCAGAAACAACGGATCCAGAGAAACCTGAAAAAGAATTACCGAAGACAGGACAGAAAAAGCCTGTGGAACCATATATGGGAGCACTTCTTATTATGATGAGTTTTGGATTGCTCGTATTAGGTAGAAAACAGCAGAGATAATAAAAATGAAAAGGTATCCTCAAAGTATTGGAGGATACCTTTTTTATTTGGCATAAAAAACATTTAGCAAAAGAACACGATGCAAATAGAAACAAAAAGGAAGAAAAAATTCGTCTTATTTTCTTAATATTGTTATATCAAAAAAACTATATATATTTAATGTAAAAATAAAAGGTTAAAGGCCTTCGTAATGTTTGTTTGAGTACTTTAAGAAAGAGGGCTTTTTCCTAAAGTATTCAAAGGATGATAGTCCAATAGCAGGTGGGAGATGAAACTCGTTTTAGCACTGTATTAACACCTTGAAATATAGATAGGGGAAAATAATGTAAAAAAAACTATTGTATATTTAAAAACCTTATGTTACATTTGTGTTACAGAAAAGTTACAAACGGTAACTTATGTTACAGTTTGTTTTCTTTTGTTTTTCTTTATGTTACGAAAATATGTAAAGCTAAAAAAATAGCAACCTAAAAATAGTTTTTCTATGTGTATAAGAGTGTGTGTAGTAAAGAGCCTGGTGAGAGCTTTACGCACATTATTAAAATTCCTTTCTGTCTTTAAAAGAAGAAGAAAACCAACTACCAACTATTTGGGAGTTTTAAGTAATGATAGTAAATGAAATGTACTTCCTTTCCCACACACAAAGTACATCTTTATTTTCAGTCTAATTACTACACAGACTTTTATACATATGCTGTTATCGTTTTAGGGATATATAGGAGGAGAAAAAATGAAAAAGTTATTAATGGTAATTGGACTTACGTTTTTAATGTTAGCTGGGTGTAGTAATGGAAATTTTGACAAAGCAATGGATGAAGGGAAGACCGCGTTAACGAATAAAGAATATAAAAATGCATTATCATCATTTGAAAAAGCGCTAGATGAGAAAAAAGACGATTCAGATGCAAAGATGCTTGTAGAACAAACGAAAGTAATGATTGAAGCAGTGAAGTTAAAAGAAGAAACAAAGATAGAAGAATCAATCAAGTCATTTGAAAAAGTAGAGAACATGAAGGATGGGAATAATACACTTATAAAGCAGGCAAAGGAAGAACGAACAGCATTACTAGCTGTGTTAGAACAAAAAAAGAAGTATAGTGAGCAATTGGCGAAAAGTGAAGAGTTAATAAGTAAGAAAAATTATGCACAAGCGAAAGAGATATTAAATAAGTTAGTTGCAGAAACAAAAGATAATAAGAACCTTGAAGAATATAATAAAAAAGCAGTAGGATTAGTTACTAAAATGAATGAAGAAGAAAAAACTGCACAGAATGAAGCTGCGAAGGCACAAAAAACAAATGTAGTAACGAATCAAAAGGTAGCAACAGAAAAGACTCAAAAAACTGAGGCAGAAAAAAATCAAAAGGTAGCAGCAGAAAAGAACGAAAAAACTGAGGCAGAAAAAAATCAGAAGGTAGTAACAGAAAAGAACGGCAAAACTGAGGCAGAAAAGAATCAAAAAGTAGAGACAGGAAAGACTCAAGATGCATTTACTTTTGAGAAAGCGAAAGCATATATTAAAAATGAATATAAAGAAGACTATGATTACACGCTAGAAAATACGCAAGTAGAGAATGGAAAGAAATATTATCAAATAAGAGTGCATACGACATATAAAATAGAAGGTGCAGGTGGACCAGGATTTACTGGTGTATTTAAAGTATTCGAAGATGGTACAATCGTTGAAATGCACTAAATTGATGGAAAAGGTATCCTCAAAGTATATGAGGGTATCTTTTTTAGCATAAAAAAAGCATCTAGCAAAAGTACTAGATGCAAATAAAAACACAAGGGAAGACAAAATTCTTCCCGTTTCCCGTATGTAATTATATCAAAAAATATATAAAAAACTAGCTTTATTTTTTATATAATTGATGTGTAAAGCTATGAAAGTATAAGATTACACTGTTTTCATAGTGTTTTATTAAAAAAAGGAGAAAGAAATAGTAAACAAAAACATAGACAAAAGTAGGCATATATAGTGAAAAGTAATTATGAAACAATATAAACCAAAAGGATTTTCAGAAATGCTTAATGTCTCTGTTAAGACATTGCAAAGGTGGGACAATCAAGGTGTTTTACCTGCTTAGCGAAACCAAAAAGGAAGAAGATACTATACAGAAGAACAGTATAAGGAATATATGAGTATTCAAGAAGAAAAAAAGTAGGCGAAGTAGTTATTCAAATCCAGGTCAGAAAGATGATTTAGAAAATCAGGTTGAGTTTCGCAAATGCACGAGGGATAATTGTAGATAAAGTTATCAAAGGTATTGGTAGCGGATTAAACTACAAAAGAAAACAGTGGAATAAACCTGATTGACAGTTGTATGGAAAGAAATATTTCGACGATCATCATTGCACACAAAGATAGATTTGTACGTTTTGGATATGATTGGTTTGAAGAGTTTCTTCGTAAAATGGGAGTGGAAATTATGATTGTTAACAATGAAAAACTATCTCCTCAAGAAGAACTTGTTCAGGATTTAATATCTATCATTCATGTATTTAGCTGTAGAATATGTGGGTTGAGAAAATACAAAAAGAAAATGTCGGAGGATGGAGACTTATGAAAAGAGCATATTTAATAGAAATCAAACCGACAACTGAACAAGTTAGTAAAATCCGTCAAACTATTGGGGTGTGTCGATATGTATATAACCTGTATATTTCTAAAAATAAAGAGGCATATGAGTCGGAGGGGAAATTTCTTAGTGGCTATGACTTTTCCAAATGGCTAAACAACATTCATACAAAAGAGTGTGATCAGTGGATTAAAGAAGTGTCGAGCAAAGCGGTAAAACAAGCGATTATGAATGGAGATAAAGCTTTTAAGCGATTTTTTAAAGGTTTATCTCAGTTTCCACGATATAAAAAAAAGAGGAAGCAAGATGTGAAGTGCTACTTTCCGAAAAACAACAAAACAGATTGGACAGTAGAAAGACATAGAGTAAAAATCCCCACAATTGGTTGGACAAGGTTAAAAGAATATGGGTATATCCCTAAAAATGCAACTGTA
>NZ_JBKEZY010000025.1:0-7158 GCF_053345335.1 Bacillus sp. M5A3_1b | reverse complement strand
CTTTCCGGAAAATCTATTAGATTTGGGTGTGAATGCATCTGTAATTATAGATTTTTATAGAGAATATGGGGTCACTATTACGAAAGAAAATATATAAAAAGTACCGTTCTATACTTGGTAGTACACATATGGCTATCCAGATAAGAAATACAAATATCTCCAAAACGAGAGAATGTACATCTTCATGTGAAAATGTACATTCTCTCGTTTTGCGGTGTTATAAAATTCTTAAGTTGATGGATGTGGGTTACCATACCCCAAAAAGAAAATTGTACGTTTAGACACATTTTAGACATATTTAAACTGATTCCTGTACGTTAAGGAACCGATTACTTAGTTTACTACTTTTTTTAAAGAATCAAATAGTGAAAATTTGCTTAACGTAAGTTTTATATCAACTATTACGTTGGGGTACAGCCAAGGTACGTGTATTATCTATACTATGAAAATCAGGAGTATTTAAAGTATTCTAAGAAGAAAAATTGAGTGATAAGATACGTTAAATATTTGATATCTTAACTAAGTAAACAATGTATTTAGTTACCTTGAGGGCAACGAACGGTTGTAGACTTCGATGTTGCAAGGATCGTTGTCAAACACATTGTTTACATGTATTTAAATTAAGGTTTTTACTCCTAAGTATAGATAACATGTATATCTCGGCTGTATCCCTTTTTCACTTGTTCTTGATTGATCAAATAAGTCAAAATATCTTTCTAAATTTTCCACTGATATGCCCCCTATTTTATCTTCTTCAAACTTGCATTCCAATAACTCATTTCTCATAAGCCTGTTTCTAAAATAATAATTTAAATTGGGACCTCTCAGAGGTCCCAATTAATTAAAAAGTAATGTCTCCATTTGTTACATCATTTACAATTTTTGTACTAATCCCTCTAACATCTCGAAAACTTCTAAATTATTTTTTTGATAGTTCAGGGAATAAATAATGTAATATACAGATAGTTAAACGTCTGGATTTACCTTTATACGGATATATATGCATATACATCGATGGATTAAAGTTTGCCTCAATAATTCCATAAGCATTTTTATTAGCTGCAGGAACTTCTGTATTTTCAATAATCAAATCAATACCACTAATATTAGCTCCAAGTGCCGACACAGCATCTACGGCAATTTTCTTATAATCATCGGGAATTTGATCTGTCACATCAATTGAGTCTCCACCTGTACTGACATTAGAATTTTCTCGCAGGAAAACAATTTCATCACTTGTTGGAATTGAATCTTTTCGATACCCTTGACCTTTAAGCATTAGGACCTCTAATTCACCTAATTGTATATTTTCTAAAGGTGTTCTATGGTCCATTCCTCTTAATGAATTCAGGTTCTTTTGAGCGACTAACTCTTCAATTGTATGTGAACCGTCTCCTATAACATTGGCAGGAATTCGTAATAAAACGGCAGAAACTTTGTCATCTAGCACAAAAAATCGATATTCTGTTCCATTAATAAATTCTTCTATTAATACTGATGAATCCTCTTTAAATGCTAATGTGAGTGCTTTTTGATAGTCTTCGTAACTTGCTCCGTCTTCTTTAAAAATAGATATTCCTAAACCATAATTTGTTGTTTTTGGTTTAACGACAAAAGGCTTTCCTGCAAATATATCATAGGAACGTAAAGCTTTTTCTATATCACTAAATTCCTCACCTATTGGTACACGAAATCCATGCTGTTGAAGAATTTTCTTTGTTACTGTTTTATTTTCCATAATTAATGGTGATACATAACTATCTTTACTTGTCATATTCCCATTTTTCACATATTCAACATGATTTCCTAGCTGTAGTTTTAAAAATTGATCTTGTCGATCTAAAACGTCTACTTGTATTCCTTGTTGAATAGCATCAAACATTAAAATTTGTGTAGACAACTCCATGTCAGTAAATCCTGATAGTTGATATGGTTTATCCCATGCTTTTTTATAATTTTCTTTAGCAATACGGTAAGCTACCTGACTTTGACTACTTTTTATAATCTCTTTATAAAGTCTTCCAGCTAAAGTTTTACTTGGATCTGTTAGCATTTCTCTCAAGTTAACAAACAAGGTATTCGAAATCGTTATGTCTAACAGCCCTGTTAAATGTTCCATTTCATCAATAATACGCTCAGCATCTGTTTTAAATTGCGTATGTTCTAACGGATGTTCAAGAGCCACTACATTATTTTGAAAGTCACCGATTTTTACCCATTCATCATTATTATCGTCTTGGTCAATCCAGAGTAAATAGATAAGGAAAAGATGTAGAAATTCTGCTTGTTCATGGCTAATTCCATATGTTTCAAAAGGATTTAAATCTAGGTTTCTTAATTCAATATAACGAATACCATGATTTTTTAAATCTGAAACTTGAGGACCGCCCCTTAAACGGACAGAGGCATAAAATTCTTTTTCTTCTAATAAAACCCCTTTATTCACCAGCGAAGAAAGATCAGATATATAGTTCTGTAAACTACTATAGGATACTTGAACATCATTTTCATTACTATAACCATGTTTACTATTTCTAATGCTTCTTACGGCGCCATTTAAAGGATTTATTTCAAAGAAATTCTTTTCACTACTAGGAGAAACACCAAAAAAATAAGTTATTAACCATCGATAGTGTAAATAATTCCTTGTGACTTTCAGATAAATTTCTGTTTTAAATTGATAATAATCCTTTATTTCTGATTGTAATTCAAATAATGCCTGAATCAAATCATCACTAAATTCAAAATTGTAATGAATACCACTAATCATTTGTTTTCGTCTACCATAAGAATTAGATAAATATCGACGATATAAAACATTTTCATGATTATTAAGTTTCGCAATAACAATATCTTCTTCTTTTTCGGGCAACTGTGGTGGCATGCTTAATGGCCAAAGCATTTCGTTTTCCCCCATAGAACGATAGGCTACATCATGGATAGCTGCTAAGTAATTAAATAAATCTCCTAGTGTCTCGGTAACAGGTGTAATTAGTTCCATCTGTGTTTCAGAGAAATCCCGCTGAATATAAGGATGATCATCTCTTACTGAAATACTATTGGGATGTTCTGTTTTAGCTAAACTTCCTGATAGATCAACTCGTTGACTTTCTTTTTCAACGCCAAAACGTGCTTTTAATACATATGGTTTAATACGGTCATTGTTTAACATTTTTTTCATTTCCATATAAACGGTACCCCCCAACAACTCAAATATTTGATATAGAAAGCGACAAAATTATAGCTATTTTTTACATTCAGCATTTGGATATTAATGGCCAAAGCATTTTATTCTTATCCACAGAGAGAGAAGGTATTTCGTGGATAGCTGCTAAGTAATTAATTACGTCTTCTAATGTTTTAGTATTAGGCTGAATGTATGATCTTGTATCTCTTATAGAAACGGGTTTAGACGTTTCAGTTGAACTTTCAAATAAGTCAACTTGTCGATTTTCCTTTTCAATCTCATAACGAGATTTTAATAAGGATGGTTTAACACGGTAATTAAATAACATTTTTTTAATCCACATGAACTCTTCCTCCCAATTTATTTGTTTTTACAAACGATATAATATGACAAAATATAATAATCAAAAGTACCCACATCTCTACATGCGGATACTTTTGTTACTATATTTTGATGTAAACTTAAATACTTCATATGCCATTGGAAGTGGCTATTGTTGTAAATAAGAATCATCTTAAATACTTCATATGGAAAGAGAAATGCTCATTTAAGAAAGTGGAAATAAAGAAGTAGCTATGATCATAGCCCTCCATTTTTTTATAAGTTACCATTTGACTATTTTTTTGAGCATTCTCTAAGAAAATATGCTCTTCCAATTGTTTTGGATAAAACTCGTCTTGACTACCTTGCATAATAAGAATAGGTGGAATCGTGTCTTCTTTAATTAATTCTGAAGCATCCCATTGTTTCCAAGAATTTTTGTCTTCACCTAAATAAGAGGTGAAAGCATTTATTCCCCATGGAACTTGACTAGGGGTTAGGATTGGCGAAAAAGCAGAAATCGCTTTGAATCTCTTAGCATTTTTTAAACCAATCACTAACGCCCCGTGCCCTCCCATTGAATGTCCCATTATGCTTTCTTCACCTGAAAAGTTAGGTACAATAGTCGCAGCAATGGATGTTAATTCATCTACTATATACGAATACATTTTATAATGCTGTGCCCAAGGATCCTGGGTAGCATTTAAATAAAAACCTGCCCCTTGTCCAAGATCCCATGATGCAATATCAGAAACGTATTCTCCACGTGGTGAAGTATCTGGCATAATCACTGCAACTTGATGCTTTTCAGCCAAACGTTGAAATCCACTTTTTTGACTAAAATTATCATCTGTACAAGTTAAACCAGATAGCCACCATATAAGTGGGACTTTTTTCTTTTCTTTATTTGATGGTAAGTAGATACTAAATTTCATATCACATTGCAAGACTTCTGAATAATGGCTATACTTACGTTGCTCTCCTTCGAAAGAACGATGTTGTTCAATACATGTAAGACTCATTATCTCACTCTCCATAAGTTAAAATCGTACGAATGGATTCACCTTTGTGTAGTAAGTCAAATGCCTCATTGATGTTTTTAAATTCTAAATGATGAGTGATAAATGAATCCAAATCAATTTCACCCTTCATATAATCTTCGACCATTTCTGGAAGCTCAGATCTTCCTTTAACTCCACCAAAGGCTGATCCACGCCATACTCGACCCGTTACTAATTGGAATGGACGAGTATGAATCTCTTTACCAGCACCGGCTACACCGATAATAATACTTTCGCCCCAACCTTTATGACATGCTTCAAGAGCAGACTTCATTACTTCAACATTACCAATACATTCAAAGCTATAGTCCACGCCTCCGTCTGTCATTTCGACTATAACTTCTTGAATTGGGCGATCATAATCTGCAGGGTTCACAAAATCAGTCGCTCCCATTTTTTTAGCTAGTTCCCATTTTTGAGGATTCAGGTCAACTGCAATAATTCGGCTTGCTTTCGCTTGAACTAGTCCTTGAATAGCAGCTAATCCAATCGCTCCTAAACCAAATACAGCTGTCACAGCTCCTTCTTCGACTTTTGCAGTGTTGTGTACAGCACCAATACCTGTCGTTACACCACACCCTAATAAGGCAACTTTATCTAACGGAGCGTTTTCGTCGATTTTTGCTAAATTAATTTCATTCACAACTGTATATTCACTGAATGTACTAGTTCCCATGTAATGATAAAGTGGCTCTCCGTTATAAGAGAAGCGAGTTGTTCCATCAGGCATTAAACCTTTACCTTGTGTTTCTCGTACAGCACTACATAGGTTTGTTTTACCAGAACGACAGAATTTACATTCTCCGCATTCAGGTGTATATAGTGGAATAACATGATCACCAGGTTTTAGTGAAGTAACTTCATCACCTACTGAAACGACAACACCGGCACCTTCATGACCTAATACAGCAGGAAATACTCCTTCTGGGTCGTCACCTGATAATGTAAAAGCATCTGTATGACAGACAGAAGTATATAATATTTTTACTAATACCTCTTTTGCTTTTGGCTCTTCTACATCGATTTCTACGATTTGAAGTGGCTCTCCTGGCTTAAATGCAACAGCAGCTCTACTTTTCAAATGAATCCCTACTTTCTTTTGTTTATTAATGTTTACACTACTAAGATTACACCTTATAATCTTAATTACAATACTGACATATTTGTCACTATAAACATTTTTAAAGAGAAAGGACTGAAAATTAATGGTTATTCATTATAAGGACAAAGAATTTTTTACTGGAAAAGATTTGGCTTTATCTGTGATTGGCGGTCGTTGGAAAATAGCAATTATATGGTGTTTGTTACAACGTTCCCCATTAAGATTAAGTGAAATACAAAAAAAGCTGCCTGAAGTTAATCAACGTATGTTGATTAGACAATTGAGAGAATTAGAAGATGATAAAATAATTACTCGATGTGTATACCCCGTAGTACCTCCTAAGGTTGAGTATGAACTTAGTAAAATTGGTCATCAACTAGAGAATGTTGTAACAGCCATCTGTGATTGGGGAGATGACTTTAGTGATTTTGTAGAAAAAGATTCGGACGAACTTAGTTGAAGAAACAAGTAAATATTGATTCATTAAAAATAGTGCGTAATTGTATGACTTAATCCATAAATTTGCATCCAAAAAACCGATAACTTTGCATCGAATGCTGTAAAGTCATACGTAACGACTAGTTAAGATAATTAACGAAAATATACGCTAAGCAAATTCCGACATAAAATGAGCCGAATTTCCTACTCTAAGGAATATTCGGCCCATATGCTTTATTTAGGCTGTAATTTGTTCTCTTCATATTCTTTTAGTATTTTATAAAAAATATTTTTCTTAAGTCCTAATAGTTCCATAAATATAACGCTCGTTATCTCTCTTTTTTTCCACTTTTCATAAGTTTCTTCAATAAGTAAGATTGAGAAAAAAGGGACTAAGAAATATTTCTTAGTCCCTTTTTTGTAGATTACTTTGGTGAACCTTTCTGTTAAGCTTGTTTAGAAAGTTCGATACTTTTGGGGGTACAATTTCTTAAGTTGATGGGCATGTATGGTGGCCCCTTGTACTCTCTTCAGCATCCAAAATTCCTTCTGAATCACTTTAATGAATCATTGTACGGACCTAATTGCTTTTTAGAAAAGTAATGAATTGTCTCCTTACTTTTCAGTAACATATTTCCTTTTATAATTAAAAAATAGGTAGCTACTAGAAAATAGACTATCCCTAATATCCAATCCGAATTTGTGGCTAAATTGTGTAAAAGAACATATCTCATATATGCATAACCAATCGGAACATGTAGCAATACAACCGCACCTAATCCTGGATTGTATATTGTTTTAGCTTTTATATTCGCAAAAATACCATGCCATATGAATTGAAAAAATCCCATTAAAATAGGTGCCAGCCCAAGCCATATAATATTTGGAAAGAAAAACGGAAGTAAATAAAAAACATACGCAATCAAAATATTTATTACCATAGCAGATTGCGTATTTAATGGATAGCGATCTGGTATATCACTTTTAAATATAACTACATTAAACAGACCAGCGAAATAACCTGGCCAACGATACTCTTCAAATTGATG
>NZ_JBKEZY010000024.1:0-8549 GCF_053345335.1 Bacillus sp. M5A3_1b | reverse complement strand
TAAAAATAAAAATTGACGTTTCACGTTGTTTGTTTCGTTCAGTTTTCAAAGAACTACTCGGTCGCTCATTTGCGACTTCCTTATGTTAACATCTTCGTTAGTTAATGTCAACTAAGTTTTTTATTTTGTGTGCCGCGTTCTGCGTTATTGCATCGGCGACTTGTTCTATATTACACCTCTATATCCTAATCGTCAATACCTTTTATTCTTTTTATTTTATAAATTCTAAAGGGTATTGAACCTTCTTCATTTATACTCCGTTCCTAGAGATTAATAAACTGTTGCAATCACTTTCATAATCGACAGTTTATACTTTCTTACTTACACCTTTCTAAAGAATGAATAGCAAACCAGACAAATATATATTAAAGGTAGCACTTTTTATTTTGAGTACATTCCAGCTGTATTCACAATTATCTCCTACCACTTCTCTCTAGGAATTATAAATACACCATGCATTTACTAAAAATCTAATTAACTTAGGAGGCGTTATGAAATGCATGTTAATAAGAAGATCATTTATGTATCCCATGATGCCCATTTCCACGGAGCACAGCTGCTTTCTTTACATACTATTAAAGCTCTTAAAGAAAACTTTCATTACTCCGTCGCAATTATTTCTATTGGAACGGGCATTTTAATCCACGATTTTCAAAAGTATGGTCCTGTTTATTGCCTAGAGGAAGACTACCCAACAGAAAAAAGGGTCGAATTATTAATAAAGAAGTTACTATCACAAGACTATACCTTCGCCATATGTAGTACCGTCATAAGTGGTGACATAGTTACATTACTAGCTAAACACAATATAAAAGTTATTTCATTAATACATGAATTGCCGCATTTAATACAACAGTACTCTGCCGAGGGGAAAGCGAGAAACATTGCCCAGTTTGCTTACAAAATTGTCTTCCCTTCACAGTACGTGTATGAAAAATTCCGTACAATCACCCAATTAGATCATCAAAAATGTCACATCCTCCCTCAAGGCTTGTTTAACCACAATCCTTATAAGAACAATATTGCAAAAGCTAGAAGCGAATTACGAAAAAAACACAACTTGCCTCTAGATAGCAAAATCATTTTGGGAGTAGGTTTTGCTGATCATCGGAAAGGGATAGATTTATTCTCACTTATTGCTTACTCAGTAAGAAAAGTTCATACGAATATTCATTTTATCTGGGTCGGGAGAACGGATGTTCATTTCTTTAACACACTATCCCCAAGATATACAGCACATTTCACATTAGTTGAGCCTACTCCAGATATCGGTTTATATAACGCCGGGGCTGATTTATATTTATTAACTTCAAGAGAAGATCCTTTTCCAAACGTTGTTTTAGAAGCATTAGATACAAAAGTCCCTGTTATAGGGTTTAAAAACGCTGGAGGTTTTGAAGATGTTGTTACGGAACAAACTGGCGCCTTAGTAGACTTTTTAAATTTACCGCAGGTGCTGGAAAGAATATATGAATTTATTGGAGATGAAGACTTACGATTACAAAAAGGGCGCTTTGGCCAAGAGCTTATTGAAAAAGATTTTAACTTTCTTCATTACATTTATCAACTGTTAAACCTACTTGATCATAATTACAAAAAAATAAGCGTAATCATACCGAACTATAATTACGAAAAATACTTACCTGACCGAGTTAAATCCATATTAAACCAAACCTATCCCCTTTACGAACTAATTTTCCTAGACGATGCCTCTACTGACAATAGCGTATCTATATTTAAACAGCTGCTCTCAAACGAAAATAAGCCCCACCTAAAAGTTCAGCAGATTATTAATGATAAAAACTCTGGTTCTGTATTTAAACAATGGATAAAAGGCGTCTCTGCAGCAACTGGTGATTATATTTGGATTGCAGAGGCTGATGACTTATGTGATCAGACATTTTTAGAAGAAGTAATACAAGGGTTTCATATAAATGGTGATGTTACCTTAAGCTACACACAATCAAAACAAATAGATGAACAAGGAAATATCCTAGCCAATCATTATTTAGATTACACAAATGATATTGATAAAGGAAAATGGAAAAGTTCTTATTTCCGAAAAGGGATAGATGAAATACAAGATACATTACTTATCAAAAACACCATACCTAATGTCTCAAGTGTAGTTTTTAAAAACATAGATATAAAAACTACAGAAAAACAATTAGAAAAGTTTAAAGTAGCTGGTGATTGGTTTTTCTATGTTTCTATTCTTAAAGAGGGGAACATTTATTTCAATCCAAAACCGTTAAACTATCATAGACGACATACAAATAGCGTAACGAGAACAGAAGATTCATATTCCCATTACAGTGAAGTTGTACAAATGCAAAATTTCATTAAAGAAACCTTTACTATCGACGACATTTCAAAAAAGAAAATGTACACATATAGAAAGTATCTTAAAGCATATTTGAAGATTGAATGATATATTTTCTTCGCCATCAGTATCTTTTGTAAGACGTTACTATTATTTAAGGGGGGTTACTCATTGAAAGAATTTATAGAGGCAAATAAAGATTTGATTTCTCAAATTGCACACAACTACAATGTAAATGCAAGTATCCATCCAGAGGATCATATCTTTCAATTCCTTGTCACTAATCCAGTCTTCCCATCTAAAAAAGAAGCGATAGATTATTATTTTCAAGATGGGAGAAAATCCGCAGAAACACTCTTAGATTTAATTACGTCCTTTTATCCTCCTATAGACACTCCAATAAAATTATTAGAATTCGCATCCGGATACGGCTGCGTAACACGTCATTTATTAAACCTACAAACGAACTTAAGTATAACTACCTGCGATATACATGAAGAGGCTATTACTTTTATTGAACGTACATTAAATACTTCTTCTATCTTATCTCACCCTGAACCTGAACAAGTAAATTTGACCTCCTCTACGTATGATATCGTTTTTTGTCTATCCTTTTTTTCTCATATGCCTGATACAACTTGGTTTCGTTGGCTTCAAACATTGTATAATGCTGTTTCTCCTGAAGGTTTACTCATTTTCACAACTCATGGTTATCAAAGTAAAAAGTACTTCAGCTTTCCAGATTTAAATAAACAGGGTTATTGGTTTCTCCCTTCTAGTGAACAATTGGATTTGGATGTTCATCAATACGGGCAAACGATCGTTAGTCCCTCTTACGTATGTGACAAAATTAAATTATTGCCCTATAACCCTGTCATCAAAAAATACACTGAAGGTTTTTGGTGGGGACATCAAGACCTTTGGGTAATAAAAAAAGAAATAAAATAATAAACCACGCTCTACTTATACAAAAGTAGGGCATGGTTTATTATTTTTTACTATATAAGAACTCTTCAATCCATAGCTTATTTAATCTAATTCCACTTTTGAAATCTATTTTCGGTTCCCAGTTACATTCTCGTCTTACTCTATCTATATTTAAAATTATTTTTTGAACATTTTCTTGCCTTTGTTTATAGCAGATAAAGTCCACTTTTCTTTCCGTTAATTTCTCCAATTCTACTATAATTCGTTTTAAAGAGAGACCCTTGCCGCTCCCTATGTTATATACACAAGATTTCAAACGATTTAATTGTGATAGTTGTATAGTGATTTCAACTAAATCATCGATATAAATATAATCTCGAATAATCTCTTGTGGATTCCCATATATATTAATCTTTTCATTACTGAGATGCTGATACAAAAAACAGTTTATTGCCCCAACTTTCTTTAAAGGATTTTGATATTTTCCATATGGATTAGAATATCTACATACAACATAGTCAATTCCGTATTTTTTCTTATAAAAGTACAAGTAATTTTCAAGCGACACTTTTGTTATTCCATAAGGAGAAAGTGGTTTTAATGGATGTTCCTCATCAATAGGTAAATATTCCGGTTCACCATAAACCGTGCCTCCAGAAGATGCTAAAACGATTTTTTTAACAGGAAAATTTTTAACACTTTCCATGAAGTTAAGAAAAAAAAAGCTACTGTTTATATCTCCGAAAACATCTTCAATTGAAGTTGCTACATTAGACGTTGCAGCTAAATAAATAATAATATCCACATCCACTAAAGCTTTATATATATCTTCAACATTTGCTAAATCACCTTTAATAAATTCAACATCACTTATAATATTTTGAGGAAAATTATTTATATGTCTGGAAAATACTTTGACAGTTTGACCTTGTTTCAATAAACCTAATGCGAGGTTAATACCAATGAAACTATTTCCACCTACTATTAAATAATTATTCTTCCTCATAATATCCTCTCTAGTAATAAGATTTTTGCTTATCACACCTAGAAATGCAACTAAATGAACTTGGTCACTTCTATTATTCATCCTCTTATCATTGTATGCTTCCTATAAATTTTCATT
Source organism: Bacillus sp. M5A3_1b (assembly GCF_053345335.1). Taxonomy (NCBI): domain Bacteria; kingdom Bacillati; phylum Bacillota; class Bacilli; order Caryophanales; family Bacillaceae; genus Bacillus; species Bacillus sp. M5A3_1b. The sequence continues at coordinate 4,176 of NZ_JBKEZY010000024.1, read as the reverse complement.
ATCTTTATTTTATATTTTCCTTTTAAAATCGCTATCTTATTTAAGCTGACCGCAAAAAAACACTCATACTATTTACTCATTCCCATGAATATATTGAATTAGTAAAAACTTCCCTTCTCCATAAATAAAAATTTCAAAAAGGAGCACTACATGTATGAAGAGTGTAAATCAAGAGCTTTTAAATCATGTGATCCTACATAAAGATCGAATCCCACATTTCCATAAAGACTTTCCACTTATACTATTCTGGAGCCATAGAAGCGGATGTACCGCCTTAGCTAATTGGTTCTTTTTTCAAATTGGATTGTTTAATGAAGCAAAGAAATACCATGACTTTATTCATTACTATGAATTCTGGGTGTATAAAAACAACACTAACTACATACCAGAGTTAAAAAATGGGCTTCTAACAGCAAATAAAGATGTTTGTAAACTTGTACGGAATCCCTACAAAAGGGCCGTCAGCTCATTTTTATTACTTGCTGACAATCCATACGCTAGCCCGCAATGGGAAAGTATCCGCCATTATTTGTATAATGACAAATATAGTACTCGAGGAATATCATTTAAACAATTTTTATATTACGTTCGAGCATTAGGTCCCAATTCCCTAGCAATGGACATACATTTTAGTCAGCAATACGTTCCAGGTGAAGAAAACTTCATCCAATACTATATTCCTTTAGAAGATTTTAATACACAAATCACCAAGATAGAACACACGTACGATTTGATTAAATCCAATTTAGCGCTACTTACAAATTCAGATCATCATCGCGCTCATAAAATGCTTTATACAGGAAGCTATGCAGAACTCAGCATTACAGATGCCGCCTTTCCTCGCTTTCCAACATATGAAAGCTTTTATGATGAAGAAACAATGGCGTTAGTTACAGAAATATATGCACAAGACTTTGAAATGTATCCGTACACAAAAGGGATATTCTAAGTCGATACATTCTTCAATGAATAAAAGTGAATGTATCGCATAGCATAAAGTGAAACTTTAATTAGCGTGGGGTTCTCTCCCGCTAATTATTCCAGTCTACCAATCTCACTTTTATGGTTTCCCTAATTTCCACTCACTCTCTTTGATTTCGCTGATTGTTGACGTGTGTGTCATATGCATTTTTTTACACAGGAGTGATGTCATGTGGAAGGTAATTTGAAGCACAATAATGGATATTGCGTTATTTGTGAGAAGAAAGCTACATTTATAGAACATAATGATTGGCTTAGAGATCACTACTTATGTTCTACATGCCACTCTATACCAAGGCAGCGCGCTCTAATCCATGTTTTAAATACATTTTTTCCAAAATGGGGTTCCTATCATATCCACGAATCCTCTCCTGGAGGAATTACAACTCAACTACTAATAAAAAACTGCAAAAACTATACATACTCTCAATACTTTAAAAACTATCCTCTCGGCCAATACTTTCAAGGAATTAGATGCGAAAACTTAGAAGACATGACTTTTCAAAATGAATCTTTTGATTTATTCATTACTCAAGATGTCTTTGAACATGTAATGGAGCCAAACAAGGCCTTTAAAGAAATAGAGCGTGTATTAAAGCCTGGCGGTGCTCATGTGTTTACTGTCCCTTGGTATCATACACTTACAAAGACTTTACAAAGAGCAAGAATCAATAAAGAAGGAATCGAATATATTGAGGAGCCAATTTATCATGGTAATCCTATTGATGAGAACGGGTCTTTAGTAACATTTGATTGGGGTCAAGATATGATTGAATATATTTATACACATGCAAATATGTATACCATTGTTTATTTACAAAAGGATAGATTACTGGGGTTAGATGCTGAATTTCTACATGTTTTTATTAGTAAAAAACATGAAAATGATTTTTAGGCACTATATAATTTGGAGGTTAACAAATGAATAACTTTAAGTTAGGAAGTGATTTTGATAACCTTGTTAGCTCGCTTTCTGATGTTGAACTTCTTAATCTATTTATACAAAGTTGCTCAAAAACAAAGATCAATGGCATTTTAGTACCTATGTTCCCCCCTGAAGAAATTCAACAACAGTTTGTAGGCGCTTCCTATGAACATGCTCTTTATGAAGCATATTTGTTTTATAGCCTTGTAAAAACATATGCCCAAAATCTAGGTGTTCCCTTGAATAAAGAACGTAAAATTTTAGACTTTGGTTGCGGATGGGGAAGAATCATACGCTTCTTTTTCAAAGATGTTCGCCATAAAAACTTACTTGGTATTGATTTAGATCCTGCAATGATTAACCTTTGCAACGAAACGTTAGGAAGAGGCAGATATAAAATAGCTCCCCCACAACCTCCTGTAGAATTTATTAATGACAATTCATTAGATATCATATTCGCTTATTCTGTATTCTCACATTTATCCGAAGAAACAGCAGAAAATTGGATAAAGGAATTTTCAAGAATTCTTCGTCCAGGTGGCATCTTCATCGCCACAACACAAGCACGCTATTTTCTCGATTTCTGTCAACAATTTAAGGAACACCCTGAATTAATTCAAACGGGATGGCATAAAACTTTATCTCAAGCTTTTCCAGATATAAATCGTGCCATCTCGGATTATGAAAGTCGCAATTTTGTCCACAGCCCTACGGGAGCTGGAGACGTTAGAAACAGTAGCTTCTACGGGGAAACCGTTATACCTAGAACTTATATTAAAAACCACTATGAGAAGTATTTAAAGCTACGGGATTTTTTTGATGATACAAACCGGTTACCCCAAGCTCTATTTGTTCTCCAAAAAGATTAACTCTTTTCGCTCATTGTATAATAAAGATTACTTTGTATCTCAGCCGTATATATTAAATCATCAAAGATTTCCATATTAAGCACACTGTACAAAAGAATTCATTATGCAGCATAAACACAGTGAGTAAATAACATATCTCATGTTCTAACTAGATTCGAAAAATCAAAAGTAACTTCCCACCACTTGAACTACGAAGAACATAAGGGGGATATATCTTGAAAATAATCGCTTTTTACTTACCACAGTTTCATCAAATAAAAGAAAATGACCGATGGTGGGGGAAAGGGTTTACTGAATGGACAAATACTAAAAGTGCACGACCTTTATTTTCAGGACATTACCAACCTAGAGAACCTTATCAAGATTTTTATTATGACTTAACCACCCCATCCGTAAGAAAATGGCAAGCAGAAATCGCCAAAGCACATGGCATATATGGTTTTTGTTATTACCATTACTGGTTTAAAGGGAAGAGGCTATTGGAGGCACCCTTTAATGAGGTACTTAAGACGGGCGAACCAGATTTTCCATTTTGCCTTTCTTGGGCAAATGAACCGTGGACAAAAACTTGGGATGGTCTTGATAGTCACATATTAATGCCTCAAAATTATGGAGAATTATCGGATTGGAAAGAGCACTTTGAGTATTTATTACAGGCTTTCCAAGATGAGAGATATATCCGTATAGACGATAAACCACTATTCATTATTTATCGTCCCGGGCATATCCCTCATTGTGAACAAATGCTTCATTATTGGAATACACTCGCACAAGAAAATGGTTTAAAAGGTATATACTTTGCAGAAACATTAAACAGCTTTCCACTTCCTAATATAAATGGATTTGATGCTAGCATTGAATTTGAGCCTTTTTATACAATTGCTCATGATAGCTCTTCAGACATAAATAAGACAATATATGAGTCTGGTAAACAAATAAACGCTTGGGATTATGATAAAGTGTGGATGTATATACTAAAACGATCTCATCCAGAGAAAAAAACATTTCCTGGTGCCTTTGTTGACTGGGACAATACAGCACGCCGCAAAGACTTAAATAGCAGCATCTTCCTAGGTTCTACCCCTAGGAAGTTCGCGATATATTTAAGCAAACAAATCCAGCGTACCTATTCTCTTTACAACAGCGAGTTTTTATTTATTAATGCGTGGAATGAATGGGCAGAAGGTACTTACTTAGAACCAGATAAAAGGTATGGATTCGCCTATTTAGAAGGAGTTAAGCAGGCAATTAATAGAGGTATGAAAGCATACAAAAAAGACGAGTCATTCTGACTCGTCTTAAAGTTGCTTGGCGACGTCCTACTCTCACAGGGACAAGGTCCCAACTACCATCGGCGCTAGAGAGCTTAACTTCCGTGTTCGGTATGGGAACGGGTGTGAC
>NZ_JBKEZY010000023.1:0-14895 GCF_053345335.1 Bacillus sp. M5A3_1b | reverse complement strand
CGCCAGCGTTCATCCTGAGCCAGGATCAAACTCTCCAATAAAGTTAGTTTGTCTAGCATCTAAAAATAAAAATTGACGTTTCACGTTGTTTGTTTCGTTTAGTTTTCAAAGTTCAACATCGCGTTTCAGCGACTTTTATAATTTAACATTTTGCGTTAAATCTGTCAACAACTTTTTTCTTTCGTTCCTGACGACGCTTATTAATTTACCATATTAATCATTTGTTCGTCAACACTTTTTAAAAAATGCCAAAATAATTTTATCTTGGCATGATATAAAGCTTAATAACCACTAAAGCAGCAACACCAGGTAGGCCTAATATACTTGTGATTGTTGCGGTTCCCAAGTTAATTGGAATATGAAAATCAAAATATGTTCCTACAACATTTACGATAAAGAGTAATGCTATCCCTAAAGTAACATGAAAGAGCGCTTTTCCTATAAAACGTAACGGCTTAGAAGAAACACCAAAAACAAGAAAGATAAAAACTAAAGTAAGAATACCGACAATAACAACTGTAGAATTCATTTTTTCCTCCTTATGAAAGTTATCTATACATATTTATTTGTATGGGACAAGGCGATAAAAAAGAACATTTCCCCTACAACTCCAGTTGTTTTATCTTGTTAATCTTCATTCGGCAACACTTTCTTCATAAAAACCATTAATCTTTCTTTCCAAACGAAGTAACCACTAAATATTTAATAAATAAAATAAAAGGTTCTGCTTTTTCAGCAGAACCTTTTACCATTGTTCCATTTTTACAGGACGACGTTTTGCTTCTTTTAACAAGAAGAAATATTTCGCCTCTGCTATTTTCAAAGAACAAAGTACATCTTGAGATGGTTCCACACTTTGTTCAACCATTCTCTTCTGACGTAACCATTCATTCTTCACTTTTTCTAATAGTACAATTAGCTTATCATCATACTCTTTACGCAATTTACCCTTTTTTTGAAAGAACATTTTTGTTTCTCCTCTTATACTTCTCTACGACCTTCTAACGCTTTCGACAGTGTCACTTCATCTGCATATTCTAAATCTCCACCAACTGGCAGACCATGTGCAATACGAGTTACTTTAATACCTGTCGGCTTTAAGAGGCGGGATATATACATCGCTGTAGCTTCCCCTTCAATATTAGGGTTTGTTGCTAGTATCACTTCTTGTACCGTTTCATCATGCAGTCGCTTTAAAAGTTGCGGGATATTAATGTCTTCCGGTCCAATTCCCTCCATTGGAGAAATCGCACCACGTAACACATGATATACACCTTGATACTCTTTCATCTTTTCCATTGCGATTACATCTTTCGGTTCCTGCACAACACAAACAATCGACTGATCTCGATGCGAATCATTACAAATATAACAAGGATCGCGGTCAGTAATATGTCCACATACAGAACAATACGCTAAATCTCGCTTCGCATTCACAAGTGCTTTTGCAAAACCTAACACATCATCTTCTTTCATATCTAATACGAAAAATGCCAATCGAACCGCTGTTTTCGGTCCGATTCCTGGCAACTTCATAAAACTATCAATTAATTTCGATATCGGTTCTGGATAATGCATATATCAGTATCCTCCTAGAACATTCCACCTGGTAAGTTTAAGCCTTTTGTAAATTTACCCATTGTAGAGTTTGAAAGTTCATCAGCTTTTTTAAGTGCATCATTCGTTGCAGCTAACACTAAGTCTTGTAACATTTCGATATCTTCTGGATCTACTACTTCTTCTTTAACTTTCACTTCAAGAATTTGCTTATGACCATTTGCAATAACTGTGACCATACCGCCGCCAGCTGTACCTTCAACTGTTTTTTCGCCAAGTTCTTCTTGCGCTTTTGCCATATCTTTTTGCATCTTTTGCATTTGTTTCATCATATTATTCATATTTCCCATTCCGCCACGCATCATAATTAATTCCTCCTAATTATTATTACTCTTTTATTTCAATAAGTTCTTGTCCTACTAATTTTACTGCCTCTTCTATAAGAGGATCTTCTTTTTTCTCTGGGCTTTCTTCAGAATTCTCGCCTTCACGCTGTAAAAAATCTTCACGGATTTTACCCCATTCACTTTTTGGAATGGCAATCATATTTAATCTTTTACTTAACAGTTCAAATAAGGCTTGTTCCACTGTATCCATAGCTTCTCGGTTTTCGCTTGCCATTTTACAGTGAATCTCATATTGAAACGCTAAAACGTAAGTATCATCCGAAGCCGCTACCGGTTCGCTATTTTCTAATAAAACAGCAAACGCTACTTTGTTGAATGATTTGAGTCTTCCTAACAACTCACCCCACACAGCTTTTAATTGTTCTAAATCCTGACGCTTTGCTTGCTTTAACACTTCATTTACGCGTCCAACAGGAATTTTCATACTACCTGTACGCACTGGCTTTGGTGTTGCACGTGTCTCTCTGACTTCTTGCTGCACACCAGCCGGCACACCATTCTTTTTGACTTGTTCTAACTCTTTCTCCAATTGCTGCATCCTGTTCATAATTGCTTGTAAACGATCTGCACCGTTCGCTTGCATCATAAACTGTTGACACAGTTGTACCATAACAACTTCTAAGAAAATTCGCGGATGATTTGTCCACTTCATTTCCTGTTGTCCCTTACTAAGCGTATGAATGATTTCATAGATTACTTCCGGTTGCATTTCTTCACTTAACATCCGGAATTGCTCATCTACCATTACTCGTTCCAACATATGTTCCAGTTGTGATGAGGTTTGATATAAAAGCATATCGCGATAATAGTAAATGAAATCCTCCATAAAACGAACTGGATCTTTCCCTTTACCCATCATCTCATCTATGATACGTAATGCTCTTGATACATCATTTTCACGTATACATTCTACTAAGTTACCTAAGTATTGCTGGGAAACAGAACCTGTCACAGCTAATACATCTTCTGTCGTAACTGTCTCATCACTATAAGATATTGCCTGATCAATAAGACTAAGCGCATCACGCATACCACCTTCAGCCGCACGTGCAACAATTTGTAACGCCTCATCTTCTACTTGCGTACCTTCATTCGTCACAACCGTCGATAATCTCTCAACAATATCATTTACTGATATTTTTCGAAATTCAAAACGCTGGCAACGTGAAATGATTGTAGGCGGAATCTTATGCGGTTCTGTTGTCGCCAAAATAAAGATGACGTGTCCTGGCGGCTCTTCTAACGTTTTTAAAAGCGCATTGAAGGCACCCATAGAAAGCATGTGGACTTCATCAATAATGTATACTTTATATTCTACAGCACTTGGAGCATATTTTACTTTATCTCTAATATCTCGAATTTCATCTACACCGTTATTTGAAGCCGCATCAATTTCTAATACATCTGAAATAGATCCTTGTGTAATCCCCAAACAAGAAGGACATTCATTACAAGGTTCAGCTACCGGAGCATGTTCACAGTTGATTGCTTTTGCAAATACTTTTGCAATTGTCGTTTTTCCTGTTCCCCTCGGCCCAGAAAATAAATAAGCATGTGAAACTTTCTCTTGAAGAAGGGCATTTTGCAACGTTTTTGTCACGTGCTTTTGACCAACTACATCTTCAAATTTTTGCGGTCTCCATGTTCGGTATAACGCTTGGTATGACACGAAAATACGGCCTCCCTCAAAGGTTATTATCTTATTTATTATAACCCATTCTGTTTATAGATTCCAAAAGTTATTTTCTATACAAAAAACCCACCTTAGTATTAAGGTGAGTTTTGTATACATATATAACTGCCGTGCACCTTCTGTCGATTACGTACCATAAGCGTTACTCAAGCAGTTAGCTCGGTTCAGGCACTCCTGCGGCACACGAGAAGACCCGCTTATTGCTGCTTCCTTCCGGACCTGACAAGGTTCACGGGGTCCCGTTGCGCAGGACCCAAACGTCAACACCACTTACTTAAGGCAGACCTTACAGCAGCATAACCTCGAGAAGGGATTCGGCCTCGCTAGAGCGGATTGCGAGTATAGGGCACCGCTACCTCCCCGCTTAGCACGGCAAAGTTAAAACCAATATTCGGTTGCCTTCATTAAAAGGCATTATCAGTATAACTTGTTTTTTTACAAAATGCAAATACGTTAATTCTCGTTACTTTTCTCTAATTTTTTTATCGCTTTTCTTTTTTTACGAAGCTCCCTAAAAAAGTTTGTTAACAAAGTACCGCATTCTTCTTCTAATACACCAGCAACTACCTCGCATTGATGATTAAAGCGTTCATCCGTTAAAAGATTCATCAAAGTCCCTGCACATCCACCTTTTGGATCACTTGCACCATATACAACTCGCTTCACTCGTGATAAAACAATCCCACCCGCACACATCGGACAAGGCTCTAATGTTACATATAACGTCGCATCTTCTAAACGCCATGTCCTTAATTTTTTGCACGCCTCATCAATAGCTAATAACTCAGCGTGAGCTATTGATCTTTGTTCAGTTTCTCTTAAATTATGAGCAACACTAATTACTTCACCATCTAACACTATAACTGCACCAATCGGTACTTCTTGTATTGCCTCTGCTTTTTTAGCCTCTTCTATTGCTAACTGCATAAAATAAATATCTTGATCGTGTTCCATACCATAGTCCTTTCACTTCAAATAAAATACACTTTTTTCCATTTACTACACATGGGATAACTTTTACAAATTCAATCCACCCTAATAAAAAAGAGAGGGGATTACATATGAAGAATACTGCCTTACTCATTATCGATATGATTAATGATTTTCAATTTTCACACGGGCCCACCCTAGCCAAAAAATGCGAAATTATAACAAACCCTATTTTACAATTAAAGAAAACAATGAAATCCTTTGGCTACCCCATAATTTATGTTAATGACCATTATCAACTTTGGAGATCTGATATTGACCAACTAATTACTCATTGTACAAATGAGTATAGTGAAAATATCATTCATAAGATTGCTCCAAATACTGATGATTACATTTTTATTAAACCACATTACTCTGCTTTTTATGAAACACCTTTAAATTCTTTATTAGGCTATTTAAAAATAGAAAATCTAATATTGACAGGAGTCGCCGGGAATATATGTATCCTCTTTACAGCTAACGATGCTCATATGAGAAATTATACACTGTATGTACCACAGGACTGTATTGCCTCTAATCATGATCAGGATAATCTGCATGCTTTAAAAATAATGGAAGCCACATTAAAAGCAAATATAGTACCGTCATCTCAAATAAAAATTAATTAATACATATATTTATTTTCTAACTTTTTATATCAAATTAACCCGCTCGCTTCCCTCCTGTGCTACAATAATTCTGTTTTGTGTTTTTAGTAGTCACGGTAAATCACTGATTGAAAGGAGGAAACAGCGTGACCGGAGTACCATTTATCACGGTTGAAGGACCAATTGGTGTTGGAAAAACCTCACTTGCGAAGGCAATTTCAACTCACATGCAACTCCACTTACTAAAAGAAATTGTTGATGAGAATCCTTTTTTAGGAAAATTCTATGAAGACATCGACGAATGGAGTTTTCAAACAGAGATGTTCTTTCTTTGTAATAGATACAAACAATTAGAAGATATTAACATAAAGTATTTGAATCAAAGGAAACCAGTAGTAGCGGATTATCATATATTTAAAAATTTAATTTTCGCATCCCGTACATTAAAGAATTCTCAATATGACAAGTACATGCAAATCTATCGTATACTTACACAAGATATGCCTGTACCAAACGTTATCGTTTATTTAACAGCTAGCTTGGAAACATTACAAACACGAATTGCGATGCGCGGAAGAGAATTCGAAAAAAACATGGATCCAAATTACTTACTACAGCTCACAAAAGATTACGAAACAGCAATGGATACTTTTAAAAAAGATCATCCAGATATCCCAGTATTAAAATTTAACGGAGACGATATGGATTTTGTAAAAAATCCTGATGATTTAAACGTCATCCTATCCGCCCTTCAAAATACTCTCTTAAAGGAGTCGGAATAACAATGAATTTAAGGCAAAAATATGATATACCAAATGACGCAGTAATCACTATTGCTGGAACAGTAGGTGTCGGAAAATCAACTATGACAACTGCATTAGCTAACGCTTTAGGTTATCGCACATCATTTGAAAAGGTAGATTCGAACCCGTATTTGGACAAGTTCTATGCTGATTTCACACGCTGGAGCTTCCACTTGCAAGTGTACTTTTTAGCAGAACGATTTAAAGAACAAAAAAGAATTTTTGAATACGGTGGCGGTTTTGTTCAAGATCGCTCTATATATGAAGACACTGGAATTTTTGCAAAGATGCATCATGAAAAAGGTACAATGACGGAAACTGATTATGAAACATACAAAGGTTTATTTGACGCTATGGTCATGACTCCTTACTTCCCTCATCCTGATTTATTAATTTACTTAGAAGGTTCTTTCGATGATATTGTTGATCGTATCCAAGAACGCGGACGTCCGATGGAACAACAAACACCAATTGAGTATTGGAAAGAGATGCATGGCCGTTACGAAAACTGGATTAATAACTTTAATGCATGCCCTGTTTTACGATTAAACATTAATGAATACGATATTTTAAAAGATGGTGATTCAATTGAACCAATCATTAAAAAAATTGGCCATTTTTTAAAACAAACACGCAAACTTGTAAAATAAAAAACCCGTGCATACGCACGGGTTTTTCTATTAAATTACTTCTTTTTTGTCGGAGCAATAATTTCACTCTCAGGTTTTCCAGCGTTAATACGCTGACGAACAGTACTTGTACTAATATCGTATGTTTCAGCAATCTCTTTAACAGTCATTTCTTTCCCGTTAATCACTGCTGTTAATACTTTACCTGTACGTTTTGGAGCTGCTTCTTTCTTTACAGCTGCTTTTTCAACTTTTTTTGGCGCCTCTACTTTTGTCGCAGTTTGCTTTACATCACAAGTGCAACCACAAAGTTTACGGAATGTATCATCGCTTATAATGCGTGACACATTTGCACCACTGTTTAAAATTCTATTGTTCTTACAGACAGGACATTGTACATAATATAAAGTTTTTCCATCTAAAGGAAACGTTTGTATAATAAGATCCATGTTGACTCCTTTCATATCTATGAAGATAATCATCGGAATATGAGTGTGTAATAAGGACAAAATCGCCTTACACCATACTTTATGATTGGTTTTAAAATAAAAACTCGTTACGTGTTGGTAACGAGTTCTCCAATCTCCACTTATATGCGCTGTTGTCAATTATATCTGGAGGAGGTAGAGGGATTCGAACCCCCGCGCGACTCTCGCCGCCTGTCGGTTTTCAAGACCGATCCCTTCAGCCAGACTTGGGTATACCTCCATATTGACATCAAATATAATATCAAAAGAAAAACAGTTAGTCAACCCTACTAAAATAAATTATGAGGAAAGGAAAATTTTACTTTCCCTCTCCTACATTATAGTACTGACAACGCTCATAATTACCAATCACTCATACCGATGAATGTTTATAAATTTACTTAATAACTGTTTTTCCTCCCATATAAGGGCGAAGAACTTCTGGAATTATAATTGTACCATCTTCTTGTTGGTAGTTCTCTAAAATAGCTGCCACCGTACGTCCAATTGCAAGACCAGATCCATTTAATGTATGAACATGTTCTGGTTTGCCGTTTGGCTCACGACGGAAACGGATATTTGCACGTCTCGCTTGGAAAGCCTCAAAATTACTACAAGAAGAAATCTCACGATATGTGCCATAGCTTGGAATCCATACTTCGATATCGTATTTCTTCGCTGCTGTAAATCCTAAATCGCCTGTGCACATGCTCATAACGCGATATGGCAACTCTAATAATTGTAACACGCGTTCTGCATCATTTGTTAGTTTTTCTAACTCTTCATAAGAATCTTCTGGTTTTACGAACTTTACAAGCTCTACTTTATTGAACTGATGCTGACGAATTAAGCCACGTGTATCACGGCCAGCTGAACCTGCTTCAGAACGGAAACAAGAGCTAAATGCAGCATATCGTATAGGCAGTTGCTCTTTATTTAAGATTTCATCACGGTGCATGTTCGTTACAGGTACTTCAGCTGTTGGAATTAAGAAATAATCTTCACTTTCAATACGGAATGCATCTTCTTCAAATTTCGGAAGTTGTCCTGTTCCTGTCATACTTGCACGGTTTACCATATACGGAGGTAATACTTCTTCGTATCCATGCTCGTCAGTATGAAGATCAAGCATAAAGCTAATTAAAGCACGCTCTAATCTCGCGCCAGCACCTTTATAGAATACGAAGCGGCTTCCTGTTACCTTCCCAGCACGCTCAAAATCTAAAATTCCTAAATCTGTAGCAAGATCCCAATGTGGTTTTGGTTCAAAAGCAAATTCTTTCACTTCTCCCCAATTACGTGCTACTACATTATCATCCTCTGTTTCACCAATTGGAGCAGATTCATGAGGTATATTTGGAATAGATAACATTAATCTTTCTAAATCTTCTTCAACTGTACGAAGTTCATTATCAAGATCTTTTACTTTTTCTCCAACTTCACGCATTTCTAGAATTAGAGCTTCTGCATCTTTCTTTTCACGCTTCAATACAGAGATTTGTTGAGATACTTCGTTACGTTTACTTTTTAATTCCTCTGTTTGAACAAGTAATTCTCTTCTTCTCGTATCCAGCTCTTCAAAACGACCAAAATCAGTTAAATCTTCGCCTCTATGCTGTAACTTTGCTTTTACTTCTTCAAAATTTGTACGTAAAAATTTAATATCAAGCATTATATACTCCTCCTTTTATTTTATAAAACACAAAAAACTCCCGTCCCTATATAAAGGGACGGGAGTTAACCCGCGTTGCCACCCTAGTTGAAAGCATTACCGCTTTCCTCTCAAGTAGAAATAACGGCTCTTCACCGGGAATGTTTACTAATCATAAAGATATTCCACATTCCATTCCAGGATGGATTCACAAACTGTTTCTATCGATTTCCACCAACCATCGACTCTCTATAAGAAACGGCATTTGTTACTACTTCCTATCAACACGCTTATTTTATAAAATTGTTACCATCAATTTACTATAATCTTATACAAGTTGCAAGTTACTTATACAACTTTTTTCATTTTCGCTTCTTTTACCATTTCTACAAAGTATGCTGTCACACGATGATCATCCGTTAATTCTGGATGGAATGAAGCAGCTAAAAACTGATTTTGTTTTACTGCTACCATTCGATCACCATGTGTGGAAAGTACTTCAACATCATCAGCTACATTTACAACATACGGAGCACGAATAAATACACCAATAAATTCTTCTCCTACACCTTTAATTGACAGTGCGGCTTCAAAGCTATCTTTTTGGCGTCCGAACGCATTGCGCTCTACTGTAATATCCATAGCACCAATATGTGCTTCTTCATAGCCAATAAGTGTTTTTGCAAGAAGAATCATACCTGCACACGTACCAAACATTGGTTTACCAGACTTCGCGAATGTACGAAGTGGTTCCATGAAAGCATACTTATCAATAAGACGGCGCATTGTTGTACTTTCACCGCCTGGTAAAATAAGACCATCAATCTCTTCAAGTTGCTCTATACGCTTTACAACAACAGCTTCCGCACCACTTGCTTCAACTGATTTTATATGCTCACGAACTGCACCTTGAAGACCTAGTACACCGATTTTCACCATTTTAAAGTTCTCCTTCAATTACCATCCACGCTCTTGCATACGTTGTTCTGGTAATAACGTTGAAATTTCGATACCTTTCATCGCATTACCTAATCCTTTAGAAAGGCTTGCAATTAGTTCGTAATCCTCATAATGAGTCGTCGCTTCAACGATTGCGCGTGCAAATTTCTCTGGATTCTCTGATTTGAAGATACCAGATCCAACAAATACACCATCTGCACCAAGTTGCATCATTAACGCTGCATCTGCTGGTGTTGCTACACCACCTGCTGCGAAGTTTACAACTGGCAAACGACCAAGGCGTTTAATTTCAAGTAGTACTTCATAAGGAGCACCAGTATTTTTTGCATATGTCATTAACTCATCTTCACGTAGAGTTGCAACTTGACGGATTTCTGCATTGACTTGGCGCATATGACGCACTGCCTCTACAATGTTTCCTGTTCCTGGTTCACCTTTTGTACGAAGCATAGATGCACCTTCTGCAATACGACGTGCAGCTTCTCCGATATCACGGCAACCACATACAAACGGAACTGTGTAATCACGTTTATTTAAATGGTATACTTCATCAGCAGGAGTTAATACTTCACTCTCATCGATATAGTCTACCCCTAATGATTCTAATACACGTGCTTCTACAAGATGACCGATACGGCATTTTGCCATAACCGGAATTGAAACAGCGCCCATAACTTCTTCAACGATTGTTGGGTCTGCCATACGAGAAACGCCACCTGCTGCACGAATATCTGCTGGTACACGCTCTAGTGCCATAACAGCAACTGCGCCTGCCTCTTCTGCAATTTTTGCTTGTTCAGCGTTAATTACGTCCATAATAACGCCGCCTTTTTGCATTTCTGCCATTCCACGTTTTACACGTTCTGTCCCTGTTACATTTGTCATGTTACAAAAACCCCCCTAGGTGAATTGCTTTTCCCCGTTAAAGGCGAAAATTAAGAATACTCTTACATTCTACCACTAACTATCAGATGCTTGTCTACTACTTTTTCATAAAGTCGGTATGAAAAATAGGAATAAGAAAAAGCCCCTACAATGAGGAGCTTTTAAAACCAACCTTTTACTGTATCAACGGCACTATTCCATATACCACTAAAGAAAGAACCAATTCCGCGCATAGAGCGAGTAAACCAATTCGCTTCCTCTACTGCAGACTTTGTTACAAGATCTATTTGTAATGACTTACCAGATAAAAATCCAGGATCATTCGCATCTTTTGGTGTGATTACCATTTGGCCAAGTGCAGCTCCCTTTTTAATAGGTGCTTCTTGTCCCTTATTCGCTTCTTTTAATTCTGTTTTATAAACATCTTTACTTCCTTTTGGCACTGGAAGTGAAACAGCTTGTTTTGTTTGAACTGCTACATCTTTATCTTTAGCATTTTCTACTCGTACTGTTTCTTGTCCTTTTACTGAAGAATCTTTTTTATATAGTTTCTTCATTTCAAAATTAGCAAATCCATAATCATATAGTTTCTTTGTCTCATCAAAGCGTGCATCACGAGACTTCGTTTTAATAACTACAGAAATAAAACGCATACCATCTTTTTCAATTGTACCAGTGAAGCAATCCCCTGCTTCTGGAGTTGAACCCGTTTTCAGGCCATCTACACCCGCATATACCTTAGATAAACCTGGTAACATCCAGTTCCAGTTAATCATGTCAATTCGATCCGTAGTACCTTCACGGAACGTCTTTTTTGAAATTTTAGCTGTATCTAATGTTTTAGGGAAATCTTGAATAAGGCGTTGTGCTAAAATTGCTACATCTCTCGCAGCCATTTTATTTTCTTCATCCGGAGTTGTTCCTTCAGGATGCTGTCCTTTTAAATCTTTGTTTGTTAAGCCAGTAGAATTTACAAACTTGTAAGTTTTTAATCCAAGCTCTTTCGACTTATCGTTCATCATTTTTACAAAGTCTACTTCTTTTCCAGCAACTGCTTCAGCTAAAGCTATCGTTGCACCATTAGCAGAATAAATTGCCATTGCCTCATATAACTCTTTTACTGTATAAGAATCACCGTTTCGTAGCGGCACATTCGATAATGAACGATCTTGCGAAATTTTATACGCATATTCAGAAACCTTAACTTTTTGGTCCCACTTTAGTTTCCCTTTCGCAACAGCCTCGTTCACTAAATACTCACTCATCATTTTTGTCATACTAGCAATTGATAATAATTCATCTGCATTCTTTTGATATAAAATTTTCCCAGAATTCGCTTCAACTAAAATTGCTGCACCTGCTTCAATGTTTAAAGCAGCTCCTGTTTCTGCTGATGCATTGCTATATGGTAACAACATACTACAAGCTAGTGTAAGCATTGTTACTAAAGCAATGAATCTTTTGCAAAACATACCTTTCACTTTTGCTACCCCCAATATCTATGTACTCACATAACCGTTATTCTAACATAATCAAAAAAAAATAGACAGAGATATCAAATCTCCGTCTATTTTTATATAAGACATTACAATGAGTAGTTTGGAGCCTCTTTTGTAATTTGTACGTGATGAGGGTGGCTTTCACGTAAACCAGCACCTGACATACGAATGAATTGTGCATTCTCACGTAAGAATTCTAAATTCTGAGCTCCGCAATATCCCATACCGGCACGTAATCCACCAACTAATTGATGAACTGTATCGGCTAAAGGTCCTTTATATGGTACTCGACCTTCAATACCTTCTGGAACAAGTTTTTTATTTCCTTCTTGGAAGTAACGGTCTTTACTTCCTTTTTCCATCGCTCCGACAGAACCCATACCACGATATACTTTGAATTGACGACCTTGATAAATTTCAGTTTCTCCAGGGCTTTCAGCAACACCAGCAAACATACTACCTAGCATAACAACGTGTGCTCCTGCTGCTAAAGCTTTTACCATGTCACCAGAGTACTTAACACCACCATCAGCAATAACTGGAATACCGTGTTTACGAGCTTCTGTTGCACAATCATAAACTGCTGTTAATTGTGGTACACCCACGCCAGCTACAACGCGTGTCGTACAAATAGAGCCTGGTCCAATACCAACTTTAACTACGTTTGCACCTGCTTCAATTAATGCTTTCGTTGCTTCAGCAGTAGCAACATTTCCAGCGATAATATTTAGTGATGGATATTTCGCACGAACTTCTTTCACTTTATCAATAACACCTTGAGAATGTCCATGAGCTGTATCAAGTACGATTGCATCTACGCTAGCTTTTACTAATGCGTCGATACGAAGCATAGCATCAGCCGTTACACCAACCGCTGCTCCAACTAATAAGCGTCCTTGCTTATCCTTCGCAGAATTTGGGAATTCAATTACTTTTTCAATATCTTTTATTGTAATAAGCCCTTGTAATACACCGTTGTTATCAACGAGAGGGAGTTTTTCAATTTTGTACTTTTGTAGGATCTTTTCAGCTTCTTCCAGCGTTGTACCAACTGGGGCTGTAATTAGCTTTTCTTTTGTCATTACGTCGGAAATTTTGATTGAGTAGTCTTGGATAAAACGCATATCACGGTTTGTAATAATACCAACTAATTTTCGCTCGTCTAAATTATTTACAACCGGTACACCTGAGATACGGTATTTTCCCATAAGGTGCTCTGCATCATACACTTGATGTTCTGGAGTTAAAAAGAAAGGATCTGAAATAACGCCACTTTCAGAACGTTTTACTTTATCAACTTGCTCCGCTTGTTGTTCAATAGACATGTTTTTATGAATAATTCCTAAACCGCCTTGACGAGCCATTGCAATAGCCATATCAGCTTCTGTTACTGTATCCATTCCTGCACTAATTAACGGGATATTTAACTGTAAGCTTTCAGATAAAACTGTTTTAACACTTACTTCTCTTGGTAGTACATCTGACTTTGCTGGTACAAGTAATACGTCATCAAAAGTCAAACCTTCTTTAACAAATTTAGATTCCCACATAATTGTTCCCCCCATGATACCAGAAATTATTATTAGTAGCTTATCAATTGGTTAAAATACTGTCAAGGACGTATATATATGTTAGAATTTTTAGACAATAAAAGGAGCGTAATATATGCATCAAACACATTGTACTTGGCAGCAATTAAGTTTCTTCTTTTCATCTCAAAATGTACAACGTTATCTTGCCCGTTGCTATGAAAAATCCTCCATACAAGATGCTGAAAAAAAAAGTTTCGAAAATTGTTATCCCTTTATTTATTACTTAGAACACGGGAAAAACTATTATGAATTATATAAGGTGGCCCCTTTTTCGATTCAGCCAATGTTATTGTTTTATGGAATGAGCCAACTTTTTAAAGCCTGCTTACTAACTATTGATCCTAACTATCCAGAATCCACTACTGTTTTAGCTCATGGTGTTACGACTCGTAAACGAAAAAAACAGGGGTATCAATTTTTAGAAGATGAGGTGAAGGTGCAAAAAAATGGATTATTTACTCATATTGCAGAACAGCTGTTTCACATGAAACACTTAGAAGCAGAAAAGTTTAACATGCTAGATCTAATGGGAAATATTCCTGAATTACAAAATTTATTTCGCTATAGTCAAAGAGGGGCCACTTTATATAAAATCGATTCAACAAATACAAATGAACTTTCCTTTTCGGCCAACATACTAGATCGACTTCATATGACTACAGAAAGATTTTCACGTTACATTGAATCAACTTGTAAGCATTTATCCATACAACATGTTCCTGGGAAAACGAGCGGATCGAATCTGCTTTTTACAGCTCCTATCCAGTCGTGGAACCCTATATATAGTACGCCTTTATACTACGAATATCTTGCTGATACTTATTACTTACCAATTCCAATTGACCCGAGAAATCCTAAACCAGTATTACCTGAACTTCTTGTTCATTATTTATTGCTCTACAATTTAAGTATGATTTCTAGATACGAAACAGATTGGTGGTATGATTTACTTGGGAGCTATGGCTCTGAAGATTATCCATTTATTTATCAATTTCTTACTATTTCTGCTCAAAAAATCCCTTACTATATTTCGTCTTTTTTACTAACAGAACCGAGCCTATTTCATGGGAAATAAAAAAACACAAGTCAAAAGACTTGTGTTTTTAGTTGCTTGGCGACGTCCTACTCTCACAGGGACAAGGTCCCAACTACCATCGGCGCTAGAGAGCTTA
>NZ_JBKEZY010000022.1:0-15347 GCF_053345335.1 Bacillus sp. M5A3_1b | reverse complement strand
ATCATTACAGTTCATTTCGCTAACATTACCTTCCGTTTAAGAATTTAATCATTTAAACGTATTATAAATTACATTGCTATCTAATGCAATAAAGAAGTAACACCAACTTTAATTATAAATATTGAAAGTTTCATAAACAGCCATTATCAATTTTCCAGATTTGTAAGAATGTCAGTTCTTTTTTCTGTAACAATTGCCAAATTCATTCCAGCTACAACCAAGACAAACCCACGAAATTTACGAAGCTTATATCGGATTGTATCAAAAGCTTCCAACTCAAGTGATCCTGCTTCGCCTGTTTATCCTCCTACAGAAAAACGGGCGAAAGTGCCACTGTTATGAGAAAAAGAAAGTCTTTAATATTTTAGATGTTGTCTATAATTGTACTATGTGTCACAAGAAAACAGCATAGCAATAAATAAAATAGCCTAACTTCTCATAAATGACTGTTGTAGTGATATAAAATTTTCGTTATGGGGGTAATTTAAAATATTAACTTGATAGCTATGGGGTAGCACCATATGCCCATCAACTTAAGAAATGTAAATACCCCCAAAACAAAAAAATGAGCTGACTTCTCAAAATAATTAACTGTAGAGAAAGAGAATTTTCATTTAGAGGGTACTTTAAAACCTTAGCTTGATGGCGATGTGGCGGGACCCCAAATAAACCTATTAATAGACATGGATGATTTTCTACGATAAATCAAGTTGATGAACTAATATTTCGTCTTTCTTCAAATTCAGACCTTTTATTCATACTTCGATGTATCATATTAAATAAAATTGAAGCCACAACCCCTATCGCTAAATATATTAACCAAGACCAAGAAACATGGTTGAATTTATTTAACCAAGCTCCAAGATAGTTTCCTAAGGAACCTCCCAAAGCCCAACAGGCTTGAAACATTCCAAAAAACAAACCTGCAGGTTTGTTGGCACTAAATTGTGCCACTGTCATTTCAGCTCCTGGCAGTGTCAGTGTTTCTCCTAACGTATAAAGAAAAACACAAAACAGCATCCAATAGATAGATGGAACAAGAGGAATCATCCCTATTGCTACTCCCATAATCAAGACACCCAGTTTCACCAAAATCATAGGATCTTGGTTAATAAATAATTTTCTTAAAAAAAACATTAAGAGTAATCCTGAAACCCCGTTTATTATGAAAATGGAACTTACTAATTGTTTGTCTCCAGATAAATCATATGCTTTAATTGGAAATGAGATATTTAATTGAGCAAACATAATCCAAAATAAAGGCATTATACATATA
The DNA here is from genome assembly GCF_053345335.1 of Bacillus sp. M5A3_1b. Taxonomy (NCBI): domain Bacteria; kingdom Bacillati; phylum Bacillota; class Bacilli; order Caryophanales; family Bacillaceae; genus Bacillus; species Bacillus sp. M5A3_1b. The sequence goes on along the minus strand of NZ_JBKEZY010000022.1, from coordinate 14,071 downwards.
AATCCTACAAACAATTTATTTGAAACAACGGCTTTCAAACTAGATAATACTTTTTGATTGTCCTTAATAGTTCTAGGATATTTACTACGATAGATAAAAAGAATAAAAGATAAAACTAACATAGCAATACCCGCAATAGTAAATGGGTATACTGGATTAAACTTAACCAATAACGCTCCAACTAACGGACCTATAATCACTCCTGCGTTAAGCATTTGGTTAAAATAAGTAAATATTTTTTTTCGAACTGTTTCTTTTTGCGATGTAAAAAAAGCAGTAACAGAAGGATCAAATAATGCTCCTCCAAAGCCAATTAAAAACGCTGCAATGGTCACAGACCAGAAACTGTTAGCAAAAACAAACGCTCCAAATCCTAATGCTCTTACCATTACTCCTACAATTACATTTACTGTATGGCTTACACGATCACCTATAAAGCCTGTAAATATTGGTAGCCCACGCTGTGAAACGAGGATTGTAGTTAAAATAGTTCCCACTTCCCAAGAAGAGAAGTGGAGATCATTTGTTAAATATAGCGCTAAAAAAGGCATGATCATAAAACTTCCTGTATTCATAAATAACACAGCTGTAAGTAATACCTTGATGGGAACAGGAATTTTTTCATTAATCATTTATTGTTACTGCCTTCCTTTTCTCTTCTAAATTCCGTAAGAATTTCTCTTTTTTTACAACAGCTCTCTCATGGAAACCTCTTAATATTTGAGAACTTTCATCAAATGCTTCTACTTCAAATAAAAGCTTATTTTTATCCATCTTTATTAACTTGGAATGAATTGTTATTTTTTCATTAAGTAAAGATGGAGCTAAATGTTTCATTTCATAATGTCCAAGCCCTAGTGACATATAGTTTTCTTCAATTTGATCCTTAATTGCATCCATGCATGATACTTCCGCTAACCAAAGTAGAACTGGTGTTGCTAATACATCTACATCATTCTCCCAGTTACTTGCTAAATCTTTTTCTTTTACTATATATTCATACTTACCTATAGAATCAATTTGAAAGTTCATATTCCATTTCCTCCTGTTGAGAAAGTTTATTTAATTGTTGAAAAATATTAATTCTTTGAATGTCACTTGTGCCACCAGCTATTACAGTACCCACTGCATCACAGAATTTGCGGGATATTTCACCTTTCATATACCCTTTATGTCCATGTAATCGAATAGCATTCTCAGTATTTTTGTACAACCCTTCACTACCCACTAACTTTGCAAGAGAACACATCATAGATGCTTCAGGATCATCATTCATTAATTTTTGAAGTGCGCCATACGAAGTCCAACGACTTGATTCCATATTAACTTTTATTTCAACAAGTAATCTTTGAATATATTGTTTATCAATAATTGGTGATTTAAAAGCAGTACGTTCTTTTGCATAATTCATACATTCTTCTAAAATATGCTCTGAGTAACCAGCGGAAATTAATCCATATAATAATCTATCTAATGAAATCATGTTATAAAGTGTATTTAAACCATCACCTTTATCTCCAAGGATATTCTTTCCTTCAACTTTAACATTCGATAAAATAATGTCGCCTGTTGGGCTTGTATGGTTCCCCAACATGTCTTCTGCTGGCTCAAAACTTAAACCTTCATATTCTCTTTCAACAATAAACAATGTAATATCCTTTTCTCCGAGTTTAGGAATACGCCCAACAATAACCATAATGTCAGCTACAGGTGCATTCGTAATATGAGCTTTTCTACCATTTAAGAGATAGAAGTTATCATACTTTTCTCCAGATGTCTTAATTCTGGCCACATCTGAGCCTCCAGTTTGTTCAGTAATTGCTGTTGCACCCACAGAATGGTTCATTAGTTTAGGTAAAAATAATTTCTTTTGTTCCTCTGATCCATAATTTAACAAAACTCTTATACACCCAATGTGAGCAATTGTTGAAAGAAGAAACCCAAAATCCTTTGCAGTCTTAGATAACCCTTCTAAAGCTGCAGCAAATTCCCACCAACTTTGACCTAAACCGCCATATTCTACTGGTACTGGAATACGCCACAGATTAGCATCTGAGACTTTTTTCCAACTTTCGAAGTCGAATTGATGATTCCAATAATTATCTTCAGTTTTTTCAGATATTAAGTACCCTAATTTTTTGAACTCCTCAATATATTTTAATTGTTGTTCATTCCAATTCATTTCCATTATTTTATCCCCTTTTCTACTAAATAATTTTCTAACATCGTCATTGATTTTGTTAATATATTAAATAATTCATCTACTTCATCTTCTGATATAGTAAATGGAGGAGCAATTAAAAAAGCATCTCCTTCTGAATAATCAACCATATTCTTTACCGGGTAAATTAATAATCCATTTTCTAGAGCAATATCTACTATAATATCTGCAATATTAAGATTTCTCGAAAAAGTGGTGCGTTGCTCTCTATTTGAAACTAATTCTACTCCCCACAGTAAACCTTTTCCTCTGACATCTCCGATACATTCAAATCTATTTTTTAATTCGTTTAATTTCTTATTAAAAACCTCTTCCTTATTTTTAACCTTTGTTACAAGATCATTAGATTCTATATAATCCAAAACACCTAATGAAATAGCTGCTGATCCTGGATTACCACTATAAGTATGTCCGTATACGGCTACTCCCGAGCCTTCGTTAATTGCATCATAGATTTTTTGATTAAACAGTACACCTGAAATTGGTGTATAACCTGCGCTCATTCCTTTCCCTAAAGCTATGATGTCCGGTTCAATATTCCAATTATTAATCCCAAACCATTCTCCAGTTCTTCCCAAACCGGTCATTACTTCATCACAAATTAGGAGAATATCATGTTTATTGCAAATTTCTCTAACAATTTCAAAGTAACCATCTGAAGGTGTAAGAGCCCCACCTGAAGCCCCTACAACAGGTTCCATAATAATTCCTGCAATTTTATGACTGCCAATTTGATTAATTACAGTTTCTACAGCTCTTGCACATTCTAAATTACAAGTTTTAGGGTCTTTAGAGAATGGACATCTGTAGCAATATGGGGTTGGGATAGCTGGATTATAAGTTAAAAGTTCTTCAAATCTTATTCTTCGATCACTGCCTGACATAGAAAGAGCACCTAATGTTACGCCATGATAACTAATTTTTCTTGATAGGATTATATTCTTCTCTTGTTTCCCTACCTCTTGCCAATATTGTATCGCTAAACGTAAAGCAGTTTCTGTTGCTTCTGAACCGCTATTAGAAAAGAAAATATGACTAAGATTCGGAGATAGATTTGTAATTTTTTCCCCTAAATTTTCTAGAGGCTGATTTGTGAACTGTGTCCTATAAGTAAATGCAATTTTAGATAGTTGCTTATATCCTATCTCAGCTATTTCTTTAATACCATGGCCGATATTAGCGACTATAGCTCCTGAACAACCGTCCATATATTTTTTATTATTTTGGTCATAAATATAAATCCCTTCACCATATTCTACAATTGGATATGATTTGTGCATATTTGGTTTTAAAACGGATGACGTTGAAATACTAGATATACTCATTAGAAAATGTTCACTCCTGTATTATCGATTTATCCCTAAATAAAGGTCTGCTAATGCTGCTAGTGCTAATAACTCATGACTTGCATCTTTATTTGAAACCAACACGCGCTCTTTAAAAGGGGGATATTTTCCTTTCTCTACTTGGACCATTGGAATGATTACATTATCCAGTTCTATAGAACCAATTAAATGAATTTTCACGTTTTCTTTTTCTACAACAGCAATATAATCATTACTACTATATTTAATTACACAAAAGCAATCGCTTTCATTTTTCAAAATATTAATTAGTTGTTTTTCTAGATCCACTTTAACAAGTGTAGCCATATTTATTCCCCCTACAGTAATTCAAGATGATAAAGCCCTTATTTTACTTTATAAATTGATTTAAGAACTTTCTAAAATTATTTTCTAAATCATAAGCTCTCTCTCGAGTCTCTCCTATAATCATATACTCAATTGATTTACTTTGATTTTCATCATTTAACAGCACTACACCTTCTTGATCTTTTAAAGCTAATAAGTTATTGATTTTGAGTTCATTTAATAGTTCACCGAATCCATTATTACCAATATTCACTTTATTTTGAGTTAATATTGTATAATTATCTCCATAATTTTCACCATATAAATGATTAGCAACTACATGTACATGTGTTGATCCACCTGTTCTTCCATTAATCTCAGAAATCATGACTTTTCCATCGCTAGTCAAAATACCATCAATATTTATTAATCCTATATATCCTCTTTGCATAACAATTTCAGTAAGTTTTGTACAATTAGAAACAAATTCACCTATAGCATATGGTTTTAAAGAAACTGTTGGAATTTCAAATCCATTCCATACTGGTTCCATTCTCATATCTCCGAAGTTTAATAGATAAGGTCTCAGAACTCCTTCTTTAACTTCTAACTCCGCATAGAATACAGAAACTGTTTCATAATAAGCTTCCACTACCAACTTTGTATTTAATTCACCAGTCAAATCACCCCAAATTTTCATATATAGCTCTTCTAGCTGAATCTCCTGTTCAATACATAAAGTTTTATAGGCACCAGGGGATTCTGTTCTTTGATCATATGTAATTACAATATTACCCTGTCCGCTTGCGTTTGTGTCCTGTTTTATAATCACTGATCCAGTTATATCAATAAGTTCTTTAATAGCCTGATATACTTCACTTGGTGTATAACAATTTAGTCCTTCTGGAACAGGAATATTGTAAGCACCCGCAATTCTCCGATATTCAATTTTACTATTTAAAACTTCAGATCCACCTTGACGAAAATAATCTAAAATATGAGGTTTGATTTTAACTGGTAAATCCTTAATTAATTGTGCTACAGCTCTATCAAAGAAATACGGTATTACGTCCCATGTTTTTCCTGCCATAAGGGTTGTTAATTGCGCTTTTAATGTATCGTTATTTAAAGTCTCATAAGTTAATAATTCTTTATGATGAACATTTTCTGGCACTATGACATGCACATCTTCTTTTTGTAGTCCCTTGATAGATAATATATAAGTTAAAAATTCTTTAGAAATTTGTTTTGGTAGTAATAAAATATCACCTTTTTCTAGCAACCAAGCTAAGCGGTAAGAAAAAGAAGACCACATCGAACCAGCTTTTTCAGATAGTTTATCAGGTTCACCTACTAATGATTCAGCACCTACATTACCAATAATAAGTTTTGGGTATTTACTCAGGGAAAAAGTTTTTCCTTCTAAATTTTCTGCGATATTTAGTTCCATTATGTTACCTCCTGTATTGTTGTATTAAAAACCATTTATCTTTATAAACAGATGAATAAATTTATAATACATTAAATTCAAACTTTTGTAAATATTGTATTTTAATAAATTTTTAGAATATTTTATTTATGTATTATCACGTGTAGTACAACTTTCATAAAGTGATCATGGTAATCTTGACTATTAGTTAAAATATTTCTAATTAACTTAAGACTCTCATAGCACATAGCATCACCACCTTAAAAGTCTAACTATAATACAATTTTGTTAACCTTTGTTAAATTTTAATGGTTAACAACTTCTTTCATTATGTTACCAATGATTGTATAATAAAGTCAATATAAAAAATTAAGAGGTGAACAGGGTTGATTAATAATCAAGTAGCACCAGGGGAGCTAGAAATTGTCCGTAGTTTCTTAAATACTTGGGAGATTCCAAATGATACACGTAAACCATTAGAACATTTAAATTGTGAAGAAGATATTAAAAATTTTATATCAAAGAATCTTAGTGGTATTAAATTTTCTGGTAAGCTAGAGGATGTGCATCAATTTCGGAAAGATGTTCGCATGTCATTAGAAACAAATAATGTTGATAATTTAACCAAGTGGTTAACGAGTTACCCTATAAATATATCTATTTTAGATATAGATCATATTCAATATAATGCTGTTAAACAACATGACTTTTTTAGTGAAGTTTTGATTATAATTGTTAAGAGCATCTCCTTAAGTCAGTGGAAACGTCTTAAAGCATGCCCAGATTGCAAGTGGGTTTTTTATGATAATTCTCGAAATGGGAGTAAACGTTGGTGTGGGATGTATGCATCCGAACCAAAAGGGAGATCATGTGGTACTATAGCTAAAGTGCAACGACATAGAAAAAAGAATAAAGCTAGTTCAAATGTATAGGGATATATATCTTTTACGCAGATATATAACATAGAATAAGAATAACAAAACATCCATAATGCTCCCCCTACCTTTTGTTATCAATCCAAACACTTAACAAATGAACACCTTCTGATTTTAGACAGACTGATTTTGTAAATTTTTTTCGTATAAACCCATATTTTTAAATACAGAAAACGAGTCCATTTTGAAAAAAGATTAATCAAATGTTGGTTTGAAATAAAGTTTGATCAAATTATTGCTGCAAATATTGATTTTATAAACAGAAGAAACCCACACATTTTGAAAAAAAGATTGATCAAAATGTGTGGGTTTTAATTTTGGTTCTGGTGCAAAAACTTTGAAGTATATGAAAATGGTCTATCAAACTTGGAAATACTGATAGTACTACTCTATAAAAGGTGTGTGATCAGTATGGAAAAGGAGAATTTATTTAAGTGGAAACATTATCGGTTCTGGTGCAAAAATAAAAGAGAATACAGCGCATATATTCCTAACGGAATCGTATCTTATGCTGCAAGTCCAAACAATTGATGGATGAATTCTTTCTGATTTTGGACAGACTGGTCCCGTAAAGCAATCTGTTCTTTTTTAATCATATGCATGGCTTCTACTCCAGAAAGAATGGATGTAGCTGTGGCGAAAGATTTAAGACCTAGCATAGAACGGATTCGCTTCTTTATAAAACGATGATCTTGTTCTACTATGTTATTCAAGTACTTTTGTTGTCTAAGTCGCATACCGTTAGGTATGCTTTTTTCTTTTTTCAACTGTTCAATTGCTATAGGATAAGTTTGCTAGAAAATCATATCAAGCTGGGGTAACACCAACATTTCACGGATTTTGTACGCTAAGACTATAACCCTTTATATAATAAGGATTTCGTAATAAGAACCGAAAACGATCTATGGATTTGAAATAATGTCGTACCGTTTTGAAAAAAGTTTAATCAAAAGCTTGTATTATCAATGTATTTTTTCTCTTATTCAACTAAGGGAACAAAGTAGTATTAGAATGGGGAGGAAGGGAAGCTACTTCTATTTATTGAATGTCTATTTGAAGACAGTATTGTGAGGAGGAAATTAAATGGTAGTGAAAGAAACAGACGCTATCTTAAATAGAAAAGGAGCCAAGAAAGCAAGCGAAATCCCTAATGAGGTATTACAATTACTAAATCAAGGGAAATTAGAAAGTGTAAATCTAACAGAATGGCTAGCTATAAACCATATTGAATTACTTAAAAATATTTTGCCTTCAATAGGACTCAAAGATAGTTTAGAATTAGTGGTAGCTGAATTGGAAAAACAGAACGTTGAAACTGGAATGAAAGCCATACGAATGACAGGAGCTTTATTAGATAAAGTTATATTCAAAGAGAATGAAAGGAAAAAAGCAGACTTCTTATTAAAATTCTCTAATCACATCTCAGATAGTGTACGATGTTGGGCAGCGTTTATGAATAAAAAACAAAATAACACATTAAAAGATAAATTGAAGTACATTCGCTCTTTTGCAGCAGATCATCATTTTGGTGTTCGAGAAATTGCTTGGATGTCTATTAGAGAAGAACTTTCACAAAATATAGAAAAAAGTGTGGAATTGTTAGTAGACTGGGCAAAAAGTGAAGATGAGAATATTCGCAGGTTCTCTGTAGAATCTATTCGTCCTCGGGGTGTATGGAGTAAGCATATTGAAATATTAAAACAAGAACCTGATAGAGCACTTCCTATTCTTAATTTACTTAAGTCAGATCCATCAAAATATGTTCAAGATTCGGTTGGAAATTGGTTAAATGATGCAAGTAAAACCAAACCAGATTGGGTGATCAACCTGTGTGAAGAATGGACAAAGGATACTGACATGAAATCGACTAGTAGAATTATTAAAAAAGCTAAAAGAACAATATTGAAAAATAAGGAACATAAATAATCAATCTTTTTATAAAAGAATAATTTGAATAAAAATGAGAAGAGTATGTTTTGATCAATCTTTATTTAAAATATGTTCTTCTCATTTTCTTTGATATCAGTGTTATTAATGTTAATTGGATTAAACTTTATTCCAAAACAACACGATCGTTTATGGAACCTTCTTAACGTACAGAAAAACCAAGTTTTTTAAATAAAAAATTCCTTAGCGTACGAAATTCGCGTTATGTTGGCGGGACCCCATGCCCATCAAGCTAAGAAAAAATTAATACCCCTAAAACAAAAAAAGACTGAATTCAGTCTTTTAAATCTGGCATACCGCCCACATTTTAACGAAAATATACGCTAAGCAAATTTGATAACAAAAGGCGAACTCATTGAGCGCACCTTTTGTTTCTCCAAGTTTAGGAGATTACTTGCGATAGCTTTAAACTTTTTGCACTAGAACCCTGTTTTCTTACATAGTAACAAAGCAAAGTGTTCGCAGGATACGATCGCTTTGTTTTGTTCTATTCGTATCGTAATGCTTGAATTGGATCAAGCTTCGACGCTTTATTCGCTGGGAATACACCGAATATCACTCCAACTAGTAAAGAGAAAACAAATGATAACAGCATAACTGGTATCGAATACGCTATTGTTGTACCTGTGGCCAGAGTAAATATTTGAGCACTGATTACCCCAATCCCTATTCCAATTATTCCACCGAATGAACTCAATACAACTGCTTCGATAAGGAATTGAAGCAGAATGTTTTTACGTTTTGCTCCAATTGCTTTTCTAATGCCTATTTCTTTCGTACGTTCTGAAACTGATACGAGCATAATATTCATGATACCAATCCCGCCTACGATAAGAGAGATTGCTGCACTTCCGCCTAGCATTAATGTCATCGTATCATTGACAGATGATGCAGTTTCCATTAAATCTTTTGGGCTTGATACGCTATAACTATCTGTATCACCTAAGATTGAATTCATCGTTCTTTCAATACGGCTCGATATGAAATTAATCATATCTTCATTTGCTACCTTTACATATGTTGTCCCAACATTCGTAGTGGCAGCTAAACGCTGTCCGGTGCTAAGAGGGACAATAATCGTACTATCTCCGCTTGTTCCTAATGAACTTCCCACTGATTCAAGAACTCCAACAACTTTATAAGATGTTCCGTTTACCTTTACTGATTTACCGACCGGGTCTCCTAAACCGAATAATGTTTGCGCTGTGCTTGCACCAAGTACTGCAATTTTTGAATGATTCCCTTGATCTAAGTCTGCAATAAAGCGTCCTGATTGCAGTTTTAAATCACGGACGTCTAAATAAGAAGACGTTGTTCCGATCATTGACACTTGTGTATTCGTTTTTTCATGTTTCACTGTTACTCTTCCTGATACTGTTGGTGCAATATCTTTAATACCGTCGATATCTTGAATTTGTTTTGCGTCTTTTTCTTTAAATGTAGCATCCGAATCCGTAATCGATACCGTTAATACATTTGTACCTAAGTTACCAATTTGATCTTGTACCTCTTTTGTTGATCCTTGTCCTATCGCAACCATAACTATAACAGAGGATACACCGATAATAATCCCAAGCATTGTTAAAAAGGCTCTAATTTTATTTGCTCTAATGCTTTTCAGTGCCATTTTGAATGTTTGCAAACCATTCACCTCCATTCTCATAGAGCTGTCCATCGTGAATCCGAACGACGCGGCTTGCTTTCTTTGCAACATCTAAATCATGCGTAATAAGAATAATGGTATGCCCTTGCTCATTTAATGAATTCATAATTCCTAATATTTCCTTACTCGTTTTACTATCAAGTGCTCCAGTCGGCTCATCTGCTAGTAAAATAGGAGGGTGTCCAGCCAACGCACGTGCTATTGCGACACGTTGCTGTTGCCCACCAGACAATTGAGAAGGCAAATGATTCCCTCTATCTGCCAACCCTACTTTTCGTAATGCTTCTAATGCCGTTTCTCTGCGTTCTCCCGCTTTCATGCCTCGGTAAATGAGTGGGAGTTCGACATTCTCAACTGCTGTAAGCTTCGCTATCAGGTTGAAATTTTGAAATATAAAACCTATTTTTTCATTTCGAATCGTCGCAAGTTGGGAGCTCTTCATTTTCCCTATTTCTTCATTATCCAGTAAGTATTCACCTGAATCCGGTCGATCTAAGCATCCAATCATATTCATAAATGTTGATTTCCCAGAGCCCGATGGTCCTATAATAGAGATAAAATCACCCTTTTGAATATCAAGAGAAACACTTTTTAGAGCCATTACTGTTTCGCCGCCAAGTTCATAGACTTTCTTCATGTTCTTTATTTGAATGATCGGCTCTGCCATAATCATTAATGTCCTCCTTGTCCGCTGCCAGCTGGAGCTCCGCCGTTAGATCTTCCTCCAAATTCACCGCCAGGTCTTCCTTGGAAATTGCCGCCACCAAATCCACCTTGGGAGTTTCCACCAGGCATCATCATAGGTCCTTGAGAAGAATTGCCTTTAGATTGAACTCTCGGTATTTGCACCGTATCTCCTTTTGCTAACCCTTTTGTAATTTCTACATGCGTATCATTTGAAATACCAGTTTCTACTGTCACCTTTTTCGTTGACTGCGCTGCATTGTCTGAAGATGTAGGAACTAGTACATATTTTTCATCTCCGCTTGTATGCACAGCTTCTACTGGAACATACAATGCATTTTCTTTACTCTCTATTGAGATACTTGCTTCTGTTGACATCCCAATTTTCATGTTTTTCGGATCTTCAATTTGTACAGTTACGTCAAATGTAGAAACGCCTTTGTCTGCTGTTCCTTTTGTTGCTACACTTATTACCTTTCCACTGAATGTTTCATCTCCGAATGCACTTGCTGTTATTTTTACCGCTTGACCTTCTTTTACTTTCGGTACATCCAATTCATCAACACTAATCGTTGTTTGCAAAGCGTTGTAATTTGTTATGTGTGCAATTGGATCCGCAGCCTGTACAGAATCACCGCTTGCAACAGAAAGGCTTGTAATTGTTCCAGTTACTGGAGCTTGCAGAATGCTTCCATCTGTAAAGGTTACAAGTGTTGCGCCTGCCTCTACAACATCGCCTTCCTTCACATTTACACTATCGGCTGTCAAACCACTTCCACCACTTGCTTTATCCGAATTTACACTATTGTTCCCTCTCGTTACAGGTGATGTATATCCATCTGCATCTTCCATACGAAGAAGAATTGTTCCTTGTGACGCTTTGCCACCTTTTTTCACACTAACTGATTGAATTTCCCCATCATATGGAGCCGTAACGACAGCACCATTTTTAAATGTTACAAGTGTGTCACCTTTTTTTACTGTATCTCCAGCCACTACACTTATACTATCCACAATAAGAACTGTATCTTTCGCTGTTACATCTTGATCTGTATTTGCTGTAACCGAACCCGAGCCACTAACTGCTACCTCCAGTTTCCCTTGTTGTACTGTTGTTTTTTGAGAGGCAGCCATAACACCTTGACCTTGCGTTTTATCTGTTTTATGCAAAAAGAACCAAGCGCTTACTCCTCCTATTACAACAATAATGGTTGAAATGATAATCCACTTTTTCAAAATTCTATTCTCCTTCCCATTGTTGAGTTTGCCCCGATTGTTCTTGACCCGGCTGGAATTGACCATTACCTGGGAACATCTTATCGCGCCCTCTTGAGCCCATTTCTGAAAAATCAGGACTTTTACTTTGTTTGTAAGCTATATAGCCTATCCCGATAGCTGCGCACGTACTTACCCCCAAATTTACTATGAGTAAAATTTTTATTAACTTTTGTTTAGTTTGTTCCATTTTTATTCCACCTCTTATATTTTGTTGATAAGCCCATTATGACTTTCGTTCCTTAAGTTTTTCTTAAAATTTCAACCTTACATGTAAAACCTCTTACGAATGTTCTTTTTTGCAACAAAAAAACAAAGAGCTATCTACACGATGGCACTGAAAAAGTTTATATAGTTTAGACAAGCAAAGGCTTCCTCAATGAAATAGAGAAACCCTTTGCTAATTTCGTATATTACAGTTATAGGTTCTGTTACGAAGTTTTCTAAATGGGGTACACCTACATGCTCATCAAGCGAAGTTAAAATCATACCCTCAAAATGAAAAATCGCTATGCTTATCATAAGAAGTTTATGAGAAAGGATGGTGTTTTTAATGAATCCTATTATTTCAAATGAACTGAATCTTTTCGCACAAGAGCTACAATACTTTTTATCTCCAGTAGTCCTACAAGATATCGCCAAACAAGTTGGCTTTGTACAGCGATCTAGTAAGTATCAAGCGAACGAACTCATTGCCCTTTGCGTATGGCTCAGTCAAGAAATCGCTAGCACATCACTTACACAATTGTGCAGTCAGTTAGAAGCTTCAACTGGAGTACTGATGAGCTCAGAAGGATTGAATCAACGCTTTAATCCATCAGCTGTCGCATTTCTTCGAGAAGTCTTTACTTCTCTTCTCACACAAAAACTCTGTTCAAATCACTCGCTTTCTGCACACATGATCTCTACTTTCAATCGTATCCGTATTTTAGATGCGACGGTGTTTCAACTGCCTGATCATTTCGCCACTGACTATCAAGGTTCAGGTGGGAGTAGTAATACGGCAGGCGTGAAAATCCAATTGGAATATGATTTACTTAGTGGTCAATTTCTTAACGTACAGCTTGGACCAGGAAAAAATAATGATAAAACATACGGTACCATTTGCCTCGAAACCGTAGAGGCGGGCGATTTGTGTTTACGTGATCTTGGTTACTTCGATTTAGGAGACTTACAAACCATTCATAATAAAGAGGCTTACTATATCTCGCGTTTGAAGCTGAATACACGCATTTATATCAAGAACCCTGAGCCAGAATACTTCAACAATGGCACGTTAAAAAAGCAAACAGAATACATCCAGCTTGATATGATACAAATGATGTCTAGTCTAATCCCTGGTGAAACGATGGAAATCCCCGAGGCATACATTGGCCAAAATCATAAGCTGCCAGCACGTGTCATTATCCATCGTTTAACCGATGAACAAACGCAAACACGCCTGAAAAACCAGGCGATACGTGAAAAGAAAAAAGGCATTGTCATGAAGGATAAAAGTAAACGTTTAATGGGCATGAATGTATATATCACGAACACGTCGCTAGAAGAAGTACCGACGAACTACGTGCATTCATTGTATTCACTTCGTTGGCAGATTGAGATTTTGTTTAAAACGTGGAAGTCATTCTTTGAAATTGATGAATGTAAAAATATTAAAAGAGAACGCCTAGAGTGCCATTTATATGGACAACTCATCGGCATTCTCCTCTGTTCTTCTACGATGTTTCAAATGCGACAGCTTCTGCTTGAAAAGAAAAAGCAGGAGCTGAGTGAATACAAAGCGATTTATATGATTAAAGATTATTTTCCATTACTGTTTCAAGCGATAGCCGTTGGAACAGAGGAACTTTTGAAAATTCTGCATCGCCTTTATCAGCTGCTTAAAAAGAACGGTCGTAAATGTCATAGATATAAGAAGATGACCGTCTTTGATATTCTAGGGGTTGTGTATAAAACGACGGTGAAGCATAGACAGGCTGCCTAGCGAAAAAATCGCATTTTAATAGGCTTCTTTAGCATGCCTACTTTTCTATCACTTGCTAGTTTTGAAACAAGGATCGTTTCATATCTAGTAATTTACTTGGTTAGCTTGATGGGCATGTGGCGGGACCCCATCGCTATCAAGCTAAGCTTATGCAAAGTCAATTTTAGGCGAGATTGTTTCTTTTTCAAAAGGGCAAGTTTAGGTGATTGAAAGATTTGCATACGAAAGAAACCCTAACGGGTTTCACTTTTTTGAATTAAGCGGCTTGATTATCAGACATAGTACAATTGTAAACGACACCT
>NZ_JBKEZY010000021.1:0-20205 GCF_053345335.1 Bacillus sp. M5A3_1b | reverse complement strand
GTGCAATCAAGCGTTCAGCTACTTTCAATTCAGTCAAAAAAATTTATTTTTAGCAACAGTAGATTGTTTACTAGTCGCTATTACTACGTTGCTTCTCATAGCGGTTTCTTCCAAATTATCTAAAGTATCGACATGGTTGCTAATTCCATATTTTTTATGGACTGCATTTGCTACATATTTATCTTGGACCATTTATAGTATAAATTAAAGGCGTAAATAAAAACTTGAGCATAATAAAAATGCTCGAGTTTTTATGTGTATGAATGTTAATCTGAAATATAGAATATATACATCTTAGGGAGGTCACCTTTGTGAAGAAATGGATAAAAATTACGCTGTACTCTTTACTAGGTATTTTACTTATAGGAAGTATTACTTTTTTAACTTGGTCTCAGTTTACATACAAACCAACGAAAGAGGCTATGTCGTTAGTGGATGATAAAAAAGATGAAGATCATATCGTTTTTGGAGAGAAAGATGCCAAAGTAGGGGTTATTTTTTATCAAGGAGCTAAAGTAGAAGCTGAGGCTTATAGTTACTTAGGAGAAGCTCTTGCAAAAGATGGGAACTTTGTAGTAATGCCTAAGTTACCACTAAATTTAGCGATACTTGGAATCAATGCGGTAGACAGTGTAATGGAACAGTATCCTAAAGTTCAAAAATGGTATGTTGCAGGGCATTCAATGGGCGGAGCTATGATTTCTAAGTATGCCTTCCAACATGAAGACAAGGTAGACGGGATCATTTTCTTAGGTTCTTATCCTGCAGATGACTTCTCTACGAAATCGATTCCGATGTTATCAATTTATGGGGAAGTAGATGCTTTAGCAACTGTAGAAAAAATAGAGAACAATAAAAAGTTCATGTCAAAGAATACAACTATGCACATGATAAAAGGCGGAAACCATGCTCATTTTGGCATGTATGGTGAGCAAAAAGGTGATAATGCGAGCTTAATTACATCAAAAGCACAACAAGATGAAACAGTGAAAGTAATTGAAGAGTGGTTATTAAAACAATGATAACGAATTTAATAAATCTACCGAAAGAATTCTCTAAACGATAGGTGGGAGAGATAATAAAGAGCCAACTCGTACGAATTGGCTCTTTTATTTATTTGCCATCTCCAATTGTCCCCTTATTTTCCCCGGAATATCCTTTTCAGCGATAAGATCGTAAGAATACACATACTTTCCTTTCACATGAATTTTCAAGTAAGTTTTTCTTATAAAATCATTAGGGGTGTTCGTTCCCACTTTATATTCTTTCTCATTGCTTAATTCATCGACACCTTTTAGTAAGTAAATAGCCCGGCCTTTATAATGATAATCTGGAATGCCATACCCTTGCGCAACGGCGTATACATTTTTTTCTTCAGCAATCGGATTAAATCTGTCTAAATCACCGCGTAATATGAAAGGTAGTAAGTATATAGGAAGACCTATTCCTATTATGCAAATTATAAATTTCTTCATGATCGTTTCTCCTCTTGTTAAATTACTTATTTTTAAGTATAGGAAAAAATTCTTATGAATTTAGAAGTGAATTTCTTAAGTTTTTCTTAAATAGGTGTTTAAAGGAGGGATAACATTGTATGGTTATTTTTTCGTGTAAATCGTATTATTTTTTATCCCGCTTTAATGGGCAGTAAGACCCCCACCTCAAAATTCAGCGAAAGCAAAGAAGTTAGGTGGGGGTCGGGCTGCCCATAAAAGTCCGATTGGTGAGGGCTAATAATCAGTGGGGGATGAAGAAAACCCCCACTGATTAAAGTTTCACTTTATTTATATCTTCATAGCTTTTATGCAAAACACAACATTTCTAGATAAAATTAGACCTCCTTATATATATTAGAAAATGTATTTTGTGAATTAATTATGAGTATATTTTATTTTGAAAAACATCCCTTGATAAATACACAGAATTATTGTAAAGTGATGATAATTAAAATGTATATTGTTTGAAAGCGATAAAAGGAAAGAGTAAAAGTAGTTTTTCTTTTAGAGAGTCGGTGGGTGGTGTAAACCGAAGATAGGAAAATAAACCAAATTAGGTTCAAAGATGGTTCTTATGCTGACATTATTTTTATGGATCTTTATATAAAAATACCGAGTAACCACTCATTCTAAGGATGAGTGGTTACTTGCAGTTTGTTTAAACAGAGAAATATTGCTACCAAGGAAGCAAATTTTTATATATGCGGTTCTCTCCCTTTTATGGAAGCTATTATTAAGATTTTGCATAAATGGGAAGTACCAAAGGAATTGATTCATTATGAATCGTTTAGCCCTGTTGCAATTTTAGGTGAGTAACTAATACCGGATAGGATTATAGTCATAATAATGTAAGTAAATAGTTTTTTTGCGATACTTCAATAGTGAAGTATCGTTTTTCCTTGTATAACTAAAGCACAGCTATGGATTATGATGTAATGTTGAAAAATGATCCCAAGTAATGATTTGTCTGTTGCAATACTAAGTAACTATGATGAATTTGAATCTAAAAAGTATGCTAATAAAATAGCAGGAATTTTTTAAATAAAGTAAAAAAACAATAGAGCTTAGATTTGCAATGATAAATTTTTTTTCATTAGATAATTACTTTACCAATAATCGAGATGTTTGCGGATACATTTATTTTTGGGATACATAATTATATTTAGAGAATACCCAGTTACAGTATTTGAATTTTTAATAAGAAGGGATGCGAAGGAATGAACTCACAGAGACAAGGCTATGCAGGCTGGTGGCAAGGCGGACACGGTGGTTGGCCGGGTGGACATGGTGGTTGGCAAGGTGGACATGGTGGTTGGCAAGGCGGACACGGTGGTTGGCCGGGCGGACACGGTGGTTGGCAAGGCGGACACAGTGGTTGGCAAGGCGGACACGGTGGTTGGCAAGGCGGACACGGTGGTTGGCAAGGCGGACACAGTGGTTGGCAAGGCGGACACAGTGGTTGGCAAGGTGGACACGGTGGCTGGCAAGGTGGACACGGTGGTTGGCAAAGCGGACATGGATATTAAAAAGATACTATAAAATCATTTTTTTATGCAAAGTTTGTATATTTTCATTTGTATAGTAAGGATATAGTGAAAATAGAAAAAATTCTGTGAAGTAAGGATTCTATCCGGAAAATTAAAGCAGCAGAAATGTCAAAAGAACAAAAGACACCGCTTCTTATTATTCAAGGGGAAAGAGACTATCAAGTTCAATCAAAAATCGAAATTCCTCTTTGGAAAGAAAAATTAAAAGAACGAGATAACGTTGATTATCAACTATATCCAAAGTTAAATCATTTCTTTACAGAAGGGGATAGAGAAATAAGTAAACCGGATGAATATTATAGTCCTGCTAATATTCCTGAGTATGTTATAAATGATATTGCTGCTTGGGTGCAAGGAAGATCGCAATTAAATTAGCAACTATATGTTTTAATAAAGACTTTCTTTCTGTAATCAAACTAGAAACATTATTAGGTTATATGTTTTTTAGCACTCTTTTAAAAAGAGTGTTTTTTTATTTTCCTTTGATTTAATTAACGAAAAAAAATATCTTGTACTCCTTTTGTAACTTTTTTAAATAGAAATTTTCTATAAAATAAGGGGCCTGCCTTCCAAACAAAGCGTTATTTGTAACATTGTTATCAAAGCAAAGTGCTCGTGACATTTCTTTGATATTCAAAAACATTAGTAACCTATTGTGTGAAGTTTTTTGAAAATTTAGGTTTAACATCTTTAAAATAGGTGTATTACATATTACATAACAACTAAATAAGAAAATAAAAAATCTAAGGGAGGAAAAATACGATGCATAAGAGTGAAAGAAAACCGGTGGTTCATGAATATGATAATGAACATGAAGTAGTTATGAAAGTAAAAGAGCTAGAATTGCAAGGGATTCACCAAGATGACATTTACGTCTTAACACATGAAAAACATCTAACAAAAAAGATTGCGGATGATACAAATACAAATACGATTGGAGTAAAAGAACAAGGATTGGGTACAAGTATTATCAACTTTTTCTCCAAAAAAGGGGACGAACTCCGAAATCAAATGGAGGAAATGGGGTTGTCGAAGGACGAAGCTAACTTATATGAAGAAAAACTAGATCAAGGGAAGATTTTACTCCTAGTAACAGCTGAAGTACCAATGGCGAATGATAGGCAGCCGCAAAATTATCATTCTCTGTAATAGATTGCAACATCTGATAAATAGGTAAGATAATGCTAATTTCCTATTTTAAGAAAAAATTGAAATAGACTACATTTTAGGTTCTAGCATTGAAGAAAATAAAGTAGAGAAGGGTGAGAAAAAATGAAACATACAATATTCAAATATGCTGTGATTGGGATTACGACCGGAATCATGGTCTCCTTGTTAAAAAAAGAAAATCGGAAAGCTATACAAACAAAAGGAAAAAGCGTAAAAGACAAACTACAAGAAGGAAACATAAAGGAAACATTAGAGAAGGTAACTGAGACAAGTAAACAATTTTCTGTAACTGCAGCTAATGTTGCAAAACAAACATTACCACAACTGCTTACAGCCACACCAGTTGTCATTTCTACCATTAAAGACTTAACAGAAAACGAAAATAACAAAAAGAAAACAGATGAAACGGATTACGAAATAAATGAAAATAGTAAGAAATTAGACGGGGAAAAAACGGAAAATGAAAAGAAATATGTGAAAGAAGGGAAAGAAGAGAGTGCTTAGATTTAATTCTAAAAAGAGAAAGTGAGGAAAAAAGTATGAAATCTCTGTATGCAATTGATGTAGGAATTGGCTTTACCAAGCGGGCATATCGACAGGATGTAGATTCTGAGATGACAATCAAGAGTGAAGCTTCCACACTAGCCCCTGTACCTAATCATGCTGAAAGTGAAGATTTAACAAAGGTAAGTTTTATAGACTTAGACTTTGCATACTACATGGGAAATGAAGCACATCAATCTGACGCTTCATTCCTTCCTCCATTTGGCGAAGACATAGAAAATTATTATGAAAGCGAACGGTTTAAACAACAAATATTTGGTTGCATTGCAAAGGATTATAAAGAAAATGTCGTGTTGCCTTTAGTTGTTACCGGGCTTCCTGTTACTTGTTTTGGTAGTCAGCATGAGCAATTACAACGTGCACTAAAAAAAGAAACTTCCGTGCAAATTGATGGGAAATTTATTCATATTACGGTGGAAAATGCTTTGATTCTTCAGCAACCGGTCGCTTTACATGCCTATTTCTTAAAAGAGGGAATCATTCAGGAACGAGATCGTATCTTAATTATTGATGGTGGATTTCGTACATTAGAAATGACAGATATGAAACAGAATGTCATTTTAAATCATTATGAGACAGAGCTAGGATGTAGCAAGCCTTTGAAAAATATTAAGAATATCCTGCAGAATCATGCGGGTGAAAGTAATCAATTGCATATTAACGACATGCCAAACATATTAGAAAAAGGATATGGAGGTCGAGAAGAAAATCCTCAGATAAGTCAGGTGGATACTTTGATTCAAAAAGAGTTGGATGCACACTTCCAAGACGTTATGCGTGTATTACAAGAACAATTTAAGTTAGAACAGTACGATACTATTATTTGGACAGGAGGAATAGTAGATCTCCACAAAAAACGAATTGAAAAAATACAAGGTGAAATTTCTTCTTTCCGTATGGTAGACGCTTCGAAAGAGGCTGCACTTCATGGATACTATTTGATTGGAAGTCAAGTATTTGACGACATTACCAATCAATCTGTATATGAATCTAAATTATAATAACGACCGAAATGGATTTCGTTGAATAGACGTGCCAAATTATGTAGCTTCTTTTCCACATATAAAAAATTCTTTATAAGAAAAGATAAAAAGTGCTTATATAGAGGAAATGTTTAAAATTGAGAATAAAAATAACGAATATATAGGGGGTCTTCCTTTTAAAAGAATAAGGCCTCCTATGCCATTTATTTTGTAATTTAGATGGACTAAAAACTTTTCCTCCAAGACATGAATACCTACATACAAATTTCATATTACGGATATGATTCGATCAAACATAAAACTCTTTAGAAAGGAAGAATAATATGGAATGCATAAAAATGACGAAATGGAGTTGGTATCATGTGAAAACTAGTGAGCTTGAAAAACTTTCTTCTATAATCCCTCGTGATGTAACATCTTATTTCTCTCAATTTATAAAGAAAATAAGTTCTCCTTGTGAAAATGGATTATATGTTTATACGTTATCGCCAAGTCAAACTTGTGTATATGGTTCGTTTTTATATGATCAAGATAAAAAGGACGCCAAAATTCAAAAATTTCTTCATTATTTCGTAGCTCATGGAATACTGATAACAGTTCAGGAAAAAGAGGAAGAGGATTTTCAAAAATTAATACATAATTTCCCTATGGGTACAAAAAATTGTAATAGTTCCGCTGAAGGATTATGTGCTATCTTATCAATGTTTATATCTCACTACTTGCGAAAGGTTGATTACTTTGAAAACAATTTCAGAAATGTATTATGGGATTTTTATCATCATAATAACATAGCAGTTTTAGAAAGAATTTATCATATTCGTCATGAACTATTTATGAACACACATGTGTTTCGCTTAATACAAGAAGTGTTACAAGGGCTGAAAGAAGCTTGGTTAGAAAACTTAACAAACACCCTTTGTTATAAACAAACACACGTAAAATTAGAGCGTGGATTACAACTCGTTAAAGAGTACCAAGAAGAATTAGACACAATGATTCATTTACAAGAAGTTGTTTCTTCTCATCGTGGGAATGAAATTATGAAAGCTCTTACTGTATTAACTGCTGTAAGTACGCCTTTGACAGCCTTAGGAGCATTGTGGGGGATGAATTTTAAATATATGCCTGAGCTAGAATGGAAATATAGCTATTTAATCGCTCTCTTATTTATTATTTTTACAACAGGTGGTATGTATTTATATATGCGAGTCAAAGGATGGACAGGTGATTTATTACGAGTAAAGAAAAAGAAGTCTTTTTTTAAATCTAATTAATCCTGTTTATAAAAAATATGATAGGTATATGGTTAGTAATATTTATTAATGGGGGTAGTGCTATATCCCTATTAAGTTAAAGTTTTGATGTCTCCGCATTTAAAAAGGTGCTCTTGGATAAATCCAGGAGCATCTTTTTAAATGCGGAGTAGTGCACCACTGTAATCTTCCATTACGAAATTTCTATTTAATTTTTTAATTTTGATATTGAGTTGTTAGCTTGATAAATACTCATTAGTTTCGAATTGAATAATCTTTTTAACAGCTAAAATTTATTGATTAGAGTTTTTTAGGCCTCTTAGATGTATTGATATATTACTATTAAGATAATATTTTGAATAATCCTCAAAACAAAGAAATGCACATTTTCTTATTTTGGGTAGTGAAGCTTCTTAAGTTGAGTGGGGCTTTTATATCATAATCCAAAAGTGTAGGCTACAGCCTACAAATAATCATCTCCCTCTTAAAGTTGTCGTTTTACATCTTCACATTTTTGAGGAAGGAGTGTTTTGTTGGGAAATAATAAAATCTTATTAATTTTTATAATTAGTAGAATTTTTATAGAAATAATCCTCTTAATATATTAAAATAATATTGTATTATGTCAGATTTTAATTAGGGGAGAGAAATTTTATGTTGAAAAAAATCATTCCAGTTGCTTTAGCATTAAGTACAGTTACTTTTACTAGTGTATTCGCTGTGCCTTCAGCACAAGCAAGTACAGAACGAAACCGCTACATAGATGTACAAATGCTCGGTATTAACGATTTTCATGGGCAACTAGACACTGTAAAAAAAATTAACAATAAAGATGCAGGGGGAATTGAGTACTTAGGGGCTTATTTACGTGATCGTGAAAAACAAAATCCGAATACATTAAAAGTACATGCTGGCGATGTTGTTGGAGCAAGTACTCCTGTTTCAGCATTATTACAAGACGAACCTACGATTGAATTTCTAAATGATTTGAAATTCGATGTTGGAACTATAGGAAATCATGAATTTGATGAAGGTGTTGAGGAAATGCATCGCCTTATTTATGGTGGATTCCATGAGAAAACAGGAAATTTTAAAGGAGCAAAATTCCCATATGTTGCTGCAAATTTCTATAATAAATCCACCGGTCGTCTATTTTTACCACCATTCACTATAAAAAAGGTACAAGGAGTTCCTGTTGGATTTATAGGAGTCGTAACAACAGATGTTCCTAACCTTGTTATGCCTACTATGCTAAAGAATGTAGAAATTACAGATGAAGTTGAAGCTATTAACAAATCCGTAAAGCAATTAAAAAAACTAGGCGTTAAATCTATCGTTGTTCTTGCACATAACGGAGGTATAACAGATGGGAACGGTGTAACAAATGGTGATATCGTCCGATTAGCAAATGAGACTGATCCGGAAGTCGATGTTATTTTTGGTGGGCATAGCCACACTTATGTAAATGGAACTGTTAATAATAAACTTGTCGTACAAGCAAACTCTTATGGTATGGCTTTTGCTGATGTTGATGTAAAGATTGATCGTAAGACACAAGATATTGTTGAGAAAAAAGCAGAAATTGTTACAACTTACCATGAAGGCATGGAGCCTGATAAAAAAATCAAGAAGAAGATGGAGAAATATCAAGCAAAAATCGCACCTCTTGTTAATGAAGTTGTAGGTAAGTCTATTGCTCCACTAGATCGCAAACTAAATACGGCTGGTGAATCTACTCTTGGAAATTTAGTTGCTGATGCCCAGCGTACAACAATGCAATCCCAAATTGCACTTATGAATCCTGGTGGTATTCGTAATGACTTAGATGCTGGTGATATTACATGGGGAGAGATATATGGTATTCAACCATTCGGAAATCAATTAATAAAAGTAAATTTAACAGGCCAAGACATTCGTGATATTTTAAATCAACAATGGCAAAAAGACATAACAAGAATGCTTCAAATTTCAGGGATCCAATACACTTGGGATGCGAACAAGCCTAATGGAGAAAAAGTAACAAGTATTCGCTTAACAAATGGAGAAGAAATTATTCCTTCGAAAACTTACAGCGTCGTTGCGAACGCATTTCTAGCTTCAGGTGGAGATGGATTTGTATCCTTTAAAAACGGTAAAGATGCTGAAACAGGACCAACTGATTTTGAAGCATTAGTAGATTACATAAAAAAATCAAAAGAACCAATTCAGTCTATTATTGATGGAAGAATTCAAAAAATAAATTAGGTTTTTATTAATCTCAAAAACAAATAGATTACCTGTACGCTATAATTTTTCGTGTGCAGGTAATCTATTTTTTGTAGGTTTGAATAAAGTCTTACTGTGGACAAGGGGTATACCGTCTAGATGCAGAGTACAGGGTTTATCATTCGTTACCCAAAGGAAAAGGAAAATATAACTGGTTATGCGTATGAGCCTTAGCGTATTCGCTGTGTAGGAGATATTGCAAAAAATATATAAGGAAAAATTAACTTTAGAGGAATATATGAGGTAAGAAAGCCAAAGTGAATTGCAAATCTGTATTTTTGTTTAGGGAATAGTAGTTTATAAAATAGTAGGGTACTTTATTTTAATAGATTCAAAAACTGCCTATCTAAAAATTTGATAGGCAGTTTTTTCTTTTGGGCACAAAGTGAAATAATTTTATGATGTTCGCACATGTAGAAAATGTAATGTGTAAATATATCCGAAACACCAATCATTGCCCCTCATTATTAGCGATAGGATAGCTACTTAAGGACAAAAAAGAATGGGCTAACTTTTGTGCAAAATGTAATGGAGGCTCTACCGACTGGATATGAATATACATAATTAAGGGATTCATGTACAGCCAGTGATTATGTAAAGCACTTACAATGATTCCTTGTTGTACAATTGATTTCATAAATGCAGGAATTTCTTCTTGTAGAACAGCGATTTCGCCTAAATTTAATGCATTACCATTTGGATCCAACGATTCAAAACTTACTCCCACGGGCACTACAGAAGTACTCGGTTTTCCTTGAACAAGCACCCTAAAATCGCGGTGAAAAGACACTGAACAACCACCTTGATTTCTTTTACCTTTCCCTTTAAGTATTGTAGCAAATTGTTCACAAAGGAAATTAAAATTTTGCATAAATTCAATTCCTTTCTTGTACAAAATTATGTAATTAGAGATTCGATTGAGGAGATACAGATAAAGTGAAACTTTAATCAGTGGGGGTTTTGTTCATCCCTCACTGATTATTAGTTGAACCAATCGGGCTTTTACGGGCAGTTGATCCCCCACCTAACTTCTTTGCTTCCGCTAAATTTTGAGGTGGGGGTTTTACTGCCCGTTAATGCGGGATAAACAATCTTTCTTTAGCATTCAAAAAACAGGCTGTGATTTTAATGTATCCAATGTTTATTTTAAAAGAAACACATGCGATATTATTTGGATATTCAGGATTTCATTGAAGATGATTCGTGTATCCGGGTTAATAAATTTATGATTCATGATAGTCCGTTCGAGATATTGTTATAAAAAATCGATAAAGTATGCAATTATACGCTTTTAGTTTATGTAGGTTAGATAAATATGTGTCTAAATTTGAATGATAAAACTAGAAAACAACGTTGAGAAAATAATCAATAATAATTTATTTTCTATAAACAAGCACTGCTAAATAGTACTCTTTTTCGAAATAAGTCTTTCTTATATAAGTATATTGCTTTTAAATACAGGATTAAGTTTGAATACTAAAAAACGGGTTCTAAAATACCGTATCTATTCAAGAAGAATCTAGTTGTTTCTTCTTGTATCTATTTACATTTTTCAGTATAGAAAAAATATAGAGGTGAATTCCTTGATTTTTTCTTGAAAAATGTTCATGCACGGTTATTTTAACCAAAATTTTCATGAAAATACCTTTAAAAAGAACATGAGTTCGTATATAATAAGAACAAACGTTCTTTTGTTAGGAGTGATAACCTTGTATGATTATTCTCTTTTACCGAATCGTATTATTCTTTGTGTAGATCTTCGTAGCTTTTATGCAAGCGTATCATGTATTAAAAAAGGGCTTGATCCACGATATACAAAATTGGCTGTCGTAGGAGATGTAAACCGCAGTGGATCAATCGTATTAGCAGCAACACCGCCATTAAAAGCGTTAGGAATAAAGAAGATGGCAAGAGCTTATATTGCCATTTTTTTTAGAGTTAAATTAAATTTAATAACTATATCAAAGGTTATCTTAATTTTTCTCAAAATAGAAAAATTTCTGAGGCGAAATTAATTGGAAATCTTCATTTTTTTCAGAGATTGGAAAGGGAAGAGTGAAATAATGTTAGGTAATACAAAAGCTGTTATATTAACTGGCTCCAGTTTTTTAAATAAAATGGACTGATACTTTAGAAAAAACTCATGTGTAACTAAAGTTATATAATCTTAGCTTGATAGGGATGTGGTGCTATCCCACATCCATCAACTTAAAGTACATATTTATACAAAGAATGATTTGTTTTTCATATAGGTTTTGTTAAAAATCTATATGAAAAACAGAAAAAGATCATATTATGGAAATAAAACCTAGGATATGACCCGTTTTTACACGTATCTCGGCTGAATCCCATGTACACCTCGCGTTTCATTATTGCACTCTACACCATACTCTATGTGTATGCGAAAAAGAGCAGAGCAAAAAAGCCGTATCATGATGATGGACGACGCTTTTTCACACATTCACATTTTAAATTTATCTCGATGTATCTGAAATCCTGAAAGAACGTAGTATTTCAGTTCACCCGAAACCCATCATGTATATGGCAATCTCATCTATCAAATTTGGAAAGTGAAAAATAAATCTGCATGCTTATCTTGGTATTTGGCTGAAATCTATATCAAAATTAAGAGAGACTGGTGTTATCTCTATGGTGATGTGCGCCACAAGAAGGGCAATCCCTCTCACGAATTGTTAGATTTTTAAAGTCTTTGTTTTTGTATTTACAATTGGAACATAGTTGACTAGAAGCAAATGTTTTAAATACCATAACCACTTGTTTATCATACCATTTTGTTTTATATTCACTTAAGTTGTAACTTAGTTTAAGAAACATCGCAACAGAACCGAAAAGAGCGTTCTATTTCTTGTTTTTTCATAATATAGGTAAATTGGTGAATCCCCTCTACATAGACTACTATAGAGGATAGAGGTAAAAGCCGTTTCCTCTTCCAAAGAATGAGCATTTTCTATTTGGAGGTAATAGTATGTTTAATAATCAAAATGAACATAGGAAATGGGAAGGGATTCAGGTTGAATCCTTGAATTCTAGTTTAGTTGGGCCGACGTTTCCAGCTATTCCTTCCTTTACTTTCCCAACGGGAGCAACGGGAGCAACCGGAGCAACGGGAGAAACGGGAGCAACCGGAGAAACGGGAGAAACGGGAGCAACCGGAGCAACGGGAGAAACGGGAGCAACCGGACCAACGGGAGCAACCGGAGCAACTGGAGCAACGGGAGCAACCGGACCAACGGGAGCAACCGGAGCAACGGGAGAAACGGGAGCAACCGGAGCAACGGGAGAAACGGGAGCAACCGGGCTAACGGGAGCAACCGGAGCAACGGGAGAAACGGGAGAAACCGGGCTAACGGGAGCAACCGGACCTACAGGAGCAACGGGAGAAAATGGAGAAACGGGAGCAACCGGGCAAACGGGAGCAACCGGGCAAACGGGAGCAACCGGACCAACGGGAGCAACCGGAGCAACGGGAGAAACGGGAGAAACGGGAGTAACCGGGCTAACGGGAGCAACGGGAGCAACGGGAGCAACCGGAGCAACGGGAGAAACGGGAGCAACCGGGCTAACGGGAGCAACCGGACCAACGGGAGCAACCGGACCTACAGGAGAAACAGGTACCATGGTTTTAACAGGAGTTGGAGATCCAACATGCGCTATTGGAAATTTAGGAGATATTTACATTGACCTATCCACAGGGAGAACATATTATAAGCTCTCTCAGCCAGTGCCTCCAATGGTCAGAGCTATTCCAGCACCTACCGGTGCCACAATTCCTGTGGGTTCAACGCAGACTTATACTACAATTGATGCAGCTTTAGCTGTCGCTAATAATGGTGACAGGTTATTACTTGACGCTGAGACCTTTATAATTACATCCACTGTTACTGTTAATAAATCGGTAACGATTGAGGGGCAAGGAATAGGGGCAACTACCGTCATTACTACCTTGAATACTGTAATCTCTATGTTTAATGTTACAGTATCTAACGTTATTTTTCGTAATATGTCAATTGTCCAAAATTTCCCTTCTGTTTTGAGTGTAGAGTCTGTTATTTCAATTAATAATTTGTTAGCAACAGGAATATATGTTGATAGTTGTGAAATTTCAGTATGTGAACTCGGTATCGCCATTAAAGCAACTGAATTCCAAATAACAAATTGTAATTTTACCTATGCCCCCGCTGCTTCACCTAACAACGGATACTTCTATATCATTATTTCCTCTACTTCAGGGCAAAGTATTATTGACGGTAACACCTTTGTGTCTGACTCAGGTAACACGAGATGCAGATTTATCATCATAACCAATATAACCGTTAATTCAGGCACACTTCAAGGGAATTTAGTAATAAGCAATAATACACAAGACAACTTATCTCCGGCTACATTAAGACACCTGTTAGATATCGAGGAATTTGTTGGTACAAATTTTGGTTTGTTTCTTTTAAACAACACAACAGTAAATGAAGGAAATGTACCTGTTTTATTGTTTAACGCGGACTTTACTATATTTAAATTCATAGAAGTTAATGGTAACAGTATCCAAAATACTGCCGGAAAGGGAATTATCGGAATTGACTCGAGTTCTATCGGTCAAACACCTATTTTTAGTTCGGGTAATACAATTGCAAATCAATTTTTCACTCTAGGATGGGCTTCTGCAACCACTCCACTTAGTTTTATTGTGGGGTATAATACAACGGTAATCTCAGAGCCACCTAACCTGCCATTAACTAGTTGTTATTGGCTTATGTTGATTTGATACCGTATAGATGTAATTTAGAAGTTTAATATGTTACTATGCCCCAAAACAAGACCACCAAAATATTTGAATAACATTGTAGAACAAGAGCATCACTTTATTAAGAAACGTGTACATTCTATATTAAGAATCAAGTTTTTTCACACAGCTATAACCTTGCAGAGGTAGGTGACATGTTTTGGTTTTTTATAAAGTATAAGAAACCGTCAGAAGAAGTAGAGATTGAATATCGATGTAATTTCGAAAAAATAAGATCATTACTTTTGGGAACACAACTGTATTAGATTTTCTTGCAAAGTCTTTATGTATAGATTAATAAAAAAAGAATGCACACAAATTAAAATGTGCATTCTTTTTTATAATAAAGCTTGATTAATAACTAACTGTATTCTTATTGCTATGACTATAACTTTCTTCCATAGCCAATGCATCTGCTTTAGTAACATGAACGGTACCAAATGGATGATTTGGAGGAGCGTATATCGAGTAAAGTTTTAACGGAATATTACCTGTATTAGTTACATTATGCCATGTTCCCGCAGGTATCATTATTGCAAAATCATCATAGACATTTCTTTTAAAGTTTAAATTATCTTTACTCTTGCCCATTTGAACAATCCCCTGACCTTGTTCAATACGTAAAAATTGATCGACATTAGGATGTATTTCCAAGCCAATATCTTCGCCAATATTGATGCTCATTAAGGTAACTTGTAAATGTTTACCTGTCCATAAAGCAGTACGATACTTATTGTTTTGTTTTGTTGCTTCATTTATATTAACAACAAATGGTTCTGATCCATAATCTGTTAACGAAATACTTCCAACACCGTCGGAAAAACTAAAAGAATCAAATCTGTTTGCATACTCTATCTCATTGGGGAAAGTCCAGTAAACAGGCGGTCTTCCATAGTTATACGGTACATTAACATAATAAGGACATGGATACATAAAAGGAATATAGTACATTTTTATCAACCCTTCACGATTTTATAAAATTATCCTATGCACTGGTTAAGTTAATGTACTTAGACTAAAGGTAACTTTTGTAAAGAAGGCTTTTTAGCATAAAAGGGGTACGGAAACAATTATGGATTTCAGGGGGGAATCTGGAATTAAATCCTATATTTTAATTTTGATAAGTCAATTTGAGAGCTTCTAAAGCATTTAAAATAAACAACTTGCTATATTATTAATAGCGTATATCCTATTCATAATGCTTGGTATGAATAGGTTTATCTCATTATCGTTATAAATCTGCATAATCCTGATGTGACACGGTTTAGTTTTTAGACATATTATATAAATGTTTATTTAATTATTAACTGAGGTGAATTATTATGATAAATCCTTACTGTATTAAAAACAGGGCAATAGGCTCAGTCTATACAACCCATGGAGCTCAATCAACAATGCATGCAGTATATCATGCAATGCAGCATATGCCATACTATCAACATCCCGCTATACCTTATTATGAAACCATACAATATCATCCCTCTATAGAATATACACCTCAAAGTATATATCCTACCATTTTTACAACAATTCCACTTTATTAATCATCCTTCTGTTTTTAATTACTTTTAAACTGTATATACAACCACTGGGGAACTCTTCCCAAAATCCTCGTTTTTGGTCTGTTTGGCTTGGCAACACCCTTGATATAGAGCATTAAGACAACTTGTCTTGATACTCTATATAGGAATGTAAATAAAAAAAGAGTGTAGATATCTATACTCTTTTTTCTCTAACTATCTGAGACTTTTAAAGGGTCTCTTTCTGATATTACAGATTTTATTCATACTTGGACTTCAGAAGAAGATCAACATTCGAATTTGTTGGAGACATATTTACTACTCACTCGAAGTGTGAACCCTAAACGATTACATGAATTAAGAAAGTCAGTCGTTGAGGGTGGATTTGAACCTGATTTTCACACACCAATCGAAGCGATGACATATACGACGCTACAAGAACTTGCAACGATGGTGTTTTACAATAATGTAGCTAAGATTGCAAGTAAGCATGATCGAGATCTTGCTACATTATTAAGCCGTCTTGCAAAAGAGGAAACTCTTCAATATGCGTTTTATCGAGACGTCATTCGAACACATTTAGAATTGGAACCTAATTATTGCTATTATATTGCCAATGTGATTAGGAATTTTAAAATGCGAGGTGCTGTCATGCCTGATTTTGAAAATAGAATGGCTGTAATTGCAAAAGAAGCGAATTATGGACCACTACATCAAGTACTTGATGTAGTGGTTGATTATTGGGGGGTAAAAGACTTACGACCAATTGCACCTTTAGCTGAAAAAGCAAGAATTGAGATTTTGGAATACCACACAAGATTGAAAAAAATACGGGATCGATTTGGTCGTTTTCAAGGGAAAACTGATCTACGTTAATGAGTAGAGATTTCAGAATATAAGCGGGGAAATTCCCCTTCCCTTTATGGGAAATCTGACACACTCCCTATTGTTTTGGGGGTGTTTTCTACTTAATTTATTTTTTGTTAAAAAAGGGATTGACGATAAAAATGATTTTATGATATTATAAAATATTTGATAAAAAATAACATGTGTGTTAAGGTTAAGGAAGTTACCATATATGGAGGTGGATTATATGTTTCAAATTGGCGATAACATTGTTTATCCAATGCACGGAGCAGGTATAATTGAAGCCATAGAAGAAAAAGAATTCTCAGGAAAAAAACAACAGTATTATGTTATAAAAATGTCAATCAGTAATATGCAAGTCATGATTCCTATGGGTAAAATACTAAGTTCGAGTATACGCCCAGTTACTGATATACTTGCATTAAAACACATTATACACATTTTTCAGCATGGAGAATCAGATAAATTATTGCCGTGGAAACAAAGGTATAAAGTGAACACGGACAAAATAAAAACGGGTGAAATACAAGATGGTGCTGAAGTTGTACGTGATTTAATGCGTATGAAGAAAGAAAAGGCACTGAATACAAGCGAAAAAAAAATGTTGGATAACGCACATGAATTTTTGATTAGTGAACTAGGATTAATTAAAGGAATCACTGAAAATCAAATAAAAAGTTTCTGTTAAGATTCATTATAGATAATGTATTACATCCCCCGGGAATATCCTGAATTTTTCGGGAATATGATGATTATTAAAAGTAAATCATTTCAAAGACATTCAGCTTCTTCAACTCACTTTTAGAGTAGGACCCTCTTTTGTTATTACTTCAATCTTATCCATTTTTATTTTTAAATTTCTTTTACGAACGTTCAAAGTTTCATCAAATAACTCGATTAAATAGTCACTTGATTTTTGCAATCCTGATTCACACTGGCACGGACAAGGATCCGTAAGGATGAAAGAGAGGTAGGGCTTTCATTGTTTTAGGTAATATATTATCTAAGTCATTATTTCTAGAAGAAAAAACAATTAATCTCACCGCTATCTCTTTAAGAGTTCCTTACATCTACTGAGACAGTGAATAGTAATTGTTTATCTTCTTTACGTAAAATTGATAAACGAACTGGTAACACCATATGGTCAACTACAAAAAATGGTTTCCAGACCAGGAAACCATTTTTAATCTTATTTACATAACAATAGTAAATTAAGCAGTAAGAAGGAGTGCACACATGAAAACAATGTTAACAAAAGAATTAAGTAATGAATTAAAGAAGCGAGAAGGGATTATTTCTATTACAGTTGAGCCTTATGAAAAAATCGAAGTTGGTGGAATTCGTGTAGATGGACCAGCTGTGATTCTAATTAATCAAGAATAGCTAAAAATAGTTGAATGAACGAAAAAAAGGATCAGCCTTTACGAGAAGGGAAGATCCTTTTTGTTTGCTACGGCTAATAACAGGATATACATATATTCCATCTGATGTGATGGGGTTCAAAGGAAGGAGAGGGTGGGGATTATCATAGTGGAAAGCTTAATATTGGTAGGATTTCTTTTTATTTTATATACATTAGTTGATCAAAAACAAACTAAGTATTTGAAACGATAGATTGTTTTCTTTTTAAGAGCGGGATTTATCTTATAGTGAAACGGATAATTTAAAGGAGGAATTTAGATGGATGCAAGGAAAGAGCGCATAAAATACGAGAAGATGTCAAAGAATTATGATCGTATTTATTTAGTTTCGTTTATCCTATTAATTGTACTTGTTTGTAGTAGTGTGATTATCATAGGAGCTACAGGAGGAAAATATGGAGTGTTTTTATTGTTGGCAATTTTACTTAACGCACGTATTACGAAAGAATCTCAAAAAAAGTATGAGCAGTACTCTAATAAAGGACGTATTTAAAATGATACATATCTTGAAAGGATATACATTCAAAGTATCCCTATATCATCACCTATTAACTAGTAAAAGTAACTTTATATAAATAATTTTTTGCAATTTAGGAATAGAAAATGCACCTTATTAAAATGTTATTTTCGTTCATATAATGAATTATCCTTCTAGCATATTTATAAGATTTATATCATTTATTAAGAGAAAGAATGTAAGTTAGAAAGGAGTCTTATAGAATGTGTTATTTGGAGGGAAATGACTTTAGTGAGAAATATATGGTAAGTGTACTTAATCACTACGTATATCAGACATTACAATCGGTAATTGGTAAACATGTGGTTATTGAAACTGTAAGAGGAAAGTTAAAGGGTGTGAAACCAGATCATTTGCTCATTGAAGATACAGTACCGTTATATTGTACGCATTCAACAAATTGTATGGATTATGCCAAAACAATAATCAAAATACATCTAATTGGATTTATAGCAGATTAGCGTCATAGACGACTGAATAAAAACACAGGGTTTTATCTCTGTGTTTCTTCAAATTTTCGTTTTTGAATATATCCTTGAGCATGAATAATTTCTTCCTGAAGTTCTTTTAATTTTGCCGTTGATCCTGATTCAATCCTCATGTAAGTAGTAACTAAACTAATCATCATATCCATCTTCTCTACTATATTTTGAATGACCTGTTCAGATTGCTCTTTTTTAGGGTGTTGTATTGCTGTTAATACATCTTCTATATAATTATTCTTTCTTTGCTGGATATCATAAATAAACTGTTTTGTGTTTGGATTCATTTGTTGTTCCTCCATTTTGGATATGTTTCTATTGTATCATGTTTGAATAGAAAATATTGGATCCTCCTAAATTTACATCTGTCTCACACATCTACTCAAATATACAAACTAATTCTTGAACGTACAGGGAATCAATTAAAATGTGGTCAATAATGTGTATTGATGATTTTGATTTTTTGTTGTTACTAGCTCGTTAAAAAATACCCCTATTTATACATTGTCTATGTAAATAATGAAAATAGAGATAAATAAACATTGATAAGGAGTGAGATTTTTTGTTTTTGATGTATTTACATTTATTAGCTTGATAGTACGGTGCTAATCCTTAATGGAATAAAAAAAGTCCTAGGGGGAACTAGGACCAAAAGTGAAGTATCATCTTTGAAGCGAAAGTAAAAGATGGACACGTAATTGCAATAAAATAATTTTAATATTTAGAAATTAATATATTGATGAAATTTTTATTTTACAAAAAATATTCAAAAGCAAACAAATAATTGTGCTCCTGGATAAGGGTTTTGGAATCAGATGAGTAAAAAACGTCGATATAGCAGTATATACTTGCCCTTGATAAATTTTAAAGATAAAGAGCGCTTTTTAAGGCGCTCTATGACCAAAACAATATTGAAATAAAGTAATTCATTGTATGTATGAATCCTTAAGACGGTGCAACTTAAAATGAAGCTCTATACATAGGGTTTCTAAGGCTGGTTTCTAATTAATAACATAATCGGTTAATGAAGAGTTACATGAATTTCACGCTGAAAATCCTGGTGGATTAGTCCGAATAATAAATTAAAGAAAGTTAATTCAAGTAGATAACAATGCTCTTAGATTAAAATTTATAAATGGAGGGTCTCTATGCAATAATATATGCTTGTCCAAGCTAAATGTGAGTACTTTTTACTTAAAAAAGTTATTTGAGGGGTCCCGCCACATGGCTATCAACCTAAAATTTTATAGTACCCCCAAAACGAGAAAATTGGCATCTCCAGGTGAAAATATACATTTTTTGTTTTGGGGCAACTAGTTTCA
>NZ_JBKEZY010000020.1:0-28044 GCF_053345335.1 Bacillus sp. M5A3_1b | reverse complement strand
CTGTCCCCGCAACCAAATGGTCCCGTGGTGTAGTGGTTAACATGCCTGCCTGTCACGCAGGAGATCGCCGGTTCGACCCCGGTCGGGACCGCCATTTTATATAAAGAAAAGAACGAAACATGTTGTTTCGTATTTTTTTATTTGTTTTAACAAAAAACTAATAAAGACAGTCAAACTATCCTTAGGAAAACTCCTAAGGACTTTTTTATATATTCAAAACCTGTATAATAAAGAGCAGAGAACATTGTGAGTAAAGTAGGTGAAGTCTGTGAGTAAATATGAAATAACAACAAACTCTTCTGAGGAAACACAAAGATTATCAGAAAAACTAGGTGGACTTGCCCAGGCGCAAGATGTAATTATTTTAGAAGGAGATCTAGGGGCTGGTAAGACAACTTTTACAAAAGGACTAGCAAAAGGTCTTGGAGTGAAAAGAGTTGTAAATAGTCCTACCTTTAATATTATTAAAGAATATAAAGGGAGATTGCCGCTATATCATATGGACGTGTATCGCTTAGCAGAAAGTGAAGAGGACTTAGGTTTTGATGAGTATTTCTACGGTGAAGGAATTACTGTAGTAGAATGGGCTCATTTAATAGAAGTATTTTTACCAAATGAGAAGTTACAAATTAGTTTATTCCATGCTGGAGATGATACAAGGAAAATTGTACTCGAGCCAATTGGAGATCGATATATTAGATTATGTGAGGAGCTATTACAAGATGAAAGTACTAGCAATTGATACTTCAAATTACGTAATGGGTGTATCCCTTATTGAGGAAGGAAACGTAATTGGGGAAATCATTACAAACTTAACAAAAAACCATTCTGTACGTCTTATGCCAGCTGTAGAGAAATTGTTAAAAGAATGTGGTGTAAAACCGAAAGAATTAACTAAAATAGTTGTAGCTGCTGGACCTGGATCATATACAGGTGTTCGCATAGGTGTGACAGCTGCAAAAACATTAGCTTGGTCACTTCAAATACCAATTGTAGGTGTATCAAGTTTAGAAGTAGTGGCTGCAAACGGTGCTAATTTTGATGGATTAATTTGTCCTTTATTCGATGGAAGACGCGGACAAATTTATACTGGGTTATATACATATGAAGGAGAGCATTTAACTTCTATAGAAGAAGATCGAATCATCCTTATTGTAGACTGGTTGCAAATGTTAAAAGATACAGGAAAGCCTGTTTTATTTATTGGTAACGATGTTAAACTGCACAAAGAGACGATTATCGAACATTTAGGCAACCAAGCTGTATTTGCTCCCTTCACTAAAAATAACCCAAGACCAAGTGAATTAGCTTTCTTAGGGTTACAAAAAGAAGAACAAGATGTACATTCATTTGTTCCTAGTTATCTTCGTTTAGCTGAAGCTGAAACAAAGTGGTTAGAAAGTCAAAACAAGTAGGAGCTTGCAGAAGATGGATATGATATTTAGAAAGATGGAACTCGATGATATCGCTCAAATTGTAGCTATTGAAGAAGCGTCTTTTTCAACTCCTTGGACTGCAGATGCCTTTCACCGTGAGTTAACGACGAATGAACATGCACATTATGTTGTGTTAGAAAAAGATGGTCGTGTAATTGGGTATTGTGGATTGTGGATAATTATTGATGAATCACATATAACAAATGTAGCCATTTTGCCAGAATACAGAGGTCAAAAGCTAGGGGATGCTTTATTGAAAGAAGTTCTTTCCGAAGCGAAAGATTTAGGGGTAAAAACGATGACGCTTGAAGTACGTGTATCAAATGAAGTAGCAAAACAGTTATACAGAAAATACGGATTTCAAAATGGTGGAATTCGTAAACGATACTATGCAGACAATCAGGAAGATGGTCTCGTAATGTGGGTGAATATATAATGGAAAAAAATACGATTATACTTGGTATTGAAACAAGTTGTGATGAAACAGCAGTAGCAGTTGTTAAAAATGGAACGGAAATTATTGCGAATGTCGTTGCATCACAAATTGAAAGTCATAAACGTTTCGGCGGAGTTGTACCAGAGATTGCATCCCGTCATCATGTAGAAGAAATTACAGTTGTGTTAGAAGAAGCTTTAAAAGAAGCAAATATCACATTTGATGATATTGATGCAATTGCTGTAACAGAAGGACCTGGGTTAGTAGGAGCGCTTTTAATAGGGGTAAATGCAGCGAAAGCAGTGGCTTTTGCACATGATATTCCTCTAGTGGGTGTTCATCATATCGCTGGGCACATTTATGCGAACCGTTTAGTAAAAGAAGTTCAATTCCCACTACTATCACTTGTTGTATCTGGTGGACATACGGAGCTTGTTTATATGAAAGAACATGGTTCATTCGAAGTGATTGGTGAAACAAGAGATGATGCAGCTGGAGAGGCATATGATAAAGTAGCTCGAACGTTATCCATGCCATATCCAGGTGGTCCTCACATTGATCGCCTTGCACATGAAGGGGAACCGACAATCGATTTGCCTCGTGCATGGCTAGAACCTGATTCGTATGATTTCAGTTTCAGTGGATTGAAATCAGCAGTTATCAACACTGTGCATAACGCGAAACAACG
This sequence comes from Bacillus sp. M5A3_1b, assembly GCF_053345335.1. NCBI lineage: Bacteria > Bacillati > Bacillota > Bacilli > Caryophanales > Bacillaceae > Bacillus > Bacillus sp. M5A3_1b. Next base: position 25,484 of record NZ_JBKEZY010000020.1, on the reverse strand, counting down.
CGGGATAGAAATTGCACCGGAAGATTTAGCAGCAAGTTTCCAAGCGAGTGTAATAGATGTACTTGTAACGAAAGCATCTCGTGCAGCAGAAGCGTATAACGTAAAGCAACTGCTTCTTGCTGGTGGAGTAGCTGCGAATAAAGGACTTCGCGCACGTTTGGAAGCGGAATTTGCGACAAAAGAAAATATCGAGCTAATTATTCCTCCACTATCTTTATGTACTGATAATGCAGCGATGATTGCAGCCGCAGGTACAATTGCATATGAACAAGGAAAACGTGCTACATTAGCTTTAAATGCAAATCCAGGATTAGATATTGAAGAATAGTTATGCACAAAATTAACCACAGCTTGTGGATAAAACCCATATTATCTGTTGATAATGTGGGTTTTATTGTGTATATAAAATGTTGATAACTTTTTTGAGATTTGTGGATAATGTGGAAAAGTTATTTTGGGGTTTATTTTATAAAGGTGGATATGTGTATAAACCTGTGGATAAAGTAGATGAAGTCTGACCTTTGAATGTATTCTTTTTTGGGAAATAAATCGCAAGAAGATATCTCTAAAAAACATTTTGAAATGTGCCCTTATTATAGGGGCGAGCCAACATTGTCAAACTTTGTCGGTAAATCGGTATGTCGTGTCGAATCGTTTATACCCTAGCTAGAAGATAAAAAGGATGTCGCATAGTCAAAAATCCCGACTTATGAGACATCCTTCTTATTCATACTCTTATAAATGTAATTCTTCCCATTCTGCCATACAAGCATCAAGTTGCTCTTGTAGTGTTTGCTTTTTCGTTGTAATTTCACTAGCCTTTTCATAATCTGCGTATATTTCTGGTAAGCAAAGTTGATCTTCTAACGTAGCAATTTCTTCTTCAAATTCTACAATATTTTGTTCTAGTTCCTCAATTTTTCGAGTGCGTTGACGTTCTAATTGTTTACGCTCTTTTTCTTCGAGATAATTTAATTTCTCTTGAGCTACAGTTTTTTGAACAGGTGCTTGGTTTTCTTGATGTTCTTGTTGTTCAAATGCTGCACGTTCAATCATTTCATTTTTCTTCTCTACATAGTAATCGTAATCGCCTAAATACTCTTGTGCACCTTCTGTTGACAACTCAACAACGGTCGTCGTTACACGATTAATAAAGTAGCGGTCATGTGAAACAAATAGAAGGGTGCCTGGATAATCAATTAAAGCATTCTCCAAAATTTCTTTACTATTTAAATCAAGATGGTTCGTAGGTTCATCGAGAATTAATAAATTCGATTTTTGCATCATAAGTTTTGCAAGAGCTAATCGAGCTTTTTGTCCACCACTAAGAGAAGATACTGGTTTTAGTACATCATCCCCTGTGAATAAGAAGTTACCTAATATCGTGCGAATTTCTTTTTCGGGCTGCAATGGATATTCATCCCATAACTCATTTAAAACTCGCTTAGAAGATGTTAAGTTTGCTTGTTCTTGATCATAATAACCAACAGATACATTGGATCCGAAAGAAACATCACCATTTAATAGTGGTAACTTATTCACAAGTGATTTTAATAATGTGGATTTCCCAATTCCGTTTGGACCAACTAAAGCAACGCTATCCCCGCGAGTTAAGCGCATAGTTACATGTTCAATAATCGGATCATCATCATAGCCGATAGTTGCATCCTTTACTTGTAAAACATCATTTCCACTTTGTTTTTCGATATCGAAGTGGAAGGATGCTGACTTAGAATCACCTAATGGTCTAGTCAATAATTCCATTCTATCTAATTGTTTACGACGGCTTTGAGCACGTTTTGTCGTAGATGCGCGCGCTATATTTTTTTGAACGAAATCCTCAAGCTTAGCGATTTCATCTTGTTGTTTTTCATAACGTTTCATGTCTTGCTCGTATAATGCTGATTTTAAGTCTAAATATTTACTGTAGTTACCAACAAATCGTCTGCTTTCTTTATTCGAAATTTCATATACTTGTGTAACGAGTTTATCTAAGAAATAACGGTCATGGGAAACGATTAGTATTGCGCCAGGATAGCCTTGTAAATATTGTTCAAGCCATGTTAATGTTTCAATGTCTAAATGGTTTGTAGGCTCGTCCAAAATAAGTAGGTCTGGTTTCGTTAATAATAATTTACCGAGAGCTAATCGTGTTTTTTGTCCACCGCTTAATGTAGAAATCGTCGTCTGGTGCGTTTCAACTGGGAAGCCAAGACCACTTAAAATCGAGCGAATATCTGCTTCATATTGATATCCACCTTGATCTTTATAATCTAATTGCAATTGGTCATAATCAGCTAATAATCTTTCATATGTAGCCTCGTTTGAAAAGTTTTCTTCTTTTCCCATTTCTTGCTCTAGCCTTCGAAGTTTTGTCTCCATTTGCTGCAAGTGTGTAAAGACGGTTAACATTTCATCCCAAATTGTTAAAGACGTTTCTAACCCGGTATTTTGAGCTAAATATCCGATTGAGACATCTTTTGGTTTTATAATTTCGCCACCATCATGAGATAGCTCACCAGCTATTATTTTTAATAGTGTAGATTTTCCGGCCCCATTTCGTCCGACTAATGCGATACGATCTTTCGTTTGAACTTCCAATTTTATGTTTGCAAGAATCGTTTCGGCACCGTATAATTTCGTAAGCGCGTTTACTTGTAATAAAATCAATGTTTTCACCTCAAATAATTTCTTAACTTTGCCATGTTTATATTTCTCAATCATACTAAAAATAGTGTATAGTTTAAAATAAAGAGAGAATACTTCTTCTCTTTATTATACAGGGAAATTCATGAGTGCTAAACTTCTGTATTTGATTCAAGTATATGAATAAAGATAGGAAGAGAGGAGAGGTTATATGGAGCAGCAAAAAATTCCACAGGCCACTGCCAAACGATTGCCTCTATACTATCGATTTATCCAAAACTTATCTCTTTCTGGTAAGCAACGTGTTTCATCAGCCGAATTGAGTGAAGCGGTAAAAGTTGATTCCGCAACGATTCGAAGAGATTTTTCATATTTTGGAGCGTTAGGGAAAAAAGGTTATGGATATAACGTAAATTATTTATTATCATTTTTCCGTGAAACACTCGACCAAGATGATATAACACGTGTAGCACTTATTGGAGTAGGTAATTTAGGGACCGCTTTCTTACATTATAATTTCACGAAAAACAATAATACAAAAATTGAAATGGCGTTTGATGTTAGTGAAGAGAAAGTCGGGACAGAAATCGGGGGCATTCCTGTATATCATTTAGATGAATTAGAAGAACGTTTATCAACTGATATACAAGTGGCAATATTAACAGTACCCGCTACAGTAGCACAATCTGTAGCAGATAGATTGGCAGAAACGAACGTGCATGGTATTTTAAATTTCACACCAGCGCGCTTAAATGTGTCAGATAATATAAGAATTCACCATATTGATTTAGCGGTAGAGTTACAAACACTTGTTTACTTTTTAAAGAATTATCCACAATAAAACGCAGAGGAAGCGACCTCTGCGTTTTATTGTTGTTTTTTCTTTGCGAATTTAACTAATATAAGGCGAAGTGCCAAATTAAAATCAATTGTTGCCATAACTGCAAATAGTATTGTCCACATATTCCAGATTGTATCTGTTACGTTCGTAATGGCGAAGCGTGTAAAGATACATCCTAGAAGGAAGTACAATGCAGCCATGAACAATGGTGAGTTCCTCATACTAAAAATCCTCCGATAAAGCCTTGCATTTTTTCAGCTTCTTTAATCATTTCTTGAATTTGTTCATTGCTCATTAAAACTTGAGCAACTGCAACTAATGTATTCATTGCAACATGAGCTGCGATAGGGACGATAATACGCTTCGTTTTTACATATAAAAAGGCGAATACGAGTCCCATGGAAGTGTATACCAATAAGTGAGTGAAATCAAAATGAATTGCTGCGAATACAAGAGAACTAATGATAGCAGCAATAAAGAAGTTAAACTTCTTATAAAGTGTACCAAATAAAATTTTTCTAAATACGATTTCTTCCAAAATAGGTCCTATTATAGAGATAACGATAAGGAACCAAGGTGTCGTTCTTGCGATATCCATAAGTCTTGCTGTATTTTCTGATCCAGGTTTAATTCCTAATACACGCATTTCTATCATACCGGCAATACTTTGTGAGAAAAATGCTAGGAAGAACCCGATAAAAATCCAACCAATCGTAGCTGGAACAGTAGAGCGCATTGTATCTAAACGTCTGTCACGAATATCTGTTCTAAGTAACCAAAGTACGATACATAATGCAATAAAGAAGCTAATGATTGCCCAGTGGCCAGTTATGAGTTGAAATTTCTCTTCTCTAGAAAATCCCCTGTTATCATAAAGTCCAGTTTTCAGCAGAAGTGGTAATCCAGCAATGGATGATAACTGCATTAAAATGTATGTAACGATAACCCACCAATATTGTTTTTTCAAATGGTTTAACCATCCTTTCTAACTCTAGTGTATGAGATAAGGTAGGATAACATGTAAATATGCTACCTACGATATAAACCTCGCTTAAATTATGTTTTTTTCGTAAATCCTTATTTGAAATTATAATAGAAGACAGGAGAAAGTTGTGTGTATAGCGAAAACAATTTAGGGTGTCCTTTCATATTGTAACATACGATTAGTGGAAACAACGATTCATATAGTAAAGGTAGAAGAAGAGGGACTCTATATAGAAAAGTGTATAGCTTAATTTGCGAAAAAATTATGATTTTTTTACTTGCAAAAGAAATTGAGATTATTTATTATTATAAGTGTGTTAGCACTCGAGTGACTTGAGTGCTAATAAATAAAATTTACATAACAAAATGAGGAGGTTATTGTTCATGCTAAAGCCATTAGGTGATCGCGTTGTAATTGAGCTTGTTCAAGCGGAAGAAAAAACAGCAAGTGGTATTGTATTACCAGACACTGCAAAAGAAAAACCACAAGAGGGTAAAGTTATTGCAGTAGGTACTGGTCGAGTGCTTGAAAATGGTGAGCGTGTTGCTTTAGAGGTAGCAGCAGGTGATCTTATCATCTTCTCAAAATATGCAGGTACTGAAGTAAAATACGAAGGTACTGACTACTTGATTTTACGTGAAAGTGACATTTTAGCAGTTATCGGTTAATTATATAAATCTTAAAAAACTCAAGGGGGTCAATTATTATGGCAAAAGATATTAAATTTAGTGAAGAAGCACGTCGTTCGATGCTTCGCGGTGTCGACACTCTTGCAAACGCAGTAAAAGTAACGCTTGGACCAAAAGGTCGTAACGTTGTACTTGAGAAAAAATTCGGTTCACCACTTATTACAAATGATGGTGTAACAATCGCAAAAGAAATTGAATTAGAAGATGCATTCGAAAATATGGGTGCAAAATTAGTAGCAGAAGTTGCTAGCAAAACAAATGATGTAGCTGGTGACGGAACAACAACTGCAACTGTATTAGCACAAGCTATGATTCGTGAAGGTCTTAAAAACGTAACAGCTGGTGCGAACCCAATGGGTCTTCGTAAAGGTATCGAAAAAGCTGTTACTGCTGCAATTGCAGAATTAAAAGAGATTTCTAAACCAATCGAAGGCAAATCTTCTATCGCACAAGTAGCTGCTATTTCTGCAGCTGACGAAGAAGTAGGTCAATTAATCGCTGAAGCAATGGAGCGCGTTGGTAACGACGGCGTTATTACTTTAGAAGAATCTAAAGGATTTACAACAGAATTAGACGTAGTAGAAGGTATGCAATTTGATCGTGGATATGCATCTCCTTACATGATTACTGATTCTGACAAAATGGAAGCAGTTCTTGATAACCCATACATCTTAATTACTGATAAGAAGATTTCTAACATCCAAGAAATCTTACCAGTATTAGAGCAAGTGGTACAACAAGGTAAACCACTTCTTATCATCGCTGAAGACGTAGAAGGCGAAGCTTTAGCTACATTAGTAGTGAACAAACTTCGTGGTACATTCAATGTAGTAGCTGTTAAAGCTCCTGGATTTGGTGACCGTCGTAAAGCAATGCTAGAAGATATCGCAATCTTAACTGGTGGCGAAGTAATCACTGAAGAATTAGGTCGTGACTTAAAATCTGCTACAATTGAATCTTTAGGACGCGCTGGTAAAGTTGTTGTAACGAAAGAAAACACAACTGTAGTTGAAGGTATCGGAAATTCACAACAAATCGAAGCTCGCATCGGTCAAATCCGCGCGCAATTAGAAGAAACTACTTCTGAATTCGATCGTGAAAAATTACAAGAGCGTCTTGCAAAACTTGCAGGTGGCGTAGCAGTAATTAAAGTAGGTGCAGCAACTGAAACTGAGTTAAAAGAGCGCAAACTTCGCATTGAAGATGCACTTAACTCAACTCGTGCAGCAGTAGAAGAAGGTATCGTTGCAGGTGGTGGTACTTCACTTATGAACGTATACACGAAAGTAGCTTCTATCGTAGCTGAAGGCGACGAAGCAACAGGTATCAACATCGTACTTCGCGCACTAGAAGAGCCAGTTCGTCAAATCGCAATCAACGCTGGTCTAGAAGGATCTGTAGTTGTAGAGCGTCTAAAAGGCGAAAAAGTAGGCGTTGGTTTCAACGCAGCTACTGGCGAGTGGGTTAACATGCTTGAAACTGGTATCGTAGATCCAGCTAAAGTAACTCGTTCTGCACTTCAAAACGCAGCATCTGTTGCAGCTATGTTCTTAACGACTGAAGCTGTAGTTGCTGACAAGCCAGAACCAAATGCACCAGCAATGCCTGACATGGGCGGCATGGGCATGGGCGGTATGGGCGGAATGATGTAATAAGGGTTTTAAAACCTTGTTATATCAACGTTTAAAATGATAATATGCTTTTCATGTCCTCTAATTTGTCCTCGTTTTATAAAAAACAGGGCAATCTATGACAGAAACGCTAACTATAGGAGAAGGTCTTTTATCAGTTTGCTAAACTGTTGGGAGGCCTCTTCTTTCATTAAATACCGGAATGCCATTGGCAGAATTGCCGGAGGGAATTTAAAACAAAAGAATAATATTGATATTTGGCATGAAAATTCAAAGCGACTTATCAATATTTGGAAGAGAAGGTAAAGGTTTCGAATACGTATGAACCTGTTTTAAAACCTTTAAGATAGCAGAAGAATGACATACCATAAAAAATGGGGAATATAGATCAAGCTGTATAAGAGTTGGCTCAAAGAAAAAAATAAGTATTGAAAGTACAATTTTCAAGAATGTTATTAAGACTAAAATAAACCTGAACTCATTTACGAGTTCGGGTTTATTTTTTTATTTAGGAAGGAACACTTAATGGTTAGAAATCTTTGTGTTATACAAAATGTTTTCAGTATCATCATTATAAAGAAATCATATTCTCCCTCTATCTAAAAAACCCCCAAATATATTTTGTTGATGATAATGCAAATTATCAATCGAAGGCCTGAAAAATTCCTGTGCAGGAACAAAAATACTTTGACCATTTAAGGCCTGTAGCATTTCACTCTCTACATGTGGATGAACTCGAATAGTATAATTATCATTAATTGTAAAGCATCCTGTATCAAATGCCCAATGTAAATCTCTATTCATTAGAATCCCGTTATTAGGGTTAAAACTACCTCCATGGCTACGAGGGTAAATATGAGCAGCTTGTAAGTTATTGAAGGCGCCACAAGTGATTACTTTTCTGGTTATGGCACAAGAGTTTTCATATCCGACAGAAACAAAATCTCGGAACATTACTTGATTTGAAAATAATGAATCAATATTAGTTTGACTAATATTGTTACGAGTTACGATATCAGTTGATACTTGTATCAGACCAGGTTCATTAACTTCATTTCCATTAATGTAATCAGGTCTAGTCTGCATTATTTCTAAAATTCCTTCTTCTATAATTTGAATATCTTCATGTAAAACGGCATAATTCCCTCTAATTGGGGAATTATCTATTACGTTACTTAATCGATTGTATAAATCGCTATTATGATCATTTTCCAAATATGCAAAATAGACAGTTTCGTCAACTATTTCTCCGTTATCATTAAGTTGTAAAATCTGAGGCTTTAACACAATAATATCGTCTCTTCGGAATAACCATTGATTACCTTCTAGGAATCGATTCGAATACAGTCGGTATTCGTCTCTTGGTCGCCCACCATTGCCCCCCCCATGATATCTATCGTTATTATAAACGAATGTACAATAATTTCGTTCAAAACGTTCTCTATACAAAGGGATTAAAGTAAGTATTCTGTAGTCGTTTAAAATTGTTTGTGAAAGGAATGGAAAATGTGATGAAAAATCTGAGTCTTTGGACATAAGTAGATAACGCCCTCTAGAAGGTGTGTCATTGGGACCATTAATACTACCAAGTTCTTGATGCTGTAAACGTTTAACTAAATAAGTCATAAAATACCCCCCGTTGTAAATATTAAATTAATTATAACAAAAATTACCTCTATTGCCGAGTAACAGGGGGAGTTTTTGGTTGGATACTTCTAAATTCTAATAGTGCAGATGCAAGCTTTTGAGTAAATAAAGGAGGAACAGCATTTCCAACTTGTATATATTGTGGAGTTTTGTTTCCGAAAAGGCGGAAGTCATCAGGAAACGATTATAACCTAGTATTTTCACGTAAAATAGGTACGCGATTAAACTCATAATGAAAGTAATTTCGATGCCCAGTATCAATTGTCTTTGAAGGTTTATTACGATGATAACGTGTCCAAGCCTCATTAAATTTATGACTATCGCCTACACCAGAAGGTAAATCTTTATGATTTCCTCCTTTGGGAACTTGTGAGATTACATCAATAACAAGATCAGAATGCTTTGTACCAACATGATTAAACAATTGAGTAGAATTTTTACGCATCTTTTTTTTGATATTGACTTTTTGGAGGGCAATGATATTTGCTTACTTCTGTTCCAAGGTTAATTGTGAAGTCATGTAAATCACTGATAACATCTCCATATGTAATATATTTATCTGGAGTTAAAATAGGTTTAGAAAACTCGAATTCTTCTTCATTTAAAAGACCGACGAAAAACAAACGTTTTCGAATTTGAGGTACGTCATAATCTGGTGCATATAGAATTTGATCATTTACTGTATAACCTAATTCGCTACTTTATATAATAGCTTCACGAGTTTTACTATTATATAAAGTAGCGAGTCCAGGGACATTTTCTAAAACAAGTACCTTAGGCTGGAAGAATGCAGCTGCATTTACCATAGCCTGAAATAGAGTGTTTCGTTCATCATCTTCTGCGCGTTCCCTTGTCAATGAGAAGCCTTGGCAAGGAGGCCCCCAATAAACAAATCGATTTGTTTACCTTCAGTCAAACTAGCCGTTTGGGGAATTGTGGAGCATTGGAATAAATACCCGCCTATTGCAATTGTTTTACCGTGATTCGCTGTAAAGCTTGTTAATGCATCCTCATTGTTATCGACACCTAGAGGTACTTCAAAGCCAGCCTCCATGAAACCTTGAGATAGACCTCCACAACCACAGAACATGTCAATGACTGTTGGTTTTTGTTTTTTCATAAATTTAACTCGAATTTCCCCCTTACAATTACAATATTTTACTTGTTCATAGTATACTAAAAAAAAAGGTGAAACTTACAAGTGTAAGCTTATTCGAAAATATGCTTTTATAAAAAATGGATATAAACGGGATGGTAATGTAATGGAAGATTTAATTTTAACTCCTTGTGCACCAAATTTAGTGGAGTCGACACGTTCAATTGGATACTCTTTTGAAACGGCAATGGCAGATATTATTGACAATTCAATCAGTAATCTTGCAAAGCGCGTGGACGTAAAATTTTCAAATTCGGATATTCCCTATGTCGCTGTAATTGATAACGGAATCGGAATGGGAAATATTGAACTTGAAAAAGCAATGCGATATGGAAGTAGCAGTTCTTTAGTTGAACGAGGAGCAACTGATTTAGGACGATTCGGTTTAGGTTTGAAAATGGCTTCTATGTCGCAATGTAGGAAACTGACCGTAATCTCAAAACAACGAGGAAAACTTTCAGCTGCGTGTTGGGATTTAGACCATATTCACAAAACAGAAAATTGGTCTCTGATAAGATATACAGAAGAACAAATAGCTAATCTTAGATTTACATCTGACTTAGAAAACTATAATTCAGGAACAGTGGTTCTTTGGGAAAAAATAGATAGAATTTCGGAATCTCCTAATGAATTTGATAGAGAGTTCAATGAAAAGTTAAATTTCGCAGATAAACACATGTCGCTTGTTTTTCATAGATTCTTAGAGAATAAATTATCCAAACAATATTTCGAACTTTTTTTCAATAATAGAAAAGTTGAACCAATTGATCCATATATGTTGTCTAATCGGGCTACACAGCAACTTGAAGAAGAAACTTTATTTATAGATAAGATACCGATAAAAATTACTCCATTTATTACTCCTTTCATTAGTAAGTTATCAACAAAGGAGAGACAATTACTAAACGAATATAGAGAGTTGAATTTAAAACAGGGGTTATATATTTATCGAAATAATCGACTAATTGTTTGGGGAAAATGGTTCCGCTTATTAAGTGACGGGGAACTTAAACGTCTTGCGAAAGTGCGTATTGATCTTCCAAACAATATTGATACGCATTGGAAAATAGATGTAAAAAAATCATCTGCTCAAATCCCTAGTATGATTAAAGAACAACTCAAACAAATTGTTCTTCGTGTGGTTGGTAAAAGTGAGCGAGTGTATAGATATCGAGGAAGAAAAGTTGCCCAAGATAGTTACCAACACATCTGGAATAAGATTGAGAATCGTGAAAAAATGCAATACTTGGTGAATCGTGATATACCGATTTTTAAAGTATTGCAAGAATCTTTAGATGATGAGCAGTTCAAACTTTTAGACGGTTTTATTAAGAGTATTGAAGATAGCTTTCCGTATTCTGCTGTCTATTACGACCTAGCACAAGACGAACAGTTTGAGGATAAGATACTTGAAGTCGAACAAGCTTACGAACTAGCCAAAAATACGATAGACGGATTAGCTAGAAATAAGGATGAGCAAATTAAGCATTTGAAAAGTTTGTCTTCAATTGATATGTTTCAGAAGTATCCGGAAGTTATTCGGATGTTGGAAAAGGAGTTTGAATATAATGAGTAATGAAATCGTTGCAGCAATAGAAGATCTTGCGAGTATTATGTTACCAAAAGACAATCTAGAAGAAATTACAGAGGAACAAATTAAGCAAACCGTACAGACAATCGTTCCAATAGCTCAAATGAAATTTGGTGAAATACACATAAGTCAAATGGATATTGATACTGCTATAGTAAATCTAGAGGAAAGATACGCTATAACTATGGATACGGGGACACTTCTTAAAGAAGATAATTATAAGAAATGGTATTACAATTCCAAAGCTGATCGAGGAACTGAATATTGGGATAGATATAGTCGATATCTTATAAATGATGTGAACTTGCCACAAATTGTTATCAACAAGATTGATGAAGCTTCTGAAGATATTATGGACGTTCTTGGTGATCCGCTATCAAAAACAGATTTTCAACGTAAGGGGCTAATTATTGGCTCTGTTCAGTCTGGGAAAACTTCGAATTATACGGCTTTAATAAATAAAGCAGCTGACAGTGGATACAAAGTAATCATTTTGTTGACTGGTACAATCGAGAAACTACGAAAACAAACACAAGGACGTATAGATGAAGGTTTTGTTGGAATGGACAGTCGTAATTTCATCGAATTCAAGAAATTGAATAAGAGAAACGCTTATCTTGGCGCTGGGAAATACAACAATAAAATAAATGTGGCATCCTTCACTACCACCGAGAAGGATTTTGACCTTAAGGGTCTAAATATGAGACTGTCATCTGTAGCTGACCCAGTAATTTTCGTAATTAAGAAGAATAAGTCAATTTTAGAGAAGCTTCATAATTGGCTGAAGGGAAAGAATGCAGAACAATCAACAGGTATGATCGATTTTCCAATGTTGTTAATTGATGATGAGGCAGACAACGCATCAGTAAATACTAACGATCCGGATAAAGATCCGACAGCAATTAATAATGGAATTCGTGATTTGTTGAAATTGTTTAGGAAATATAGCTATGTAGGCTTTACAGCTACTCCTTTTGCAAATATTTTTATTGATCCTCAGTTAGAGGTCGAAACAAAAAATGATCTATTTCCAAAAGATTTTATTTACTTACTAGAGCAACCTTCAAACTATGTTGGTCCAATGGAAATGTATAGTGAGAATGGGCAATACCATTACATGATTCGCTACAATGACGATATGGAAAAGATCTTGGAGTTGAAACACAAAAATGGTACTAAAATTCCAACACTTCCTGAGTCTCTTAAGACATCTATACTGTTGTTCTTACTCGCTAATGCTGTTCGTGATTTACGTGGTCAAGAAAAGAAACATCGATCTATGCTAATTCACGTATCAAGATTTATTAGCGTTCAAAAAGTTGTTCAAGAGCAGGTGAAAAATTACTTCAATTTCGCAAAAGAACAGATTAAAAACTATGCACTTTCTGAAACTGAAGAGCCTTTCATTAAAGAATTACACGACCTTTTTGATAAGGAGTTTGGTGAAGAGAATTGTGCTATTTACGGAGATGAGTCCTTTAATAAAAAAGAAATTGAAGAAAACTGGGATGACGTAAAACAAGTACTTTATAAGGCTGTAAGTCCAATTCAAGTTCATACAGTAAATAGTGGATCAGCATCTCAAAGAATGAATTATGATGAGTATGAAGACGGATTACGCTTAATCGCAATTGGAGGCCTGAGCCTTGCACGTGGACTTACACTTGAAGGGTTAACTATAAGTTATTTCTATCGAAATACAAAAATGTATGACACGCTAATGCAAATGGGAAGATGGTTTGGCTATCGTGACGGATATTCCGATTTGTGTAGACTTTGGACATCAAGTGAGTCTGCTGGATGGTATGAACATATCGCAGAAGCTACTGAAGAATTGCGAAATGAAATTAAACGGATGTCTAGAGAAAATAAACGTCCAATAGATTTTGGACTACGTGTACGTTCTGCTGAAGATACGCCATTAATTGTAACTGCAAGAAATAAGATGAGGCATTCCGAACAAATAGAACTTGTACGACAATTGAATGGCCGAATGATCGAGACAGCGATTCTTCCCTCCAAGAAAGAAGAAATAGAGGCGAATAACAATGTCATTGAGCGTTGGCTAGTGAATAACAAAAGATATCTTTTTGAAGATGTTTCAAAACTTGGGCGTCAAAAACCAACGTTTAAAGATGTTCCAAAAGAAGCAATAATTGATCTGTTGACACTTGTAGAATATCCATACATGAATGAATTTTCAAAAGACAGTATCCTTGTGAGTGAAATTAAGAAAAGTGCATCAAAAATATTTGATAAATGGGACGTTGTTGTAGCAACTAATCGGACTAAGAAGGATGAAGAACCCAAAGTGTTTGGAGAAATTACTATTTATCCAATTACTCGTTCGTTTGATTTCTTCGGAACTGGGCACTACGTCAGAATATCTAAATCCAAGAAAAGGCTAGGTTCCACAGATTACGCTTTGGCCGGACTCATGAAAAAGGAAATGGAATTAATCGAAAATAGTGTGAAGGATCTTTTGAATGGCAAAAGAAACAAGAAAGGTGGTCAAAAAGCTCCGACTCAAAATATGTACTTTAATACAGGAATTTCACGCAACCCACTAATAGTTATTTACCCTGTACAGTTATTGGGCTCAAAAAGTGTAGATCCTGAAGTGGATGGATATATTGATTCATTGGACGACCAATTAATTACGGGTATAAGTATAGGTATCCCTGATATTCAAGGGGTACAATCCGTAACCTATGAGTATGTGGTGAACAAAGTCTATCAAATGGAGCTTATAGAAGGTAGCTCTAGTCAGTTCGATTGGGACGAGGCATATGACGAAGATGATGTTGATGCATTAGATGATTAGCGAGGAGTTTGAACATGATTGTTGAAGAAAATAAATATAAGCGAATACCAAAGACTGAGAACTTCGGGATATATCTAGGATTGGACAATAAAGGTAGGACGAGTATGTTTGTTAAGCTGTCGAAAAAGCCTAAATTTAATAATAATAGCAAGTATCTAATCTATGATTATAATAAAAGGCAGGATGGCTTGTGGGCGTTGATAGTCTCGATTGCGGAACAACGATACCTTGGAGTTTTTAATAAGCTTGTTTTTGATTTGGTTGATACTGTCCGTGATGCAAGCATTTCGGTAGTTGCAGAAAGGATGTTCATGCAGCGTTTTGTTGAATGGAAAACGCTGTTTGAACAAGGTGTAACGTCAAGTCTCGATTTTAGCAAAGTAGTGGGGTTAGCAGGTGAGTTATATTTTATAAGTGAATTCATGGTTGAAAAATATGGGATAAACGATAGTTTGAAATCTTGGTGTGGTCCAATAGGGGCTGATAAGGATTTTAATATAGATAATACATGGTTTGAGGTAAAGACGAAATCATTAAACAAAGATACAATTCATTTAAACAGTAAGTCGCAACTTGTTTCTAATAATATTGGATATTTGACCGTTGTATCTTATGAAAAAAGCAGTTTAGCAAATCCAAAATCCACTAACCTGTTCGACTTGTATCAAAGAATTAGTAGTTTAATTCCAACACTGAGTTTGCAAGTCGAGTTCGAAAGAAAATTAGCTAATCTAAATTTTGTTCCGGATGAAAAGTATAAGGAAATAAACTTGGAGTTCCATGGAATTGCGTTCTATGAAGTCAACGGAAGCTTCCCTCAAATATCAAATGTTGAATTAGGTAAGGCGATAACGAATATTGAGTATGATCTTTTTTTGCCTGAAATAAAGCAATTTAAAGTTGAGGTATAACTAATGGATTCATATAGAGAGAAATTAGTAAACGAACTGAAAGCACAAGCTGTATCTGATGATATGTCGGATCGTGAGTCGCTTTTTCAAATATATTGCGAGAAGCTTGAACAGTCTGAAATCATAGAGGACTTCCACTATCTTCATTTTAAAGGTAAAGGCAGTCGCAACCGATCAATTCAGATTGATGGATATGTTTACAACGAGTTAGATAGTAAATTGACACTCTTCATCATACCTTCTTTGGCATACTATGAAGATAAGACATTAACCATGACTGATGCCAATTCATTATTTAATCGGGCCAAATATTTTTATTTTGATGTGGAAAAAATTATTTTAGAAGCAGAAGAGAGCTCAGAAGGATATGGTTTGGCTTATGATATCTTGAACAAGAAAATTGAGATTAATGTTCTTGAAATAATCATATTAACGGATTACTTGAAATCAAATACAATTAATATCATTGATAGCACACTTGAAAATAGTGTTCGAGTAAATTACTCAATTTATGATATTTCCCGAATGAAATTAATTGATGAATCTGCAAATGGTAAAGAACCCTTAATTATTGATCTTTGGGAGGATTTTCAAGCGGAGGGGATTTCGATACTTCCAACTTCCAAAACGGATGATTACCAAGCGTATCTGTGTAATATTCCGGGAGAGCTATTGGCTAGAATGTATAATAAGTATCAGTCAAGATTGCTTGAAGGAAATGTTCGTTCGTTCTTACAATCCAAAGGAAAGGTTAATAAAGGTATTAGGAATACAATTTTAAACAATCCTGAAATGTTCTTTGCTTATAACAATGGTATTGCTGCAACTGCAGAAACAATTGATATCTCGGAAGAGCCAGGCGGGAAGGTTATTACAGGTTTTAAATCATTACAGATTGTAAATGGTGGACAAACAACAGCTTCCCTTGCAAATGCATGGGAAAATGATATAAAACTGAATTCTCGTAATCAGATAAAGAGGATTTTCGTTCCGATGAAACTCTCGGTTGTTTCCAAAAAATCAGCAGAAGAATTAATACCAAATATTTCAAGATTTGCAAATAGTCAGAATAAGGTAAGTGACGCTGATCTAGCATCTAACCATCCATTCCATATAAAAGTTGAAGAGCTTTCAAGAAGGATCCATGCGCCAGCGGTAGGAGGAATCCAATTTGGAAAATCATGGTATTACGAACGTACAAATGGACAATACAGACAAGAAACATATAAATCAACAGATTCCTTTAAAAAGAATTTTGAATCGCGATATCCTAAGAGTCAAATGTTCAAAAAGATTGATCTAGCAAAATACTATAACATATATCTTCAAAAACCACATATCGCAAGCGCTGGATCTCAAATGAGTTTTAACAAATTTAGTGAATGGATGATTAAACAGTGGGATAAGAACTCTGACTTTGTAAACGATGAATTCTATCGCAAAGTAATTGCATTATGTATCCTGTTCAAAAAAGCAGATAATATTGTACGAAATCAAGATTGGTATGATAGCTATAAAGCAAATATTGTTGCTTATACACTATCATTAATTATTTACAAAGTTGAAAGAGACTTCCCTGAATCAACAATTGATTTTCAGCAAATTTGGAAAGATCAAGATTTACCTTATGGATGGATAAAACAAATTCAAAAAGTGTCATATCTAATGTATCAACACTTGACTCGTGAGGATCGTACAGTTGAAAATGTTACGGAATGGGCGAAACGTGAGATATCTTGGACGATGGCGAAAGAGATAGATTTTGAATATGAAAAAGAATTTGTTACTCAGTTGGTTAATAAAAAATACGTGATTACACAAGAAGACAGTGCTGTTAAGGAGCAAAAAAAGGCTAATCAAATGAATGCTTTACTTCAAGTTTATGAATATGGTTCTGCTTTTTGGAAGGAAGTTTACAATTGGGGTGTCCGAGAAAAAATTTGGAATACTCAGGATGTGAGTTTCTTAAAACTGGCTATGGAAATTGAAGAAGGTAAAGTACCGTCGGATAAACAAGCGGCAAAAATTTTGCAATTACTTGAAAAAGCAAGGATTGAAAGTTTCCCAAAATAAGGAGAATGGATGATAAATAAGTCATCTCTTTTATATTTTATATGAAATGAAGGCGTCTAAGCTTAAATAGAACCAGGTTGTAGTGTGCAAAGAAGATTATTTATCTCATGTACTTCCATAAAGAATTGTTCCAAAACATTTACTACGATGCTATTACCAATTAGCTTTAGAAGTTTCGCATGGCTTAAAAATCTAATTGATTTAGAAATGGCTATGTTGTGCGTAATTAAGAGATCGAAATCAAACTTATCAAATTCCATAAACTAGAATGTTGCACGAGGAGTTAAATTTCGATGGGCTATTATATGCCCCCCCACAACTTGTAGTCTGCTAGTTCTCTTTTTACTACCTTTCTATTAATTGCTGATAATTGCATTTTGAAAACCTGAAAACCTCTTGTTTATTGAGTATCAGCACTTTTAGGCAACGTGTCAAAATGATTTTATTATATTTTTAAAAAAACTGTATCCCCTCATGGGTTGAATAAAAGTTGTCCAGGATGTCAAAGTATGAAATTGAAAAATGGGTATTATTTTACTACTGACTCACATAATATGGAGGGGAATATTCAAGTTTCTTTTATTACGGTAATATTCAATATAATTCCAATTGAATATATAATTCTTTTAACATTTATGATACAGTCAAAAGGGATTTTTCTTATTTTTTAGTCGATATAATAAGTCTCCTAGTTCTTATTGTCTATGAGAGAAGATGGCGGTAGCCTAGTTAGTGAGGTATATAATGCAGATTAAAGAAAATTTGGGTAGAAACATTTTTTCGAAAATATTAGTAGTATGTGGTTTGGCGATGTTTGTCATTACACTTTATAATTCATTTCAAATAGAGAAATCTACCTATTCCTCGGTCGCTGTGTTAATTCTGGAGATAGTAGCAACTATTTTGGTGCTCGGAATAATATCATTTTTAGCAAATCGTTTTTTAACAGTTAATCAATTTTTGCTTATTCTCATAGTTGCGGCCTTTGCAATTAGGTTGTTATGGATCATTTTTGAAAAAACAGTACCTATCTCGGATTTTTCTGTAATGTATGAAAGTGCTCAACAAGCTGTAAAGGGTAATTTTGCATTTATTACAGATGAATACTATATGAGTTGGACATACCAATTGGGATTCACATATTATGAGGCTATGTTAATAAAAAATTTTGGTAACCATCTGTTTATATTGAAGTTATTTAATATTTTTTGGAGCGTAGGTACTGCCGTGATTATTTATGGGTAAAACCATTTTTAATGAATACAGTGCGAGAACTGCGGCAATATTTTACGCGTTTTACATACCTAATATTATCTATAGCTCTGTATTAATAAATCAATATATTTCTACCTTTTTCTTTTTTTTAGGACTGTATGTTTTAATTACAAAAGGTTTTTCAACTAAATATGGTTGGGGTTTAACAGGGTTACTGTTAAGCATTGGAAATACTATGAGGCCGTTAGGAAGTTTCTTTTTATTGGCGGTTTTTGTTTATGTATTAATTTATAAGATACTTCCGTTTAGAAAAAAAGAAACGTTTAACTACGTAAAAAAATTAGTGGGAATAGTGATTGTATATTTTCTAGTGATGCAAATTGTAAGTATTTTCTTAATGAACACGGGATTAGCGAAAAAACCATTGTCGAACCAAATGCCATATTGGAAATTTGTTGTGGGATTCAATTATGATTCGATTGGTGGATGGAATCAGCCAGATGTTGTTTACCTTAGTCAATTTAAACTTGGGAAGGAAAGAAATGATGCTTCCATTGCTTTGATCAAGGACAGATTGAAGGACAAAGGGAAAGTTCGTCAATTACTTGTATTGAAAGTTGAAAAAATGTGAAGTAATCCTGATGATGCACCTGGTTGGGCTTTGGAGTGGGGGGAACTGAATAAACCATACTTACAACAAATGCTGACAAAATATGAAAGGCTTATGTATATTACATGTTGTATATTTGCGTTTGGTACCATTTCATTATATAGAAGAAATGATTCAATATATCCTCTTTTATATATTTTGTTTGATGGATATATGGTTATTCATTTGTTTGTCGAAGTTCAAACTAGGTATCGTTTTGACATTTTGCCCGTTATTTTTTTATTTGTTGGATACGGAGTATTTGTAATGAAAAATGGTGTTACACGATTAATGGGTAGAAAACAACAGAAAAAAGTTGAATAATAGGATAAAACACAAAAAACATTTCTATATGGAAATGTTTTTTGTGTTTTAGTGGGAAAGAAATTAATTTCTGTAGAATTTTGTCGCTTTCTCTCTTGACCATACCGACACTTCATTGTTAGAATCTAGGAAGATAATATAAAACGATCCTTCATATATCCTCAAAGATAAGGTTTGAGAGTCTCTACCGGGTTACCGTAAACAACCTGACTATGAAGGCAGTGTGTCTTATATTTATAAAGAGCGGAAGACTATCTTTCTTTATAAAGCCAGACCCCTGCCTTTTCTTTGTTATGAGACTAGAGGCGGAGGACTGGCTTTTTTTATTATATTGGTAATGCTTTTCGCTAAATTGGTGAAAATATTTATATACGAGAACTAACGTTGGGGTGATTATTTTGAAGAAGCAGCATGATACAATTATCGTTTTAGATTTTGGGAGTCAGTACAATCAGTTAATAGCACGTCGAATTCGTGAGTTCGGTGTATACAGTGAACTTCATCCACATACAATTACTGCGGAAGAAATTAAAGCAATGAATCCAAAAGGGATTATCTTCTCTGGTGGACCAAATAGTGTATACGGTGAAGGCGCATTACATTGTGATGAAAAAATCTTTGAACTAGGATTACCGATCTTCGGTATTTGTTACGGTATGCAGCTTATGACACAACACTTCGGTGGTAAAGTAGAACGTGCAAATCACCGTGAGTACGGAAAAGCTGTTCTTAAAGTAGAGAACGAATCAAAATTATATACGAACCTTCCAGAAGAGCAAGTTGTATGGATGAGTCATGGTGACTTAGTAACTGGTTTACCTGAAGGATTCGTAGTAGATGCAACAAGTGAGTCTTGTCCAATTGCTGGCATGAGCAATGAAGAGCAAAACTTATACGGTGTACAATTCCACCCAGAAGTACGTCACTCTGAGCACGGTAACGATTTAATTAAAAACTTCGTATTCGGCGCATGTGGTTGTTCTGAAGGATGGAACATGGAGAACTTTATCGAAGTAGAATTAGAGAAAATCCGTGAAACTGTTGGAGACAAAAAAGTACTATGCGCACTTAGCGGCGGTGTAGACTCTTCTGTTGTAGCAGTATTAATTCATAAAGCTATCGGCGATCAATTAACATGTATTTTCGTTGACCACGGCTTACTTCGTAAAGGTGAAGCTGAAGGCGTTATGAAAACATTCAGCGAAGGCTTCCACATGAACGTTATTAAAGTGGATGCACAAGAACGCTTCATGAACAAGTTAAAAGGTGTAGAAGATCCAGAACAGAAACGTAAAATCATCGGTAATGAATTCATTTACGTATTTGATGATGAAGCTTCTAAATTACAAGGTATGGACTTCTTAGCACAAGGTACACTTTACACAGATATCGTTGAAAGTGGTACAGCAACTGCACAAACAATTAAATCTCACCATAATGTTGGTGGTCTTCCAGAAGACATGCAGTTCAAATTAATCGAGCCTTTAAACACGTTATTTAAAGATGAAGTACGTGTATTAGGATCAGAACTAGGAATTCCTGATGAAATCGTATGGCGTCAACCATTCCCAGGCCCTGGTCTTGGTATTCGTGTATTAGGTGAAATCACAGAAGAGAAATTAGAAATCGTTCGTGAATCTGATGCGATTTTACGTGAAGAAATTATTAAAGCGGGCTTAGACCGTGAAGTTTGGCAATACTTCACTGCGCTTCCTGGTATGCGTAGCGTAGGTGTTATGGGTGACGAGCGTACTTACGATTACACAGTAGGTATCCGCGCAGTAACATCTATCGACGGTATGACAGCTGACTGGGCACGTATCCCTTGGGACGTATTAGAGAAAATCTCTGTACGTATCGTAAACGAAGTAAAACACGTTAACCGTATCGTGTATGATATAACAAGTAAGCCACCAGCAACTATTGAGTGGGAATAGTATTATAAAAAAAGATCCATCTATTGCACATGCGTAGATGGATCTTTTATATTTTCGTCATTAATACGAACGAAAATATAAAAGTTTATAAAAATGTTCGTTTTTAAATTGACAAAACTACTTCACCGAGTTAATATGAGTATGTAATTTAAACAAAAAGTGAATATTATGCCGTCGTATAATATCGGGGATATGGCCCGAAAGTTTCTACCTAGCTACCGTAAATGGCTTGACTACGAGGCGTTTTTATAAAGGTGAGGGGAATCTTATCTTTATTCATAGAACGCTTCCATGTATATGCAATGGAAGCCTTTTTTATTTTTAATAGATAAAAGAGGGCTAGGGAGATTACGGCGAGTAATCATATAACGGGGGAAACGTAAGATGAAACGCTATTTTCAGTTTGATGAACTCGGTACAAATTATAAAACAGAGTTCATAGCAGGTTTAACGACATTTTTATCTATGGCTTATGTATTATTTGTCAATCCTGCTACGCTGTCACTTGGAAATGTTAAAGGGTTACCAGCAGGTACAGGAATGGATCCAGGTGCAGTATTCGTTGCTACAGCATTAGCAGCGGCAATTGGTTCGTTAATTATGGGTATTTTCGCGAAGTATCCGATTGCTTTGGCGCCGGGGATGGGAATTAACGCGTTCTTTGCTTATACGGCAGTGTTAACGATGGGTATTCCGTGGCAAACAGCAATTGCTGGAACGTTAATGTCAGGTATTATCTTTATTATTCTTACAGCTTCAGGTATTCGTGAAAAAATCATTAATGCAATTCCAACAGAGTTAAAGTTTGCGGTAGCGGCAGGTATCGGATTGTTCATTGCCTTTCTTGGATTCCAAAATGCTGGAATTATCGTGAAAAATGATGCTGTTCTTGTTGGATTGGGGGATTTAACAAAGGGCACAACGTTACTAGCAATCTTCGGGGTTGTTACGACAATCATCTTCATGATTAAGAAAGTTAATGGTGCAGTGTTCTACGGTATGATTCTTACAGCAATCTTAGGAGTAGCGACAGGATTAATTGATACTCCAAAAGCTGTAGTGGGAGCAATACCGAGTCTAGAACCAACGTTCGGTGTGGCATTAACGCACTTCGGAGACATTTTCACTGTTCAAATGGTAATTGTTATTATAACGTTCTTCTTCATCGATTTCTTTGATACAGCAGGTACACTTGTAGCGGTTGCGAATCAAGCTGGATTAATGAAGAACAATAAATTACCACGTGCAGGAAAAGCATTATTTGCAGATGCGATTGCAACTGTAATTGGTGCAATCTTAGGTACATCAACAACAACGTCTTACATTGAATCTTCTGCTGGGGTAGCAGCGGGTGGACGTTCTGGATTTACAGCAGTTGTAACAGCAGGATTCTTCTTGCTGGCACTATTCTTCTCGCCATTATTAAGCGTTGTAACACCAGCTGTAACAGCGCCAGCATTAATTATTGTAGGAATCTTGATGGTTTCATCTTTAGGCGAAATTGATTGGAAGAAATTCGAGATTGCAGTACCAGCATTCTTTACAATCATTTCAATGCCGCTTACGTATAGTATTGCGACAGGGATTGCAATCGGGTTTATCTTCTATCCAATTACAATGGTAGTAAGTGGTCGTCGTAAAGAGATTCATCCAATTATGTATGTTATGGGAGTTTTATTCGTACTATATTTCATCTACGTTCGTAAATAAAAGGGGTTTTTGAAAGGTCTAGACTTAAGGGGAGTCTAGACCTTTTTTGCGTCTTCAGAAAATCTTAAGGATTTCCGAGCGTTTTTCTTCAGAAGTTTTCCTATAATAGAAGTTAGGGATTAAAAAAGTGATGGGGGAGATATTGTGGCGCACGAAACAATACTTGTCGTAGATGATGAAAAAGAAATTCGAAATCTTATTACAATCTATTTAAAGAATGAAGGATATAAAGTGTTGCAAGCAGGAGACGGAGAAGAAGGGTTACGTTTATTAGAAGAAAATGAAGTACATCTAGTCGTATTAGATATTATGATGCCAAAGGTAGATGGTATTCATATGTGTATGAAAGTAAGAGAATCGAAAGAAATGCCTATTATTATGCTTTCGGCGAAAACGCAAGATATGGATAAAATTTTAGGATTAACAACAGGTGCAGATGATTACGTAACGAAACCATTTAATCCGTTAGAGTTAATCGCAAGAATTAAATCTCAGTTACGTCGTTATATGAAGATGAATGGTTTTGCTCTTCAAAATGAGGACGAGCTAGAAATTGGAGAGATGAAGATAAACATCTCAACCCATACAGTCATTGTAGATGGAGAAGAAGTGAAACTGACTCCGAGGGAATTTTCGATTTTAGAATTACTGGCTCGTAATCCGGGGATGGTCTTTAGCGCGGAACAAATTTATGAAAAGGTTTGGAACGAAAGATCTTTCCAGTCGGATAACACGGTAATGGTTCATATTCGGAAAGTGCGTGAAAAGATTGAGGAGAATCCAAGGAAGCCAATATATATAAAAACAGTATGGGGAGTGGGGTATAAGATTGAAAAAGATATTTAATCCCGTTACTTATGTTAGGAAAATTCGAGAATTAATTGGAAAGATAGTGAGAAGTGTGAAACGGAGTATACGAATTCAACTTATTACTGCGTTTACTGCTTGTGCATTATTAGGGCTTTTTTTTGCAAAGGGAGCTGCGCCATTTTTTGAGAATGCGAATCGTCAAGCGACTATCGATTATCGAGCTGGTATGGAACAAATTAATCACCAAGCTCAAAGAGCAGCAAATAGCTCGGTTCATGAAAATAAATTAGAAGCTATATCCAATATGATCGAAATGGAGAACCAAAATTTAGAACGAGGATCTAGAGCTTTAAAAGTACTGGTTACTGACGAGAGCGGCAAAGTTGTATATAAGACGAAGCAGGCACAAGAAGAACAAATTGATTTGCACAATACAATTCGTAATGCAGCATCATTTGCAATCAACTATTCAAATGGCCAAGATGCATTTGAAAATACAAGGAAAGAATTTATAGCTTTTGTACCTATTACAATAGAAGATAAGAATTTATACATGTTTGTTAGTGGGATTCCGGGAGGTGAAGTGAGATATGATACGCAAGAAGGGCCGTTTCCATTTTTCATAGGTGTACTCGTATTTATTTTCTCTTTCTTCTATATAACAAAGAGAAAGATGAAGCAGATTGAAGCGATGGCACAAGGTGTAAAGGAAATAGAAAAAGGTAACTTAGCGTATCGTATTGAGAAGAAAGGTGAGGACGAAATTGCGTCTTTAACTGAGAATATTAATAATATGGCAGAAGAGCTTATGAATAATATAGAAAAGGAACGTAAATTAGAGAAGCAAAAGAACGAGCTTATTACGAATGTATCTCACGATTTACGTACACCACTTACTTCTATTATGGGTTATTTACGATTACTTCGAGATTCTAAATATGAAAATAAAGAACAACATGATGAATATACGAGAATTGCTTTTGCGAAGTCGGAGCAGTTAAAGAATTTAATAGAAGATTTATTTGAGTATACGAAGTTAACAAATGAGCAAGTTATATTAGAAAAACAAGAGGTTTGTATAAATGAGTTACTCGAGCAATTAATAGAAGAGTTAGTACCGCAAGCAGAAGAGCATGGACTTACGTTTGTTAAGAAGTTTCCTGAGGAACGTGCCTATGCAGCGGTTGATTCGGAAAAGATGGTTCGTGTATTTGATAATTTATTAATGAACGCGATTAAGTATAGTAAAGATGATGGGGAGATAAAAGTTTCTCTTCAGAGGCAGCGCCGGGAAATACAAATTGTAATTGCGAATCATAGTGAAGAGTTTACGAGAGAAGAACTAGGGAGTTTGTTTGAACGTTTTTATAAGAAAGATCAATCCCGAAGTAGAGTAACAGAAGGATCGGGGCTTGGATTGGCAATTGCGAAAAGTATTGTTGAATTACAAGGTGGTAGTATTCGAGCTGAATATAAGGATGGTACTATTCATTTTATCGTCTCGTTACCAATTATAGAAAAATAATAAATGAATAGAATGGTATATGATAAAAAAGGCTTATTTTAAAAGAAATAAGCCTTTTTATATTTTTTTAGAAAAACATGTTGACGATTGTAGGTTAGAGGTGTAATATAGGACAAGTCGCCGATGCAATAACGCAGAACGCGGCAAACGAAATGAAAAACTTAGTTGACATTGAAAGATGAAGATGTTAACATAAGGGAGTCGCAAATGAGCGACCAAGCAGTTCTTTGAAAACTGAACGAAACAAACAACGTGAAACGTCAATTTTTATTTTTAGATGCTAGACAAACTAACTTTATTGGAGAGTTTGATCCTGGCTC
>NZ_JBKEZY010000002.1:0-666787 GCF_053345335.1 Bacillus sp. M5A3_1b | reverse complement strand
AAGCAGTCTTTTTTTGCTTTTAAAACGTGGCTTTTGACGAAATGTGAGGAATATGGAATTGAATTACGTCAAGTAGACCGGTTTTATCCATCGTCAAAGCTATGCTCATGTTGCAGTCAAAAGAAAGCGGATTTAAAACTATCTGACCGAGTATATACATGTGAATGTGGCAATGTAATGGATAGAGATTTGAACGCAGCGATCAACCTTTTACAAGCAAAAAAATATACAATACTAACGTAAATAGATTGTATATATGTACGGTGGGCTACATCGGAATTTACGCCTGTGGAGTGTCATAGCAAACTGTAGTAGCAAGTGATTAGCGAGGCAGGGCACGTAGAAGCAGGAATACTCTAAGAATATACATTTGTCTATATTTTTAGTAGCAGCTGCGTATATGATTAATTTTAAACCAGAAAATTTAAACCAACTATTCAAGGTGATGTTAATTAGTGCGAATAAGTCTTATGATGCGATTAAAGATTATGAATTTACGGGAGAAGTGGTAGTATTCCGTGTAGACTTCGAATATATTGACGTTTCTCTAATGATTGTAGATATGTTAGGAAGATCTGCTTCTAAATTTAACATTTTGCCATATGCCTGTCCGAATACAAATGAAATAGATTACATTCAGTTTCAAGTGTATTCGATTAATGAAGGGAATTTTAAGGAAATGATTGATACGATGTAGAAAACTATAATTTTACAAATATGTATATACCAACTAATATATAATTAATACATTTATATAATTGGAGTGATGAGATGCAGCCGTTAGAAAGGGAGATTCATTCTAATATGCTGAAAGTGTGGCGAATCCACGCTTTAATTGGGGCGGCAGTTATACTAGCAGTCGTAATTGCGTATTTCTTTTTTATGATCAATTTTAACTGGTGGGGCTGGTTGTTTGGCTTATTAGTAACAGGCGCTATTACATTTATCCCGCTTGATTATTTCGTGTTTCCAAATTTACGTCAACGTTATTATAGTTACAGATTAAATGAAGAAGAGATTGAGATACAAAAGGGAATGTTCGTTGTAAAACGCGTACTTATTCCGATGATTCGTGTGCAGCACGTAACGATTGAACAAGGCCCGATTATGAGAAAGTATAATTTAGCAGAATTACATATTTCCACAGCAGCAACTTCTCATAGTATTCCAGGTTTAACGAAGGAAGAAGCAGAGCAGCTGAAAAGACAAATTGGAGAACTTGCGAAAGTGAGTGATGAGGATGTATAAGAGGCAACATCCGATCACGATATTATTAGGTATTCGAATTGCGGGTTTATTGCCTTTTATTTTTCTTGTTTTATTTCGATCAGATGGTCAAGTAGAACCCTGGTATTTCTTTCATCTTGTTCTTTTGGCCATATTATTTATTATGGCAATTTTCTCAGCTATAAAATGGTATTTCAAAGTGTACTGGATTGAGAATAATATTTTACATATTAAGCACGGTGTGTTCGTTAAGAAAGAAAGTTACTTAAATAAAGAACGTGTGCAAAATATTAGTACGTCTTCTAACATCATCTATCAAGTGCTTGGATTGACGAAATTAAATATTGAAGTAGCCGGCGGGGGTAGTGAGCCAGAAGTGATGTTAGCTGGCATTAGAGAAGAGGAAGCGAAGGAACTGATTGCTTTATTAAATAAAAAAAGAAGCGCTGCGAGTGAAGAAGTACCCATGGCAGAAGAAAGTAAGACGATTTATCAGTTAACGATGAAAGAGATTTTAGCAGCTTCCATTACGTCTGGTAGATTCGGATTAGTGTTTTCAGGATTACTTCTTATTTACACAGAGTTTAATCAATTTCTTCCAGAATGGCTCATAAATAAAGTGGAAGCGTATGTGATGGATAACGGTGTATATGAATTAATCGTTATGGCCGCGATTTTAATGGCAGTTTCGTGGGTCATTTCAACAGCTGGTTATGCGTTAAAATATGCGAACTTTAAAATAGAGCGAAACGGAAATGAAATTCGCATCGTACAAGGGTTATTTGATAAGAAAGAGTTTGTTTTAAAACTACACCGCATTCAAGCGATTACTGTGAAAGAAGGAATTCTCCGCCAGCCTTTCGGTTATTGCTCTGTCGAAGTGGAAGTCATTCAAAGTATAGAAGCAGCTGGAAATGAAGTTATGTTACATCCTTTTATGAAAAAGAAAGATGTCCAGCAGTTACTTACATATTTGCAGTTACCGTATGAAATGGAAGAGGAAATCGTTCATTTACCGAAGGCTGCATTACGTCGTTACGTAATAATGGGCTGGATTACAAGTGCTGTGCTCGCACTGCCGATCATCGGTACGAGTATATATTTCAAACAAAATATTGCGTTGTTCACTTTAATACCACTATTTATCATATTTACGTTGCTTGCATACGCTCGGTATAAAAGTGGCGGATATATGATACGAGACAATCAGTTAGTCATGGTATACCGTGGTCTTGCGAAATATACGGGGATCATGCGAAGAAGGCACGTTCAAGCGGTAGGATACAATCAGTCGCATTTTCAAAAGAATGACGAGTTATGTACAGCTGCCGTATCAGTAGCGGGACATAGGTATAATGTGAAGCATATGCGAAAAGAGGACGCGCTTCTCATATATAATTGGTATAAAGAAAAAGGAAACACCGGTGCGTAACGGTGTTTCCTTTTTTATGTCGTGATTTGTCGATAAGTCGATATATTTCAAAAATCGCTGATATATCTGAAAAATCGCTGATATATCTGAAAAATCGCTGATATATTTCGAGTTGCGCCGATATATTCGAAAAATCGCTCATATAATTTCATGTACCGTAGCCTTGGAGAAACCACAGTACAACAGTCCTTAAACTAACACATCAAAAGTAGTCACAAATGACGGACGAGAGAAAATACTTTTCTGCTGCTCTGCATGTGGATGCACCTGAGCCTGAGCTTGTCCTTCCGCTTGTGCAGGGCGTTTTTTATGAGCGTTTTCGAATGAACGTGATTCTGTCCAATCTTTAAAGTTTTGCTCTGTTTCCCACATCGTTAAGATGACATATGTATCGTTACTTAATGGGCGTAGAACGCGGATTGCTTGGAAACCGGGTTCGTTTTCAATAAGGCCTGCGCGGTTTTTAAAACGGTTTTCAAATACTGGGCGACCTTCGTCTGTTACAGAAATGTTGTTACAAACGATATAGCCAGGTTGTCCTTTAAATTCTCCAACAGCGTCTAGTACGTCATATTGAAGCGCTGATTCTACTGATTCTTCTGTATTTTCTTTATAAAACATATTTTTTTCATTATTTTTTGCAGTGAAATGTGCTTGTTCTAGAGGTGTTTCGTATGAAATAATAGCCTTCATTTTAATGCCCCCTTAATGGTTTGTTTCTATTATATCAACTCTCTTAAAAAACTTCGAAGATTATATACATAAAGATACTTCTTTTTCAAATAATAAATGTACCATCATTTGGAAAGAAGGCCGATGTATGAAGAAAGTAAAGTGGACTTTATTAGGTGGATTCGCAACGCTAGTATTAGCGATTGTACTTTATAAACTTATTGTGTTAGCTGGTGGCTATATGATGGATGAAAAGCAGCTCGTTTTCCACTCTTCATCACGTATCGTTGACCAGAAAGGGAAAGAGATTACGAAATTATATGTAGAAAATAGAGATCTCGTACCAGTCGAGCAAATTCCAAAGCATGTCCAGCAGGCGTTTATTGCGGTGGAAGATTCTCGTTTTTATGAGCATCAAGGAATTGATTATCCGTCTATATTCCGTGCTCTTTATAAAGATACATTAGCTGGAGAGAAGGTCGAAGGCGGTAGTACGATTACGCAGCAACTCGCTAAAAACGTTTTTTTAACTCGTGAAAAAACAGTTACGCGTAAATTGAAGGAAGTCGCAATTTCCCTTCAATTAGAGCAAAAATATACGAAGCAACAAATTCTTGAAATGTATATGAATCATATTTATTTTGGGCATGGGGCTTACGGTATTCAAGCAGCAGCAAAGTTGTATTTTAATAAAAATGTAGAAGATTTAACAGTAGAAGAAGGAGCGATGCTTGCAGGTCTTCCGAAGTCACCAAATGGATATTCACCGTATTTCTCTCCAGAGAAGAGTAAGGAGCGCCGTGATCTCGTATTGTCACTTATGCATAAACAAGGCTATTTGACTGCCGAAGATAGCGTACGTTATCAAGGAAAGACCATTGCTCTTTATAAAAACTTAGATGAGAATGAACTCGCATATATGCCGTATATTGATATGGTTATAGATGAAGCAGCTCGTTTATACGGATTGTCTCATCAAGAAGTACTGCGCGGAGGATATACGTTTGTCGTACCGATGGATGAAAAGATTCAAAAGGTAGCGTATAACCAGTTTCAAGATGCAAGGAATTTCCCTGGGAAAGAAGAGGGGACGCAAGGTGCTTTTTTATTAATGGATAATCGTACGGGCGGAATTAAAGCGGCGATTGGCGGAAGAAAGTACGTCCCGAGAGGCTTTAATCGTATTTTCGCAAAAAGACAGCCCGGTTCTGTGCTAAAACCACTTATCGTCTATGCACCAGCACTCGAAACGAAAAAGTATAATCCGTATTCTTTATTGACGAATGAAAGAAATTCATTTGAAGGCTATGAACCTCGAAATTATAACCATTCATATTCGAAAGAAATGACGATGTACGATGCGATTTTAGAGTCAGCAAATGTGCCGGCAGTTTCTTTATTAAATGAGTTAGGGGTAGAAGAAGGAAAGCAATATTTAGAGAAAGGAAATGTTCATATTGCAGACGCAGGGTTAAGTACAGCGCTTGGCGGATTGAAAAATGGTGTTTCACCATTTGATCTTGTAAAAATGTATCGTGCGTTTTTAGCAAATGGTGCTATTATTGAGCCGCACGTTATTGATAAAGTGTTAAATAGACACGGTGCAGTTATTGGAGAATCGCCAAAAGTAGAAACGAAAATATTCTCGAAACAAACGGCGTGGTATATGACGAAAATGTTAGAAGGAGTTGTAAAGGAAGGGACAGCGAAAGCCGGTGTATATAGCGGGGCGTTAGCTGGGAAAACAGGTACAACTTCCTTGCCAAATGACGAAAATGGAGCTAGAGATATGTGGTTCGTCGGCTATACACCAAATTTAGTAGGTGCTGTTTGGATTGGTTATGACCGCATAGATAAAGAGCATCAGTTGCAAGGAGAAAGTGCGTCAGCAACGAAATTGTTTAAGAAAATTTTAACGAAGGCAAATGTAGAACAGAAAGAGCAGTTTATGAAACCAGAAGGTGTGGAAACAATCGGTGCTCCGATTCGTTTGCGCAAGATTGAAGATGTGAAAATGAAATTAGCGTTTAGCCCTTTCGGTTTATTTAAAGCAAAATTAAGCTGGACACCACTTCCAGATGAAAGAATTATGTATCGTATTTATAGAGTGGAAAACGGAGTTCATACGCATGTAGGCACTGTAAATGGTGCCGGAGAATATGAGGAAAAGTTCGTTAACATCTTTTCAAAACCGAGTTTTTACGTTGTACCATATAACACACAAACGAAACGTGAAGGAGAAAAGTCAAAAGTAGCTAAACCATAGTTTTTCTCTGTGCTATAATAAGAATGTTGTGAAAATAGTAAGCGGTTTTACGAATGTTTGTGTCAATTTCATGAACAACGTACATAATGTTATGCATTTTGTTTTTACAAGCTGTATAGTAAAAAAAGATAAATATCGGAATAGAACGTATTTAGAGAAAAAGCATGGGCAAGGAAGGGAGCAAGGGTCTTGGTAAGAACTATAAATGAGACATTTTTAAAAGCATGTAGGGGGGAACGTACTGATTATGTACCAGCATGGTATATGCGTCAAGCAGGTCGTTCGCAGCCGGAATATAGAAAGATAAAAGAAAAGTATTCTTTATTTGAAATTACACACAATCCAGAGTTATGTGCTTACGTTACAAAGTTACCAGTGGATCAATATAACGTAGACGCAGCAATTCTGTATAAAGATATTATGTCACCACTACCTGCAATTGGTGTGGATGTAGAAATTAAATCAGGTATTGGCCCAGTTATTGATAATCCAATTCGTTCTTTACAAGACGTAGAAAAACTAGGGGAAATCAATCCAGAAGATGACGTACCGTACATATTAGATACGATTCGTTTATTAACGACAGAAATGTTAGACGTACCGTTAATCGGTTTTTCAGGAGCTCCATTTACATTAGCGAGCTATATGATTGAAGGCGGTCCATCTCGTAATTATCATAATACGAAAGCGTTCATGTATGCAGAGCCGAAAGCTTGGTTCGCTTTAATGGATAAGCTAGCAGATATGGTTATTACATATTTAAAAGCGCAAATTAACGCAGGAGCAAAAGCTGTTCAAATTTTCGATTCTTGGGTTGGAACAGTAAATGTAGCAGATTACCGCATATTTATTAAACCAGCAATGGAGCGTATTTTTGCAGAAGTTCGTACGATGGGTGTACCGATGATTATGCACGGCGTAGGAGCTGCGCATTTAGTAAATGAATGGCACGACTTACCGCTTGATGTAGTAGGTTTAGATTGGCGCTTACCGATCGAAGAGGCGCGTGCACGCGGCGTTCATAAGGCGGTACAAGGTAATATGGACCCTTCATTCTTACTTGCACCATGGTCTGTTATTGAAGAACATGTAAAAGGTATTTTAGATCAAGGGATGAAACAGCCTGGTTATATCTTTAACTTAGGACACGGTGTATTCCCAGAAGTAAATCCAGATACATTAAAACGTTTAACTACATTTATTCATGAATACTCTAAAGGGCAGTTAGCGAAGTAAAGGAGCATTGCTGTATGAAAAAGAAAATTGGTTTGCTTGTAATGGCATACGGAACGCCATATAAAGAAGAAGATATTGAACGTTACTATACACATATTCGTAGAGGAAGAAAGCCAAGTCCTGAAATGCTAGAGGATCTAACAGAGCGTTACCGTGCAATTGGTGGTATTTCTCCTTTAGCTACTATTACATTAGAGCAAGCTAAAAAGTTAGAACAGCGTTTAAATGAAGTACAAGATGAAGTAGAGTACCATATGTATCTTGGCTTAAAACATATCGAACCGTTCATTGAAGATGCAGTGAAAGATATGCATAACGACGGTATACAAGATGCAATCGCACTTGTTCTTGCGCCACACTATTCTACATTTAGCGTGAAATCGTATGTAGGACGAGCACAAGAAGAAGCTGAGAAACTTGGAAACTTAACAATTCACGGCATTGATAGCTGGTATAAAGAACCGAAATTCATCCAGTACTGGGTTGATGCAGTGAAAGGTATATATAACGGTATGTCAGAAGCAGAGCGTGAAAAAGCAGTATTAATCGTATCTGCACATAGCTTACCAGAAAAAATTATCGCGCTTGGCGATCCATATCCAGATCAATTAAATGAAACGGCGGATTATATCGCGCGCGGAGCGGAAGTAGCAAACTATGCAGTAGGTTGGCAAAGTGCAGGAAACACACCAGATCCTTGGATTGGTCCAGATGTACAAGATTTAACGAGAGAATTAAATGAAAAGTACAGTTATACTTCATTCGTATATGCACCAGTTGGATTTGTTGCGGAACATTTAGAAGTTTTATATGACAATGACTTTGAGTGTAAAGTTGTAACAGATGAAATTGGCGCAAAATATTATCGTCCAGAAATGCCAAATGCATCGGACGCATTTATTGATTGCTTAACAGATGTTGTATTAAAGAAAAAAGAATCTGTATTGTAAAAAGAAAGGGGGAGCATGCTTGAGGAAAAAAGTTGTAATCATCGGCGGTGGCATCACAGGATTAACAACAATGTATAACTTACAAAAAGATATTCATGACAAGAACTTGCCGATCGATACATTACTTATAGAAGCATCTGGTAAACTTGGTGGGAAAATTCAAACCGTTCGAAAAGATGGATTTACAATTGAACGCGGACCGGATTCTTTCTTAGCACGAAAAGAAAGTGCCTCTATACTGGCGCGAGAATTAGGTCTTGGTGATGAACTTGTAAATAATAAGGCCGGTCAATCATTTATCCTCGTAAACAATCGGTTACATAAAATGCCGAGCGGATCGATGATGGGAATTCCAACGCAAATTACGCCGTTTCTATTTTCCAGGCTGTTCTCCCCAATTGGTAAACTAAGAGCTGGTTTTGATCTGTTAATGCCCAGGTCAAAGCCAGTATCTGACCAATCACTCGGGCATTTTTTCAGACATCGCCTCGGCAACGAAGTGGTTGAAAATTTAATAGAACCATTACTATCGGGTATTTATGCAGGGGATATCGATGAAATGAGCTTAATGTCAACATTCCCGCAAATGTATCAAATTGAGCAGAAACATCGCAGTATTTCACTCGGTATGCGTACGCTTGCTCTGAAAAAAGAGAAATCTGAACCGAAAAAGGGAATCTTCCAAACAGTGAAAACAGGTTTAGAATCTATAGTAGAATCTCTCGAAGCGAAGATACATGAAGGTACGATAATAAAGGGAACTCGCATTGAAAAAGTTGCAAAACTTGGTGATGTTTACACGATTACTCTTAGTAACGGAAAAGAAATAGAAGCGGACGCGGTCGTAGTGGCAAGCTCACATAAAGTATTGCCATCTATGTTTGCACAGTACAAGCAGTTTCGTTTCTTCCGCAATATTCCGTCTACATCAGTTGCAAATGTGGCAATGGCTTTCCCGCAATCAGCCATTCAGCGCGATATTGACGGCACAGGGTTTGTCGTATCTCGAAATAGCGACTACACAATTACAGCATGTACGTGGACACATAAAAAATGGCCACATACAACACCAGAAGGAAAAACGCTTCTTAGGTGTTACGTTGGACGAGCTGGTGATGAAGCGGTTGTAGAACAAACAGAAGAGGAACTCGTTCAGCTTGTACTAGAAGACTTACGAAAGACGATGGATATTACAGAGGATCCTGAGTTTACAGTCGTAAGTCGCTGGAAAGAAGCGATGCCCCAATATACAGTAGGCCATAACGAGCGAATGAAGAAACTCACAACATTTATGGAAAAAGAGTTGCCAGGTATATACTTGGCAGGTAGTTCCTACGCTGGTTCTGGTCTTCCGGACTGTATTGATCAAGGTGAGAAAGCCGCAAAGCGTGTACTATCTCATTTGGAAAAAGTAATGGAGACGGAATTACTCGCACAATAAAATATAAGAAACGCCTTCAATCATATTGAAGGCGTTTCGTTTGTTATATAAAATACTTATTCGCCAATAAATATATATAAATTATTTGGCTTTATAACGGCATCTCCCGCATAAATAACCCATTCTGTTAAGTTTTCAAACTCTAACTGATAACTATTTCCCTCACTCATATTTTCTATAAAATATGGTTCATTAATGAGTATTCCTTGAATGAAGTCTTCCGTAATGTTTTGCATTTCAAACCACATATGTTCACTTTTTCCCTCTTCGTAGGAGACACCAAACTTAGCGAGGAAACGAAAATCTTCATTTGATTGTTCAATGTGAAAAATGTTGCTGAAATACCCGAAAGTATTCTTTGCATTATAAGCCATACGATCGGTTTCACTATTTGTTTTATAGAACATAAGCCCTGTAGCTTCCTCATGTTCTTTGAAAAAGCTTTCGATACATTCTTCTGAAGTATTAAATTGGAATAAGAGAACGGATGGAGATTGATGGTATTCATCTCGGTCATCCATGCCGCCTAAGAATATGTTTTGTGCATCTATTGGTTGTAGTTTCACTTCTTCATCCTCGATTGAAGACAATTGATCCATACTCGTTTTATGCCCAATATAAGATAATCCCTTTTCCCACGGAACAGCTACTGTATGGATAGAACCTTGCTGACTATGCGCGATCACGATAGGCTCATTCATAGGGACTTGTCCATTCTCAACGGCATTATTAGCAAATGTTTGAAAGAGATCACCAATGCCGTAGTAGGATGAAATGCGATTTGGAATAATTAATTCTATTTCTGTTACGCCTGCTCTTAAAAGGCCATGTGTATGAAACCAATATTGCGTAGGCTCACCTTCTTTATCGTCTTCATAAACAGAATGAATAACATACAAGTCAGGAATGTCAGGTAATAATTCATTTTCAACGTGATATTCAATATAGCTTCTAGATATTACTTTCATTGCTGCACTTGAATCGATTACAAATAACAAATCTGGAGCGAGGTTCCATAAAAACTGTAACTGCTGGAAAAAGCAGTCCAGCACATCGCCTACAAATAGCGTACGAGCGAAAATTTCAGTGCCATAAGCAGCATCTTCAAAATTACGATCTACGATTGTAGAATCTTGTCTATTGTACATTTTATATTCTTCTGGATCGCTCGTTTCATCAATATGCAGTTCATACGGTATGATTGTTTCATCCATATGTAACTCAACAATAAGGCTTGTCTCATCACTGTAAATAATTTTTAATTCATCCACTTTAGTAGAGATAGTCTCTAGCCGCTGTTTTAACTGTTCAATCGTAATTCTAGTTGGTATAACGGCAATCATATCTGAAAAATGACGTTCTAATGTGCCATTCATAGCTGCGCGGTATGTTTCTGTTTGCACTTCCATCCAATCACTCCTATTCAAATGAATCCATTTTACATGCCAATGAAATTTCGATATTTTCTGTTTTCTCTCTCTAACATTATAGAGCGCATTTGTAGAAGGTGTAAAATTATTATTTTGTATTATAGTTTGAAAGCTTGTAAATTAAATAAATTTTTTGTAAAACTTGTCGAAATACCATTCTATATAACGAATCATTTGATATGATAGAAATGCTGAGAAAATATGAAATAGGGAGAGGAAAATGGCTGTGAAGAAATTGTTAAGTGTCTTTTTATCATTCATACTATTGCTTTCATTTACTGGAACTTTAGTACAAGCAGAAGAAAATACTTCTATGTCAGTAGAAAAAGCAATTCAAGTATTTAAACAGCAAGGGAAAACGAAGGGGACAGTGGAAGGATACATCGTTGGATATACGCAAAGTCCTTCTAAATACACGAAAGATCCGGCTAAGTTTGATGATACAAACGTAGCAATTGCAGATTCGCCAAATGAGACGAATCCAGACAAAATCATGCCTGTTCAGTTGCCGAAAGGTGATGTGAGAGCGGCAGTAAACGTGAAAGATCATCCTGAAAATATCGGGAAGAAAGTTAGTTTAACAGGGACGCTTGAATTATATTTTAGTAGCCCAGGTTTAAAATCGGTAACGTCTCATAAGTTTCAAGGGGAAGGACAAAACCGTGTTAGCGATGTAGTATCTTCGCCTGGTAGCGGAGAAGTTGCGAAGGGCACAGCGGTAACATTAACAACGAATACAGAAGGAGCAACAATCTACTATACGTTAGATGGCTCTAACCCTACAAATAAGAGTGTTCGTTATAACGGACAAATTGTAGTGAATGAAAATAGTGTGATTAAAGCAATCGCAGAGAAAGAAGGGCTTACTTCTTCAGCGATTTCAACATTTTCATTTATTATCGTAAATAATGAACCAGTTCGTATTCATGATATTCAAGGAAAATCACATATTTCTCCTTACAAAGGGAAGAAAGTATACAATGTGGAAGGCGTTGTAACAGCACTTGATAAAAATGGTTTTTATATAGAAGATAACCAGCCGGATAATGATCCAGCTACGTCAGAAGGTATGTATGTATACAAAAAAGATGCGAATGTAGCGGTAGGAGATCTTATTCAAATTGATGGAGAAGTAGAAGAATATGTTGGACCTGGGTATGCAGAAAGGTTTGACACAGATTTAACGACGACGGAAATTAAAGCGAGCCGCGTTGCTGTAATCGCAAAAGATCAACCTTTACCAGCACCGATTGTACTTGGAGAAAACGGTGTGAAAATCCCTGATCAAATTATCGATAATGATGCATTCGGTTTATTTGATCCAAATGAAGATGCAATCGACTTTTATGAAAGTATAGAAGGTATGCGCGTTACGA
Source organism: Bacillus sp. M5A3_1b (assembly GCF_053345335.1). NCBI lineage: Bacteria > Bacillati > Bacillota > Bacilli > Caryophanales > Bacillaceae > Bacillus > Bacillus sp. M5A3_1b. The sequence goes on along the minus strand of NZ_JBKEZY010000002.1, from coordinate 654,757 downwards.
TGCCAACGCCAAAAATTATTGCACCTCAGAAAAACGGAAATTTATATGTAACAGTAGAAAATGGCGGAAATAAAGTCGTAACGAAATACGGCACACCTGTATTAGATGAAAATCAATTAAACCCAGAGCGTCTTTCTGTAAAAGTCCCTCGTGATTATGTAGCGAAAGTAGGAGATACTTTCACTGGAGATATAACAGGGGTAGTCGGATATGATTACGGTGCGTTCCGCATTGCACCAATAACGGAATTACCATCTGTAGTGGACGGTGGATTTAAGCAAGTAGGGGCGAATATTCAGCCTCGTCTTGATAAGTTAACAGTTGCTACATATAACATTGAAAACTTCTCGGCGAATAAAAAAGAAACAACAGACGAAAAGGTAAAAGCGTTAGCGTATTCTATTAAATACAACTTAAAAATGCCAGATATTATCGGTGTAGAGGAAATGCAAGATAATAACGGAACGATTAATGACGGTACAACAGATGCTTCGTTAAGCGCAAAACGTATCATTGATGCGGTTTTAGAAATTCGTGGACCGAAGTATGAGTATGTAGAAATTGCTCCGAACAATAATCTAGACGGGGGAGCACCAGGAGCGAATATTCGCGTCGGTTTCTTCTACAACCCATCACGCGTGAAATTAGCAGCAGTACCGAAGTTACTTGATAAAAATGTCGTTCGTATTGGAGACGAAAGTTCATTATTTGAAAGTACACGTAAACCGCTTGCAGCAGAATTTACATTCCAAGGACAAAACGTTGTTGTCGTTGCAAATCACTTAAACTCAAAAATAGGAGATGCAACGCCATTTGGAAAAGTGCAGCCGCTCGTATTAAAGAGTGAAGAAAAACGAATTCAGTTAGCGCAAGAAGTAAATCAATTCGTACAAGGAATTCAGAAAAAGAACACGAATGCACCAGTTGTTGTGTTAGGGGATATGAACGATTTTGAGTTCGCTAAACCACTAAAAGCACTAGAAGGAACAAACTTAAAAAATATGTTAAACACAGTGCCGAAAGAGAACCGCTACACGTACATTCATGAAGGAAATGCACAAGTGTTAGATCATATTTTAGTAACAAACAACATCGCACCACACACAATTGTAGACCCAGTACACTTAAACTCAAACATTATGAAAGAACATGGACGTGTAAGTGACCACGACCCAGTACTTGCTCAAATTGACTTGAAGAAAGCTTCTTAAATAGTCATGAAAGAACGCTTAGAGATATACTGAGCGTTCTTTTTCTGTAAAAATCATGTTAAAATTAATTGAAAATTCAGCTTTTTACAATGAGGAGGTTAAAGATGCAAGCGTGGTTAAATGGAAAATTAATAAATCAGCTTGCGATTTTTTTTAGTACAATCGTCATGCTCCAATTTGTAGCGGAGGTAACAGGACTTACTCAAAATTTGGATATTACATATAACTTAATACATACAGCATCGTCCTATGTAACGTTTAGTTTGGCAGTCATTTTTACTTTAATAGGTGCAAGAAGAGAATTAAGTACATATGCAATTATTTTATTATGTTCAGTTGTAGGTATTAAAGCGATTTATTTTGCGGCGGTCGTTATTTTATGGGGATTGGCAGGTACGCCGTAAAGGGGAGATGATTATAAGATTGATAAATGTAAATGAGAATAAGAGCGTAATTCCCTAAACTAACTTAGGGAATTACGCTCTTATTCATTCAATCATTTAGTCTGAAATTGCTTGAAACGCTTTTCTACACCGATCTCTTTTTTGCAGTCTTCTTCTATATTTTTTTCTATCCCGCTTTACTCCTTGTATATACATGAATAAGCTAACGAGAAGGAAGAAAGCACATTGCATCGTTAAAATGTACGGTGACATGCCTTGCAATGGTTGTTTCGGATCATATAAATGAATAGGTGCTCCGCCTATTGAAGGAAGTATTGTATTTAGCAGGACGTACGGAATGGAGGCAACTGCGAATGGAAAGAGAATTGCCATATAGTCCTTTTGTGACCATACAGATGCAGCAAGTCCTAAAAGGGCCATTAAACCTGCAAATAAGAAATTAATTCCGATATATACAGTAATGTAAGTGAGAGGTGCATCGAAATATAGGTTTGCGAACATTCCATCAGCATTTATGATGCCTGAACCAATCGTAGGTGTTCCGTCTGGAATGGTTAATTTGCAAAATAATAACGATAAGATGAATGGAAATGTATAAAGAAATCCTCCGCAAAAAAACGTAACGATATATTTCATTACTGAATAAGGAAATAAAGAAATCCCCTTACTCACAAACGGTTTAAAACCATCTGACTTATCCGAATTGTAACTTGTACTAAAGGGGAAACTCGCAATAACTGGCATTAATAATAAATAAACATCCATTTCATTGTCGCGAAATCCGATCCATTTTATATCTGTTGAAATAGGTCCACTCGCTGCGTCTCCTAAATAACGAATTACATAGTAATAGTGATAAATACAAATAAGAACGAATCCACTAAACATAATAATTAAAGAAATACGACTACAAAAAGCTTGCTTTATATTTAAACGAAGCGCACGCATCATGACTGAAAAAGCCTCCACTATTTTGATAAACTTGTCTATTTTCTATATTACTATTAAATGTAAACATTTTCTTGTTTTTTTATTTGATTATTTGAAAAAAGGGAAATTTGTTGTTGTTAAGTAAGGTTTAATTGTATATCTTAAGAACACCTTTTCCTTTTCTCTTTTCTTCTGATACACTATGGACAGTAATATATAACTTGACTGGAATTTTTTATGCTGGAAATAATAAAAAAGAGAACTTGTATACAATGTAAGCGTGTGGTAATATCAAAGATGTACTGATTGACTATATTATCCAATTGGTCATTTTTGGAGGTGACGATGTGGCGATAGATCGAAAACGTTCTATTATTGAAGCTGCAACAAAGTCTTTTTCAGCGTTCGGTTATAAAGCAACAACGATGGATCAAGTAGCGAAGTTAGCGAATGTAGGAAAAGGAACGATTTATACTTTTTTCAAAAATAAAGAAGAGCTATTTGGCGAAATTATTTCTAATTTAATTACAGAAATGAAGCAAGTTGCAGAAAATGCAATTCGTTCAGATGTTTCATTTTTTGAAAATGTACATAGAGCATTATATAGCATATTAGAATTCAGAAAAGAACATCAGCTCATGATTAAGTTAATTCAAGAAGAGCGTGATATGGGAACGAAAGAAGTACAAGAAGTGATGCAACAAGTAGATGTGGAAATCGTTTCTGTCATTCAATCGTATTTAAAGATTGCGATTGAAAAAGGTGAGATTAGCAAATGTGATCCAGAAATTACAGCATTTATTATGCTTCGCTTATACGTATCGCTTATTTTTGATTGGGAAAAAAATCATGAACCGCTAGAAAAAGAAAAAATTGCAGAATTATTTGAACTTTATTTATTAAAAGGATTGTCAAACTAAGATAATCCTTTTATTATTATAAAAAAGTGACCACTTGAACAAAATGGTCATATATTTATTTTAGGGAGGGATAATAGAAATATTCACTTCATATGAAGAAAAAGTTGCATAGTATAAATTCGGGGATAAGGCATATGTATGAATCAGTATAGCCTTTTTGTTTGGGTAAAAATGACCAATTGAACATTTTGGTCATTTTAAAAAGGGGGAGAAATGATGAAAGGAAATCAGTTACTTCGTAAAGAGTTCACACAAATTATAAAAAGTAAAAAAATATTAATTCCAATTATCGCTGTTTTATTCGTACCGATTTTATATGCGGGTATGTTTTTATGGGCCTTTTGGGATCCGTATAAACAGTTAGATGATTTACCAGTTGCGGTAGTCAATTTAGATAAAGGTGCAGTATTTGATGGGAAACCAATTGAGGTCGGAAAAGGGCTCGTTGATAATTTAAAAGACAATAAGAGTTTTAAATGGGAATTTGTAAGTGAAAAAGAAGCGAAAAAAGGAATGGAAGGCAGAAAGTATTACATGTTAGTACGCATTCCAGATAACTTCTCAAGTAACGCTACAACGTTATTAAAAGATGATCCAAAACCATTAAACTTAGAATACATTCCGAACGAAAGCTTAAATTTCTTATCTTCACAAATTGGCGGAACAGCCATTGAAAAAATTAAAGGTGAAGTATCAAGTACGTTAACGAAAACATATGCAGAGAAAATGTTTGATTCCATTCAAGACGTCTCAAAAGGATTAGCAGATGGGGAGGAAGGAGCAAACAAACTACACGACGGATCAAGTGAGCTGCATGATGGTTCAAGTAAAGTGACAGATGGCCTTCATACACTTCAAGGGAAGTCTGGAGAGATGAAGGATGGAGTTCAGAAATTAGCAGATGGATCTAATAAATTAGTAGATGGGTCAGGCAAAGTAACAAATGGTTTAAATACGCTAAATAGCAAAACAGGTGAAATGCAGATAGGTATCGGGAAATTATTAGACGGTTCCGGAAAAGTAACGAACGGTTTAAATACGTTAAATAGTAAAACAAGTGAGATGCAAACAGGTATCGGAAAATTAGTAGATGGCTCTGGAAAAGTAACAGACGGTTTAAATACGTTAAATAGTAAAACGGGTGAAATGCAAAAAGGAATTGGTGAATTACATGATGGATCTGAGAAAGTGACCGGTGGTTTGAACCAATTAGTAAGTAAATCCGGTGAATTAAAAACAGGAACAACTGATCTATCAAATGGTATGGGAAAACTTGCTGAAGGGCAAAGTCAATTAGAAAAATGGTCTCAAGAAATTCAAAAGGGATTGCAAGATTTAAATAGTAACGTACAAAAGTCTGCTGCAGTCTTAGAGGAAATGCAGTCGAAAGGCCCTTCTATATTGAATACAGTAAATGAGAAAATAGATGGAGCTGAGGCGAATGTAAATCAGTTAAATGAATTTACGCAATCAACAGCAGGAGATGCAAAAAATGCAGCGCAAGATGTAGCGAATTTACAAAAGCAAATTGAAAGTTTACCAAAAGAATATCAAGAGCAGTTACAACCATTCATAACAAGTGCTGTAAAAAATACAGCGACAGTTCAGCAAAAAGCTGCTGGAGTAGCGGGTGGAACAAATAAATTAAATGAAGAAGTAAAACAATTAAAAGGTGAAATAGATCAAAAAACAGGTGATGGGCAAAGCAAACTACCAAATCCAGCAGAATTAAAATCTTTAACTGTTGGTATTGATCAATTATCCAGTGCACAAAAAGGGTTTGTTGAAAAATTTCAAGGGTTTGGTGCGAAGTTAAATACTGCTAAAGAAGGCGCAAATAAATTTAAAAACGAATCCGGTCAATTAATTGATGCGATAAATCAATTAGCAGATGGCTCGGGTAAAGTAACAGGCGGCTTAGACACATTATCTGCAGGAGCAAATCAAATGGCAGGTGGGATAAATCAATTAGCAGATGGCTCAAGCCAAGTGACAGGCGGTTTAGGTACATTATCCGCAGGAGCAAACCAAATGGCGGGTGGAGTAAATCAATTAGCAGATGGCTCAAGCCAAGTAACAGGCGGTTTAGGTACATTATCTGTAGGAGCAAACCAAATGACAGGTGGAGTAAATCAATTAGCAGATGGCTCCGGTCAAGTAACAACTGGCTTAGGTACTCTAAATGGTGGTCTAAATAAAATGTCAACTGGCTCAGCCCAGCTAATCGACGGCGTAAATAAACTAGCAGACGGATCAGGGAAAGTAACGGATGGCCTCGTAAAGGTAAACGACGGTTCCGGTGAACTTGCTAAGAAACTTGGCGAAGGGGCAGAGAAAACTGGTGAAGTGAAAGGGACGGATAAAACGTATGATATGTTTGCAAGTCCTGTAAAAGTGAAGACGGAGAAAATGGCGGAAGTTCCAAACTACGGAACTGGATTTACACCATATTTCTTATCACTCGGTTTATTTGTTGGGGCATTACTATTATCTATCGTATATCCATTACGTGATACAGTTGGCGTTCCGAAATCAGGATTTAGTTGGTTTATTAGTAAGTTCGGCGTATTACTATCAGTCGGTATTATTCAAGCGGTAGTAGCGGATGTTATATTACTATTCGGATTAGGTGTAGAAGTACAAAGTATTCCGTATTTCATACTCTTTAGCATCGTTACAAGCTTAGCGTTTATCGCATTAATTCAATGTTTAGTAACAGCATTTGGTGATGCAGGACGTTTCATCGCCATCATTACATTAATTATTCAGCTTACAACAAGTGCCGGAACATTCCCGCTAGAATTGATTCCGAAGTTTTTACAACCATTCAATGCTTGGTTACCGATGACATACTCTGTATCAGGATTGAAAGCAGTCGTATCAAGTGGAGACTTTAACTTCATGTGGCAAAACGTAGGAATACTCATGATTTTCATCGTGGTATTATCACTTGGAACAATCGCATCCTTAACTTGGATGCACAAACGACAATTTAGAAATATTGCGGAAAACCAATCGGTTGAAGCATAGAAAAAAGCACCTTTTCGGTGCTTTTTTATTTTAATGTAGGGCTAAATAAAAGGACAGGAATTGCAACGATTTGAACAGAAGTATATTACATAGGAGTTGATATGATGAAAGGAAATCTTACTTATTATTTTATCGTAAATCCGCTAATCATCTTTCTTGTTTACGCCCTTTCACCTATCTTGTTTCATAAAGAAAAATATATAAATATAAAAGATGCACTAGGAATACTTTTAGTTTACTATGTGCTAATTAGCGGGTATTACCTTATGGATGTTATAAGTAAAAGAATGAAGAAGAAGAATAGTAAGGACAAATAATAAAGTTTCATGGCATAAAAACCGATGGAGGATAACAAAATGACCGAAAGTGAAATGAAATACAGAGATACGACGATTCGTAACTTTTTCGATAAAGAGGACCGTCTAAAATCGATTCCAGGTCAAAAGAAGAAAAAACTAGTATTGTTAGAGCATTTAATTAGCAAATTAAATGCTGAAAATCAATATACGGAAAAAGAAATTAATACATTTATAAAACAATATCACGATGATTTCTGTACGATTAGACGTGAGTTTATTGTGCACGGATTTATGGATCGAGAGGATAATATGTACCATATAAATGGGAGAGAGGTTTGGGCGAAGTGGGAGGAGTTAAAATAATGAATCAGCGGGGAAATCCCCACTGATTACGAGTTTAAGCTAGTTGTGCATTTTTTTTTAGTAAGTCTAAGAACTCTTCAATATTTAAACTTGTAATGTATCCCAACGTTATATATTCATCTTCATAGTAAAATATTATTTTTTTATCAAAGATTCTTTTCTTCGTTTCTATAGATACAATTTTTTTATACTCGAATTCGGCAATGAATGTATTTTTAGACCTTCCATAAAAGAGAAGCCTTCTATCAGTAGCCAGTAGCATGCCTGGATGCGGAACTTTATGCGTAATCATATAGCCAGTAAGTGAACAATTTAAAGTAGATATAATAACTTCGTCTTTATGTAATAGTTGTTTTGCAGCTGTTAAGATTGGATTCATTGTATACATTCCTTTTATCTTGATATACGAATATTGTATCAAGAGTAAAAAGATTCTCAATATGTAATATTGCATATTGAGCGTTTTATAGTTGTAATATTATTTTTAAAAAGAAAAAGTACGAGGTGATTCAATGATACGGTTAGCAAAAGAGGTTGATGCAGAATCAATTATAGATATTAGAAAAGAAATTATATTATCGGAAACTACTACAAAGTTTTTCATAGTATCTCCAAAGAAATTACCAAATGATATGAATGCAGAAAGAGAAAAGATACGGAAAATTAATGAAAAAGGTAATCTTTACATAGTTTATGAAGTAGATAAAAAAGTGGTTGGCTTTTTAATTTTCAATCGATATGAACTAGAACGCTTACGACATGCAGGTACAATGGGAATGGGGATTAGGGAGGCGTACTGTAATCAAGGCATTGGTACGAAACTAATTGAATTTCTTATTAGTTGGGCTAAAGAGCAGAAAGGTTTAGAGAAAATTTGTTTAGGCGTAGTTTCTGTTAATGATAGAGCGATTAAGGTGTACAAACGTATGGGATTTGTAGAAGAAGGAAGACAAAAAAAGCAAATTAAATATGAAGATGGATCGTATGGAGATGACGTATTGATGGGGCTTTATCTTGAATAAAATAAAGGAGTTTTCTATTGATAGTAAGTGAGACTTTATGAGTCATCATATAGACGTTGCATATTTTAGTGATAAGACTGCCAATATTGGCAGTCTCTTTTTAGTAGAAGTGCTTACATACAACAAACCTTAAGTTCTAATCGCTCTTTCTGGCGCAGATGATGTGCAAAATGCATAGAAATAAGCTGGAACCATTCTGCTGCATGTAAGTAACCAAGCCCGGGATGTTCGACTTTACAATTACTTGGGATAGAAGAAAGTGTTGGCTCTATGTTTTTTACAATTGTAATTAATTCTAGAAGCTGTTTCTGTACGTCTTCTTTATTAGCTGGGTTTTCAGGCGTATATCCAGGAAGATCTGGTAATTTGATTTTTATGTCTGGGAAAGCTCCCATCATATATACCTTTTCGCCCATATCCGTTTTTTTGTTAGTTGCAGAAGGCGCTTCAGTTCTGCATTTCACGATTGCATTTAACTGCATGCGTGTAGCTGAAATTAAGTGATTATACATTTGACCGAGAGACCATTCCTCATGAGAAGGCTTCATCCTAAATTGTTCTATAGAGTACTTTTCTAATTCCTCTATGTAGTACGTTGCTAACTCTTCAAATTTTTTCATATCACTAACTCCTTTTTATGAAAATGTATTTGTTACTTCCTACTATAAAGAAGTAATGCTGACAACATTATGTCAGTAGTGAAATGCAATAATTAAAGTTGTAACATTTTTTTTGCTTCGTCACGGATTTTCTCAGAAAGAATTTTTGGCTCAAGTACTTGCACTTGGCTTCCCCAACTTAATACCCATTGAAATACTTCGTCTATGTTTCTTGATTTCAAAAAGACGTGAAAACCATTTTCTCTATGCTCGTATGAATCTATAAAGAAGTATCGTGATTCAATAATTTTATGTGCAATATGGGCTGGGAATAATAAATGAATCATCACAGTACGGTTGCTTTCAGGCTGATATTTTTGCAAAGAAAAGTCTTCGGGTTTTGTAAAGAATTCTTGTTCTTGTTGTAGTCCATCCATTCGATCTAAACGGAAATTACGTATTTGTTTTCGAAGTAAACAATGGGCAACGATGTACCAAATCCCTGAAATATTGACTAAGCCGTAAGGATGAACGGTCCGTTTTATTTTTGTAGTTTCTCTCGGTTTCAGATAAGAAAAAGAGATAGCCTGTTCTTTTTGAATAGCTTCTTGCAATAAGAAAATTTGATTTTCCAGCTTCTCTTGTTCAGATTGCTGATGTGAAAATATAGGAGAAAGGAAACGAAAAGTTCCTCGTAATTCCTGGGCTTTCTTTTGTTGATCAGTAGGTAGGATAACCTCAAGTTTCTCTTTTGCTGATCGTGCATGTACAGAAAAAGAAGAAGTGAAAGTTTTCTCGATATAATCACCGCCTAATAAAAGAGTAACAGCCTCTTCAGGCGTAAGTTGAATGGGTGGTAGGAAATAACCATCCATTAATGAGTAGCCGTGGCCGGGCATGGCGAAAAGTGGGACGCCAGATTCACTAAGTGCATCCATGTCTCGATAAATCGTTCTTATACTTGTCTCAAATTTTTCTGCTAAGCTTTGTGCTGTAACAGTTTGTCTTCTTTGTAACTCAATTAATATAGCTAATAAACGATCCGTCCGATTCATGAAATATCTCCTTTTATCTTTAATAAATATGCCTCCTGTAAACTTCTAAAACTAATATAAATTTCCCTCCCATTAACATACTTTTCCCTATGTATAATATTAATATAGTAAAATCATAACAACCGATATTGCAGTTTCCAATAATATACTATATAATCAGTTTAAGAAAACGTTTTCATGCAAAGGGGGAGAATTTCGTGTCGACTATAGAGGACGTGGCGAAATTAGCGGGGTTATCAAGGACAACGGTTTCTAGGGTAATCAATAATCATCCATATGTTTCAGATGAGAAGAAAAAAAGGGTTCAATTAGCAATGAAGCATTTAGGTTTCGTTCCTAATTCTGCGGCGAGAAGGCTTCGTAAACAAAAGACGGAAACAATTGCGGTGCTAGTTCCAAGGATTACAAATCCTTTCTTCAGTCGATTTATTGAAGCAATCGAGATTGCTGCTTCTGAACATAAATATAAACTGATTATTTGTCAAACAAGATATTTACCGGAAAAAGAGATGGAGTATTTACAATTATTATCTACGAAACAAGTAGATGGGATTATTCTATGTTCACTAGAAAATCCGTGGGAAGATGTAGAGCCATACTTACAGCACGGTCCAATCGTGTTATGTAATGAATATATTGAGGAAGCAAATGTTCCGACAGTGAAGTTTGATCATGCACAAGGAGCATACATAGCTGCTAAGCATGTGTTAGAACAAGGATATCGTAATCTTATTTTTTGCCGTGGAAACGAAACCAAAGCGGTTAGCCAACAGCGAAAAATGGGCTTTTTACGTGCCATAACGGAGAAGAGCCGCCAAGTAGAAGCGATCGATTTTCTTGAAAACGCTTTCTCTTGGGATGATGGAAAGAGAATATTTCATGAAGTATTAAAGGACAAAAAAAATCCTACCGCGATTTTGGCAGGAGGCGACGAGGTTGCAGCTGGAATCATTTCAGAGGCAAAACGCCATGACTGGAGCATTCCAGATGATCTCGCTGTTATCGGTTTTGATAATCAAATATTATCACAGATTACAGAGCCAGGTATTACGACAATTGAACAGCCAATCGATGAGATGGCCCGAAAAGTTGTCGACCTCATGATGGATAAAATCCATACGAAAAATTATCGACAAAAAGAATTATATGAGTTTGAACTGGAGCTCTTGGTGAAAGGTTCAACGATGAAGAAGAATACGATGTTATTAGCCTAGTAGACTATGTCTGCTAGGTTTTTTTATGTTCATAAACTACTATTCTTCGTGAACGCAGTCATCACATTTGTTATGGTATGCTTCGTGCTGCTCATCAATTTCTTTCCCGCAATGTGCACAAGTTTTTGTTGGTAAATTTCTGAAAAACTCCATTGGTTGATCGATCATGTCAATCCCTCCATTTCCATTTCTTACTATCATTGTATTAGTACAAAAAATAAAAGTCAACAACTGTTTTATAACAAAATGAAAATTAATGAAAAAGTTTAGGAAATGGATTATAGTTAACAATGTAGGATGTAAGTGAAACATGCATTCCTACTCGGTTTTAGAAAGGATGGATACATATGAAAATGACTGTTGTCGGCTTTTGGGGCGGCTTTCCAGAAGCGGGAGAAGCAACGTCGGGGTATTTGTTTGAACACGATGGTTTTCGTTTACTTGTCGACTGTGGTAGTGGTGTACTAGCACAGCTTCAAAAATATATAACACCATCTGATATAGATGCAGTTGTACTTTCGCATTATCATCACGATCATGTTGCAGACATTGGGGTATTGCAATATGCGAGATTAATTACGAGTGCGACAAAGGGACAACTACCGGAATTACCAATATACGGTCATACGTTTGACGAGAATGGATTCCAGTCTTTAACGCATGAACCACATACGAAAGGAATCGCGTACAACCCAGAAGAAACACTTCAAGTTGGACCGTTCTCGATTTCATTCTTAAAAACTGTTCATCCTGTTACATGCTTTGCGATGCGTATTACAGCTGGTAGTGACGCTGTAGTATATAGCGCAGATTCCAGTTATATTCCTGAATTCATTCCATTCACAAAAGATGCTGATCTTTTCATTTGTGAGTGTAATATGTATGCACATCAAGAGGCTGCAAAAGCAGGGCATATGAATAGTACAGAAGTGGCAAGTATTGCAAAAGATGCAAATGTAAAAGAACTTTTATTAACGCACTTACCGCATACAGGCAACACATCTGATTTAGTAACAGAAGCAAAACAAATTTTCAGTGGCCATATTACGCTAGCGCATAGTGGCTACGTATGGAATTCATGAGGTGATACGATGTTATTTATTGATAATAAAGGGATTACAGATCCTAGAATAAACTTAGCAATTGAAGAATATTGTGTGAAGAATTTAGATATTAACGAAACATATTTACTGTTCTACATTAACGAACCTTCTATTATCATTGGTAAAAACCAAAACACAGTAGAAGAAATTAATGCTGATTACGTAAAAGAAAAAGGTATTCATGTCGTTCGTCGTCTATCAGGCGGAGGCGCAGTATATCACGATTTAGGAAACTTAAACTTCAGCTTTATTACGAAAGATGATGGAGACAGTTTCAGCAACTTCAAAAAATTCACAGAGCCTGTAACGAAAGCGCTTGGTAAATTAGGCGTAAATGCAGAACTAAGTGGTCGTAACGACATTTTAGCTGAAGGTAGAAAAATTTCAGGTAACGCGCAGTTCTCAACGAAAGGTCGTATGTTTAGTCACGGTACGTTACTATTTGACTCTGAAATCGATCACGTCGTATCAGCGTTAAAAGTAAAAATGGATAAAATTCAATCAAAAGGCATTAAATCAATCCGTAGCCGCGTTGCGAATATTACAGAGTTCCTAAACGAAGAAATGACGACAGAAGAGTTTAGACAACTTCTTCTAGAAACAATTTTTGAAGGGGAAACAGAAATTCCGACGTACGAATTAACAGAAAATGATTGGAAAGAGATCCATAAACTTTCTGAAGAACGTTACCAAAATTGGGATTGGAACTACGGAAAATCTCCGAAGTTCAACTTACAACATTCACACCGCTTCCCAGTTGGACAAGTTGACGTTCGTCTTGAAGTGAAAAAAGGAACAGTAACAGAATGTAAAATTTACGGTGACTTCTTCGGTTCATTAGATGTGCATGACATTGAAGAGCGTCTAACAGGTGTACAATTTGATAAAGATGCATTCACTGTAGCTTTAGAAGGCGTAGATATTAAACGCTACTTCGGTAATATTACAACAGAAGATTTCTTACATTTGTTCTTCTAAAAATAAGGGAGGCTGCCGTAACGGACAGCCTCTTTTTTTTTGCGTAGATTATCGCGTTTTGTCGGTAAGTCGATATATTTCAAAAATCGCTGATATATTTCGAGTTGCGGTCGATATATATGGAAAATCGCTGATATATTTTGAGTTGCAGTCGATATATATGGAAAATCGCTGATATATTTCGAGTTGTGGTCGATATATTCGGAAAATCGTTTATATAATTTCATTCACCATAAAATCACAGGACATTTTCCCCTTATAAAGGAATATATATATTCAAAAGGAGGCGAATTGAAATGAGAAGGGTAATGTACGTTGTATTATTACTCAGCTTCGTCATCGGAATGACAGCTTGTAACGATGAAACGTCCTCAAGTCGCACACTTTTATCGATTGGAAAGCCAGCGAAAGATAATGTTATATATTTTACGCATACAGATAACAGACGAAAGATACAGGAAATACAAGACATGTTTCAAAATAAGAAGTGGAAAAGAAATGAAACATTCAGCACTGTTAATAAGACACCAGATGTCGTTTTTTCAATAGATGAAGACAATACAGGGTTACCGACATTATATGTTACGTTGTATTTTCATGAAGATGGAGCGGACGCGATTAACTTGTTTGGAGAGCACACGACGTTAAATAAAGAGGAACTTACTAAACTTAGAGAAAAGATGAGTGCATATTATCCTGAAATGATTTTTGGCCTAGTTTCATAAATTACTTGCATACAAAATCCACTTATCCTTCCAAAGTAAACTAAGAGGAGGTGATCTGTTTATATGCAGTTAATGGAATATCACTTGCCACTTTAATTTTCTTTTAATATAATTAATTTAGAATTTTTAAATATTCTAAATTTTATAAAGGTGGGGTTTGTGTGAATCTCGTTCAATCTTTGGCTGAAACGGCGAAAAAGAAGGGGGATAAACCGGCTTATATATTTATGGATCAGTCGGTCTCGTATGACCAATTAAACAAAATGGTCACAAGGTTTTCTGGCAATTTAGCAGAAATGGGCATTGGAAAAGGGGACAATGTCGCATTAGTTGTTGGAAACTCACCACATTTTTTGGTCGGTTTATACGGAACAATGAAAGCTGGAGCAACTGTCATTCCAGTTAATCCAATTTATACAGCAGACGAAATGCATTATATTTTACAAAATGGAGATGTAAAAACAATCATCGTACTCGACGTCCTTCTACCTGTTATACAATCTCTTACAACAAGACTTCCTTCACTTGAAAACATCATCATATGCGAAACCTCATCAGATTTTAACTATACAGAAACCGAAAAAATGAAAACGTTTACGAGAATGATAGGGGCTGGAGATTTAACTTTTGAAGGCCCAGAATTAGATGAAGAAGATGTAGCGGTTATTCTATACACTTCAGGTACAACTGGAAAACCGAAAGGTGCGATGTTAACACATAAAAACTTATATAGTAATGCGAGCGATGTAGCGTCGTATTTACAATATACTGCTGATGATCGCGTCGTTGCGGCTTTGCCAATGTTCCATGTATTTTGCTTAACGGTGGCGGTCAATGCACCGATTGTGAACGGAGCAACTATTTTAATGTTACCGAAATTTAGTCCGAAAGAAGTATTCCGTATTTGTCGTACGTACGAGCCAACGATTTTTGCTGGTGTACCGACGATGTACAATTATTTATATTTATTCGAAGAAGCAAGCGCAGAAGATGTGAAGACGCTTCGTCTTTGTATTTCAGGTGGTGCGTCAATGCCAGTTGCTCTTCTGCAAAACTTTGAAAAACGTTTTGACGTAATCGTTTCAGAAGGATACGGTTTATCAGAAGCATCACCAGTTACTTGTTTTAACCCGCTAGATCGTCCGCGTAAACCTGGGTCAATCGGTACAAATATTTGGCATGTAGAAAATAAAATTGTGAACGAACTTGGGGAAGAAGTACCTGTCGGTGCAGTCGGTGAATTAATTGTTCGCGGACCTAACGTTATGAAAGGATACTATAACGCGCCAGAAGATACAGCAGCGACATTGAAAGATGGCTGGTTGTATACAGGAGACTTAGCGAAAATGGATGAAGAAGGTTACTTCTATATCGTTGATCGCAAAAAGGATATCGTCTTAGTTGGTGGTTACAACGTATATCCTCGTGAAGTAGAAGAAGTATTATACACACACGAATCTGTAGCAGAAGTTGTCGTAATTGGCGTTCCTGATGAAAACTTAGGAGAAGCAGTACGAGCTTACGTCGTTCTGAAACAAGCTCAAGTAACAGAAGAAGAACTGATGCATTATTGCACGTTACATTTAGCAAAATATAAAGTGCCAATGAGTATCGAATTTTTAACAGAATTGCCGAAGAATACGACGGGTAAATTGTTAAGAAGAGCTTTAAGAGAGAAAGCGATGCAAGTGTAATAAAAGAAAGATATCCCTCTAAATAGGGGGATATCTCTTTGTTTTTTAGAATTGACTAAGTTATAACTCCATATATTTAAGTAATATAACTAATATGGAGGGATATATGCATGGAGCAAAAAGAATTACGCTTACGGAACGTACAGTATTTGATTTGTGACATTATGGATGAAATGAATGTGGAGAGTGAAGAGAAGAACTTAGAAACATTGCAACAAGTAATTGATCATCTTTCAGGGGTAATCGGGGATTTGGTAGATCCATCCAGTACGTATTCAATCGATTATTTAGAGAGAAAAGTTCATACAGCGCACTATTTATTGTTTAAAAATGACCGGAAAGCGTACTTATGTAGAAAGTAAAAATAGATAGTTTTTTTATTTTCTTATTTATTGATAACAGTTATCATTTGTAAGTATGTTAATATATTTATTCGCTGCGGTAATAGAAGTACTTTTAACATATTAATGATGAAGTGAATTGTAGTGGATATTTGTATAAATCCCTTGATGAATAAAAATAAATTCCAAGTTGACACATGCGAATTACAGAATTAAAATGAAAAGAAATCAAACAGAATACAATAGAAGCTAATCAGAGAAACTGAAGGCGCACAACGTTCACTTTTGGAAATGAATTGTGTGCCTTTTTCTATTGTACAAACTAGGGGGGCTTTATATATGAAACAGTGGGGTAAGACAGCATTAATGAAAAGTACAGGTGTTTTATTATCAGCAGTTGTCCTTTTATCGGGGTGTGGATCGGCAACCTCAACTAACGATTCTGAAGGAAGTGCAAATAAAAAGACAGTCGAACTTTTAAATGTTTCATATGATCCAACACGTGAGTTATATCAAGATTTTAATAAAGATTTTGCGAAGTACTGGAAAGAGAAACATGGTCAAACAGTGAACGTAAAGCAATCACATGGGGGATCTGGAAGCCAGGCGCGCTCTGTTATTGACGGATTAGAAGCAGATGTTGTAACGCTAGCACTCGCTTATGATATTGACGCGATCAGTAAGAAAAAGCAGTTAGCGGAAGATTGGCAGAAGCGACTTGCGGATAACTCGACTCCATACACATCAACAATTGTATTTCTTGTGCGAAAAGGCAATCCGAAAGGCATTAAAGATTGGGATGATTTAACGAAAAAAGGTGTGTCTGTCATTACACCAAATCCGAAAACATCTGGAGGAGCACGTTGGAACTATTTAGGGGCATGGGGGTATGCGCTGAAAAAGTATGACAATAGTGAAGAGAAGGCGAAAGAGTTTGTCGGCCAAATCTATAAAAACGTAGAAGTACTAGATTCAGGGGCACGCGGAGCAACGACAACTTTCGTTGAAAAAGGAATTGGTGATGTGTTAATAGCTTGGGAAAACGAAGCGTTATTATCACAAAAAGAGCTTGGGAAAGATAAATTCGAAATTGTAACACCTCCAATTAGTATACTAGCAGAACCACCGGTAGCAGTTGTAGATAAAGTCGTTGATAAGAAAGGAACGAGAAAAGTAGCAGAAGGGTATCTTGAATACTTGTATTCAGACAAAGGGCAAGAAATTGCGGCGAAAAACTTTTATCGTCCTCGTAACGAAAAAGTAGCGGAAAAGTACGCATCAAAATTTCCGAAAGTTCAATTATTTACAGTAGATGAACTATTTGGTGGCTGGAAAAAAGCGCAGGAAAAACATTTTAATGATGGCGGCGTATTCGATCAAATTTATAAAAAATAAGGGGGGATGAGGTGAAAGAAGATGAGGAAGAAACGTGTTTTACCAGGGTTTGGATTATCTCTTGGATTTACAATGTTATATATGAGTTTATTCGTACTAATACCACTTTCTATCGTATTTATTCAAACTTCACAGCTAGGTTGGAAGAAGTTTGCTCAGGTTGTAACGAGCGAACGCGTGTTACATTCCTATCAAGTGAGTTTAACGACTTCACTTGCAGCAGCAATTGTAAATGCCGTTTTCGGCTTATTAATTGCTTGGGTACTCGTTCGTTACACATTTCCGGGGAAACGATTGTTAGACGGACTAATTGATTTACCATTCGCTCTTCCGACTGCTGTAGCTGGTATTACACTGACGACGCTATATGCGGAAAATGGCTGGGTTGGAAAAATATTTAGTGTGTTTCATATTAAGGTAGCGTTTACGCCACTCGGAATTATTGTTGCACTTACGTTTATTGGTTTACCGTTTGTCGTTCGAATGGTGCAACCGGTATTGCAAAATATTGATAAAGAAGTAGAAGAAGCAGCTTCTAGTTTAGGAGCATCTCGCTTCCAAATATTTGTGAAAATCATTTTACCAGAAATATTCCCGGCTTTACTTGCTGGTTTTTCACTCGCATTTGCAAGGGCTTTAGGGGAATATGGATCTGTCGTTTTTATAGCGGGTAATATGCCAATGAAAACAGAAATTGCGCCGCTTATGATCATGACGAAACTAGAACAATATGATTACGCAGGAGCAACAGCAGTAGCAGCTGTTATGCTTATCATTTCGCTCCTTTTCCTTCTTCTTATTAACATGATTCAAACTTGGAGTAGAAGGCATGAACTGAGAAATGAATAGGAGGGGCGAGAATGGAACCGGCATTATTAGAAAAGAAAATAGTAAAAAGCGTATCAGTTAAAAAAGAATCTAAACTTGTACCGAGCATATTAATTGCGATAACAGTTTTATTTTTATCTCTTTTTCTATTACTCCCGCTCGTAACAATTTTTTTGAAAGCCTTTGAAAAAGGGTTTGATGTATATATTGCTGCTATCACAGATCAAGAAGCATTCTCAGCAATCAGGTTAACACTTCTCGTTGCGTTAATCGTTGTGCCGCTTAATACGATATTTGGAATAGCGGCCGCATGGCTTATTACAAAGTTTCAGTTTAAAGGAAAGCAATTATTGTTATCTCTTATTGAACTGCCATTTGCTGTGTCACCAGTTATTGCGGGATTAGTGTTCGTTTTACTTTTTACACCGAGAGCGGCTTTGGGCGAGTGGTTATTGGAACATGGAGTAAAACTCATTTTCTCTGTTCCAGGTATTATTATCGCAACGATATTCGTAACGTTTCCATTTGTTGCCCGTGAATTAATTCCAATTATGCAAGCGCAAGGAAAAAGTGAAGAAGAGGCAGCTTTATCACTTGGTGCAGGTGGATGGAAAATGTTTTGGCACGTTACGCTTCCGAATATAAAATGGGGTCTTTTATACGGCATGATTTTATGTAATGCCCGTGCAATTGGTGAGTTCGGAGCAGTTTCCGTTGTATCTGGTCACGTACGCGGCATTACAAATACGATGCCGCTTCATATCGAAATTTTGTACAATGAATATCAATTTTCAGCTGCGTTTGCGGTTGCAACTTTAATGTCATTCATCGCAGTTCTCACGCTCGTTATAAAAAACTGGATTGAATGGCGAATGGAAAAACGACAATAAGGGGGGATTACGGTGAGTATTCAAATTCAAGATGTATCAAAACAATATGGCACATTTCAAGCACTGACAGACATTCATTTGGATATTCCAAAAGGTGAGCTTGTTGCCTTATTAGGTCCGTCAGGTTCTGGGAAAACGACTTTATTACGAATTATTGCAGGGCTAGAAGAAGCGGATGAAGGCTCTATTTCATTTGATGGAGAAGATTTAACAGACATTCACGTGAAAAATAGGCAAGTCGGTTTCGTTTTCCAGCACTATGCACTTTTTAAACATATGAACGTGTTTGAAAATGTCGCTTTCGGTTTAAAGGTAAGAAAGAAAAGTGTAAGGCCGTCAGCAGAAGTGATAGAAGAAAAAGTAACCGAACTATTAAAACTAGTAAAAATGGATGGCTTTGCAAAACGATATCCAGCGCAACTATCTGGCGGACAACGACAGCGTATCGCACTAGCCCGGGCACTCGCGGTCGAACCGAAAATTTTATTACTTGATGAACCGTTCGGTGCACTTGATGCGAAAGTACGAAAAGAATTACGAAGATGGCTCCGGAAATTACATGACGAATTTCAAATTACGAGTGTATTCGTAACGCATGACCAAGAAGAAGCGTTAGACGTTGCGGACCGCATTGTGGTAATGAATGAAGGACGCATTGAACAAATGGGAACACCGGAAGAAGTGTATGAAAATCCAGCAAGCCCGTTCGTATATGACTTTTTAGGAAATGTAAATTTATTTCACGGCCGCGTCCATAAAGGTAAGTTAAATGTGGGATCGTTGGAACTAGAAGCACCAGAACATAAGCACGTTTCAAACGTAGACGGAGTAGCCTACGTAAGGCCGCATCACTTATCCATCTCTCGTACGAAACAAAGTGTAGATGCAATCCCGGCGAAAGTAACATATTCTCACGCAGTTGGCCCTGTCGTATATGTGGAATTACAACGAGATGGAACAGATGAATATTTAGAAGCAGAAATTAGTAAAGAGCAGTTTAGACAGCTGAACATTCAAGCGGGTGAGTCTGTATATGTACATCCGAAAGAAGTGAAAGTGTTTATTCCGGAGGATTTTGTGATTTAGGAGAGGTAAAATTAATTTGGATTAACAGTGAAAAATGGCTATATTAGCAATTTATTAATAAGAGGAGAGCGTCTCAAAAAATATTTTTTGAGACGTCTTTTTTGTTTACTGTGATGGTTTATTTTTAGGTGAAATATATTGAGGACTTGTCATAGGTATAATGAAGAAAGGACATTTCAAATAATAGTTGTTAGAAAGAAGGGGTTATAATAGCTCCTCTTTTTTATGGATTAAAACCCGTATAAATTCATTATTCAGTTGTAATAAATTAGATAAATATTACATTTGGTAAATTATAATGTTTTATATAAAAATATTATAATTTACTTTTAATAA
The DNA here is from genome assembly GCF_053345335.1 of Bacillus sp. M5A3_1b. Taxonomy (NCBI): domain Bacteria; kingdom Bacillati; phylum Bacillota; class Bacilli; order Caryophanales; family Bacillaceae; genus Bacillus; species Bacillus sp. M5A3_1b. The sequence goes on along the minus strand of NZ_JBKEZY010000002.1, from coordinate 634,334 downwards.
TTATGGAATAGAAAATGAAGAATCGTCATTAAATAGTTGGAATTGACATTTTTCTTTAAAATTTTACCTTTTTTTAATTGAGTTTTATTCCAAAATTCATTAAATTCGTTATTGTACAAAATTAAACGATGCGAATCAGAGGTGAATGTATGGAGAAGAAGCAAGTGAAGAAGAATTGGTATAGGTACTTAATCCAACTTATCGTAGTTGCATTAATTGTTACTTCTATACCACTGAATGGATTGGCGGAAACAGCACGACCGTTTACACCATCTCCAAATTCAGAAAAAAATCCGCAAGAGAAAAAGAATGTGGGAAGTGAATCACCAACTCCACATCTAGATCAACTAGAGCAAGATAAGTCAAAGCCGACTGAGGTAGTGGAAGAACGGACAGAACATGAGAAAGTCTTTGATAATAAGGATGGGACGTATACAAAGAAAGTGTACACAGAGCCCATACATACAGAGAAGAATGGGAAATTAGAAGACATTCAACCAGAACTTGTCGCAAAGACACAAGAAACGATTGAATCAAAAACAACAAAGTTACAGCCAACCTTTCAAAAGAAACTAGAAGAGAAAGAATATGCAACGTTTGAAGTAGATGGTCATAAAGTAACGTATCAACTAATTGGAGCGAAAGGGGAAAAAGGAGAACTTCAACCATCCCCTACTACAGCTACGTATGACAAGAACGAGATTTGGTATAAAAGTATTTTCCCGCAAATTGATTTGCGTACTATTACCTTTAATGACAAGGTAAAAGAAGATGTTGTATTACATCAATATACAGGTCATCATAGTTTTAAGTTTCAGCTTCAAACAGATTTAACACCGAAGTTAGAACAAGATGGTTCTATCGTTATGATGGACGAACAACAAAAGCAGGTGTTTATATTACCAAAACCGTTCATGACAGATTCGAATGTACATCCAGAATCAAACGAGGCACCAAAATCTGAAGAAGTTCATTATACATTAGAAAAACAAGAAAATAATTCGTATCAAGTAACGGTTACGGCAGATCCGAAATGGTTACAAGATCCTGCTAGAAAGTATCCTGTCTATATTGATCCATCCATTGCGATGGGAAGTTTTCAGGAAGCGTATGTATCTAGTGCACAACCAAAAAGTAACTATTCAAGGTGGGTACTTTGGGATGAAGGACAGAAAGCACATACGCTGAAGTTTGGCTATTTTGATAATCAAACAGGTTATAACTTTATCTATACAAAGCCAGAGATTTCTAGTTTGAAAGGTGCAGTCGTTCATGATGCTAAGTTTCGCTTATATGCATCTTGGCACTATTATGGTAATAATCCGAATGAAGTCTGGTTAGATGAAGTAAAAGGTGATTGGGATTATATTTCGATGAACTGGGAGACGAAACCTTGGTCTCAAGAAATCGGAGTAACAAAAGTTGGTCGTCAGCAATGGGCAGAGTTTAATGTTACGAATACAGTAAAAGCTTGGGCAAGTGGCGAACGACCGAACTATGGATTTAAGCTACACCCGAATGGACAAGGCCAAACGCATTGGAAAAAATTCATTGCGGCATATCAAGGTGGGTATTATGCACCACATTTAGAAATTACGTATTCGTATCCGAAACCAAATAAACCACGTGTTACATCGCATTCTAATGGTATAGGTAGTGGAACAGGACATTTGAGTATCAATTGGGATACGGTTCCTGGTGCAACTGGGTATCGCGTAGGGATTTTTGACGGGGAAGATTATAATTACTATAAAGTTGGGAACATCACGTCATGGTCTACAAAAGATAAAAAAATATGGCCAAGTCGCGATGCTTTAAATCAGGGAAGAAATGAGCTTCATTTCGATGGACAAGGAGGAGAACTTCCGACAAGTCCTTTACAAATGTATCAAAATAATGGAGACAAAGAACAGGGTAATGATAAGCATGCTTATAAAATTAAGGTAGTTGCAGAGTATCCACATGATGAACTAAGCCCGGAGTCAGATGAAGAAAAAGTATTTCTACCATTAGAAACCTCGAAGCAACCACAATCTCATACGTTTACAAATGTAATGGGAAGTAAATCGGGTTATATCGAGCTGAATTGGGATCAGATTCCTGGTGCAACAGGATATCGTGTCATTTTTTATAACGGTAAGAGCCACGAAGTATTTGATGTAGGAAATACAACAAATTGGTCAACACAAGGAAAGAAAATATATCCAACGGCCGAGGAATTAAAACAAGGACGTTATCAATTCCATACAGATGGAAAAGGAGAAGAGCTAGCGTTAAATCCATCTCCGGTCTATCAAAATGCAGGTACATTTAGCAGTGATAAATATTGGGTTCACATCCAATCCTACAGCAATATTGGTCATAGAGATAGTGGATATTCGCCAGACTACGGCATTAAAATCGCAGAGCCAACAGACATTTTTGGTCTAAAGGATTATATTGCATCAGTAGATGTAATTGCCGGAAAAGTAAATGCGACAAATGGGAACTTTGTTGTCAATGAATCTGACTTTGTTTTGTCTGGTCGTGGTCCTGATTTACGTATTGATCGTGTTTATAATAGCAATAGCACAGAAAAAGGTGTATTAGGAACAGGATGGACGAGCTCTTTTGATGAAAACATACAAGAACAATCGAATGGGGATCTTCATTTAATTCATGAAGATCGTGCAGTCGATCGTTTTGAAAAAGAAGGAGATAATAAGTATAAGGCTCCGCCAGGTGTATTCTTAGAAATAAAGAAAACGAATGATGGCTATACGATTACCGATAAAGATCAGACAGTATCTGAATACAACAAACAAGGACGATTAACAAAAGTAAAAGATGAACATGGTAATACATTAACGTATCGTTATGAAAATAATCGATTATTGGAAATTATCAATGCTTCGAATCGTAAATTGGCATTAGAGTATAATACTGAAGGTTTTTTATCAAAAATTACTGGTCCTGAGAATCGTACTGTTACGTATGAATATAAAGATGGTCAATTAATTGGTGTCACAACACCTCGAGGAAAGAAATATCGATATGGTTATGAAAATGGAAAGCTACGTTATACGTACGATCCGAAACATACGGAGCAAAAGCCATATAAGACAACGTATACGTATGAGAATAATAGATTTGTAAGTGTGACGGATCCATTAGGAAAAGCGACAAAACTTGCTTATAAGCCTGAAACAAGAGAAGTAATCGTGACAGATCCGAAACAAGTAAAAGATGTGTATCAACATAACTTTGCGGGAAATCCAGAAAAAACGATTGTAGATGCTGATGGCTTAAAATTAACGACGACCTATGAATATGAAGGGAATAAGTTAATTAAAAAAACAGATCCGAAAGATCAAGGGAAACGGGCATCAGAAAGTTACACGTATGATAGCAAAGGGAATGTCACATCAGCAACAGACGCAATTGGTACTGAGAAATATGAATATAATCAAAATAATGATGTAACAAAAGAGATTGATACAGAGAATAAAGAAATAGTTGTTACCTATAATGGAACGAATGCGGTATCTGAAACAGATACGCAAGCAAAGACGTCATCTGTAACGCAGTATGACAAGTATGGAAATTCGATTCGTGGAAGTATGGAACTGGCCACAGGAGGAAATCTAATCCGAAACCCTGGGTTTGAAGAGGGCGGAAAGCATTGGACACTACGTGGTTGGAACGATGACGGTAAAAATGAGATCGATCGTACCACGCGAGTACCACAATTAGGACAAACATCAGCTTTACGAATGGATACGAAAGCAATTAATAATGATTGGGGCGCAACAATTGCAAGTCAGAAAGTCGCAGTTGAGCCAAACAAAACGTATACACTGAGTGGATGGGTGAAAACGAATAGTCTGGTAAAATCGGGTGCGTACTTCCATGTCATTCAGAGAGATGAAAAAGGAAATCACTTGAAGGTAAACTCGAATTACCATAGTAAGGTGAATGGCACAACAGATTGGACGAAGAGGCAAATACTAATTGAGACATCTGATAAAACACGCGAGTTAGAAATCGAAGCGTTTACCGACCATGGTAATAATGAAGGAAAAGGAACCGCATGGTTTGATAATTTCCAATTAGAAGAAGGATCTGTATCTTCTACGTTCAATCCAGTACCAAATCCAAGTTTTGAGTATCATGGTGATAAATTAGAAGGATGGCATACGTGGCATAATTTCCCGAAAGATCATTTAGAAGATGGTTTTGGTGGCGATACAGCACTTGTCATTGAGAGAAAAAGTAGCATAGAACCAAACGTACACTATCGTCAAGAAATAGAGATTCAGCAAGTAATTCCGAAAGATTTAACCATCACAGCGATGTCAAAAGCACAAAATGTGGTGAGTACCACCGGGGCAGAACCAAATAACTCGTATGCGATTTGGGTACGTGCACAGTACGCAAATGGTGAGTGGCGTGAGTACCATGCGAAATTTCCTCTCGGTACAAAAGATTGGAATCGAAGTGCAGTAGTTGTTCCAACGGGACAATTAGGAGCAATCCAAAAATTACAGATTCACACTGTCTTTGATCATGTGAATGCAGGAAAAGTATGGTTTGATGATGTTCGTGTCATGGAAGGAAATCATTTAACAAAAACAGAATATGATGCGGATGGAAACTTTGTAACCGCAACATATGATGAAGAGAATCGAAAAAATACCTTTACGTATGATACGTATGGGAATCAAACAAGCGCGACAGATGAAAAAGGGAATAAGAAAACAAATGCATATAATGCGGATAATCAATTAACAAAAACAACGCTTGCAAACGGTACATCTGTTTCTTACAGCTATGATGATAACGGAAATACAACCGAGAAACTTGTCACAGCTGGTGGGAAAACACAAAAGAATATCTTTGAGTATGATGTAGATAACAAGCTTACTATATTCGAAGATGCACTACAGCGTAAAATTACACATCAATATGATGTGAATGCAAGTAAAATAAAAACGCTGTTGCCAACGAATGGCGTGTTAGAATGGGAATATGATGCAGCAAACCGTATAACAAAAGCGAAGCGCAATGGAAAAGATGCCTTTTCATTTGGATATGATGAGAATGGAAATGAAACAAAAGTAACCGATCATATCAATGGCGGAACACGTGATAAAGCATATGACGAGGGGAATCGTATCGTCAGCGTGTCAGACCGCGGTGGGAATGTAAAATGGTCCTATCATCCAAAGTCTTACAAATTAAAAGATACAGTGATACAACATGGTTCCTATAATAATACAACAAGTTATGTGTATGACGCTTTAAATCAAAATACAAAAGTAACAGATGGCGGAAGAGACTACCACTTTGAATATGATGAATTTGGAAATACGACTCGTTATCAAGCAGGGAATGATACAGCGGCACAGTTTACGTACGACAATACGAAAAAACTGACAAACTTACAAATTGGCACAAAAGATTCAGATCGAATTTTAGAAGAATCGTATACGTATGATGCAACAAGTAATCGTACCGCAATAGAGAGAAAGATTGGAAATAATGTAGAAAAGACAAGCTATGCTTACGATCCAATTCATCAATTACTACAAGAGACACTACCAAACGGAACAACTAAATCATACACATATGATGGATTTGGAAACCGTACAAGTGTGAAAGTTGTAGAGAATGGAAAAGAAACAAAGTCTATAGCGGCAACATTTAATGAAGGAAATCAACTTGTAAAATTCGGAAACGAATCGTTAACGTATGATGCGAATGGAAATCGTACGTCTGATGGAAAGTACAAGTATACATGGAATGAAACTGACCAACTTGTAGCTATCACAAAACAAGGTGAAAGCAATGCATTCGCAACGTATAAGTATGATGATGATAATCGTCGTATTGAAAAGAGTATAAATGGAAAAGTAACACGTTATTTCTATGATGGAGATAGTATTAACCCATTGTATGAAACAGATGGAAGTGGAACTGTACTGCGCCAATATGTATACTCTATGGATGGCGCCCGTTTGGCAATGAAAGCACAAGGTCAAACGCTATACTATCACTACAACCCACGTGGTGATGTAGTCGCGATGACAGATCAAAATAGAGAAGTTGTAGCAACGTATGAATATGATGCATGGGGTAACGTATTAAAGAGTGATACGAAAGGTATCGCAGCAGACAATCCATTTGGATATGCGGGATACATGTATGATAAAGAGATTGGTATGTATTATCTGATTGCGAGATACTATAATCCAGATCATGGTGTGTTCTTATCGGTGGATCCTGATCCGGGTGATGAAGATGATCCAGTTACGATGAATGGGTATACTTATGCGGATAATAATCCGGTGATGAAGATTGATCCGGATGGTCATTTAGCGTGGTTTATTCCAGTCGCTGTACATGGGGCGAGAATTGCTGCTCCGCATGTAGGTCGTTTTGTTGGTAAACAATTGGCTAAGCGTGCTGTAAAGCGAACGGTGAAATATAAAGGGGAAATTGGGATACCGAAGAGAAAGGTAGTATTTGATCAAAGAAATTTACCGACACAAGGAGCAAGGAAAAATAGTATAACGTATCATATTAAACGTGGAAAACTATATCAAAAGCGGTATTATGATCATAAAGGGAAAGCATGGAAAGATATAGATTATACTGATCATGATAATCCTAAAGCACACCCTGTAGTTCCTCATAAACATTATTGGAATTGGAAAAAGAAAAAACCACATAGTGCGTGGTATCCATTAAAAAAGAAATGGTGATACTATGAGATTGTATTTAGCAGAAGATATAGGATATATAAACGAAATGCTTTCATTTATATTTGAGGATATGAGCAAGTATGATTGGATATTTGCAGATATGGTGCCGCATGTATTTAAAGGTGAATCTGAAGTGATGGATACCATATTTGAGCAAGAAAAATTTTATATTTCAGGTGAAGATCTTTATAGCTTTTTGAAAGAGTATGAAGTGTTACTTATATTTGGAGTAGTGATTGCTGTGGAGAAAGGAAATGAAAAATGCCTTGGAAATATTCCAGAAACTCCAATTATCACAGAAAACAGAGAGTATTGGAAAGATGAGTACAATTTAACGTTGCCAGGATCAGTAATGGAGTTTGGTTTTTTTGATACGTCAATTTTAATGTTTGCAAGTGATGATAACTATAGCATAGAGAGATTTAAAAGCAGTTTTCAAAATGCGGAATTTTATGTAGAAGATGAATTATAAAAGCGTTAGTGAAATTTGAAAGGAAATCCTTTTGGATTGAAAGAAATGTATATAATAACTATTATCTTCATGAGCTGGGTACTTCGTATCGATGTAGAAGCAGTCGAGGAGGAAGGAGAGCTGGTACCGGCTCTTCTTTCTTTATATATAAATTGAATTTTGGGGTGCATTTTTTTTACAACCTTTATGTGTAGAATCAATAAGAGGGTTTTATTATTGGAAGAAAATGGTTTAAATGAAAAACAGTTAGAGTGTTATAGGAGAGAATAAATGGAATCAGTATAATTTAATAAATTAAATTATACGTTACAGGTCGGGAAAATTCGTATGTTTATACCGGATTTTAGATTTAGAGACAAATTATGATGCAATGGTTTTTATACGAAATCAAGTTAAAGAAGCGGGAATAAAAGGTAAAGTCCGTTTTGATTCAGAGAGCGATTGTGTAGAAATATATTCAACTAATGGGAAGACGTTGTTACAAGTTGCGATTTTAGTGAATGAACTTATAGACGAAGAATTTACATTTACGAATCAAAGAGAGTATGAGCAGTTCATAGGATCTTGGAAACGACCTAAAAAACAAAAATGGAAAGTTGGGGATGTATCTTCTATCCCTTTACCAAATGAAACATATTTCTTTGGACAAATTGTTGAATTGATGGAAGACGTGTTTCCTTTATGTTTTATATTTGATTTGCATTTGAAAACAGTGCCTACTAAAGAGGATATCGATAATGCTAACATTTTAACAGCTTTGATGCTTAATGGAATGGTATTTGACGATTATACTCTTAAGGTTATTTTTGAAATGGAAATAATGGGAGAAATAACCGAAAACACTAGGAGAAATCCAGTTCGAAATGTGACTTGGTCTACTTCTCATTTAGTAGATTTCTGCATGGAATACAAGTTAGAAGAGAAACAAAAGTTTGTAGAAGAGATATCCGCTAATAGAAATTTTGTAATCGAGTATAAATGAGGATAGCAATTTTTATCCATACTATAAAGTAATATGTATTTTCTCCAGCTGAGAGTATTGATCTTTATTATGAAAATCGCGAAATAAATTTGTATGGCGAATTTGTACATGTAGGGGAACGATAAGATGAACTTTGAATTCAAAAGAGTTCAGTGTATTGAAGATAGTAATATATATCGGGTGGATAATTTTACTGATATATATGAAACGGATTTAAATAGTAATGATGATTTTAATATTGATAATTTGAATTTGATTTTTCAACAGAGGATTCATCAATTCATTATACATGTAGGTAAATCAGAAGTATTACATTTTAAAGAGGAAGTCGATTCTAAAAATATTTTCTATAAGATTTTAGATTTTGGAAAGAATAATATTTTCTTTGTTTTTGAGTCTATACGAAAGAAAGAAGTACTTTATATTATCAATTTATTTTATAGTGTAACTATAGAAAACACGTTAGCTATAATTTGTTTTGGAGAAAAGGTTCATATTGAATTTGAAAAAATAGCTCAAAATAGGGTTATAGAGTATGTAATGGGGAAGTGTTTTGTTCCTAAAATCACATTAGTCCCATCATCAGCGTGTGCTTTTATTCAATATGATGGTGCATTATTAACAATTGTTAGTAACAATTTAGAAATATAGAGACAGAGTAAGGAAAGATAAAGTTGTTAGAGAGAAGGGTGAGTATAAGCTCTTCTCTCTTTATATATGTCATGGTGATGTGAAAAATTATCTTTAAGGAGAAAACATGGACACATACATTGAAATACACAAACCTGCAACGGAAAATAACGGATATTTTCTAGTGTTAGATGAACATGATAATTTTGAAAATGATAACATCTTGAATCTGTTATCAACAATTAATAGATATATAGTTGATGTTGATACAAGGATGGAACAATTTATGGAGACAATGATGTCGAAATTTCATTTGTATCTTTTAGTGAATTGTGACGGGACTCAAGAAGAATTAACAAAGGTGCAAAATTACATTTGGGAAAAAGAATTAAAAGAGCTAAACTGGAAAAAATCGACCGTGAAGAGCACAATTTTAATTAATCATTATGATCCTGCAACTGATATTTTCGATGTGATTTCCCCAGTATGTATGGAGGGGAGCCTCATGTTTCTTTTCTCTGAAAAAGAAATAAACGAAAATGAGTTAGAGAGTATTATAAAACATATAAAATTTGATCGATCAAGAGTATATTTTAATAAAGAAACAATTGAACTGGCGGGGGAAAAGGGGTATATAGTAGGGCATTTTGAAGATGAGTATTATATAGTATCTTTACGTTCGGAAAAGCAAGTATTTGTTTGTTATGCGGAAGAATGGATTATGGATTAAAATAAAAGCTACAGAAGTTTTTACGTTGAGAATGAAAATGCACTCGAACTTTCGGGTGCATTTTTTACAACTTTTATATTTAGAATCAATGAGAGGATTTTCATCTATATGAAAGATATCGTATGTAAAGAGTTAAAAAGTTTTAAGTCCATTGTTGAAGCGTATCAGTTTAAAAAAATGAGTTTGGATTATAAACAAAAGGTAATGTTACTCGTACAAAATGATACGGATCAGCCTTGTATAATTTATCTGGATAAAAATAATTTACATATAAAAAGTTTCAATTTAAATTTGGATATTGATGTTGAATCTGTTCAATGTATGCAACGAATCGGAGAGAGGTGGTTGCTTATATTTAATTATGAAGGTGATAATGCAGTTATTGATAATGCAGATGGAAGTGAATATTGTAAGTTTTATGCCGGAGAAGGGATTCAAGATTGTCAGGTTGATGTGAATGAAGATATATGGGTTAGTTATTGTGATGAAGGGGGTTTCGGAGAGTACCCAATTGGAGTAAATGGTATAGTTGCTTTTGATTCTCAAGGGAACATAGTATTTAATGATTATGATTTATTTGTTGATAAGTACGATATTCCGCCTATAGATGATTGTTATGCAATGAACGTTATAGATGGAGACGTTTGGCTCTATTATTATTCAGAATTTCCTTTAGTTCAAATGAAAGATAAAAAAATTCATATGTCTTGGAATGAAATAACTGTAATTAAGGAAATACGGTCGGAAAGTTTTGCAGTTGCTCAAGATAAAGTAGTATTCATTACGCAAGATAAAAAGTTAGTAGTGTATGATTTAAATAATAATTATGTGCATGATATGAATCTTCGTAATGAACGTGGAGAACCGATTCAATTTGTTACTTATTATAGCCGCGGATCTGTTATATATTTTCAGACGGACGATACGCTGTATTATATTGATGCAATTAATATGTGAGGTGATAAATATAAAAAGTGCACCCAACAATCTGGGTGCACTTTTTCATAACCTTTATATATTTCTCTTCATCAATTCCCCAACCTGCGTTGCAACATACTCAACATCATTATCAATCTCATCCAACACGTAAGATTCCAAAATGCCCATTACAGCCGTTCCTAAAAACTTTAAAATGATGTTTTTATCGATGTTTTTATTTATTGATGTGTTTGTGTTTAACTTTTTCTCTATTTCGCCCATGATGAAAGTTAATAATTTTTTTTGAAATGATAATGTGCTGTTACTTTTAAATAACGCCGCGAAAAATGGTTTATGTTCTTTGAAGTATTCAAACCATATGACAGTTCCTTCTATATAGCCTTTTGTTTGTTTTATATCGCATATTTCTCTTAATAGATTTAAATGATCGTCTACAATTTTGTCTAATAAATTGTATTTATCTAGGTAGTGTAGGTAGAAAGTTTTTCTTCCGATGTTTGCTTTTTCTGTAATGTTTTTTACTGTAATTTCATCAAAGCCATCTTCAATTAACATTTCGATAAATGCGGATTGAATGGCGTTTTGTGATTTTATAATTCTTCTATCGATTTTCTCCATATGGTGTTCCTCCGTTATTGATACACATATTTCATTATGTGTGTATTATCACCCAAATGCGTAAATGTGGTCATTGAAACAAGTAGTTGTTCGCTTTATTATAAATATACACGTGAGTATTAACTCTCACAAGTGTAAATTAAAAATAAAGTAAGGGTGGTTTTATATATGGCAGTTACGAAGAGAAATGTACGTTTTTATGCAAGAGGATTACAAGTTGCAGGTATTTTAAATATTCCTGTAGGTGCTGAGGAAAAGAAACAAAATGCAGCGATTGTTTGTGTTCATCCAGGTAGTAGCTGTAAAGATCAAACAGCAGGATTATATGCAGAGAAATTAGCAGAACAAGGTTATGTAACGCTTGCGTTTGATGCATCGTATCAAGGTGAAAGTGAAGGTGCACCGAGATATATGGAAGAACCGGCTGTGCGCATTGAAGATATTCGCTCAGCGGTAGATTATGTAACTACTCTTCCTTATGTAGATGAAGAACGTATCGGTGTGTTAGGTGTTTGTGCAGGAGGAGGTTATGCGGTAAATGCTGCGATGACGGAGCGCCGCATTAAAGCAGTTGGCACAGTTGTTGGTGCAAATATTGGCCGATTAAACCGTGAAGCGGATCCGATTGGGGTGTTAGAGGCGATTGGTAAACAACGTACTGCTGAAGCGCGCGGAGCAGAGGCAATGATTACAAACTGGATTCCTAAAAATGAGGAGGAATTAAAGACAGCAGGTATGACGGATATAGATATTGTAGAAGCAGTTGAGTACTATACAACACCGCGAGGGCAAAGTGTTAACTCTCCAAATAAGTTAAACTTTACGAGCATGGGATCGGTAATTGGCTTTGATGCGTTCCATTTAGCAGATACATTATTAACACAGCCGTTACAAATTATTGTCGGCAGTAAGCAAGGTGCATTCGGTTCTTATAAAGATGGTCATGAGCTGTATGAGAAAGCAGCTTCAGAGAAAAAAGATTTACTTGTTGTGGAAGGTGCGAGTCATTACGATTTATATGACCAACCAGAACCAGTAAAAATTGCAGTTGAAAAATTAACAAGTTTCTATAATGAAAATCTGTAAAAGTAATTTTGTTTTGAATTGCACCTCTAATTGTTAGGTTTGCATCTAGCAGTTAGAGGTTTTTATTGTGAAGATTGCTGTGCTTAATATTTACGTTAAAAGTGCATAACAAGATATAATAGAAGAAATCAATAAGGAGGCTAGTTGTGAAGAATCTTCGTTATCTCAATATATTTACGATATTAATTATATACACACTACTTATGTTTTACATTGGCTGGAACGGCTGGGTTTGGCTTCATGCCGTATTCGGCTGGGAGTCTTGGGGATATTACGCTTTCGTAGTCGGATTTATTTCATATGCGTACATTCTCGTGCAAGTGTTTAAGTTCCTTCCATTCCTACGAACAGTCGGTTCAATTTGGTTTGCGGTCATACAATACGCGCTTATGTTATTGCCACTTGCTGATATTACAGTTTTCCTTCTACAGTTTGGGGTGGAGAAAGAGACGGCAATTATTTGGACAGGAACGGCCGTGTTACTTGCGTTCATCTTTATTTTTGCGTATGGAGTATTCAACGCATATAGCCCAGTAGTTAGAAAATATGAGGTGCACATACCGAAAAAAGTAGAGAGACGTAAAAGGTTACGCATTGCGATGGCTTCAGATATGCATTTCGGTAAATTATCTGGCGTTTCGCATTTAAAAAGACTTGTCCGTCATGTAAATGAGATGGAGCCTGATATTATTTTACTGCCAGGTGATATTATCGATGACCATCCAGGTGTGTTCATTCAAAAAAATATGGGACCAATTATGAAACAAATGAAAGCTCCATTAGGCGTATATGGTGTGTTAGGAAACCACGAATATTATGGACGAGCAGTTCCTGAATTTTTACAAGAGATGGATAAGATTGATATTCGTATTCTGTTAGATGAAGTGATTACAATTGAAGATCAATTTTACCTCGTCGGAAGAAGAGATAAAACAGAGCGAGATCGTCAAAGCTTTGAAAATCTAATGAGTACGGTAGATAAAACGATGCCAGTTATCGCAATGGATCATCAACCATTCGAGTTGAAACAAGCAGCGGAGGCTGGCGTCGATTTACTACTATCCGGCCACACGCACCGCGGACAAATGGCGCCGAATCATATTGTAACGAGAAGAATGTACGAACTAGACTGGGGATACGCACAAAAAGGTGCATTCCACGCGATTGTTTCTTCTGGTTTCGGATTCTGGGGACCACCATTAAGACTGGGAAGTAGATCTGAGATTGTGCAGGTGGAAGTTACGTTTGAATAGTGGGATAAAGAGAAAAGGGCTGACTGATAAATGTCAGTCCTTTTCTCTTTCATTTTTTCTAAAATCATACGTGTCCGTCTCTACATGTAATTTATGATTATTAATCATTACTGTATGATCGTCTAACCATTGTACAGTTGCATCTTCTTCACGATAATTCCAGTATATATTTTTCTTGTTCATAAATTTTTTATTATTTGCTACAAGCTCTCCTCTTATAGCAAAGTTAGTCGTTGCGCCGCCATTATGCCTGTATATATGCAAAGTATATGTTTTATCTGGTGAGTGTATGGATTGAATCTTTTCACCGCCTGAAAGCCCAGATAAAGTGAAGAATTTCCAATATCCTAAACTAATGAATACAATCATGATGAATAGAATGGTGAAGAAAATCTTTTTCATGTTTCCCCTCTTTCCCTTAATGGCTATATATGTATTAAAGCAAAAAGGAATAAAACTGGCAATGTTCTCCTTTTCCTCACCGGAATATGTCCGTTTCTATTTCTAGCGTCCTGTTCACGATTTGGGATGAAAGTCCACAAATTTTTCAATGAAAAAAGGCTCCACATAAGGAGCGCTCAATAAAAACAAATGAATTAAAAGAAATAACAGACATGTATAAATGACATTTATACTTTGATATCAATATATTTATAATTTATATTGATATCGATTTTATAAAAAAGGTACGATTAAAAGACGCTGCTGAAATAAAGGGGGATTATAAGTGATCATATCAGATGTACTATACGGTGAATTTAAAGTGGATAAAGTAGTAGAAGAATTAATTTTAAGTAGGCCTGTACAAAGGCTGAAAGGTATTCATCAAGCCGGTGCAAGTTATTTAATGAACGAGAAATGGAATGTAACGCGCTTTGATCATTCTGTTGGCGTTATGTTATTAGTGAAAAAACTAGGTGGTTCAGTAGAAGAACAAATTGCAGGTTTACTGCATGACGTATCACATACTTCGTTTTCCCACGTGATTGATTACGTTTTTGATAATAGAAATGAAAGTTATCATGAAGAGATATTTAGTTCTGTTGTGAAAAACTCAGAAATTCCAGCGATTCTTTCAAAGTATGGTTATAACTATGAAGACATGTTGTTAGATGATTCGAAATGGACGTTACTGGAAAGGTCAGCACCAGAATTATGTGCAGACCGAGTGGATTATACGTTACGAGATATGTATACATATGGGTATGTTTCTTTAGAAGAAGTTCACAGTTTTTTAGAGGATGTCATTGCTGTAGATGGGAAAATGGTTCTTCAAAGTGTCGAAATGGCAGAATGGTTTACAGAAACGTATTACAAAGAAGTAATTGATTTCTTTATGAAGCCAATGAATATTTACGGAAACGACATGTTAGCGAAAACGCTAAAGTTAGCTCTTCATAAAAGGATTATTCATGCAGATGACTTTCTTCTTGAAGATGATGAGCTTATTTCGAAATTGCAGCAGTGTAATGATTCAGAAGTACATGCTTTATTAAGAAAAATTCATTCGAATGTAAACGTAAAAGAAGATAGAAACGATTATGATCTGTATCAGAAAAATAAAGTCCGACTCATTGATCCGCCGTTACTTCGTGAAGGTGAAGTTGTTTTATCGTCTGTCGTATCAGAAAACATAAGACAGATGAGTGAGGTCGCTTATGAAAAAGCGGTGAGAGGGATGTATGTGAAAGTGATTTCGGATTAAAAAGGAGAGTATATCTTTGCTCTCCTTTTCCTCATTAATAATCAAACCAATTCCAAACCTCAATATCTCCAAGAGTCGCATAACGCACATTCGGTGAGTTTTGTAATTTTAATAACTCTTTCGACGGGCCAGTAATGACCATGCCGTATACTTTAACGCCGTTATCTTTTACATACTGATAGCGCTTATCTAATTTTAGTTCTTTCTCAGGAATTATAGCTATTTTACTTACTGTTTCTGTATGTGTAGAAAGAATACGTATCATTTCAATAACTGTATCTTCGGGCGTTTTCTGATTCTCTGTGTCACTATCTAGGAATCTTATATGTTCTGGAAATCCTATAGCTTCTCCGCCATGTAGGATGTGGTCTTCTACATTTGTTTTTTCTTGTCCCGTATCTAAAGCGTACCATAAAGGAGTTGGAGGGAGTTCTTGTGCTTCAAATACGTTATATAAAAGTGGTTCTAGCTCCTTTAAAGTGTAAGCTTTGTCAAAAGAAATTGCGATTTCTGCAACGGTCCCTTCATGTACTTTTGCAAGTGTATCCCATACCTTTTTTGAAGATTCCTTTAAATAATCACCCTGTTCTGTTTTTGGGTGAACAAAGAAGAGCTTTGGCTGATAGAATGTATTCATCCAAGAGTTATTTAGGACATTTACAGATGATAAGAAGCTACTCGTTTCTAATGTACCGAGTGGTATTTCTTTTTTACCGACCGTTTTTACTACATTAAAGTGGCTGTTCGTACGGAAAAAGGCTTCTACATTCGTTCCGCCCCCCATAACGCGGCTATTTGGGATAGTTGCTTCAAGTGCAAGAGAGGGAACACTTCGTATTTCTTCTAACCTTTTATCGTTATTAGATTGAAAATAAAAGGCAGATAATATTCCACCGATTATATATATAACGATACAAATGGATAGGATGAAACCAAGCGTCTGTAAGCGATGTTTCCACTTTATTCTCCAAAACGGGACTTTCAAATTTTGTGGCGGTAACCTTTTCTTTATTGGTTCACTTTTCGAAAGCAACGCATCTAAGTAAACTTCACATTCTTCACATGTCTCAATATGACTTTCTAACTGCTCTTGTTCATCATGCGTGAGCGTTCCGTTTTCGTACTTTTCCCACAGTTTTTTAAACTCTGTACAACCCATCCTGATCACTCCTTTATGCTTTTCGTTTCTTTTCGTCCCCTGTGTAATTCAATTTTCACTTTCGCAAGTGTGAGACCAGTCATCTCTGCTATTTCCTTATACGAGAATCCGTAGTAATCTCGTAGTAGTAGGACATTTCGTCTTTCAAGGGGAAGCGAAGATAAACTGTCTAACCAACTAGCAATCTCATGTTTTACGAAATAAGAGTGCTCTGTACTTGGTACGTTTGGTAAATGGAATTCTGCAATTGTCGTTGTTTTATATCTTTTTTCTTTTCGATACCAATCGATAAAGGCGTTGTAGGCAATCGTAAATAACCACGGTCTAATTTCTTCTCCTTTATAATAGTCAATATGGGCGAGCATTCGGTAAAACGTTTCTTGCATGAGATCTTCCGCATAGTGGGAATCTCCGGTAAGGGAGAGAAGATAGCGAAATAAAGTGAAACTTTAATCAGTGGGGGTTTTCTTCATCCCCCACTGATTATTAGTTGAACCAATCGGACTTTTATGGGCAGTTGATCCCCCACCTAAATTCTTTGCTTTCGCTGCATTTTGAGGTGGGGGTCTTACTGCCCATTAAAGTGGGATAAGTCGTGCATATGCTCGGAGTAAATGTCTTCTAATGATTGTTTGCGTTTCACTACATTTCCCTCCCTTCATACATAACAACGAAATACATATAAAAAAGTTACATTTGTTTTTAAAAATATAGTAAAAAACGTCAAGAATTGGATAGGATTCTCTTTTATCATAATACATATAAGGCGGGTGAGCAGAGATGGAAAGCTATGAAACACAAATTCAAAGGTCAATTGATTATATTGAGGAAGATGTAATGGAAAAACAGACGCTGCGTAATTTAGCACGCATTGCAGGTTTTTCTGAGTCGCATTTTCATCGTGTATTTCAGGCGTTAGTAGGTGATACAGTAATGGAGTATGTTCGAAAGAGGAGGTTAGCCCGGGCAGCTTATCAACTTTCTCATACGGATGAAAAAGTTATTGATATCGCATTTGAGCATGGCTTTCAATCTCACGAAACGTTCACGAGAGCCTTTAAAAAAATATTTCAAATGACACCGAGTGAATATCGAAAACAAGAAATTGAAACACCGATGTATTACAGCGTGAATGTAAAACAAAGAAAATTAAATCCGTATTTAGGAGGCATACAAATGGAATATCGTATTGTAAATAAACCAGAATTTTTAATGGCGGGTTATGAACTGAAGACGACAAGTAAAGAAGGGAAAAACCATCAAGACATCCCAGCATTTTGGCAAGAATATTTACAGAAAGATCTTGGAACAACGATTCCGAATCGTAAAGATACGAACCAATGGGTAGAGCTTGGATTATGTACTGATTTTAATTTAGAAACAGGCGACTTCACTTATATTATCGGCATGGAAGTTACAGGCTTTGAAAATGTACCAAATGAAGTTGCGAAGCGTACTTTCCCAGCAGCGACATATGCTGTATTTACAACGCCGAAAGTTCCTCATGAAGAAATGGTATCGTCTATTCATCAAACGTGGAATGCAGTGTTCTCAGAATGGTTCCCGCATTCAGGATATGAACATTGTGGCGTTAATGAGTTTGAACTATACGATGAACGTTGCCACGAAGATAAGAGTGAGTTCGCTCAAGTAGAACTTTGGATACCGGTGAAGAAGAAGTAATAGAAAGAAAAGCGAGCCACTGAGTGGTTCGCTTTTTTAATATAGGTTGCTATATTTGTCGATTTTTGTCGGTAAGTCGATATATCTAGAAAATCGCTGATATAATTCGAGTTGCGCTGATATATTCAGAAAATCGCCGATATAATTTCATTTACCGCTGAACTCTCCCAGAAAAGAAAAAAGACGCCACATAGCGCCTTTTCTACGAATGAAACGGGAACACAAGTGTAATCGTCGTTCCTTTTCTGAGTTCGCTGTCAATAGAAATTGTTCCGTTATGAGCATGAACGAGCTGTTTCGTAATAGCGAGGCCAAGTCCAGTTCCGATGTTACTTTCTTCTGTATTTGTTCCTCTGTAATATCGCTCAAATAGAAGCTCTTTCGTTTTATCATCCATTCCTTTTCCATTATCTGAAATAGATAGTGTAAATGAAGTAGCGTTTTGTGAAAGTTTTACGATGACGTTTGTCGTTTCATTATTATGTTTTACAGCGTTTACGAGTAAGTTTTCGATAATACGCTGGAACCATTTTTCTTCAATGAAATATTGAATTTTATTTGAGCTTGGTACGAATTCAATATTTTGATTTTGAAGTGTTGGATTATTAATGAATTGTAATAATACTTTTTGGACGAATTGATTCATTTCAATGTTTACGTGCTGCGCAGGAAGACTGTTATTTTTTAATTGATACGTTAAGCTTAAGTCATCAATTAATGTCGTCATATATTGCGATTTCTCTTTCATAACGCTGCCGAATTGTTGAATGTCACGATCAGTCCAGTTGTACTGCTTTGATTCTAGTAATAATGCGTATCCATATATAGAGCTAAGTGGTGTTTTTAAATCATGTGTAAGCCCAGTAATCCATTCCTCACGTGTTTGCTGCAATATTTGCCTCATCCCATCATTTTTTTTGAGTGTAATAGAAAGGTGCTCTAGTGAATTTGTTACATCACTAAATAAGCGAAATGACCATTTTTCTTTACCAGATCGCCGAAACCTGACAGGTTTCCCTTTTTTACTAACAGGCTCTTCATACTTTCCGCCAGCTATGTTTTTAAGCCAGCGCATCGCATGTAATAACGGTTTTCCAAATTTATTACCGTACCAAATAGAAAGAATGACTAAATAAACAAATACGATAAGAAGGATTAATCCGCATCCGATTAGAAACTTTTTAGCAAATACATCGTCTATTTCATCATCTGGGTAGTAGTACTCATTTTTGGCAGTTACAACGAGAAGATGATTGCTATTTGTGTCGTAAAAGCTAGACGTGTTTTCTTTATGATTCCACGGTTCCTTTTCGCTAAGAGCAGCTTGTATGACAGAAAACGGTTTTTTCTTTCCATCTGGATAGGAGAATACTTCTTCGCCGCCACTATTAAAGATTTGAAGAGTAGCCTTTTCTTTAGAAAGTAACTGTTTTTCTTCTTCTGTTAATGCGAATGAATCTGTAGATACAGAAGGGTGCTCTTTCTGTATCGTTTTCAGTAATACATTGCTTTTTAACATACCACCGTAAATAACAAGTACGTTTTTTTCTTCTAATTCAATTTCCCAATATGTAAATGTATAAGGACTTTCTATGTGATTCTGTATATACGAGAATAAAGATGTTTTCGTATAAGATGTCGGTACGTCATTTGGCGTATTAAAGTGATAGAGAACTTTTCCGTTTTCCTCTACAACTTGAATCCAATCATTTTTCTCTTTAATTAAGTCTTTTACTTCAGCTTTTAACGAAATATCGCCATCTTTTGAAGAAATGTATCTTGCAATCATAAAATTTTCAGCATCTGGAATGTTCGGTTCGTATGAAGTACTCGTAACAAGAAAAATTAAATACGTGAAAGCCGCTACTACAGCAATCAGTAATGTAACTAAAACAAATACGTGTTGCATGATAAACTGGATAATAAGTCGTTTATTAAAGTTCATATCGTCACCCTACTTTGTAATGAACTTATAGCCAAGCCCGCGAACGGTTTTTATATATTCTGGTTTACTTGGGTCTTGTTCAATTTTTTCACGTAGTTTTCGAATGTGGACCATAACGGTATTATCATCGCCATTATAGGCAGGTGCTCCCCAAACTTTCTCGTATATTTCTTCTTTCGAAAATACGTAATTTGGATTCTCGCAAAAGAAGAGTAATAGCTGAAATAGCTGGGCGGAACATTCGACAACATGTCCATTTACTGTAAGCTCTGCGGAATATCGATCAATTTCAAATCTACCAAAGGAACTGGATTGTGCTTTTTGTGCGTGTGGTACTGCTTGTTTCATATGTCTTCGGAGTTGTGCTTTCATACGAGCTACTACTTCAAGTGGATTAAATGGCTTCGTAATATAATCATCTGCACCGTGTGAAAATCCAGATATTTTATCTAAATCAGATGTTTTAGCTGTGAGGAAGAAGATAGGGCAATCTGTTTTTTGGCGAATGACCGGACAAATATCAAATCCAGATTGTCCAGGAAGCATGACATCTAAAATAATTAAATCGTAATCGTTTTGCTGAGTAAGAGATAAAGCCATTTCAGCTGATGTTGCAGTTGTAATATGAGAAAAACCTTCTTTTTCAAGAATGGTAGTTAGTAATTGTAAAATTGCTGTTTCATCATCAACGAGCAAAATATTTGCTTCATACATAAAAATCCCTCCTAATTTCCTCGAATATCATATCATCTTTCGGTAACTTATGGAATTTTTAAGGAAATTTTAAGGTTTTCTTTCTCAAAAAATTAAGAATCAAATGATATGATAAAAGTAACATAGGGGAGGAGATGAGTGTGAATCCGTTTCAAACGATGCGAGCTAGATATTTTTTAATTGTATTTGCACTATTAACTTTAGTTGCAAGAGCCAGTAATGAATTGATAGAAAATACATTTCATATGCAAAATTCTACTTTTATAAATATTCTTATATTCTATATTCTGCCGATTATGTGGATCTTTTTTGAATATAGAAAACACCGTGTTTCATTTTCATTATTTATTAATAGAAATGAAACATTTAACCTGGTTCAAGTTTTATACATTACGATTATGTTATGCGTGTTTAGTTATGGATATCTTATTTTGTACATGTATAGTTTTGCATGGATTACACCGGCATTTATTATGAACGCGTTACGTGAACCGATTATAGATAGTACAGGGGGATATGTATATCAATTTATTATGGTCGTATTCATTGCGCCAATTATTGGTGAATTTGTTTTTCGTGGATTTTTACTGCAACGCTTTGCAGCAAAATGGGGAACGAGTATAGCGATTATTGTAGTAGCGATGTTGTTTGCGTTGTTACATGTTGATTTCCTAGGCGCAGTTGTATTTAGCGTTGTACTATCAATCGTATATATTCGTACGAATAGCTTACTCATGCCAATTGCTATTCACATGTTAAACAATGCATTTGTAATTGGCCTTTCTTTTCTAATAAATAAAGAAGAGATAATGAGTTTTGCAGATTTCTCAAATTATACGACGTTCTTTCCAGGACTTATTATTTTTATAACAGGATTAAACTTAGTACTTATCTTTTTATTTGTTAACCGCAAATATTGGAATAAAGAAATGCCAGCTATATATGTAGAGCAAGAAAAGAGCTTTTCAGATGTAGTGGGGAGTAAATGAGATGAAGAAGACGATTGAAAAAATATTGAAAGACATTATAGATGCTACGTCTATTACAGATATGTGTGATAAAAGCGTTTGTCATTGGTTTCAACCTGTAGTAGATACGATTGTGTTTCCGGAGTATTACTTATTTTCTAGTACTCATGTAAAAGAAAATATTATTTCTCTTCTTATTGTGTTAGGGGTTTTACTAATATTTGGTCTAATTGTAGAAGAAATGATGAAGCGCATCTTCAGAAAAAATGAAGAGAAGTATATGTGGGTTCATAAAGTATTCGAGAAAGTAATAGTGGCTTTCCTTTTGTTTTATAGTATGAAAACAATCATTTACTTTATAGCTTTGAAACATCATTCATTCTAAATTTGAAAGGGATGTATAAAATTATATGAATGAAACAATATCGTCAAATAAGTTTCTTTATTTGATTTTGCTTAGTATTGTGCTGATCACGACAGTCAATGTTATTCTTCGCTGGGAGGAAGCTTATTTCTTTATGTATTTAGCACTCCATTTGCTAGGAATATTATGTATAAGTGGCGGAGTAGTTGCTGAAAAAAAGAGTGAAGAAAGCATTAATTATATGTGTGTGACCGGTCTTATTTTACTATTAGCTGTGCAAGGTATTATGAAATATAGTTCTTTTTCTTTACAAGATTTTAGTTTATTAGTGGATGTACTTCCTTAAGGAGGAACGTTATGTTATCTAAGAAGCAAATAGGATACGTACTAGTTTTAATTGGATTTTTTACGCTTATTGTAACGACGTTATTTTTTCAAGACTATGAATATATACGCTATATAAAAGGCGCTGGTTTCATATGTTGGGTTGTAAGTATATTTCTTATCCCAGAGTATGAACCGAAGAAAGTGTCTAAAGGTAGGTAAAACTCTTCTATTTGTAGAAGAGTTTTTTTATGTAAATAAAAGGCTCGCGAGCAATTCGCGTAATAAGCTTGTTCTAATTTAGCATGTATGAACTTACAATAATAATAGACAGGCAGCATAGAGGAGGGAATAGCGTGAGGAAGGTTATTGGGTGGTCACTTTTTTTGTACGTTGGGTTTGCGTTATTTATATATTGGTATTTATTTGGATGGAATCATGAACTTATTCCAGATATGTATAAAGGAACGAGTGCAGATCCAGAAACGTTTATGAATGCGAGAGAGCTTACGCTAAGCCAAGATTATTCGCGCGTGAAAAATTTATTGTACTTTTTAGCGACGCCTCTTGAATGGATTATTTTATTATTTGTACTTGTGCTCGGTGTTTCAAGGAAGTTTGAGAAATGGTCGAAGGAAACGACGAAAATAAGTGTCCTGCAAGTTGCGATTTATTTCTTTTATTTATCACTACTCACAACAGTTCTTGCCCTGCCGGTGCAATGGATTAGCCGAAAAGTGTCCGTTGATTACGGCATTTCAACGCAAAGTACACAAAGCTGGATAAAAGATCATGTTATCGGTTTTTGGGAAAGTTATGCGACTATGTTAATCGTAGTTACTGTTCTGTTATGGCTTATCCGTAAATTCCCGAAGAGATGGTGGCTAGCGGGATGGGCACTCTCTGTTCCATTTACAATCTTTTTAACATTTATACAGCCGGTCGTTATTGATCCGCTATATAACGACTTCTCGACGCTAAAAAATAAAGAGTTAGAAACGAAAATTTTAGCGATAGCAGAAAAAGCTGATATTCCAGCTAAACATGTATATGAAGTAAATATGTCGGAAAAAACGAATGCATTAAATGCATATGTAACAGGAATTGGCCCTAACGCTCGTATTGTAATGTGGGATACAACACTTAAGCAATTAAAAGATAAAGAGATTTTATTTATAATGGCCCATGAAATAGGGCATTATGTTATGAAACATATATATTGGGGCGTTGCGAGTTATGTGTTGCTATCGTTTATAGGGATGTACCTCATTAGTCGTATGATCAATATATGTATTCGAAAATGGGGGAATACGCTGCAAATTTCAAAAGTAGCATGTTTTTCAATTTTACCTTTATTTTTCTTAATTTCCTCTGTTCTCTCTTTTGCATCGCAGCCAGCAACAAACTATGTTTCTCGTATAGAAGAACGAGCGGCAGATCAATATGCTTTAGACATGACAAAGGACGGGAAATCTGGTGTAAAAACGTTTCAATATTTATCAAAAACGAGTTTAAGCCAAGTGAATCCACCTGCGTTAGTGAAGTTTTTCCTATACACACATCCACCAATTTTCGAAAGAATTCATACGTTTGAACAATATGAGAAACAAAGCAAAAAGAAGTAGCGATTATGCTACTTCTTTCTTTATAGAGATATAAGTTTGATATTGGGAATATTTATCATTGCTTTTTATTGTGATTTTGTAAATAATAAGCTATAAAATTCTAAAAATCTATATATAAAGGAATAAAGGTGGAAAAATGTATTTTTTACAAAATTTAAAAGTGAAATATAAATTATTATCGCTTATTTCATTAGCAGTTTTAGGTATGGTAATTATGAGCTGTGTAGCAATTAATTCTATTAACAAGATTAAGCACGATACAGAGGTTGTAGTAGATGATTATCAACATTCTGTAGTTTTATTAGAAGGAATGCTTCGTACACAAAATTCACTAGAGTATAACTTACTAGAATTAATTACAGCGTCACCAAATGAGGGGACAAATAAAGAGGGGATTATTGGTAATATTGAAAAGGATCTTGAAAAATATGATTCTTTATTAAAAGAATATGATGATGGCTTCAATTTAAGTAAGCAAGAGGATGAGCTGTTTCAGAAGATGAAGGAATCTTTGCCAAGTTATATGGAGACATATAAGAAGTTGTTTGATAAAGCGAAGGTAACAAATGAATCTCAAATGGTAAACGAATTTCATAAGGAATTAAAACTGAAGGGAGTAGAGTTAGCTAGTTATGCTGTAGATCTAGAAGCGTATGTTTCAAATTTAGCTGACCAAGTATTTAAAGATTCTCAAAAAATGATAGATCGGTCCGTTATTACTTTTATCATTCTTGTAGTAGTTACTACAGTCATTATATGTATAGTAAGCTATATTATTAGCAAGCTTATAGTTGCTCCTTTACAAACGGTTAGTCGTATGATGGAAAGAGCAAAAGAAGGAGATTTAACTGTACATGGTGAGTATAATGCTAAGGATGAATTAGGTGTATTAGTAAGTGATTTTAACGAAATGATTGCAGGGCTAAGAACAAATATGCAAGAAGTAGAGAATAATATTCAGCTTTTATTCCAACATGCAGACGGAGTAGTATCTGCATCGGAAGTATCTAGTGGTGCAGCGAAGAAAATCACGATAGATATTGAAGAAGTTGCAAATGGCGCAGAGGGCCAAATGCAGGCAATGGAGCAAACTGCGGGTGCGATGGAAGAGTTGACACAAGGAATGCAGAGTATAGTGAATACATCATCCTCTGTAAATGAATTGTCTGCTCAATCAGCATTAGATGCAGAGAGTGGTAACAAATTAATGAAACAAATGATTCAACAGATGGATACAATCCAAAATTCAGTACATAACGGTGTGAAACAAGTAGAGACTATGAAAGAACAATCAGAAGAAATTGTTAAAATCATTGATGTTATGCAAGGTATTACCTCTCAAATTAACTTATTAGCATTAAACGCCGCAATTGAGGCTGCTCGTGCTGGGGAAAGTGGTAGAGGATTTGCAATTGTGGCAGATGAAGTAAGAAAATTAGCAGAACAATCTAGTGATTCTGCAAAACAAATTGAGAAGCTTATTACTCAAGTTATGGGAACAACGAACCATACGGTACATATGATGGGGAAAGTAGATAAGGAGGTACAGGCAGGTACACAAGTAGTAATGCATACAGAAAAAGTATTTGGAAAAATTACAGAAAAAGTACAGCAAGTATCTGAGCAAATTCAAACGGTATCTATGTCTACAGATGAAATTGCAGCGAGTAGTGAGGAGATTTCGGCTTCTGCAGAAGACATGGCTCAAATATCCCAAAGAT
The DNA here is from genome assembly GCF_053345335.1 of Bacillus sp. M5A3_1b. Lineage (NCBI taxonomy): Bacteria > Bacillati > Bacillota > Bacilli > Caryophanales > Bacillaceae > Bacillus > Bacillus sp. M5A3_1b. The sequence continues at coordinate 608,673 of NZ_JBKEZY010000002.1, read as the reverse complement.
CATCTGACCGCACTGATAGGGTAAAAGAGTCTATTCAACAGCAAGAAAAATCTGTTCAAGAGATCTCGGTTTCAATTGAACAGATGCATAATGCAGCAGGAGGATTAAAACAAATAGTTGCCCAATTTACTCTTCAAAAGTAGTAGTATATTTAAGTTTTAATATAGAAAAATTCCACTCAATAAATAAAAAAATCATCCTATATAACAAAGGATGATTTTTTTATGGGAATTTTGTGCAGCTGTCACTTAATATATTCTATTTTTTTACAATTTTCCGATTGTAATATATAATAATACGTAATGTTTTGGAGATTTTTCATTTGTAAAAGATAGTTTATAGGAGGAGAGAAAGGGTGTTCAATAAAAAATCAATGCCGGCTATAAAAATGATCCTTTCGATGTCTATTTTCGGATCAATTGGATTTTTTTCTACTCAAACAGGTTTACCGTCTTTTGAATTAGTATTCGTTCGTTGCATTTGTGCAACTATATTTTTAGCATTGTGTTGGCTCGTAACAGGACAGTATAAAAGTGAGAAATGGAATAAAAAAGAAGTAATGCAAATATTAGCATGCGGCGTATTTCTCGTTTTTAACTGGGTATTTTTATTTAAAGCGTTTGAAGTTATGTCGATTACAATTGCGATTTCAGTGTACCATCTTGCCCCCATTATCGTATTAATGATTGGTAGTATTGTATTTAAAGAGAGACTTACAGTATTTGCGGTTATGTCCATTGTCATTTGTTTTATCGGTACCGTTTTAGTAGCTGGAGTAGACGGTAGTATGTCGTTAGAGAAATTAATGTCATCTGGAATGGTATGGGCACTTCTTGCAGCGTTATTTTATGCTTTTACCACTTTATTAGGAAAAGGAATTCAGCATACGAGCGCATATGCGATGACATTTTTACAAACGTTTTTAGGTATATTTTTATTGCTACCATTCGTAGATTTTGGCAAGTTTCAAGGGTTAACAGAGATGAACTGGATGATGATTACAGCAACAGGACTTATACATACGGGATTTGTATATTACTTATTTTTTGACAGTTTAAGAGGTTTATCGACGAGATTAATTTCTGTATTAGTGTTTTTAGATCCTGCGGTTGCAATATTATTAGATACAGTCTTTACCGGGTTTAGACCGACTAGTATGCAAGTAGTAGGGATTGTTCTTATATTTGTAGGAATGGCATTTACTTTTCGCAAGGGAACAGAGAAGGATTTATCGATGAAGGAAAGTGCTACTTTGTAATTTGAATAAAATGATATTGAAAAGACGCATATATATACTATTTGCGTCTTTTTGTGTCAATAAAGTGAAATTTAAAAATGTAAAGGAGTTCACAAAGAGATTGTAGAATTTTTAATATATAGTACCTTAGATGTGAAAGCTTCCTTTTTGAAATAAGAAAGAAGGGGGTATAAAGCAGAGAGGTAGTCGAAATGGTTCTTCTAGAAGATTTGCATTTTATCTTACATTCACCAACAAATTAATACTCCTGAAATAATGAAGTTCATTTTATTTGAAAATACTTCATATGTAGTATGGATAACTTCGTATTATCTATTATTTTTCTATTTAACATAAAATAGAAATAGGGAGAGAGGACAATGAAGAAAAAATATTGGGTGTAATGATGATTGCGACAATGGTAGGCGGTATATTTGCAGGGACGAATGTGGCCCCTGTAAAAGCGGAAGAATATCCGGAAATGATCGTATTTGAGTATGTTCCATACGGATTTTGGGCATATGATGCTATTTTAGATTTAGCTTATAATAAAATTATAGTTGGATACGGAAATGGAAAGTATGGTGTTGGAGACCTTACAACACGTGAGCAAGTGGCAGCTTTAATTTATCGTGTATTTGATATAGAAGAACAAGGGGAATATGAAAACCCATATGGGGATATCGATGAAAACTCAACAAACTTTATTGAAGAGATATTAGCTTTAACGGAACTAGAAATTTTTATGGGAGACGAGCATGGAAACTTTAGACCGAAAGCAACGTTAACTCGTTCGGAAATGGCGCAAGTACTTACGAATGCTTTTGATTTACAGGCGAAGGGATCTCATACGCTTAATGATGTTTCAGCAAATTCATGGGCAAAGAATGCAATTAGTGCAATACAAACAAATGGTATTACAGCGGGAATCGGAGATAATAACCATGAAAGTAAAAAGAGAGCAATACGCACAGTTTTTATACAAAGCAATTTTGCATGATATGGAACAAGGACAGCAATAAGGTTTAACCAGTAAAGTAATATTTGAAAAATAATACAAAAAGGTCATTGTTGTATAACAGTGGCCTTTTTTGTATGGGATAAAGCGCGAAAGAAAGGTATTTTGAAAAAAAAACGAAATGAATTTTCAAAAAAAACTTCCTTTTCTGAAGATTTGTTATATAATATAAAACATAAAATCAAATCTGTTATAAAACAGTTTAAGAAGGGGATGCTAATATGTCGACGCAAACTTCACGGGTTACATTGCCCGGAGAAATGTTACCAGCGTACAACGAAATATTGACACCTGAGGCGCTTAGTTTTTTAAAGGAACTACATGAAAATTTTAATAAGCGCCGCATAGAACTTTTACAAAAGCGTGCGGAGAAACAAAAGAGAATTGATGCAGGAGAGTTTCCGAAATTTTTAGAGGAAACAAAGCACATACGTGAAGCGGATTGGACAATTGCTCAATTGCCAAAAGATTTAGAGGATCGCCGCGTAGAGATTACTGGACCAGTGGATAGAAAGATGGTTATTAACGCTTTAAATTCAGGAGCGCATCTTTTTATGGCAGATTTCGAAGATTCGAATTCACCAACTTGGGAAAATGCAATTGAAGGTCAAATAAATTTACGAGATGCAGTGCAGGGAACGATTTCACATAAAAATGAAAACGGAAAAGAATATCGTTTAAATAGTAAAACAGCAGTATTAATTGTGCGTCCAAGAGGATGGCATTTAGAAGAAAAACATATGCAAGTTGATGGGAAGAATATGTCTGGTAGCTTAGTAGATTTCGGACTTTATTTTTTCCATAATGCAAAGGCTCTTTTAGCAAAAGGAAGCGGTCCATACTTTTACTTACCGAAAATGGAAAGCCATTTAGAAGCAAGGTTATGGAATGATGTTTTCGTATTTGCTCAAAAATATATCGGTATTCCAAACGGAACGATTAAAGCGACGGTGTTACTGGAAACGATTCACGCTTCGTTTGAAATGGATGAAATTTTGTATGAGCTTAAAGATCATTCTGCTGGGTTAAATTGCGGAAGATGGGATTATATTTTCAGCTTTCTAAAGAGCTTTCGTAAACATAATAAATTTTTACTTCCAGATAGAGCGCAAGTCACGATGACGGCGCCATTTATGCGCGCGTATTCTTTGAAAGTCATTCAAACGTGTCACCGTCGTAATGCACCAGCTATTGGAGGAATGGCGGCACAAATTCCGATTAAAAACAATCCAGAAGCAAATGAAGCAGCTTTTGAAAAAGTACGTGCGGATAAGGAGCGCGAAGCTTTAGACGGTCATGACGGGACTTGGGTTGCCCACCCGGGACTTGTGCCAGTCGCGATGGAAGTATTTAATCACATTATGAAAACACCGAATCAAATTTTTAGAAAACGTGAAGAAATACATGTTACAGAAAAGGATTTATTAGAAGTACCAGTGGGAACGATTACAGAAGAGGGGCTTCGCCTAAATATTAGCGTAGGCATTCAATATATAGCATCTTGGTTAAGCGGACGGGGAGCAGCGCCAATTTATAACTTAATGGAAGATGCGGCAACAGCGGAAATTTCTAGGGCACAAGTATGGCAATGGATTCGCCATGAAGGTGGAAAATTAAATGATGGCCGTAACATTACACTTGAATTAATGGAAGAGCTAAAAGAAGAAGAACTAGCAAAAATAGAAAGAGAGATTGGTAAGGAAGCCTTTAAGAAAGGGAGATTCCACGAGGCGACAACGTTGTTTACAAATCTCGTTCGGAATGATGAATTCGTACCATTTTTAACATTACCGGGTTATGAAATTTTATAAAAAATGAAAAGGGGATGGAACAAATGAAAAACGAAAGAATCGAGAATTTACAAGAGAGTTGGGAACTAGATACGCGCTGGAAAGGGATTACACGCCCATATTCGGCAGAAGATGTAATTCGCCTGCGCGGGTCAATCGATATTGAACATACGTTAGCGCGCCGCGGTGCTGAAAAGCTTTGGGCATCGCTTCATACGGAAGATTACATTAATGCACTTGGCGCATTAACAGGAAACCAAGCGATGCAACAAGTAAAAGCTGGGTTAAAAGCAATTTATTTAAGTGGATGGCAAGTAGCAGCAGATGCGAACCTTTCTGGCCATATGTATCCAGACCAAAGTTTATATCCAGCGAACAGCGTACCTGCTGTAGTAAAACGAATTAATCAAACACTTCAACGTGCGGATCAAATTCAGCATATGGAAGGAAGCGGTGATACAGATTATTTCGTACCGATTGTAGCAGATGCAGAAGCTGGATTTGGCGGACAATTAAATGTATTTGAGCTGATGAAAGGTATGATTGAAGCAGGTGCATCTGGCGTGCACTTTGAAGATCAATTATCTTCAGAGAAGAAATGCGGTCATTTAGGCGGAAAAGTATTACTACCAACGCAAACAGCGGTGCGTAATTTAATTTCTGCACGCCTTGCTGCAGACGTAATGGGAGTACCGACAATTATCGTTGCAAGAACAGATGCGGATGCAGCAGATTTAATTACGAGCGATATCGATCCGGTTGATAAAGCATTTATTACAGGTGAAAGAACTCCAGAAGGATTTTACCGTACGAAAGCAGGTCTTGATCAAGCAATTGCACGTGGTTTAGCATACGCTCCTTATGCAGATCTCGTTTGGTGCGAAACATCTGAACCAAATTTAGAAGATGCAAAACGATTTGCGGATGCAATTCATAAAGAGCATCCAGGGAAATTGCTTGCATATAACTGTTCACCTTCATTTAACTGGAAACAAAAATTAGATGAAAAAACAATTGCAAGCTTCCAAAAAGAAATCGCATCTTACGGTTATAAGTTCCAGTTCGTAACACTAGCGGGATTCCACTCATTAAACTACGGCATGTTTGAATTAGCACGTGGCTATAAAGAGCGCGGCATGGCAGCGTACTCTGAACTGCAACAAGCAGAATTCGCAGCAGAAAAACACGGCTACTCTGCAACTCGTCATCAACGCGAAGTAGGAACAGGTTACTTTGATGAAGTAGCACAAGTTATTACAGGCGGTACTTCATCAACGACAGCGTTAAAAGGTTCTACAGAGGAAGCACAGTTTACGAAATAAAAGGAAGGGGCACCTTTTTAAAGGGTGCCCTTGTTATTTTCGGAACGATTCGAGAGTAAATGGAAATACATCAACGGTTTTTCAAATATATCGACTTACCGACAAAAAAGACGATATTATCAAATCCACTCAGCTCTATGATCGCGAATAAACTGCATATCTTTCTCATAATGCTCTAAATGTCCTTCATCAATCATTCTTTGGAAATTCAAGTCGCCTTCTTGTGCTTTTCTTTTCATATATGTACATAATGCTTCTAATCGTAGTAACACTATTCCTAAGTAATCTTCGTCCATACTTTTACCGTAGGACTGGACAAACAATTTCACTCTTTCTTTCATACGGCTAGCATGTTGTGCCGATTCATAATGAACTGCCTCACCCGATTCTGTATAATACACTCTACTTAAAGGTACACAAGTGTAAAGCGTATAAGCGATATCCCAAATTCTCGGACCAGGAGCAGCAACATCGAAATCAATAATACCTACTGGTTTCTCGTCATGAAAAATAATGTTATATATAGCAAAATCGTTATGGCAAATAACCTCAATGTTATTTGGAGTAAGATTCATCGGTTGCCATTCATCTGATAAGGGAAAGTCACTTACCGCATCATGATAAAGGCGGAGCATCTTTGCTATTTCCTTTAAAACATCATTAGATCGCATATATTCTTTTAACGGATAATTCCCAGCGTCTCCTTCAATAAAGGATAAAATCTCTCTATCTTTTTCATCTACACCTAAAAACTTTGGAGCATGATGAAACCCTTTGTTTTCTAAGTGTTGTAATAATGTATGAATTTTTGCACTACCTGGCTTTAATTCTCGCCGAACAGTATTTTCAGAACGATACACATTTGATACATTTCCCCCTGTAAGCTTTTCTTCGTTGGTGTAGTTTGACATATAATCCCCTCCAATATAACGACTGTACGATTATATTGTAACACTTCAGAACAAGGGATGTAATCGTATTCAAATGATGTTTGTGTTCACTTCATAGTGAAATCCGCACATACTAAAATCAATTATTTACGAATGTACAATCAATTTAATTTGTCAGTTATTTTCAAAAAAGATTGTACATTTCATTTTAAGTATGCTATGATGAAGTCAGTTGAATAGTTAAATTAAGCAATCCATATATTATCAAGTGCCGAAAAACGAACGAGAAAAAGTATGTGAGAACTAGTTTATGTTTCGTGTTTGATAATGTGTGGATTCTTTTTTTATACAGGAAGACTAAAATAAATTGTGTTTTCTTTAGGAGGAAATAATTATGGCAGTAACAGGACAAGTAAAATGGTTTAACAACGAAAAAGGATTCGGTTTCATCGAAGTTCCAGGCGAAAACGATGTATTCGTACATTTCTCTGCAATCGAAACTGAAGGTTTCAAATCTCTAGAAGAAGGTCAAAAAGTTAGCTTCGAAATCGAAGATGGTAACCGTGGACCTCAAGCTAAAAACGTAATCAAACTATAATTTTATAGTTCATTATGGAAAAAAGGATGGCAGCTGCCATCCTTTTTTTGTTGTAATATACGAGCATAAAGATTATATTTGGGGGAAAAGTATACAAATGAAGTCATACTCGATGTTCGTAGCGGGAATAAAGAAGATCTACACAATACGATTGAAGAAATCTCATTCGCTCGTTTTAGATCAATAAGAAAAAATAGTCGTTTTTTTGAGGACGAAGAAGAGTAAAAGGCTTTCCAAAATGGAAGGCCTTTTACTCTTCTTTTTCAGCTTTTCTCTTCGCTCGTTTCTTACATTCAGGGCATTTTGATTTTCGGAAAGGCTTTGCGAAGAATAGTAGAATGAAAAATAGCCCGAATATAATGCTAGCTGAGTTTTTCACGATTACAATGCTGCTATTTTTCATTTGAATCGTTGGTTGCATTTCTTTTTCTTCCATAGCGGACCTCCATTTATTGGATTTTCCTTTTAATTATAGCAAAGTTAATTGTCGTAATGATACGAAATGAGGAAGCAGTTGTAAATATTTATCGGTAGTATAAATACATTTTATATAGGTTTTTTATTATAAAATCACTATATTATTAATTTGTAATTTAAAGGATGTTTGATAAATGATAAATTATTGTAAAAAAGCGGAATCTGTAAGCCATTTCCTTTTCATAGATGCTAAAATTATATATGCAGCTGCTAATATAAATGGAAAAAAGGAGACAGTAGAATATGGAAAGTAAAGTAGAACGCTATGTCGAAAACTATGTGGTAAATAAAAATACAATGGCCTTACTTCCTGTTATTCTAAGTGAGAAGAAAATTGTTACACGAGTTGTTGAGAGGGAAGATTCTTTTTTCGTATTTCAAAAGCCCCTAGATATTATAGAAAGAAGTTGCCGCAAGCATGGCTCTAGTTTCTTAGGCAGAAAAGAAGGAACGAAAGAGTTAACTCATATTACACATAAAGCACCGATTGCGATTAGTCCGGCAGATCAACTTTATTTTTTCCCTACTTATTCTTACTCTAGAAAAGAATGCTCTTGGTTGTCTCAGTTTTATATTGAAAGTAATAAAGAGTTAAAAGATGGAAATGTTATTGTTAGATTTATAAATGGCTTTGCTGTGAAATTAGAAATATCAAAAAGTAGTTTTGAAAATCAACAAAATCGTACAGCGAAATTGCGTACTGAATATGAAGATCGTAGAAAAAAACAAGGAAACCCTTGTTTTAAAGAGATTGATCAAAGGGATGAATCGACATTAAGACCGGCTTATGAGAGAGTGTATGTTGTTAGAGAAGAGGATGTGTAAAAAAGGATTTTAGAAGTAGTTTAAAAAATAGTATTGAGTCTTTTAATATATGCGTCTTTCCGAAAAATACATTTCGGAAAGACGCATATATTTTTCGGGAGAATATATATATTTTTATAATATAATATTAAAAGAGATTATAACGATTTCAAATTATAGAATTAAAAAATAGAAAGTGGGTATTAAATATGAAAAAAGCAGCAAGTGCAGCGGGACCAGAAGCTAAACAAGCGTTGCTAGATTTCTTTGCTTTAGGAAGTATTTATTCTGCTTGTTTTGAATAATGATATAGGAGTGAAATATGACTATCATTAGTACGATTTTCTTCTTTAGTTTTTCAGTGTTTTTTGTAATTCGTTATTTAAAATTAAAAAAGATATACGATTTATTAATGATATTTGTAGGTTTGTATGCAGGGCTTATAAATATGAAATTAATGAGTTTAAGTACAACGGTATCATATGTTTTAGATGCCATAGTTATTGTTCTAGTAATTATTTCTGTAATTCTTTTTCTTAAGGATAAAAAGAATAATTAAACGTTATTTATTAAAATTATAATTTTGAAGTAGTCCTTTTTATTATTTTTGCTTACTAAATTATAAAACTACTAGTTCTTTAATAATTGGAGAGAATACAAAATTAAAGTGTAAGGTTTGTTTTTCATATTATTTTAATTAATAAAAAGGTAGGTGTATTGTTGATATAAAAACCTCATTATGCACAACAAAGTTGCTTTTGAAAAATATTGAGTACCACTATATAGTATTTCTTTCTAAATATTGTCGAATATTGATAGATTATCATAGCATAATAATGAAGGAATTCTAATGAAAGATATGGAAACTTAATAATTACATCTCCATATGTCGTATCTACCATTTCCTCTTTCATATAAGCGATGATACAGTAGAGGTAGTACTTAGAGTAAAGGGGTAAAGTGTAGAATGGATTTTCAGACAATCAAAGAGTATTTTTCACCAGAAAATATGGATCATATTGTTGAAAGCTATAAAGCGTTCGGACCACTTCTTGGTATTGGTTTACCGATGATAGAAGCGTTGATTCCGGCATTGCCACTCATCGTATTTGTACTGGCGAATGCTGTTGCATTTGGATTTTGGCTCGGTTTTCTTTATTCTTGGCTTGGATCAGTAATGGGCGCCTTACTTGTCTTTTTCATTATCCGCCATTTTGGCCGAAGTCGTTTCTTTTCTTTTGTAAATAAGCATGAGAGAGTACGAAAGGCAATGGGGTGGATTGAAAGGAAAGGGTTTGCGCCAATTTTCGTCATATTTTGTTTTCCGTTTACACCGTCTGCGCTTATAAATGTTGTCGCTGGTTTATCTCGCATTAGTGTAAAGCAGTTTGGACTTGCGCTCGCGTTCGGAAAGCTTGTGATGATTTTTATTTTAACGTATATCGGTCATGATTTAATGTCATTTATTCATAATCCGGTGAAATCAGTCATTGTAGCAATTGGTATTTTTATTTTATGGTATGTCGGTAAGAAAATCGAAGTAAAGTTAGAACTACATTAAGAATAGTCTTCTTTGTAAAGGAAAGCTTCATTATTAAAGGATAAGGGGAGAAGCTGATGAAGAAAACTTTGAAAAAAGAAGGCATAGAGTGGATACGAACAATTTTAATTGGTGTATTATTAGCTGTATTTTTTCGAACGTTTTTCTTTTCAACGTACGTTGTAGAGGGGAAGTCAATGATGCCGACATTACAAGATGGCAATATGCTCGTTGTAAATAAGGTGAGTTATCAAGTAGGGGACTTGAACAGGTTTGATGTTGTTGTGTTTCATGCGAATAAAAAAGAGGACTACGTAAAACGAATTATCGGTCTACCTGGGGATCAAATTGAATATAAGCATGATAAACTGTATATAAACGGACAATTCGTGGATGAACCTTATTTAGAGACGTATAAGAAAGAGACAAATGGACGACAACTAACGGGTGATTTTAAACTAGAAGAGTTGACGAAAGAAAAATCGGTGCCACCTGGATATATTTTTGTAGTAGGTGATAATCGCCTCGGGAGCTGGGATAGTAGACACTTTGGGTTTGTAAAAGCTGATACAGTTGTCGGTAAAGTTGATTTACGATATTGGCCAATTCAAGAGGTGCAAACGAATTTTTCAAAAGGTTGATATAATAGATAGAAGTATAGAAAAAGGCAAACTACTCTGTTTGTCTTTTTTCGTGTACTATAATACAATTATAGTAGCAAACTAACGTTCGTTATGTAAGTGAAAGGTGGGGTTACATGTCACTTCGATTTGTAATTGGTAGAGCGGGAAGTGGAAAAAGTACACTTTGTTTACACGAAGTGCAGGAAGAGTTAAAGCAACGCCCAAGAGGGAAAACAATATTATATCTTGTGCCAGAACAGATGACATTCCAAACGCAGCAGGCGTTAATCGGGAATCAGGATGTAAGAGGTTCTATTCGGGCACAAGTTTTTAGTTTTTCACGATTAGCGTGGAAGGTACTGCAAGAAGTTGGTGGAGCGAGTCGTCTTCACATTGATGAAGCGGGCGTACATATGTTACTTCGTAAAATTGTAGAGTCTCGTAAAGATGGATTATCGGTGTTCCAAAAAGCAGCGGAGCAAAACGGTTTCTTTGAACATCTTGGTAGTATGATTGCGGAGTTTAAACGTTACAACGTGACGCCATCGAACGTATATGAAATGTGGCAACAATTAGATGCGCATAGTAGCAGTGCAGAACAAAAGCTATTAGCGAATAAAGTGTATGATTTACAACTATTATATGATGATTTTGAACGTGCTTTAATCGGAAAATATTTGGATTCAGAAGACTACCTACAATTGCTAGTCGAAAAGCTTCCACAGTCTGAATATGTAAATGGGGCTGAAATTTATATAGATGGATTTCATTCATTTTCACCGCAAGAACTAGAAATTGTAAGACAGCTTATGATTTGCGGTGCGCGAGTTACAATCACGTTAACGATAGATGAAAAAACGTTAGCACAGCCAGTAAATGAACTAGATTTATTTTATGAAACGACGTTAACGTATGAAAAAATAAAACAAGTAGCTCGTGAAGAGAAGATAGAAATTGAAAAAACAATTCCACTTATGGAACAGCCACGTTTTCATTCGCAATCATTAGCGCATTTAGAAGCGCACTACGAAGCACGACCAAATGAAAAGTTTCACGGAGAAGCAAGTGTAACGATTAGTACAGCCGCGAATTTACGAGCTGAAGTAGAAGGTGTTGCCCGTGAAATTCGTAGACTTGTGGCAGATGAAGACTATCGTTACCGAGATATTGCAGTCCTTCTTCGTAACGGAGAAAGTTATTACGATGTGATGCGAACGCTATTTACAGATTATAATATCCCGCATTTCATCGATGAAAAACGCCCGATGTCACATCATCCGCTAGTAGAATGCATTCGTTCTGCACTCGAGATTATTAGCGGAAATTGGCGTTATGATGCAGTGTTCCGCTGCGTGAAAACAGAGCTTTTATATCCATTAGACGTAAGAAAAGAAACGATGCGTGAAGAGATGGATGAGTTTGAAAACTACTGTTTAGCCTACGGTGTACAAGGGAAGAGATGGACTTCTGAGGATCCGTGGATGTATCGCCGCTATCGTTCTCTTGACGATACGGACGAGATGATTACAGACAGTGAACGTGAAATGGAAGAGAGAATAAATCGACTGCGCGACGTTGTAAGAACGCCTGTTATTCGTATGCAAAAAAGATTAAAACGTGCGGGAACAGTGATGCAAATGTGCGAAGCTGTTTATTTATTTTTAGAAGAGCTAGACGTTCCGAAAAAACTAGAAGCATTACGCATTCGTGCAGAAGAGAGCGGAGATTTCTTATTTGCGACAGATCATGAGCAAGTATGGGAAGAAGTAATGAGTCTTCTTGATACGTTCGTTGAGATGCTTGGCGAAGAGAAAATGTCACTTTCTATGTTCACAGATGTTATGTCGACAGGTCTTGAAGCGCTTCAATTCGCAAACATTCCGCCGTCATTAGACCAAGTGTTAATTGCTAATATTGATCGTTCAAGATTATCAAATGTGAAAGCAACATTTGTCATTGGCGTGAATGAAGGAGTTATTCCGGCAGCACCGATGGATGAAGGGATGCTTTCTGATGAGGAAAGAGAAGTTCTTAGCGTTGCAGGTATCGAATTAGCACCAACGACGAGACAAACCTTATTAGAAGAACAGTTCGTTATGTACCAAATGGTAACGAGAGCAACTGAGAAATTATATATTTCATGCCCGCTTGCAGATGAGGAAGGGAAGACGTTACTTGCGTCTAGCTTTATTAAGAAAATAAAAAGAATGTTCCCTGATGTGAAAGATACATTTATTACAAATGACGTAAATGATTTATCACGTTTAGAACAAATTGCATACGTAGCAACGCCAGAAGTAACGTTGTCATATGTTATGCAGCAACTTCAAACGTGGAAGCGATATGGATTTGAAGGGAATTTAGATTTTTGGTGGGATGTATATAACTTCTACGTAACTTCAGATGAATGGAAACAAAAAAGTAGCCGCGTATTATCAAGTTTATTCTACCGAAATCGTGCGCAAAAGCTAAGTACGGTTGTAAGTAGAGATTTATATGGAGATAAAATAAAAGGAAGCGTATCTCGTATGGAACTATTTAACCGTTGCGCATATGCTCATTTCGCGCAGCACGGTTTATCGTTAAGAGAGCGTGACATTTTCAAATTGGATGCGCCAGATATCGGGGAACTATTCCATGCAGCGCTGAAGAGAATTGCAGACAGGCTATTACGTGAAAACCGTACTTGGGCGGATTTATCAATAAAAGAGTGTGAGCATCTTTCGGCTGTAGTAATAGAAGAGATTGCACCGTTATTACAAAGACAAATTTTATTAAGTTCAAATCGTCATTTCTATTTAAAACAAAAACTACAACAAATCATTTTCCGTACATCGATCATTCTTCGTGAACATGCGAAGTCAAGCGGTTTCGTACCAGTTGATTTAGAAGTGCCATTCGGTATGGGCGGTACAGGATCGCTTCCGCCGATGGAATTCTCATTACCAAATGGTGTGAAGATGGAAGTAGTTGGTCGTATTGACCGTGTTGATAAGGCAGAAGACGAAAACGGTACATTCCTACGTATTATTGACTATAAATCAAGTTCAAAAGCGTTAGACTTAACGGAAGTGTATTACGGATTAGCACTTCAAATGTTAACGTATTTAGATGTTGTTACTTCGAATGCACATACGTGGATGAAAAAGGGAGGTACTGCATCACCGGCTGGTGTACTGTACTTCCATATTCATAACCCGATCGTTGAGATGAAGGGTGACGCATCTGAAGCAGAAATTGAGAAAGAAATTTTAAAGAAATTTAAAATGAAAGGACTTGTACTAGGAGATGCTGATGTTGTTCGTTTAATGGATAACAAACTTTCAACAGGCAGCTCTGATATTATTTCTGCTGGTTTGAAAAAAGATGGCAGTTTTAGTGCGCGTTCGAGTATTGCAAGTGAACAAGAGTTTAACGTACTTCAAAAATACGTACACCATACGTTTGAAAATATCGGAAAAGACATTACAGAAGGCGTTATTGATATTGCTCCTTATAAGAAGGGGAATAAAGCGGCGTGTACGTTCTGTAACTTCAAATCTGTTTGTCAGTTCGATGAATCACTCGAAGATAACCAGTTCCGTACGCTAAAAGATATGAAAGATAACGAAGCGATGGAGAAAATTAGAGAGGAGGTTGGCGGAGAATGATTGAAAATTGGCCTAAAAAACCAGAAGGTAGTCAGTGGACGGATGACCAGTGGAAAGCGGTTGTAGCGAACGGACGTGATATATTAGTCGCGGCAGCAGCTGGATCAGGGAAAACAGCAGTATTAGTTGAACGTATTATTAAAAAGATTATAAATGAAGAAAACCCAGTCGATGTCGACCGCCTGCTCGTTGTAACATTTACGAATGCAGCGGCGCAAGAGATGAAAAACAGAATTGGGGAAGCGTTAGAAAAGGTATTAATTGATGAGCCAGGATCGCAGCACGTAAGAAAGCAGCTTAGCTTATTAAATAAAGCCTCTATTTCAACGATCCATTCATTTTGTTTACAAGTAATTAGAGGATATTATTACATGCTTGATGTTGATCCTCGTTTCCGCATTGCGAATCAAACAGAAAACGAATTATTAAAAGAAGAAGTGTTAGATGACATATTAGAAGAAGAGTATGGAATCGAAGATAATAGTATTTTCTTTGAACTCGTTGACCGTTATACGAGTGACCGTAGTGATGATGACTTACAGCGTATGATTTTAGCGCTTCATACAGAATCAAGAGCACATCCAAATCCGGAAAAATGGCTCGATAAATTAGTAGAAGCATACGACGTGGAAGGAAAGACAATTGAAGATCTAGTGTACGCTTCTTACTTATTAGAAGATGTGAAATTCCAGCTTGAAACAGCAGAGACACATATTCGTAAAGCGACTGAACTTGCAATGCTTCCTGACGGTCCGACGCCCCGCGTTGAAACACTGCAAGCTGATGCAGTTTTACTTGGAACGTTATCATCAGCTGCTCGTGAATCATGGACAAGTGTGTATGAAGCGATGCAAAATGTATCGTGGCAAACGTTAAAGCGTATTAAGAAAAGTGATTACAACGAGGATGTTGTAAAACAAGTAGACTCTCTTCGTAATAAAGCGAAAGATGAAGTGAAGAAATTACAAGAAGAGTTATTTAGCCGTAGACCTGAAAGTTTCTTACGAGATTTTCAAGATATGCATCCTGTATTAGAAAAACTCGTACAGCTTGTAAAAGTATTTACAGAGCGTTTCCAAGCGATGAAGCGGGATAAAGGAATGGTCGATTTCACAGATTTAGAGCATTTCTGCTTACAAATTTTAAGTGAACAAAGTGAAAGTGGTGAAATGAAGCCATCAGCAGTAGCGCTTCAATATCGTAATAAATTTGCTGAAGTACTAGTCGATGAATATCAAGATACGAACTTTGTGCAGGAATCCATTATTAAATTCGTAACGAAAGATTCTGAGAGTGAAGGGAACTTGTTCATGGTAGGTGACGTGAAGCAGTCGATCTATCGTTTCCGACTAGCAGAACCAGGCCTGTTCCTAGGAAAGTATAAACGCTTTACGCAAGAAGGATTAGACGGCGGAATGAAAATCGATTTAGCGAAAAACTTCCGTAGCCGTCATGAAGTGTTAGCAGGTACGAACTTTATTTTCAAACAAATTATGGGCGAAGAAGTCGGAGAAATCGACTATGATGCTGACGCTGAATTAAAGTTAGGTGCTAGCTATCCAGAAGGTGAAGATGTAGCAGCTGAACTACTATGTATTCAGCAAACGGAAGAAGAAGTGCAAGACGGAGAAGAAGGTGCGGAAGTAGAAAAAGCGCAACTTGAAGCTCGCCTTATGGCGCAGCGTATTAAAGCGATGGTTGATTCAGGCTATGAAGTGTATGATCGTAAAATGGATAGTATGCGCCCTGTACAATACCGCGACTTCGTTATTTTACTTCGCTCTATGCCATGGGCGCCGCAAATTATGGAAGAGTTAAAGCTGCAAGGAATTCCAGTATACGCTGATCTTGCGACTGGTTACTTTGAAGCGACAGAAGTAAATATTATGATGAACGTCTTCCGCGTGATCGATAATCCGATGCAAGATATTCCGCTTGCCGCCGTACTTCGTTCACCAATCGTTGGGTTAAATGATGGGGAACTTGCGACGCTTCGTGCTCACGGGAAGAAAGGTTCGTTTTATGAAGTAATGAGCACATTCTTAAAAGGGGCACCACTTGAAGAAGAGCAAGAACTACATGATAAATTAGAGTGGTTCTATAACTTACTGCAAGGATGGCGTGAATTTGCGCGTCAACAGTCACTTTCTGATTTAATTTGGAAAGTGTACGGTGAGACAGGTTATTACGACTTTGTTGGCGGTTTACCAGCTGGAAAGCAAAGGCAAGCAAACCTGCGTGTACTTTATGACCGTGCAAGACAATATGAAGCAACATCGTTTAGAGGATTATTCCGCTTCTTACGCTTTATTGAGCGTATTTTAGAACGCGGTGATGATATGGGAACTGCGAGAGCTTTAGGTGAACAAGAAGATGTCGTTCGTATTATGACGATTCATAAAAGTAAAGGACTTGAGTTCCCAGTCGTATTTGTAGCGGGACTAGGTCGTCGTTTTAATACACAAGATTTAATGAAACGTTTCTTACTGCATAAAGACTTCGGTTTCGGTTCACAATTTATCGATCCTCGTAAACGAATTAAATATACGACATTATCGCAACTAGCAATTAAGCGTAAAATGAAAATGGAATTAATCGCGGAAGAAATGCGCGTGTTATACGTAGCGTTAACGCGTGCGAAAGAGAAGTTAATTTTACTTGGAACGGTTAAAGATGCCAATAAAGAAATGGAAAAATGGCTCGATGCAAGGGAGCATAGTGAATGGTTATTACCAGACCATATACGTGCCGGAGCGTCTTGTTATTTAGACTGGATTGCACCTTCATTATATAGACATCGTGATAGTGAAATGCTTCTTGAATTAGGACAAGGAAGCATTCCGGGTGAAATCTATGGATATGACACGAGCTGGAAAGTAGAAGTTGTTGACGGCAAAACGTTACTTGCACCGGAACCGGTTCAAGAAGAGAAACAAGAATTGTTAGAAGCACTTCGTGAGAAAAAAGCTGTTCCCTTGCAAAGTGAACGGAAAGAAGAAGTGTACGACAGATTAATGTGGAAGTACGGATATGAGGAAGCAACATCTCACCGTGCGAAACAGTCTGTTACAGAAATAAAAAGAAACTACCAATCAGAAGAAGGTAGCGATAATGCCTTTATTAAAAAACTACGTGCGCCAATTAAAACACGTCCTCGTTTTATGGAGAAAAAAGGATTAACGTATGCTGAAAGAGGTACGGCAGTTCACGCTGTTATGCAGCATGTTGATTTGAAGAAGCCGATTACAGAAGAAGTGATTCGGGAGCAAATTAGTGGCATGGTTAATAAAGAGCTATTAACATTCGAGCAAGCAGAGGAAATAGCGATTGAAAAAGTCATTTCATTCTTTGACAGTGACCTAGGTAAAAGGGTATTAGAGGCGGAAAGTGTTGAGCGTGAAGTACCATTTACGATGATGCTTGCAGCAGAAGAGGCATATCAAGATTGGCAAGGTAAGAGTGACGAAACAATTCTTGTCCAAGGGGTTATCGACTGCATGATTGAAGAGGAAGATGGTATCACTTTAATCGACTTCAAAACGGATACGATTGAAGGGAAGTTCCCAGGCGGATTCGATCAAGCGAAACCAATTTTAGAAGATCGATATAAAGTACAGCTTTCGTTATATGCAAAGGCGCTTGAAAAAAGCTTGCAACATCCTGTGAAAGAGAAATGCTTATATTTCTTTGATGGCAATCATGTTGTCAAAGTTGAGGAATAGAGGGACTTGAAAATGGCAATGGAAAAAACGTTAAGAACTTGTGAACAGGGACATGAGTATTATAAAAGTAGCGATTGTCCAACTTGCCCAGATTGTGAGAAAGAAAAGAAACCTAAAACAGGATTTCTTTCCCTTCTTTCATCACCAGCACGAAATGCGCTAGAGCACCATGGAATTCACACGATAGAAGAACTCTCAAAGTATAGTGAAAAAGAGATTTTAAAACTACATGGTATGGGTCCAGCATCCTTGCCGAAGCTTAGAAATGCTTTGGAGGAGAAGGGGTTATCATTTAAATAAAATGAAACAGTAAACAGTGGAGTTTTTGATAATATTGAATGAGGTAAAAGAAAAAAGTAGGAGATATTCTCCTACTTTTTTTACGCTGTTCCAATTTGATCTTGATCAGCCACATCAGAATCAAACGTATTTGTTGCGCTAACACCGTTAAACGTATTCACGACAAATCCAACATTGGAAGCTCCGGAACCATTATAAGCTTTCGTATTTTCTTTCGGAGACACGTTATAAAAATCCCCTAAATTAAAAGAACCATTACTGTTTTGAACGACGAGATTTCCAACAACAGAAGGCATACCATCCACCTACTTTACTAAGCTTTTTAATTACTATATGAATTATTGTGCGGAAGGTTCATCCGTAATATATTGGCGGATTTGCATAATACGAGAGTTATTAAAAACATAATCAACATTTCCAATTTGAAAGCAACCAGAATTTAAAAGTGTTCGCAATTCAACATTGTTTACTTCAATAAAAGGGCATTCATTTACAATGTTTAATTTTACATCTGTCGTTCGTTTTGGGATTGTGATGTGTTCATCTGTAAAGATTTCAAATGCGTCTAAGCGGCCTTCGTCTTTTATATAACAAGGAATTTCCCTATGGACGGCAAGAGCTCTACTTTTTAATTCTACTTGATTGGCATCTCCAACTTGAAATACGGCACTAATCCCTAAAGAAATAATAGAAACATTTTGGACAACAGACACATGATGTAACATAGTTTCTCAGTCTCCTTAACCTGGAGTAGGAGGGACATCTGTGACTAATGGTACAAATGGACCCTCTGTAACAGTTTCAAATGGTGTATCAAGAATAGAAGATAGTATGAGGAAATTTGCATCCCCAATTAAAAAGAGTGCGGACGACGATACACCGTTCATTTTAATTTGGCCTACTTTTAATTCGCGATTTACAACGTTAAGATTCATACATACTTACTCCTTTCGGAAATTGCCCGGTATGTGTTGAATAAAAGAGAGGAAAGCTTTGTCGATATCATGCTTCATTGCTTGAATAATGATATCCCGTAAATAATCTGGATCTGTTGAAATCCCTTCATAGGATTGTGTTTGTGATAAATAATAAGGAAGTCTATGCTCCATCTGTTTTTTTATGTCATCAACCATCATTTGTCGATACATTTCATCGAGCGGCGTTCTCTCTTCTTGCTCAAAATGGAGAATTCGATTATATGCTTCTTCATCTAAGTAACGATGCATTTCTTGAAGGATGCCTTGGTAAAAATCTGGGTTTGTATCTGTTTCAGGATTTACTTTTAATGTTTCTGTATCCACTTGGAAATCTTCAATTTGCTGTCCTTTTGCTGAAAACGGATTTAAACCGATATTTAAAGTACCATTTAAATTTTCTACTTTTAATTGATCGAATTTGTATTCCACTTTTCCTACAGAAGAGGAGGGGCGATTTTTTAATTCGTTAAGCTCTTCTTGGAGTTGGCGAACTTGATCTTCTAGGTTAAGGATGGTTGCTTGTTGTGCTTGAAGAGCTTGTTGAAGTTGGTGTAAGTAAGTATATATATCTTGATTCATTTTGTGAAACCTCCTTTTCAGTAGGGAGGGGAAAAATATTCCTGCTATATATTTATGACAAGGATGTCTTAAGAAGAACTAGTTGATGGTTTGATAGAAATAATTTGTCCTTTCGCCTGCAATGGGCGAAGAGGCTCTGTAAATCCACCGCTATTTGAGAATTTAGATAGAGCTTTAATACTTCCTGCAGTACCAATTTGGAATACAGAAGAGGTTGTAATGCTATCAATTCTAATGCTATTAATGATGATGCTTTGGTTTACATAAAAATTCAATGCAATCGCCTCCTCTAAGTTGAACCAATTATCGCTTGATCAATTACATCTGAATCATTGACAGTCGTTGCGCTTTGATAATTGTAGACAGAAACGTTATCTCCAACATTAAAAGAGCCGGCCCCAGCAAAAGCGCGTGAATAACTAATAGGCCTAATCGCAAATACATCTCCAATATGAAAAATACCACTTGATCCAATATTGACGATACGAATATGTCCGACCATAGCTGGCATACAAAACACCTTTCGTTTTTAAAATTTTCTTTTCTACTATTGTATGGGCGTTTTCAATAAAATGTGTTTTTTTTTTATAAAAGAAACACACACGTTATTGCGTGTGTGTATTGAGTGTTTGATTAGGGTGAAAATCCGTATGTACATGCCAAATTACATTTAAGAGCCTGTCCAGTTCTTGGCTACAATCCACTGTTTTTTGAGAAGTCATTCCGTAGCGTTCAGCAAAATAAATCATTTTTTCACGTTTTTTTTCAATCGCTTGCTCAAACATTGAAATCGGCTCCATCTCTAAATGAAATTTTTAGTATATATGTAGTACATATTATACAAAAAACCAATAAAAAAGAAACACCTTCGCTAAAAAAAGTAAAATTTCTACATTTTATGCCAAATATAAAGGAGTAACGAATAGAATATGAGAAGAATATTGTAAAAATTAGCGTGCATGAGAAGGTTTTTTTCTAACGGATGCGAATACAATTAAAGGTCATGAGTTTTAGGATGGAGAGTGGAAATATTGCGTTTGGTAACGGCGAAAAAAGATGAAAAGGTATTTGTAGGTATTGTGGATGAAGAGGAAGAAAAGGTATTGCATGTAAGAGAAGCGCAAAGACAAAAAGGGGAAAAGGTTACGATTCCGATTACAATGTTAGAGTGTATTGAAAGAGGAACCGAATGCTTTGAAAAAATATGTGATATTGTAAATTGGGCAAAGGAAAATGAAGGGGCGGCGTATTATCCGTTAACTGAGGTGAAAATATTAGCACCAATTCCAAGGCCAAGGAAGAATATTCTTTGCGTTGGAAAGAACTATCGTGAGCATGTGATAGAAATGGGCGGAGTAGAGTCAATTCCAGAAAATATAATGATCTTTACGAAAGCGCCAACGACAGTTATTGGAATGAATGAAAAAATTAATAGTCATCCCCACGCAACGAATGAACTAGACTATGAAGGAGAACTAGCTATCATCATTGGTAAGCGAGGGAAACAAATAAAAAAAGAAAAAGCGCTTGAGCATGTTTTTGGTTACACCATTATAAATGATATAACTGCTCGCGACATTCAAAGGAAACATAAACAATTTTTTCTTGGAAAAAGTTTCGATACATTTTGTCCGATGGGACCGTATCTAATTCATAAATCAATGGTTGAAACGCCAAATGCGTTACACATTGAAACAATAGTAAATGGGGAAGTAAGACAAACTTCAAATACAAATAAAATGATTTTTTCAATAGAAGAAATCATTTCAACGATAAGTAAAGGAATGACGTTAGAGCCAGGCGATATTATCGCAACAGGAACGCCGGCTGGTGTCGGAAAAGGTTTCACACCACCGAAGTTTTTGCATGCGGGTGATGAAGTGGTCATTACAGTAGAAGGAATTGGTACTTTGCGAAATGTAGTGAAATGAAGAAAAGGGCTATCTTATTAATAGATAGCTCTTTTTTATGGCCATGGGTTATTGAAAAAATCTAAAATAGCAAAAATATATAATCCGATGAGTAGTAACGTACAAATCCCGATTAGCATAACGGCAAGAGAACTTCTTTCGCGGCCAAAACCGATAGCTGTAAGGAAAACAGCAGCCAAAAATGAGATTTTAAGTAGCATGAATGTATGAGGTGTTGAGTAGTACCTGAGTAACGTTATAGATAATAGGAATCCGATGAATGTAATGGAAATGAGAATAGTAGCTAAATAGTTAATATGTTTGCCGTATTTCAAAAGCATACAATTACCCCTTGTAAAATAAACCGAATATTCAATCTAACTTTACAGTAAACTACTAAAAAAATAAAGAGGTTGCCCCAACATGTAGGACAACCTCTTTATTATTATGATAATACCGCTTTAATTTTTTGGAACGCCCACTCTAAATCTTCTTCAGAGATTACTAGCGGTGGTGCGATACGAATTACATTTTCGTGTGTTTCTTTACATAATAGACCAGCTGCTTTTAATTGTTCGCAGTAAGGACGAGCTGGCTCGTTTAATTCGATACCGATGAATAAGCCTTTACCACGAATGTCAGTAATCATTGGGTTATCAATTTCTTTTAATTGTCCAACTAATTTTTCGCCTAATTGAAGAGAACGCTCTGTTAATTTTTCTTCTTCTAACACTTCAAGAGCCGCGATAGAAACAGCACATGCAAGTGGGTTACCACCGAATGTAGAACCGTGAGAACCTGGCTCGAATACGCCTAAAATGTCGCGGTTTGCTGCTACGCAAGAGATTGGGAATACGCCGCCGCCAAGTGCTTTACCAAGTATGTACATGTCAGGAGTTACATTGTCCCAATCACAAGCAAATACTTTACCAGTACGGCCTAAACCTGTTTGGATTTCATCTGCTACAAATAAAACGTTTTCTTTTTTACATACTTCAAGAGCTTCTTTTAAGAAACCAGCTGGTGGGATGTTAATTCCTGCCTCACCTTGGATAGGCTCTAAAATGAATGCAGCTGTGTTTGGTGTAATAGCAGCTTTTAACGCTTCTAAATCACCGTAAGGAATTACGATAATACCAGGAAGCATTGGACCGAATCCACGCTTGTACTCTTCGTTTGAAGACATAGAAACAGCACCCATTGTACGTCCGTGGAAGTTATCTTCACAAACGATAATTTCAGCACGGTTTGCTTCTACTTTCTTCACATCATAAGCCCAGCGGCGAGCTGTTTTAATTGCAGTTTCAACAGCTTCTGCACCTGTATTCATTGGAAGTACCATTTCTTTATTAGTTAGTTTCGCAACTTTTTCGTACCAAGGACCTAATTGATCGCTATGGAAAGCACGAGAAGTTAACGTAACACGATTAGCTTGGTCAATTAAAGCGTTAATAATTTTTGGGTGACGATGACCTTGGTTTACTGCAGAATATGCACTTAATAAGTCCATATAGCGATTTCCTTCAGGATCTTCTACCCAAACGCCTTCTGCTTTAGAGATAACGATCGGAAGTGGGTGATAGTTATTTGCTCCGTATGTGTCTGTAAGTTCGATAATATCCTTAGTTTGAATCATGATTGTTCCCCCTTTTGTTATTACAAGAAGTTTGTAAATACTCTAAATATTATATCATTTAAATGTAAAAAAGCGAAACATTTCCTGAAAATAAATGAACATGTTATCATATAGAGTGAAAAAGTGTGAAAAGAGGAGGTAGGGGATACGATGGTACATATGCATATTACAGCATGGGCGTTAGGTTTAATTTTATTCTTCGTTGCGTATTCACTTTATTCAGCAGGAAGAAAAGGTAAAGGTGTACATATGGGGCTTCGCCTAATGTATATCTTCATTATTGTGACAGGATTCATGTTGTACATGAGTATTGTGAAGACAGCAACAGGTAGCATGCACATGTGGTACGGCATGAAAATGTTAGCCGGTATTTTAGTTATCGGTGGAATGGAAATGGTTCTTGTAAAAATGAGCAAGAACAAAGCAACAGGGGCAGTTTGGGGACTATTTATTGTTGCGTTAGTAGCAGTATTTTACCTTGGACTGAAATTACCGATTGGCTGGCAAGTATTTTAATTAAAAATAAAACCACCTTATAATCTCAAATATTTGGGAGATAAGGTGGTTTTTTTACTTTATGTCGCATCGATATGCAACTCTTCTCCGTTTACTTTCGTAAAACGAAACATGTTTTTATTTGACGTAGGGTGACGAACGAAATGGTGCTGCAATGTACAAATCATCTCTTCGTTATCGAACAAAAGAATATTTACTCCTTCGCACGTTTCCTCTTTCGGTAAGAAAGATAAATAATTATGACAATACATGCAATCATATAAAGAGTAATGAAGGGATTGCAATGATTCCGTTAATAATGTAAAGACAGAGTCAGGTAATTCCTCAAGCCATTCCGTATAGCTAAGAAGTAATTTTTTTCGAATTCGTATCATTTCTCCGTTTTGCAAATGGTGCTGTTCGTTGGCGATTTGTAATACATCTTGTTCATAGAAACGAGCTGGTAGCCAGTTGTTGTTATATAAAATCTCAAAGCCATCTTCGGCAATATCTTCTAATAAAAATGCTTCATCATTTTCATCATCAAAGAATACCCATTCATTGTTTATATATTCTACATTACCGACTGTATGAGCGCGTGGCTGGTTATATAAAATATGGTTACGTTGTATCATACACGATTTCTCCTTTATAAAAAGTAGTTATTTCTGTTATAGACAGTTCGTGCATTCTTTATAACTAGACACATCTAGACATAGGTGGGCATACAATAAAACACGTTTTACTGAGTGAAACTGCTATTCCGTATGTGGATAGTAGATTATCGTCAAGTTTGTCATTTTTTTGATCCGCACCTCTAAGGTGTGGATTACTGCTTGTTTAGGAAAAGAAATAAGATGGAAGGATGATTCGTATGTGCGGGATTACAGGATGGGTGGATTATAAACGCTCATTAGAAGGAGAACGGGACGTCGTTACGAAGATGGCTGAGACGTTAGCGAAGCGTGGCCCAGATGATAATAAAGTTTGGATTAAAGGCAATGTCGCATTTGGGCATAAACGGTTAATCGTTGTTGATCCTGAGGGTGGTAAACAGCCGATGACTTGTTTAAAGGACGAAGCGAATTATGCAATTTGTTATAACGGGGAACTGTATAACACAGAAGATATTCGAAAGGAACTATTAAGAAGAGGATATACGTTCAAAGGTCATTCTGATACGGAGGTGCTATTAGCGTCGTATATTGAGTGGAAAGAAGAATGTGTCGATCATTTAAACGGTATATATGCGTTTGCCGTATGGGATGAACAGAAAGAACAAGTATTTATTGCAAGAGATCGATTAGGTGTAAAACCGCTATTTTATAAATATGATAGTGGGCGATTACTATTTGGTTCAGAGTTAAAAGCGATACTGGCTCATCCAGATGTGAAGGCAGAAGTAACGTTAGAAGGGTTATCCGAAATATTCGGCCTTGGACCATCTAGAACGCCTGGTCACGGCATTTATGCTGGTATAAAAGAATTACGTCCAGGTCATGCGATGACATTTTCAAAGAACGGTTTATGCATATGGAGATATTGGAATGTAGAAAGCGAAAAACATGAAGACTCCTTTGAAGAAACAGTAGAGAAAACACGCTTTTTATTACAAGATGCGATTACAAGGCAGCTCGTTTCTGATGTACCACTATGTACTTTTCTATCAGGTGGTGTAGATTCGAGCGCCATTACAGCGATTGCTGCGAAAGAATACGCAAGGTCAGGAAAAGGGCAATTACACACATACTCTGTTGATTATGAAGATAATGACAAATACTTTAAAGCGAATGCGTTTCAGCCGAATTCAGATGCGCCATTTATTCATTTGATGACTGAGACGTTTCAAACAATCCATCATCGCTGCGTCATTTCAAATGAACAATTAGCGCAGTATTTAACAGAAGCGGTACTCGTTCGTGATTTGCCTGGTATGGCAGATATCGATTCGTCATTATTATGGTTTTGCCGTGAAATTAAACAAGATTTTGTCGTCGGTTTATCTGGGGAATGTGCAGACGAAATATTTGGTGGTTATCCGTGGTTTTATAGAGAAGATGATTTGCAATCGAGTGCATTTCCGTGGATGCGCTCTACAGAAGCACGTGAACAACTGCTAAAGAAAGAATGGAGAAATAAATTAAATTTACAACAATATGTACAGCAGCGTTATGAAGAATCCATTCAAGAAGTTCCTGTTTTAGAGGGAGAAAGCCCGCTAGAAGCAAAAAGAAGACAATTATTTTATTTAAACATGGTATGGTTTATGACAACATTATTAGACAGAAAAGACCGTATGAGTATGGGCGCAAGCTTAGAAGTACGCGTTCCATTTGCGGATCACCGACTTGTCGAATATGCGTGGAATATTCCTTGGGAAATGAAAATGTATAAAAACCGCGAAAAAGGTCTATTGCGTAAAGCGTTAGAAGGATTACTTCCAAATGACATCTTATATAGAAAGAAGAGCCCCTATCCGAAAACACATAATCCGCATTATACAAAAGCGGTAACAGTATGGCTACAAGATTTATTAACAGATAAAGGCTCAATTTTGCACGAACTATTTGATAAAGAACAGCTGAGTGGATTAATTGAGTCAGGTGGCAGTGCATTTCAATCCCCTTGGTTCGGTCAATTAATGACTGGTCCGCAGCTTTTAGCTCATTTAGCGCAAATTCATGTTTGGTTTAAAGAGTATGGGGTAAATATTAAAGAATAGAAGAAAAGCGACTTGCATAAAAGTAAGTCGCTTTTCTATTAAATAAATTGTCATATAGAATTCAAAATCATATTATAAATAATACTTAATTAGAATGATTATTTTGACGTACTTATTATTATTTGTTATAATTGGAAACAAACGTTCTTGAAAAAGATTCTCATTTATAAAATTGAGGTGTTATATAGATGACAAAGGAAAAAATAGGTTTACTCGTAATGGCGTATGGAACGCCAGAATCATTAGATGATGTAGAAGCGTACTATACACATATTCGCCACGGGCATAAACCTTCAGAAGAAGCACTCCAAGACTTAATCAGACGCTATAAAGCGATTGGCGGAATTTCACCACTTGCAAAAATTACGAAAGAGCAAGCGCATAAATTAACAGATTCAATGAATAAAATATTTACAGAGTATGAATTTACTTGTTACTTAGGATTAAAACATATAGCTCCATTTATAGAAGATGCAGTAGAAGAGATGAAGAAAGATGGAATTGAGCAGGCGATTAGTATCGCATTAGCACCGCATTATTCTACATTTAGCATTAAAGCATATAATGACCGTGCTATTCGTCTTTCGGAAGAAATTGGTGGGCCTATTATTGAACCGATTGAACAATGGTACGATGAACCGAAATTTATTTCGTATTGGACAGAGCAACTAAAAGAAACATTTACAAAGATTGAAGATAAAGAGAAAGCTGTCGTGATTTTTTCAGCACATAGTTTACCAGAGAAAATTATTGCAGCGGGTGACCCTTATGTGGAGCAATTACAGCATACAGCGGATTTAATCGCAGCAGCTGCGAACATTCAAAACTATACAATTGGTTGGCAAAGTGCCGGAAATACACCTGATCCATGGATTGGACCGGATGTGCAAGATTTAACGAGAGATTTATTTGAAAAGCATGGCTATGAATCTTTCGTATACTGTCCGGTTGGGTTTGTAGCAGAGCATTTAGAAGTTTTATATGACAATGATTACGAATGTAAAGTTGTAACTGATGAATTAAACGTGGCATATTTTAGACCAAATATGCCGAATTCACAATCTGTATTCATCGATTGCTTAGCTGAAATTGTTTCCAAAAAAATGAAGGAAATGGTTGACAAGAATTTAGTTTTGAATAATAATTAGTTTATAATAATTTTAAATAAACAATTATTACTAAGAAAGAAAGAGGAGGATCCCCTAGATGAATCCAAATAATCGCTTAACAACAAACCAAGGTGCTCCGGTTGGAGATAACCAAAATTCTCGTACAGCTGGTCGCCGTGGACCGGTATTATTAGAAGACTATCATTTAGTAGAAAAACTAGCTCACTTTGATCGTGAACGTATTCCAGAGCGTGTTGTGCATGCACGTGGTGCAGGTGCTCACGGTGTATTCGTAACGAAAAACAGCATGAAGCAATATACGAAGGCAGCATTTTTACAAAATGAAGGAACTGAAACGCCTGTATTTGTTCGTTTCTCAACGGTTATTCATGGTCAAGGTTCTCCGGAAACAGCTCGTGACCCACGTGGGTTCGCTGTTAAATTTTATACAGAAGAAGGAAATTACGATATCGTAGGTAACCACTTACCTGTCTTCTTCATTCGCGATGCAATTAAATTCCCTGATATGGTGCATTCTTTAAAACCAGCACCTGATACAAATGTTCAAACACCAGATCGTTATTGGGATTTCATGACGTTAAGCCCGGAATCTACACATATGATGACGTGGGTATTTTCTGATTACGGTACACCGGCAAGTTATCGTGAAATGGAAGGTTTCGGTGTTCACTCATTTAAATGGATTAATGCAGAAGGTAAAATTGTCTACATTAAATATCACTGGAAACCACAGCAAAGTGTACGTAACTTAAGTGCAAAAGAGGTGCAAGAAGTACAAGGAAAAGACTTCAACCATGCAACTCGTGACTTGTTCGATGCAATCGAAAAAGGAAATTATCCGAAGTGGGATTTACACGTACAAGTGATGCAACTAGATGAAACGGATTCTTTAGATTTCGATCCATTAGATCCGACGAAAGTATGGCCAGAAGATCGCTTCCCATTAATTGAAGTGGGGACGATGACGTTAAATCGTAATCCGAAAAATTTCTTTGCGGAAGTAGAGCAAGTGGCGTTCTCTCCAAGTGCAACTGTAAATGGTATTGAACCATCTGAAGATAAATTATTACAAGGTCGTTTATTCTCTTATCCAGATACACAGCGTTACCGTCTTGGCGCAAACTACTTACAAATTCCTGTAAACTGCCCGTACGCAGCTGTTCACAACCAACAACGTGATGGTGCAATGCAAATCAATCAAAACCCATCTACAATTAACTACGAACCGAGCCGTCATGCGGAAAATCCAGTTGAAGATCCAACTTACCGCGATTCAACTATGAAAGTAGAAGGCTACGTATCTCGTGAAAAAATTGACAAACCAAATGATTTTAAACAAGCAGGTGAGCGTTACCGTTCATTCTCTAAAGAAGAGCAAGACAATTTAATTGCAAACTTAACAAATGACTTAAAAGACGTAAATGAGCGCACGAAATTACTAGCTATTTGTAACTTCTTCCGTGCAGATCACGATTACGGAATGCGTTTAGCGCAAGCTTTAAATGTTGATATTACGCAATATGTGGGAAATGCTCCGAAATAAGTAGGAAAAGACGACTGTTAAACGGTCGTCTTTTTTTATGTGTAAAAGATATTTTACATGAGTGGTAAAAGATGTTATACTCTTGTCAAATAAGTTTTACATATGCGAGGTGTATTTTGATGGATGTTTTGATTTTTATTATTGCGTTAAGTGTCTTTTTATTTGTAGTGTTTGCGATTATAAAAATGTTTATTGCAATTGGGAAACAAGGCGATGAGCGTGCTACGTTTATAAAAAATAAAGCGATGGCTGAGACGTTTAAAATAGCGATGGGGCTAATGGTGCTTGAGATGATCCCGTTTATTTATCATCGTTTTAATGAAACGGTAGGGACGCCGTTTAATCCGGTTCGTTTTTTGGCTGTAATAGCAATTGCGTTTCTTATTATATTAAGCTTGAATAAAAGTAAGTATGGTGATTCGTAAGTTATACTGGGGTATTCTTCAGATTCGTTATGTCGAAATTTATTGGTAAATCGATATATCGTGTCGAAACGTCGATATATTGAAATAATCGCCGATATAGTTTAAAAATCGTCGATATATCCGAATAATCGCTGATATATCTGCCGTAATACCAACTGGGGTATGCAACGCTAATAACTACAATAAAAAGAGATGCAATCTATTACCAATAGATTGCATCTCTTTTTTAGTTCACCCGCTCAGTATACTCATAAGCTTTCTCCCCGTGCATCGAAATATCAAGTCCCATATGTTCTTCGTGTTCATCTACCCGAACAGGGAGGAAGAAGTTAATCGCTTTAATAATGGCGTACGTCATGATGATCGTGAATGCATATGTTGCGCCGATTGCTACCAGTTGTTTAAACAGTAAAGCAGCGTTTCCGTAAAATAATCCGTTAGCGCCATCAGCATTTACAGTAGTAGTTGCAAAGAGTCCTGTTGCAATACCGCCCCAAGTCCCGCCGATACCGTGGCATCCGAATGCATCGAGTGTATCGTCGTATCCGAATTTTGTTTTTAAGAAAAAGACTGCTCCGAAGCATAATACGCCGCCAATTGCTCCGATAAGAAGAGCGGAGAAAGGTGTAACGAACCCGCAAGCTGGTGTAATAGCGACTAAACCGGAAACTACACCGCAAGCAGCTCCCATCGCAGTCGGTTTTGATTGGAAGAACCATTCTGAAAGCATCCAAGTTAATGCGGATGCAGCTGCTGCTATATTTGTATTAATAAATGCGGTTAAAGCTACGTCGTTTAAAGATAATGCACTTCCGACGTTAAAACCGAACCAGCCGAACCATAGTAAGCCTGCGCCTAACATTGTAAATGGTAAATGGTGAGGAGAAGTACCGTTTATGTTTTTTCGTTTTCCGAGGAAAATAGCTAATACAAGGCCGGCGACCCCAGATGTAATATGAACGACGTTACCACCAGCGAAGTCTAATGCGCCGAGTTCTCTTAGCCATCCGCCAACGCCCCATACCCAATGAGCGACAGGATTGTAAACGATTGTTGTCCATAGAAGGATGAAAATAAGGAAAGCAGAAAATCGCATTCTTTCGGCGAATGCACCTGAAATTAAAGCGGGAGTTAAAATGGCGAACATGAGTTGGAACATCATAAATAAATTGTGAGGAATAGTAGATGAGTAGTCTGGATTTGGTGCGTAGGTAACTCCGTTTAAACCGAACCAATCGAGTGTACCGATAAGTCCGTGCCAATCTGGTCCGAATGATAAAGAATAGCCGATCACAATCCACTGAATCGAAACGATAGCCATTGCACTATAACTATGCATTGTCGTACTGAGTACGTTTTTACTGCGAACCATGCCCCCATAAAAAAGTGCCAATCCTGGTGTCATTAACATGACCATTACTGTCGTTACAAACATAAAAACCGTATCTTCTGTATTCATTCTCTCTCCTCCTATGATGTTAGAAAAAATAACATCGGTTTGTTATGTTTCATATCATATTCGAAATGAAATGAAAAATCAACTAAAAATTCAGAAAACTTTATATTTCATGTTAGAAAATCTGACATGAAATATTTTGAGGGAATGAAATCAACGTATGTGATTCGTTCTGAAAATTGGTATAATATTCTTACAATTAAAAAACATGGGGGATGCGTGTGAGGAAAATACGGACTAGGAAACTATTTATTTGTTTTTGTTTAGCTGTCGTTTTGTTTGTGCCAATACATACGTTTGCAGATGAAAAAAGAGAGTGGCGAGACGAAGTCGTATATTCCATTATGATTGATCGCTTCAATAATGGAGAACCGAAAAATGACAAACAGTTAGAAGTTGGCAATTTAGAAGGATATCAGGGTGGAGATATAAGAGGGATTATAAAAAGACTGGATTACATAAAAGAAATGGGTTTTACGACTGTTATGCTTTCACCGTTTTTTGAAAGTAGAAAGTACGATGGGTTAGATGTGCAAAATTTTCAAAAGGTAAATGAACATTTCGGAACAGAAAATGATGTGAAAGAACTTGTACAAGAAGCGCATGCAAAAGGGATGAAAGTTATATTACAATTTCCGCTTGGAGAAAACGAACAACAAGTTATCGACGCGATGAAATGGTGGATCAAAGAAGTCGATTTAGATGGAAGTTATGTGATACATGGTGAAAAAAAGTCGCGTTCTTTCTGGGATGACGTGCAAAAAGATATGCAAGTGATAAAGAAAGATTTTCGTATTATGACAAAGGAAGATAGTGGATATAACGAAAAAATAGTAGAATCGTTTTCTAAAGTGGATGTATCGGTGAAACCTTTATATGATGTGAGTAAAAAAGAAGGGGAATCCTTTACATTTTTAGATAATCAAGATACAAAAAGGTTTGCCCGTATTGCAAAAGAGAATATGAATTATCCACCATCTCGTTTGAAACTAGCCCTTACATATTTATTAACATCACCAGGTATTCCGAATTTTTATTACGGGACTGAAATTGCATTAGATGGAGGGGATACCCCGGATAATAGACGATTAATGGATTTCAAATCAGATGAAAAATTTGTGCAGCACATAACGAAACTCGGTGAGCTTAGACAAGCGAGACCATCTTTACGCCATGGAACGTTTGAGCTTTTATACGATAAAGATGGAATGAGTGTACTGAAACGAAAGTATAAAGATGAAGTAACATTAGTAGCGATTAATAATACGAAAGAAACACAAAAAGTTGCTTTACCTGTAAGTGCAATTGGCGAAAAACAAGAGTTACGAGGATTGTTAGAAGATGAAATTATAAGAGAAGAAAACGGAAAGTTTTATCTTGTTTTAAAGCGTGAAGAATCAAATGTATATAAAGTTAACGGGGAAACAGGTGTGAATTGGCTATTTATCTCTTTAATCGTCGGTGTGAACGTATTGTTTATTGCTTTTTTAATTGTGGTTAAAAAGAGACGGAAATGAGTAGCGTTTTTTTTAGTAGTTCTTCAGTTTAAGGTGGTGAGGTATTTGCGGAAAAAGAAGTGGTTCGTTCTATGCTTATGTGTTTTTATCGTATTCGTAAGTTTTTATTTTTGGGAAAAGCGTGATGATGGGGAATTTGTTCGGTGGGGCGATAGTATTCATTCTGTTGATACGGCAGTTCTGAAGAGAAACGATATAAAATACAAAATCGAAAATGATAAAGTATACATACCTAAAAAATCATTTGATAAAGCAATATGGTGTTGCTCTTAATAAATGCGAAATCTCGGTGGGACAGGCTAAGGAGAAAACTTTCTCCCTAGTCTGTTTTTTTTTTTGTGAAGTAAGACTCTCGCCTCAAAATGCAGCTGAGCAAGGAAGTGAAAAGACCGATAGAAGAAACAATAATTGCAACTATATTGATTTTACATTACATTAAAGGATGAAGAAATATTCTGATACTCATTGAGGGCTATATTTGGGGAGGAAAAATGGGATTTTACGATTTGGGTATTACTATTAAAGAACTTAGAATGAAAAAGAATATATCACAATCTGAATTGTGTCATGGAATATGTTCACAAAGTCAAATTAGCAAAATAGAAAAAGGTATAATTTATCCATCTAGTATATTGTTATATCAGTTATCTGAAAGACTTGGTATTGATCCAAATAATATTTTCGCACTAACTCAAAACAAAAAACTAAAGTATGTAGAAAATGTAAAATATGTAATGAGAGACTGTATAAAGCAAAAACAATATAATGAACTTTACGAAATAGTGAAACAAGAGAAAAACGAAAGTAATTTCCAGTTAAAAGAAGATAAACAATTTCTAATATGGCATGAAGCAATTGCTATATTTCATGTAAATACATCAATAAAAACTGCTTTAAATCTTTTAAATAGTGCATTAAAACTAACTGTAACGAATGGTGATTTTTTATCAGAAAGAGAAATAGATATTATGCAGTCAATGGCTATATTTTATGGGGAAAATAAAGAGTATGAAAAGAGTATTAATATATTAAGAAGATGTTTAACTAATTTTAATAAGTTAGATTTTCCTAGAGATAAAGAGATTAAATTAAAAATCATTTTTAATTTAGCCAAAATTTTAGGTCATGCAAATCAACATGAAGAGGCAATAAAATACAATGATATGGGTATCAAATTAGCTATTAATCTAAACACGTTATATTTATTAGGTGAATTATATTATGGGAAAGCTTGGAATTTACTAAAGCTGAAACAATATAATGAAGAAGATGTAGCTGATAACATGAAAAAAGCATTATTTATCTTTGAACTAACAGAAAAAGAAAATCTGATCAAAATAGTTAAAGAAAAATATTTTGAAAAACAAAATAAAAAATGACTCATAATTTCTGATGAATATCTTATTAATTTCTATAAAAAAGGCACCTTATGGTGTCTTTTTTATAACTTATATCATCAATTATTACATTTTATAGGTTTCTTATACCAAGCTTTGTTGATGTATTTACACTTCGCAGGTGTTGAAGTTTTAGGTGTATCCCCGGGTGTAGTTATATTATTAGAACACCCTGCAATATATAGACAGAATGTAGTTAATAAAAAACATAGTATTAATTTCTTCAAATAACCACTTCTAACTCTTTTTTAATTAACATTTGTTCATAAAATAAATTCCTTACTAATTTTACATTACATGAAAGGGTGGAAAATATTCTTATACTCATAATTTGTTACATTTGAGTGGGGAGGGAGGTTTTTGCGCCGATTATTAAAAGGACCTTCTTCGTTTATGCATAATAATTAAATACCCATTCTAAAAATCTGATTGCTCGTAAGCTTAGACTTTGTAATATTTTCTCTACAAGCTAAAAAGAAAAACACCCTCTGCACAGAGGATGTTTTTCTTTTTAGCGGTAGTTAATAAATTGTACGTCAATCGGTAAATCAGCGCTGCGAACTGCTGCGATAACTGCTTGTAAGTCATCACGGCTTTTCGCTGTAACACGTACTTGGTCATCTTGTACTTGTGTTTTTACTTTTAATTTCATTTCTTTAATGATGTTGTTAATTTTTTTCGCGTTATCTTTATCGATACCTTGTTGAAGTGTTGCGCGTTGGCGAACAGTGTTACCAGTCGCAGCTTCAACTTTTCCGTAATCCAAGTTTTTAATTGGAACGTTACGTTTTACAAGTTTAGAAATTAGAACGTCTTTTACTTGGTCTAATTTGAACTCATCGTCAGAAGTTAAAACAAGTACTTCTTTTTCTAATTTAATATCACTTTTACTTCCTTTAAAGTCATATCGGTTTTGGATTTCCTTTAATGCGATGTTAATTGCGTTTGTTACTTCAGGTAATTCTACTTTCGAAACGATGTCAAAAGAACTATCTTTTGCCATAGTTAGCACCTCCAAATAAATTTCTAATCTTTTTATGTACTGTACATACTAAAGTATAGCTGAAAACGAGCCTAGACTTAAGTGTTTTCATACTTATATTTATGTAACCTCATTTTATTATAGTGAATTTTGGGCAGTTGGACAAATAAAGGAAAAATCGTGTTATAATTAACTTTTGTTTGGAATGATAAAAAATATAAAAAAGTTAATTTTATATATATAGAAGGGAATTAAAAAATATGTATTTACAATTAGGATCGATTGAACAGGTAACTGTTTTACGCGAAACGGAAATCGGCTATATGGTTGGGAATGAAGAAGAAGAAATCTTCTTACATAAAAACGAATTAGTTGGAGAAATTGCAGAAGGCGATACGATTGATGTATTCTTATACCTTGATCACCAAAATCGTATTTCAGCAACAATGAAGGAGCCGCTTATTACAACTTTTGATTGGAACTGGGTAAAGGTTGTAGAAGTTATTCCTAGTTTAGGTGTGTTTGTTAATATTGGTGTATCAAAAGATATACTAATCCCAGCTGATGAGTTCCCGATTTATATGCCAGTATGGCCAGAGGTTGGAGACGAATTATATTGTACGTTAAAATTAACGAATCGTGATCGCCTTATCGCTCTTCCCGCAAGAGACAGTGATATGCAAGAAATTATCGTAGATGCGACGCCATCTATGCGTAATAAAAACGTAAATGGACGTGTGTATCGTTCACTTCAAGTTGGTTCATTCATATTAACTGATGAGCATTTCCGTGCTTTCTTACACCATACTGAAAGAAAAGAACAAGTCCGCATCGGTGAACGTGTAACGGGCCGTATTATTGATGTGAAAGATGACGGTACAATTAACATTTCACTTCTTCCTCGTAAAGAAGAAGGAATGGAAGATGATGCTACTGTAATTTATGCATATATGGAAGAACGAGGCGGAGCAATGCCGTTTTGGGATAAGAGCCACCCAGAAGACATTAAAGAACGCTTTAACATGAGTAAAGCTGCATTTAAGCGCGCACTTGGTAAGTTGATGAAAGAAGAAAAGGTTTACCAAGAAGAAGGTTGGACTTACTTTAAGAAATAAAGTGAATGAAAAAAGAACTATTTTTTCTCTAAATTTTTAAGAGAAGAGATAGTTCTTTTTTATTATAAAGTAGATAAAAAGTAAATAAGGTGTAATAAAACGTTTAATCTACAAATATTTTACTGTATTTATAAGGAAAAAGGAATATAAAATGGTAAATTGTCGGAAAATATACATTTTTAGAAAAAATGTCATAATATTGTCGTTTTTATGTTGAAGCCCCTTGGAAAATTCTTTAAATTGTTAATTGTAAGAATAAAACCGATGCGAATTAGGGGTGAATGTATGGAAAAGAAGCAAGTTAAGAAAAAGTGGTATAGGTACTTCATGCAGCTTATGGTAGTTGCATTAATTGTTACTTCTATACCGATGAATGGACTGGCGGAAACGGTACCGCCGTTTACACCGTCGCCAAATTCAGAACCGAGTCCACAAGTAGAACAGAAAGACGAGAAGGAATTACCAGCTCCACATCCAGATCAGATAAAACAAAAAAATGCGAATGCAAAAGCTAAGCCGACTGAAGTTGTAGAAGAACGGACGGAGACAGAAAAGGTTTTTGATAATCAAGATGGTACGTTTACTAAAAAAATATATACGGAACCAATTCATGCAGAAAAGAATGGGAAATTAGAAGAGGTTTCTACTAATTTAGTAGAATCACCAGATAAAAAAATCGTAACAGAAAATACAGCATTAAAGCCGAAGTTTGAGAAAGTAGTAAAGGATGGAAAGTATGTTCAATTCGAAGTGGATGGACATACGATTCAGTATGAATTGACAGGCGCACGTGGTGAGAAGGGTGAATTAAAACCGACAGCTGTTACAGCGTCGCATGAAGAGAATACAGTATGGTATAAAGGGATTTTTCCAAGTATTGATTTAAAAAGTACAACATTTAATGAAAATGTAAAGGAAGACTTCGTTCTTCATCAATATACAGGGCATCACATTTTTTCATTCGAATTACAGACAGATTTACAGCCGAGTTTAAAAGAAGATGGTTCTATTATTTTTCAAAATGAAAAAAAGGAGAATGTATTTGTACTACCAAAGCCTTATATGGCTGACTCAAATATTAATCAGGAATCCGGAGAAGCTGTTACATCTCAAGATGTGAAATATGAGATAACTCCTGCTGGGGGGAAGAAATACAATTTAACAGTTACTGCAGATCCAAAATGGTTAGAATCAGCCGAACGTAAGTATCCTGTTTTTATAGATCCCTCGGTTACGGTAAGGGGATTTGAAAATGCGTATGCATCAAATGCAGATCCTAATATTAATTATTCAGGCGGTAGTTTATGGGATGAAGGACAAAAGGCATATACGTTAAAAGTCGGTTATTTTAATGCAGGAACAGGCACAAATGATGCTTTTATTAAACCTGATATTTCTAATTTAAAAGGCGCAACAATTCAAAGTGCAACATTTCATACGTATGCTATATGGCATTATTACGGGGATAGCCCAAATGGTGTATGGCTTGATGAAGTAACGGGAAATTGGAATGTTTCTAATATTAATTGGAGTAATAAGCCAGGATCAAATAATATTGCTCAAACAAATGTAGGTCGGGGGAAGTGGGCGCAATTTAATGTAACAAATACAGTAAAAGCGTGGGTAGATGGAACGAGACCGAATTATGGATTCAAATTACATGCTAACGGAAATGGACAGACGCATTGGAAGAAATTTGTCGCAGCTCAAAATGGTTCGAATGCGCCATATTTAGCGGTTAATTATTCATATGAAAAATTGAATAAACCGAGGGTACAAGCGTATTCGAATGGAACTGGAAGTGAATCAGGGCATTTCAATATACAATGGGACGCAGTTCAAGGTGCAAAAGGATATAAAGTTGCCATTTTTAATGGATATGACTATGAATATATTCCTGTCGGAAATGTAACAAGTTGGAGTACGAAAGATAAGAAAATCTTCCCTACACAAGATGAAATAAATGCAGGGAAATTTGAGTTTCATAAAGATGGAAAGGGGACGGATTTTTCCGTAAGCCCTGGCCCAATATACAAAAATGCTTATTTGGCAGGTAGCCCATATGGGGATTATAGTTCAGCTCGTGGGTACTGGATTCGAATTGTAGCGGAATATCCATACGGTGATAGTCCGCTGTCTGATGAAACA
Organism: Bacillus sp. M5A3_1b; assembly: GCF_053345335.1. Classification (NCBI taxonomy): domain Bacteria; kingdom Bacillati; phylum Bacillota; class Bacilli; order Caryophanales; family Bacillaceae; genus Bacillus; species Bacillus sp. M5A3_1b. Next base: position 570,670 of record NZ_JBKEZY010000002.1, on the reverse strand, counting down.
GTTTCCTATGTTCCGCTAGAGCAAGTAAAGAGGCCATCTGGATCAGCTTATACAAATGGGCCGGGTAGTAATACAGGATATGTATCAGTAAAGTGGGATCCTGTACCAGAGGCAAGTGGTTATAAAGTATGGATTTATAACGGGAAAGACTATGAAGCATTTGATGTTGGTAATACAACAACTTGGACAACGCAAGGACAAAATATTTGGCCGACAGAAGCGGAAATTTCTAGTGGGAAATATCAACTTCATCATGACCAAAAAGGAAATGAGCTTTCGCTAGATCCATCTCCAGTCTACCGCAATTCTGGTGGTATATATGGTGGTTCCAAAAACTATTGGCTCCGGGTAACAGCGTATAGTAAAGCGGGTCATGCAGAAAGTGAAATTTCACAAGAGTTTACACCAACTTTTTCGAATGAAGTTTCTTGGCTTGGCACGAAAGATTATTGGGCGGCAGTGAATGTAATTGGCGGAAAGGTTACTGCTATTAATGGAAACTTTGTTATGGATGAGACGGATTTTAATCTGTCTGGAAAAGGCCCGAATGTATCTATTGATCGAACGTATAATAGTCAAGATACCGGAACTGGTTTATTCGGAAAAGGCTGGCATAGTTCATTAGAAGAAGTGATTAAAGAAGAATCTTCTGGAAATATTTTATATACAACGAGAGACAAATCCACATTACTATTTACTAAAACAGGTGATAATCAATATCAAGCACCTAATGGTATTCATTTAGAAGTAAAGAAAATAGCTGATGGATTTGAATTAAAAGATAAAGATCAATCTGTTATAACATTTTCAAAGCAAGGAAAAGTACAACAAGAGAAAGATAGCTTTGGAAATGTTGTGAAGTATGAATATGATACAAATCAAAGGCCGATTAAGATTACAGATGCATCAGGACGTACTATTACTATTACGTATACAGGGAAATTCGTTTCTCAATTTATAGGGCCAGAAAATAGAACTGTAACGTTCGAATACGAAAATGATCAGTTAGTAGGATCTACGACACCAGAAGGAAAGAAGTATCGTTATGGCTATGAGAATGGAAAACTACGTTATACGTTTGATCCGAAACATACGGAAACAAAACCATATAAAACGACATATACGTATGAAAATAATAAATTAGTAAAGGTAACAGACCCGCTAGGAAAGGAATCGGTATTATCTTATAACGATGCAGCTAAAGAGGTAACGTTGACGGATGCTAAAGCTCGTAAAACGGTGCATAGCTATAATCAAGCTGGTAATCCAGCAAAAATAGTTGTAGATGCAGAGCAATTAAAGTTAACGACAACATATGAATATAAAGCGAATCACTTGGAGAAAACGACAACGCCTAAAAATCAAGTGGAAACAGTCACGTATGATAACAATGGTAATGTGACTTCTGTAACAGATCCAACAGGGACTGAAAAGTTTGAATATAATAAAAATAATGATGTTATTAAAGCGACAGATGTAGAAGATCGGAAAACTACTATAGCGTATCAACAAGCAAATGCAGCTGTTTCAGAAACAAATCATGTCTCCGAAACAGCTGAAGTAAAACAGTATGATAAATTTGGGAATGTCATTCAAACGAGTAAAAATATTGGTGTAGGAGGAAACCTTCTAAAAAATCCAAGCTTTGAAATGGACACATTACAAAATTGGACAATGGTGAATAAAGATAGTAAGGGCTCTATGACAAAGGATGTGGAAGGAGCACCGGGTGGGCTTGGTGGCTCAGGTTCATTGAAGCTAACTGCGCAAATAACTGGGGCTAGTTCTTGGGGGTATACAGCCATAGCACAGGAGGTAGAAGTAGAACCTAATACGAACTATACATTAACGGGTATGGTGAAAACTACACTGAAAAATGCAGATGCCTATTTTAATGTCATGTTCTTAGATGAAAACGGAAATCCGACTGGTGGAACGGATTGGTTCGACCATCGCTCAAATAATTTAAAATCAGAAAATGGATGGTCGAATCGGCAATTGACGTTTAAAACGACAGATAAGGCAAGTAAAGCAAAAATACATTTAGTCATTGAACATGAAAGAGAATCTGTAAGTGGAGCAGCTTGGTTTGATAAGTTGCAGCTTGAAAAAGGAGATGTATCATCTAGTTTTAATCCAATTGTAAATAGTAGTTTTGAAGAGTATTCGGAAACTGGATCTGTTCCGAATTGGACTAGAAATTGTCCGGAAAATTGTAATCGAAAAGATATAGCAACAGAAGGATTTCATGGTGGTTCTTCTATTGTATTAGAAAACTTACAATATAATCAGAAGGACATTAGTTACCAAAGTCGTGTTGTACTAAATCAAAAACAAGAACAAAACTTAACTTTAACTGCTATGTCAAAATCCGAGAAAGTAGAGAATAGTGCAGGAGAAAAATTATCGAAAGATTATGCAGTACGAGCAGATGTAACGTATCAAGATGGTAGTACTGCCAATTTTACAGCTATGTTTCCGAATGGAACGAATGATTGGAATCGTAGTGCGGTATTCATTCCAGCGACAAAGCTGATTAAACATATCGATACTTATTTGTTATTTAGAAATGAAAACAAAGGAAAAGTATGGTTTGATGATATTCGGTTATTAGAAGGGAATGTGCTTGTCAAAAATGAATATGACAACGATGGAAATGTAACAGCTTCGTATGATGAAGAAGGAAATAAAATAGCCTTTTCTTATGATGGAGTCGGAAATAAAAAGTCAGAAACCGATGAGAGAGGGAATACAAAATCTTTCGATTACAATAAAGATAATCAACTTAAAAAAGTGACATTAAAAAATGGAACTTCTGTTGGTTATAATTATGATCATAATGGCAATACAACTGAAAAATCTATAATGTTTGGTGGGAAAACACAAACACACAAATATGAGTATGATGTAGATAATAAAATTACAACGTATATCGATGCGTTAAATCGCCGCATTGAATATGAATATGATGCAAATGCAAATAAGACAAAAACGAAAATGCCAAATGGCTCACTGATTGAATGGGGTTATGATACAGCGGATCGCATTATGGGTGAAAAGCGAAATGGAAAAGATGCCTTTACATTCGAACGCGATGCTAATGGGCAAGAAACGAAAGTGAAAGATCACGTAAATGGGGTTGAAAAAAGCAAAACATATGATACAGCAGATCGGATCACGAGTATAACGGATAGCCGAGGTGGGAAAATTGATTGGGCATATCATGATAAAGCAAATAGCAAAACAGAAAAGTTAAAAGAACAGTCAATTACACACGGTGGGTATAACAGTAAAATAAAATATGAATATAATGCTTTAGATCAAAACACATCTGTTTGGGATGAAATGTGGGCACATTATAATTTCTATTATGATGAGAACGGCCACGTACGTACGTATATCGCACCGAATGATGCTAGTGCAACGTATAATTATGATCAAACAGGGAAACTATCAGATTTAGCTATTGCAACACCAAAGCAAATGTTACTATTAGAGAAATATGAGTATGACAAAACAGGAAACCGTACGAAGATTAAACATGAAAGTCCTGATGGGAAAATAACGGAAACAAATTATGTATATGATCCAATTAATCAATTATTAAAAGAATCTACACCAAATGGAACAGTTAGAGACTACACGTATGATGGATTTGGCAATCGTACGAGTGTGAAAGTAACAGAAAATGGAAAAGAAACGAAATCAGTAATCGCAACATTTAACGAAGGAAATCAACTTCTAAAATTCGGAAACGAATCGTTAACGTATGACGCAAATGGTAACCGTACATCTGATGGGAAATACACATACACATGGAACGAAGCAGACCAACTTGTTGCTGTAACGAAAAAAGGGGAAGCCAAACCGTTCGCAACATATAAATACGACAACGAAAACCGTCGTATTGAAAAGAACGTAAACGGACAAGTAACCCGTTACTTCTACGACGGTGACAGCATTAACCCGCTATACGAAACAGACGGGAACGGAAAAGTCCTCCGTCAATACGTTTACAACAAAGACGGCGTCCGCCTAGCAATGAAAATACAAGGTCAATCGGTATACTACCACTACAACCCGCGCGGTGACGTAATAGCAATGACCGACAAGGACGGACAAATAGTCGCAAGCTATGAATACGATGCATGGGGGAACGTCTTAAAGAGTGAAGCAAAAGGAATCGCAGCGGACAACCCATTTGGATATGCGGGATACATGTATGATAAAGAAATTGGGATGTATTATCTGATCGCGAGATACTATAACCCAGAGCATGGTGTGTTCTTATCGGTGGATCCGGATCCGGGTGATGAGGATGATCCGGTTACAATGAATGGATATACGTATGCGGACAATAATCCGGTAATGATGGTGGATCCGGATGGGCATTGGGCATATCGTCCTTGGGGAACGACACAATTGTGGGTTTATGATAAGAGAACGGCTTATGCCAATGATAGGGGAGTAAGAGCGGGAATAAAAAGTTGGGTTGAGAGCTATGGTTTCAATTTTTCTGGAGCTGGTAACATAGCGGGGAAGGTTATGCCTTTTGGAATAGCTGGATATGCAGGTTGGTCTGGATCTATAAAACAATCCAAACAAAAAGCAGGTAGCGTAAAAGTTGGCAATCGAGTCGGAAAACATGTAGTTGTGAATAATGCGAAAAAAACAGCGACTAAAGCACTAATTATGAGGGGGAGTAAGGCTTTGGGGGTATATGGATTTCTTCCAGATGCAGGAGTATTTTTAGATGGATATTATAAAGGGTATAAAACAGCATATAAAAATTATAATCCTAAAAGAAACTCTAAGAAAAGTAAGAGATAGGAGCGGTATATGTCTAGTAGTGAAATTATTTATGGTGTTTTTGCTTTTGGCTGGATTATATATGCTGTAATTATTACTTGGAGGGCAAAAGAATATAAGAGATTGAGTGTAGTGTTAATATTATTAGTTTATATGATTTTGATAGCTTTTACTTCTTATTTTGATTTTTTTAGTTGGAAGGTTAAATGTTTAGTTGTATTTTCTTTATGTGTGCTTTTTATCGTAGCTGGCTTTTTTGAAAAAGAAAAGTAAAGTTGACTCAGTGTATCTCAAAATTTAAACAGTTAGTTTAATTTTGGGGTACACTTTTTTATTTAAAATAACACCTTCATTCTTTAAGAATAGAGGAGGATAAAAGATACATGGATAAAGAATATGAACAACTAATAGTTAGGAGCTTTTTCCAAAAAAAAATCCAGGATAGAATTATTTTTGAACTAACTTCACCCCAAAAAAGAATGAAGGCATTAGGTCGTCTGGCGCATAATTATGATACTATCTTAAATTCTATGTATTTTGAAGCTATTCCAAAAAATATGGTATACGCTGAGGGAATATCAACTCAATTAAAAAAATATGGAGCAAATGATTTTTGTTACGTAATGTCCCTTATTAGTGAAATTGATGGGAGTTTTATGAAATTAGAATGTGCAATAGAAAAAGTTATGTGGCGTGGTTTACCTTGCTTAATTTCATGCATACCGAATAAATTATTATATTTTCAATCTGAGCAGGTGAGCGGTCCCCCTGAAAGATATATTCTACGTAAAAGTTGAATAAACTAAAAAATTCATTTCTATAAAAATATATACAAGGCACAAGAAATAGTGACACCATCAATACATTATATGAATTATATGGAAATGGAACTATACTTTGTCAATATGTATATGCTACAAGTGGCACGCGCTTTGCTATGGAATCGCAAGGACAATCGGTATACTACCACTACAACCCGCGCGGTGACGTAATAGCAATGACCGACAAAGGTGGGCAAATAGTCGCCAGCTATGAATATGATACATGGGGTAACGTCTTAAAGAGTGAAGCAAAAGGAATCGCAGCGGACAATCCATTCGGATATGCAGGATACATGTATGATAAAGAAATGGGTATGTATTACTTGATCGCTCGTTACAGCAATCCAGATCATGGTGTGTTCTTATCGGTGGATCCTGATTCGGGTGATGAGGATGATCCGGTTACAATGAATGGATATACGTATGCAGACAATAATCCGGTAATGATGGTCGATCCTGATGGGCATTTAGCGTGGTTTATTCCAGTCGCTGTACACGGGGCGAGAATCGCTGCTCCGCATGTAGGTCGTTTTGTTGGTAAACAATTGGCTAAGCGTGCTGTAAAGCGACCATTAAAATACAAAAATACGAGAGCAGTAGCAGGTAAAATTACTGGATATACAAAACATGGCATAAATCAAGCAATTAGTCGTGACGGTGTAGGAGTATCATCTAAGGCCATTTTAAATGCTGTTAAAACTGGTAAAAAAGTTATACAAAGTGGTGGTAGAACTAAATATACTAGTAAACAAGCTGTAGTAGTTTTAAATAACAAAGGTAAAGTAATTACAACTTTTGCTAAACGTACAAAATACACAAGGAAAGGAAGAAAATAAGTTTGTTTAAATTAAATAAAGAGATGCAGATTTTATTGAAACAGACATTAGAATCACAAAAAAAAGATTTACTATGGCTAAATATCTATGAAGACCTAAGTGTGATAGAAACTGAAAAAATAAATGAATTGAGAGATATTATAGCAGATGAATTAATAGAGAAAGGTTTTGATGAACGAGACAATATAAACGATTTGGGAAGAGCATTAGAAGAGCTAATTGATAACTTAGGAAAATTAATACCTTAGAAAATGTTAAGATGTATTGCGAAGTTTTTAGCAGATGGAAAGTTCCATTAATTACAGAATTAAAGATTATATAACTTTTAATAATGCGCTTAATACCAGCGTAGCTATGATTAGAGTCAAAGTAATTTCTTTTGTAACAAAAATGATTGAGTGCTGTGAAAAGTAGTTATGCGGGCTTTGTTGGATTTGGAAATATAATGAATAAGGTGCTAGCCTTTGGTGTTGGTGCAACTTATGGATGGAAATCATCTAGAAGTAACTCAAAAAAACAAATCGCAAATTTATCGCCGGGACAGCGCGTTCAAAAGCAGCAAATACTAAAAATGCAGTGAAATTAGCGGCTAAAGGAGCGTTATTCACTGGTAGTAAAGCTGTTGGCGGGATAGGGCTGATTCCGGACATGGCGGTTTTTGTAGATGGGTATTATAAGGGGGATAAAAAAGGATATAAAGATTATAAGCCGAAAAAACTAATTCTAAGAAAAGAAGGAGATAGATTAGTAAAATGGAGACGACACATACGATGACTGGTGTATATAATGTTGTTTTTATTGTAGCATTATTGGTGATTATGTTAAAAAGGAAAAACTATCTAGTTACAATAGTGTTAGTAGTAAGTCTCATATATACAATTCTAGTAAGTTTTACTTCATATATGTCGTTCTTAGGTTACACAATTAACGTGATAATTGTAATTTTTCTGGGGATTAGTTTTATCTTAGCTAGTATTTTTGAAAAAGAAAAGTAAAGTCTATTCGGTGTATTTCAAAACCTAAACAAATAGTTTAATTTTGAGATACACTTTTTTATTTTAAATTACTTATTCTTCTATGACGGTAATAGAACCAATCCATGAGGAGAAGGGAGGTATGATAATGCAAGATAATGTACTAGAACAATTAATAAAAAGACTTTCCGTATTATCCCCTGAAAAAGAACGTGAAATATTAGCGGTCGATTTAAATGATATATATGAGAGTAGTAAAAGTTTTGAAAAATTACTTGAAAATATTATAAACTCTCAGCAATCTAAAGAAGACTTAATAGATGGGCTAATTGAAGTGGAGATAGAATTAGATCACATCAATTGGCATTATAAAAGCGTGAAGACAAAGTTGAAAATATTGATGAAAGATTAAAAAGCACGATCTTATTTAATTAAATAAGATCGTGCTTTTTTAATTCCCTTGCTCATGCGCAAGAGTAAACGTATCTTCCAATTCACTATCGTTTATTTTAATATTTGCCTTTTTTAATTCCTTTTGTATTAACTTATGACTGAATGTAGGGTCGGCAATACGTTCTGCTTCTAAGTTTTTACGGATGGAGTCTTTCACTTCATCGTAAGGTTGTAAATCTTTTTTATCAGTTAATTTAATAATATGATAACCGTTTGGTGATTTAACGGGATTGCTAATTTGTCCGACTTTTAGTTTATAGGCAGCTGTTTCAAATTCAGGCGCCATTCTGCCTGAATTGAAGTATCCGAGGTCTCCACCTTTATCTTTTGATAGTAGATCTTGCGATTCTTGTTTTGCTAATTCTTCAAATGAAGCGCCAGCATCTAATTTTTTCTTTATTTCTTTCGCTTCATTTTCGTCACTTACTAAAATATGACTCGCTTTAATTTCTGGTTTATAGTGGTCTTTCACGTCTTTTTCTGTAACACTTTTCTTAATTGCTTCATTCATAGCAAGTTTGAACTTAATTTGATTTTTGAAATCAGCTTCATCTTTTAAACGATTGTTTTCGAGTACTGCTGTGAATTGATCTCCATATTGATTTTTCGCTTTTTGTACTTCTTTATCTACATCATCGTCAGATACTTTATATTTTTTCGTGATAACGTCTTGTGCCATCATTTCGTATAGCATGTCTTTTCCGTAACGATCTTTCAACTGTTTTTCGAAGTCGCTCTTCGTAATGGTTGAGTCTGTTGCTGTAGCGACTGTAGCTGAGCTGTTTTTTTGTCCACAAGCAGCTAGCATTAATATACTTATTAGTGCAGTAATAATGAAAATGTGTTTTCCTCTCATGCCAACACCTCATCCGAATATGTTATCGCTATTGTAGAATATAGAAGTGAACATGAAGTGAATTTTTAATGTTTTTTCCCTGTAAAATGTAAAAAAAGTACATCAACAATATTGTTGATGTACGATGGGATCAAAGGTGATCAGTCTTTTTAGAATAGGCACGCTTACCTTGCTGAATATTTTTTTGTTCTTGCTCATTTTTTTGTGTACGCTTTGCATTATTATCGCGTGCTTTTTTGTCGTTATCACTCGTATGTGGCATATGTATCAACTCCATTTCTAACCGTTGTACGTTTATCATTTCCTTTTTCGTAAAGACTATGTATAGCAGTGCATTCATGAATAATAAAGGTGGATTAGAAATGGATTTCAAGTTGAATTATACCGAACTTATAAAGAAGTTAATCGTTGTAATTGTCGCAGGTTTGTTAAACGCGATTGGAATGAATTTATTTTTAACGCCAGCGAAAGTGTACGCGAGTGGCTTTGCTGGATTGTCTCAATTGTTATCACAAATATTAGGGGACTTTTTATCTATTCACATATCAACGGGGGTATTGTTTAGTTTGTTTAATATTCCCGTCGTTATTTTAGCGTGGAAAAAGGTTGGAAAGGCCTTTACTTTTTTTAGTTTTCTTTGCGTCATATTTATGACTTTGTTTCTAGAAATCATCCCGGTTAGAGCGGTTTCGAACGATATTATATTAAATGCGATTTTTGGTGGGATTATTTCAGCGATTGGGGTAGGGATTGCGTTGAAGTGGGGGGCTTCTACAGGTGGTTTAGATATTATCGCCATGATTTTATCAAAGATTAAAGATAAGCCTGTCGGTACGTATTTTTTCTTCTTTAATGCACTGATCATTATTGCGGCTGGCTATGTGTATGGATGGGAAAAAGCATTATATACTTTGGTGACTTTGTATGTGTCAACACGAATTATCGATGCGATTCATACGCGTCATGTGAAGATTACAGCACTGATCGTTACGAAGAATGGGGCAGATGTACGAAAGGCGATTCAGTCTCGCTTAGTGAGGGGGATTACAACTATACCAGCAACAGGCGCTTATACAAATGAAAATAAGGAAATGTTAATGATTGTTATTACGCGTTATGAGTTATATGAATTAGAAAGGGTTATTAGGCAAGTGGACCCAGGTGCATTTACAAACGTATTACAGACGGTTGGGGTGTTTGGCTTGTTTCGAAAAGATTAAAGAGGACCAAAGCTGGTCCTCTTTTTTAATGTAAATTCGTAATATTTTGCAACTGCTCCTGCATTTCACGTAGCTGAACTTTTTCAGCTGTTGAAGAGTTTGCATAAGCAGAGTGCAAAGCGTTTTTTGCTCTATATACGAGATCTTGTTGCTCAGTACCGCTTGAACAAGTGACGGCATTTGCAACGGCATCTCTAGCTTGTTGGAATAGTAAGTTCCCCATTTAAACCCCTCCAAAAGAAGAGTTACTTCTCGCTTTTTCTGCCTCAGCTAATGTACCACGGTACGGGAATCTTGCATCATGCTTCATAACAGCATCGGCTCCTTGTTGGATAAAACGTTTTGATTTGTTCTTTTTACCCATTCGAAAAACCCCCTTTATTTAGCTGAAAACAATCGACGCGCTGACTTTTGCGTCTAATCATAGTATGAGCGTTTGGCGAAAAACTATAAGCAGGGAATTTTTAGATTACAACCCAAGAACCTCTTCTAAATATAGTGCAATACCATCTTCTTCGTTCGTTAATGTCGTATGGTTTGCGAGTGATTTTAATTCAGGGATGGCATTTCCCATTGCGATGCCGTGACCAGCAAATTCAATCATTTCAAAGTCGTTATCTTCATCACCGAAAGCGATAATTCGCTCTTGTGGAATGTTGTAATGACTAGAAATTTTTTGTAATCCGACAGCTTTATTTAACCCGCTTTTTACGATTTCAATAATCGGCCAAGGTGCGCCCCACTTTCTATGGTCGATTACTTCAGCATGCATATCAGTTAAATGTTGACGAATTGCACTGGAATGCTCGTCATGTGCGTCAATTAATAAGCAGGTTGGATGATCGTTTAGAGTATTTAATAAGTCTCCTGTAAAAATATTTGGAGAACCGAATTCGAAAATATGTTTTTTATCTTCATCAATTTCACGAACATACACATCGTCCATTACTTCAGCGTATATATTTTTCACGCCAAAATCAAAGCAAGCTCGGACAATTTCTTGGGCTGTTGCTAGCTCAAGAGGAGAGTGATGTGTTCCCCACTTTGAATCAAGAGGGTGATGTACGTAAGCGCCATTAAAGTTTACGATTGGTGTACTCAGACCAAGTTCTTTATAGTAATCATAACTAGCGCGGAATGGACGTCCTGTTGAAATAACGACAATATGTCCTTGTTCCTTTGCTTTTGCAATTGTATGTTTTGTGCGAGTGGAAATTATTTTGTTGTCTGTTAATAAAGTGCCGTCTAAGTCTAATGCGATTAAATGCTGTTTATTCATAATTTCACCTCTTATAATATTTTTTTGTTTCTATCTGTATTTCCGTTTTTAATATGCAGAAATAAGAGGTTAAACTGGGTGAGAACACCAAAGATGGAAAGTTCACTATATATCCATCTTACGTCGCAAAGTGCTGTGGTGTCTACTATTTCTCGCTGGAAATTAAGAAAAGTCAACATCTTTTTAGAAAGTTCAAACAATGTTTCTTTCGTTATGTACAAATTGTGAAAAGGGTTACATTGCTCGTATGATGAGGCTTATAATGAACATGTAATCTTCTCGTATATGTTTGACTCTCCTTTGAAGCTGGCCTATAGTAGGTTGGTTTCTTTTTTTTCTACAAATAGGAAAGAAATCCCTTCCTAAGCTTGTGTCATTCATGTATATGTACAAGAACGAAATGTAGTACTTGTTTCCTAAACATGACAGAAAAGCTTTCTTTTAAAATGGATATACTAATGAGGCAAAGACGTCATGGAAGGAGAATGGAAATGGGACAAAATCGCAGGTTTCGTTCTGGACAAAAAGCGCCAAACGATGGTATTTACGTAGAAATTGGTGAAACAGGAAGTATGGTAAAAGATCCGCAAATGGTGAAATTAACTGCGGGTGAAAAGTTTCCAGATAACGCGAATCATAACCGTCAGTGGACATATAAAAGAAAACCGTAACAGGAGCCGCAATTATTATTGCGGCTTTTTTGTCGTTACGCATTGCGTATATTTTTTCAGTTGTATAATGAATGTTCCCTTTTTCTTTTTCCAATAATAAGTTTGAAAATACATAAGCAAAATTATTGTATAAAAAAGTCAGTTGGCGTATAATCAAATCAAAGGTCAAAGAAAGTCAAACATTTGGAGGACTGTAAAGATGGACTTAAATCAAATGACAACAAAAACACAAGAGGCGATTATGAGTGCCCAATCTTTAGCGGTATCTCATCATCATCAAGAAGTAGATACTGTTCATCTCTTGTTTACATTATTAGAAGAGCAAGATGGATTAGCAGTGCGTATTTTTCAAAAAATGAATGTCGATATAGAAGCGTTAAAGCAAGGCGCCGAAAGTTTAATTAAGAAAAAACCTTCTGTAACGGGAAGCGGTGCAGAAGTAGGAAAATTATATATAACAGGTGCTCTGCAACAACTACTTGTAAGAGCAGGAAAAGAAGCAGAGAAATTGCAAGATGACTACATTTCAGTTGAACATGTATTGCTTGCTTTTTCAGAAGAAAAAGGCGATATAAATCAATTACTTACAAGATTTCACATTACGAAAGATAACTTATTACAGTCTTTAATGACAGTTCGGGGGAATCAAAGAGTGACTAGTCAAAATCCAGAAGCAACTTATGAAGCGTTAGAAAAATATGGTCGTGATTTAGTGGCGGAAGTGAGAGCAGGGAAAATTGATCCTGTTATCGGTCGCGATAGTGAAATTCGACGTGTAATCCGCATTCTTTCACGTAAAACGAAAAACAACCCGGTTTTAATTGGTGAACCCGGTGTTGGTAAAACAGCAATCGTTGAAGGATTAGCACAGCGTATTGTGAAGAAGGATGTACCAGAAGGATTAAAAGATAGAACAATCTTCGCATTAGATATGAGTGCGCTTGTAGCTGGAGCGAAATTCCGTGGTGAGTTTGAAGAGCGTCTGCAAGCTGTATTAAATGAAATTAAAAAGAGTGAAGGTCGCATTTTATTATTCATTGATGAACTTCACACAATCGTCGGCGCTGGTAAGACAGAAGGTGCGATGGACGCAGGAAATATGTTAAAACCGATGCTTGCGCGTGGTGAACTGCATTGTATCGGGGCAACAACGTTAGATGAGTATCGTAAATATATTGAGAAAGATCCGGCGCTAGAAAGACGTTTCCAACAAGTATTAGCAGAAGAACCAACTGTTGAAGATACAATTTCCATTTTACGTGGTTTAAAAGAGCGTTTTGAAATTTATCATGGTGTAAATATTCATGACCGCGCGATTGTAGCAGCATCCGTTTTATCAGATCGATATATTTCGGATCGTTTCTTACCAGATAAAGCGATCGATCTTGTTGACGAAGCGTGTGCAACAATTCGAACAGAGATTGATTCTATGCCAACAGAATTAGATGAAGTAACGCGCCGCATTATGCAGCTGGAAATTGAAGAAGCGGCTCTTGGAAAAGAGAAGGACTTTGGTAGCCAAGAACGCCTGAAAACGTTGCAACGTGAATTATCGGATTTAAAAGAAGTTGCAAGTGGTATGAGAGCGAAATGGGAAAAAGAAAAAGAAGATATTCATAAAGTGCGTGACTTACGTGAACATTTAGAGCGTCTGCGCCGTGAATTAGAAGAAGCAGAAGGTAATTATGATTTAAATAAAGCAGCGGAACTTCGTCACGGGAAAATTCCTGCAATTGAAAAAGAGTTAAAAGAAGCAGAAGAAATGGGCGCACATAATAAACAGGAAAATCGTTTGTTACGTGAGGAAGTAAGTGAAGAAGAGATTGCTGATATTGTTTCACGATGGACTGGTATTCCTGTCGCAAAACTCGTTGAAGGTGAACGCGAGAAATTACTACGCTTAGAGCAAATTTTATCAGAGCGTGTCATCGGACAAGAGGAAGCGGTAAGCTTAGTATCAGACGCAGTTCTTCGTGCACGCGCTGGTATTAAGGACCCGAACCGTCCAATTGGTTCCTTCATCTTCTTAGGACCGACAGGTGTTGGTAAAACAGAACTTGCAAAAACGTTAGCGCAGTCTTTATTCGATAGTGAAGAGCAAATGATTCGTATCGACATGTCTGAGTATATGGAGAAACATGCTGTGTCACGCTTAATTGGTGCGCCTCCTGGATATGTTGGATATGAAGAGGGCGGTCAATTAACAGAAGCGGTAAGACGTAAACCGTATTCAGTTATTTTGTTAGACGAAATCGAAAAAGCACATCCAGAAGTATTCAACATTTTATTACAAACGTTAGATGATGGACGCATTACAGATTCGCAAGGGCGTACAGTAGACTTTAAAAACACGGTTATTATTATGACTTCAAATATTGGATCTGCTCATTTGTTAGATGGATTAGAAGCAGATGGCTCAATTAAAGAGGAATCAAGAGAACTTGTAATGGGGCAATTAAGAGGACATTTCCGACCAGAGTTTTTAAACCGTGTCGATGAAATTATTTTATTCAAACCTCTTACAACGAATGAAATTAAAGGTATTGTTGATAAAATTGTAAAAGAATTACAAGGTCGTTTAGCTGACCGTCATATTACAGTAGAATTAACAGACGCAGCGAGAGAATTTGTTGTAGAAGCTGGCTTTGATCCGATGTACGGAGCTCGTCCATTAAAACGATATGTACAGCGTCAAGTTGAGACGAAATTAGCGAGAGAATTAATTGCAGGAACAATTACTGATAACAGTCACGTAGTTGTTGATGTAGAAAATAACGAATTAGTCGTTCATGTAAAGTAAAATAAAAAAGAGTTCGGATAAAATCCGGACTCTTTTTTTAGTGTTGTTCTACTGGCTCGTTTGGAATTGTAGCTGAAATTGCTAGTACTAACACCGCAAGAACAACCGAGAAAATAGACGCTTGGTTAAAATCGTATGTACCGCCAGTCATAGAGCCGATTACGTAGCTCATCATATGTACAAGCGCGAACGACCAAATTAATGCCCAAATGAAACGCATATTTTACACCTCTATTCGTTCAATCTGTCCTTATTGTAACACAATTGAAAAAAGAATATAGAAAAATATTTGTAGATTTTTCAACGCAAATTTGCATTCCGCTCATACATTATAGAAGAGTACTTTTATACGTTTAGAAAATAAGGCGGGGGAAAAATGAGTATTACGGAACGTTTTTTTTATTTAGAAAAAGAACCATGTGTCATTTATTTACCGGAGAAGCCAAATGGATTTTCTGTTATGCTTCTCGGTGATTATAACTACTTTATTGAGAATGGTACAAGTTTATGGACACAGCATGCAGGTAGATCTTATTTTTTACATGGCCTTATTGAGGAAGGCTACACGGTCTTTTCTTCTAATTTATACGGAAGACATTGGGGAAACGACCAATCTGTTCGTCTAGCAAAACGTTTATATGACGTTGTTTTGAGAAAAGAGACATTAAATGCGAAAATGCACATTATGGCAGATGGTATGGGTGCACTTGTAGCACTTGAAATGATGAACAAATACCCTGAATGTATACGCTCTGTCATTATGTTAAATCCGTGTTTAGATTTACCAGAATATGTGGAGTTTGAAAAAGAGCATAAGTTTTTTTACAAAAGATTAGTGAAGGAATTAAGTTTGGCGTATGATTCCAAAGAAGAAGAATTAGAATCCAAAATAAATAAGAAATCATTTACGCTTCTTCCGTCTTGTGTACCTGTTAAAGTTTTCGTATCAACACAAGAAAAAAGAGGAAGAAAACAGTTGTTACGTAAATATGAGAAAATGAGGCAATTCAATCAATGCGATACTTCTGTCTTATTCCATCTGCAAGATGTGAAATATAAAATGGTTAGGCAAACGACTGATTTCTTTAAAAAATATGAAGAAGAATTGTGAAGCTCCCATATACATAAATGAGGAGCTATTTGTTTCAAGGAGAAAGGGTTGGTGGTATGGAGCGCGTGCTAATTATAGGTGCACTTACGTTTGTAGGTTATCACCTTGTGAATAAAATGATTGCAGAAGAAGTAGAAGTGTACGGTCTTGATTTTGATGAATTCGAGAATATGAAAAAAATTAATGAAGAGAAGTTATTGTTGATTGGACGAAATGCGTTATTTACGTATTATTCGATAAGAGATGAAGATGGATGGAGATCAGTAGAAGGAGAGAAGTTCGATACTGTTTACTTTTGCTTGTATGAGCCAAATCAACAAAGTGGTTTTCGGAATGAAAGAGTTATATTACAGTATTTAAAGCGGATTATAAGGCTGTGTGCAGAGCAGAAAGTGAAGTTAAATCTAATTTCTTCTATTGAAGTAGGAAACGCAGATGAATCTGAAAATAAACGTTTATTTTTGAAAGTGGAAGAAGGATTGAAAAAAGGAGAGGCACCATATAGTGTATTTCGAGTTCCTACATTATATGGGCCATGGCAACCATCTTTTATGATGTATCATCAGCTCATTTTATCAGAACTGGATGAGAAAGAGTGCCATTATGCGAGCGAGGAAAATGGAAGTGATCTATTGTACGTGGAAGATGTATGTGAATACTTATGGAACAATGGAATGAACGCGGAGCATCTCGGCATATACAATTTACTTAGTGGTAAAAAGTCATTATGGAAAAAAGGTATGAACCTTTTACGTGCAGCGGATAAAGTGAATAAAAAGAATGAGGAAGAACGAAATGATGCTGTCGAGGTTATTTCGATAAAAAGAAATACCCCGTTAGAATACGGTTTAAATAAACAATTGGCACATATGAAAAAATATAAAGAGTTATACGAAGGATAGCGAGCGTGTTACACTATGTATGTGAAAGTTTTAATGGAGAGGAAGAACATAATATGAATGAGAAAAGCATGCAATTTTTACAAATCGCAATGAAGCATTTACCAGAAGCAAAGGCCATCTTAGATTCGAATGGAATTGCGCTTGATATGGAGAAAGCACAACCAGTATTAGAGTTATTGATGAAAGTTATGAACGAAGCATATGAGCTTGGGAAAGCAGATAAAGAATAAAACCTTCTTTTTTGGAAGGGAAGAGAGGCTCGAACCGTGGATAGAAGCGGTTCGGGCCTTTTTATATTTCAAAAGAAACAGGAAAGGTATGTTTCTGTTTCTTTTAATAAACAATAAAGTGAATAATGCTGGATTTATGTTTTAACTGAAATATATTCTAGACAAAAATACATTTATGTTTTAAAATTAGTACCAAGTCATAATAATTGATATAAAACGGAGGGCTGCGATGTGAACGTGGGCATTTTAGGGATCGGAAGATATGTGCCAGAAAAAGTAGTCACAAATCACGATTTAGAGAAAATCGTAGATACATCGGATGAATGGATTCGTACGAGAACGGGAATTGCAGAAAGACGCATTGCCGATGATACAATAGATACTTCATATATGGCGGTAGAGGCTTCTAAAAAAGCACTTGAAGATGCCGGGATTAGCGGAGAGGATATCGACCTGATTTTAGTGGCAACAGTAACACCAGATCGCGCATTCCCAGCAGTAGCTTGTGTCATTCAAGAAGCCATTGGCGCAAAACACGCAGCCGCAATGGATTTAAGTGCAGCGTGTGCTGGTTTTATGTACGGAATGATTACAGCGCAGCAATTTATTCAAACGGGAACTTATAAAAATGTATTAGTAGTTGGTAGTGATAAACTATCTAAAATTGTAGACTGGAATGATCGAAATACAGCAGTACTATTTGGAGACGGAGCCGGTGCTATCGTAATGGGGGCGGTTTCAGAAGGAAGAGGCGTTCTATCTTTCGAATTAGGAGCAGACGGAAGCGGCGGTAAGCATCTTTATCAAGACGAGTATGTTATGATGAACGGCAGAGAAGTCTTTAAATTTGCTGTTCGCCAACTTGGTGATTCCTGTCTTCGCGTGTTAGAAAAAGCGGGACTTACGAAAGAGGATGTGGATTTTTTAGTACCACATCAAGCGAATATTCGTATTATGGAATCTGCAAGAGAGAGATTAAATTTACCACAAGAAAAAATGAGTATGACAATTGAAAAGTTTGGTAATACATCAGCTTCTTCAATTCCAATTGCAATGGTAGAGGAATTGCAAAATGGACGTATTCAAGACGGTGATTTAATTATACTTGTTGGTTTCGGCGGCGGATTAACATGGGGAGCAGTTGCTCTTCGTTGGGGTAAATAAGGACTGAGAGAAAAAAAGGAGTGTATTTTGTATGGAGAAAAAGAGGGTCGTAATTACAGGACTAGGAGCTGTTACACCGATCGGAACAGATGTTGAAACAGCGTGGGAAAACATTAAAAAGGGTGTATCTGGAATCGGACGACTTACAAGAATTGATCCGGAACTGTTTCCAGCAAAAGTAGCAGCAGAAATTAACGACTTTGAAGTCGAGAAATATATTGATAAAAAAGAAGCGCGCCGTATGGATCGCTTTACACAATATGCAGTAGCAGCAGCGAAAATGGCAGTTGCAGATGCAAAGCTTGAAATTACAGAAGAAAACGGACCTCGAATTGGTGTATGGATTGGTTCTGGTATTGGCGGTATGGAAACATACGAAGAACAATTTAAGATTTTTACTGAGAAAGGTCCGCGCCGCGTGAGCCCATTCTTCGTACCAATGATGATCCCAGATATGGCAGCAGGTCAAGTATCGATCGCAACAGGAGCAAAAGGAATTAACACTTGTTCTGTAACGGCTTGTGCATCTGGTGCAAACTCAATTGGTGATGCATTTAAAGCAATTCAACGCGGTGATGCTGATGCAATGATAACAGGCGGAGCAGAAGCGCCGTTAACAAGTATGGCATTTGCAGGATTTAGTTCAGCGAAAGCATTAACATTTAATGAAGATCCAGCAACAGCTTGCCGTCCGTTTGATAAAAACCGTAGTGGTTTCGTAATGGGTGAAGGTTCAGGTATTTTAATTCTCGAAGAATTAGAGCACGCATTAGCTCGTGGTGCTCACATTTATGCGGAAATCGCTGGTTACGGTGCAACTGGTGATGCATTCCATATTACAATGCCGGCTCCTGGCGGTGAAGGCGGCGTGCGTGCAATGCGTCAAGCTTTAGCAGATGCAGGTCTACAGCCAGAAGATATTGATTACATTAATGCGCACGGTACAAGTACGGATGCGAATGAAAAGTATGAAACGATGGCAATTAAAGAAACGTTCGGTGAGCATGCGTACAAAGTAGCAATTAGCTCAACGAAATCAATGACAGGTCACTTATTAGGAGCAGCTGGTGCTGTTGAAGCGATCTTCTCAATTAAATCAATTACAGACGGAGTAATCCCTCCAACAATTAACTATGAAACACCAGATCCAGAATGTGACTTAGATTACGTACCGAATAAAGCGAGACAACAAGAAGTAAATGCAGTATTAAGTAACTCACTAGGATTCGGCGGTCATAACGCAGTATTAGTATTTAAATCGTATAAATAATAGATGAGATAAGGAGTTTTTTCGCACTATATTGCGAAAAAACTCCTTATTTATTTTTACGCCTTTTTCTCCTTTTGCATATACATAAGAAAAAGGAGGGATAAAGATGGGGATTGTTGAAACTGCTGAGTGGTTACATCTATATTATGGACGTCCAGAAAAGCTGTGTGAAAAGTTTACGAAGTATATCCCGCTGCCAAAAGAAAGATTGTATCGCTTTTTAATTTCTAAAGGTATGTACCGCCCAGTTATACGGGGAGAACAAGAAGTTAAAGAGTTAGAGAAAAAGGAAGTTTGGAAAGAGTTACGTACGGAGTATGAGAAACTAAAAAATTGGTTAAAAGGTCCGGATGTCCCTGTCTTTATTTTATTATCAGATTCATATAATCGAACTGTACAAGAAGAGTATAACGGTAGGGCTGGATTATCTATGCGTCATGTTATTTTCTTATTCGTATGTGGACGGAATTCGGTGGAAGAATTAAAGGTGTTATTGGCGCATGAATATCATCACATATGCAGGTTACATCAAATTGAGACGAAAGAAACAGAATATACATTACTTGATACGATGATTATGGAAGGGCTAGCTGAGCAAGCGGTAACGGAAAGATATTCAGAAAAAAACAATGCACCGTGGACGACGTATCTTTCAAAAGAAGAGGCTATTTATTATTGGAAAAATGTTGTACATGAAAGAATAAGTATAAAACGAGGAACAAGGGAGCATGACATCTTATTAAATGGATTTCACTCTTATCCGAAGATGCTTGGTTATGCGCTTGGATTTCATATTGTCAAAGATTGTGTAACATTGGAAGGAGAAGATACACTTTCTTTATTATCTACAGATGCAAAAGAAATATTGAATAAAGCAAATACATTTCATATATAAAAAACAGGAGCTCTATTTCCTGTTTTTTTTAGTATTAATAGAAGAAAAAATAATAATTAGAATATATTTCCTTAGGTGGAATAAAGTTAAGAAAAATTGAACATAATGATTGATACAAACAGTAGTGAAGTGAGGGGTAATGAATGTTATATCTACATGATGTATGGGTAAATTGGTTTGAAGGTGAAGAGAATGGGTATAACGTTTGTCATTTTTACGAATGGCGGAAAGATGATACGATTGAGCTATTAGATCAAGTGCCATTATTAAAAGTAGATGCCACATTATATCATTACATCGAGGACGAATTGTTAGAGCTTCCACAAAAATTGTTGGAAGACGTACATCATAAGGCATATATTCGTAAAAATCATGAACGTTTGCAGCAAGAGTATTGCTTTGTTGTTACAGATGGAAAAGGAATTATTGCGATTGACACAATTGGTTACAATGTACCAATTCGAAAGAGTAGACTTATACCGCGCCAAGAGCAGATGGTATATGAGATGGTAGAAAACGTACAAGCAGAAAAGTATGAGTTCCAAGTAGAAGAAATGGAAAAAGAACATCATATTTTATCACCATCACCTTTCATTATGAATGGTTTAACTCGTAAAGAAAGACAGCTGAAACAATTATTATTTATGGCGTTAGATCAATTACATACAACGAAAAACACAGCAGAAATTCGCTATTGGTTCACAGAGTGGGATCCATCAGCATATGGAATGGTTCAACATATGGAATTTGAAGATATTTGGGCTAAACTGTATGATGAGGCGAAAACAGGCTGGTCTGAGAAGCACGAACAATTATGCGAGCGTCTCGTAAAAGGACAGCCATTTTTTGAAAAGTTATGGGAAATGGAAAACGAGCAAAAGGTAAATTAAAAAACCGCCAATTGGCGGTTTTTTTAATTTGTTGTAACTTAGCTCCAGCGGCAAGAATGTTCGGTGGCTTCGCGCCTTCCTGCGAGGCAAAAAGCGCCTCTACGTCAGGAGCTCCATCCCCCTCACATTCTAAGCGAGCCGCTTCCGCTTTATATAGAAATCCAGCTCCGGCAGCAAGCTCTTCGTGTCTAAGAACCTTCCGCATAAGAAGATGAAAAGCGTCTTCTATGCGAAAGAACCTTAGCCAGTCAGAGCTGAACGAGCTGCCTCCGCTTTATATGTTACCTACGTTTTCTACTTAGTCCCATTGCGTTTTCTACTTTGCGTAGTTGTTTGAATGCAACGCGGTTTGCTTTTTCTGCACCTTTGTCTAGAATTTCGTCTAGTTCTGGTGAGTTGATTAGTTCGTTATATTTGTCTTGGATTGGACGAATTGCTTCTACGACTACTGCTGCTAGGTCACCTTTGAAGTCTCCGTATCCTTTTCCTTCGTACATTGCTTCTATTTCTTCAACTGTTTTTCCAGAGAATGAAGAGTAGATTGTTAATAAGTTAGAGATTCCAGGTTTGTTTTCTTTATCAAATTTCACGATACCTTCAGAATCAGTTACAGCACTTTTAATTTTCTTTTCAATTGTTTTTGGTTCATCAAGCATACTGATCATTGCTTTTGGATTCGGATCAGATTTACTCATTTTTTTCGTAGGTTCTGTTAATGACATAACGCGAGCCCCTACTTTTGGAATACGAATTTCAGGAACAGTGAACACTTCACGGAAGCGTTTGTTGAAACGCTCTGCTAGGTCGCGTGTTAATTCCATATGTTGTTTTTGATCATCACCAACAGGTACGATTTCAGTGTTGTAAAGTAAAATATCAGCTGCCATTAATGGTGGATACGTTAGTAATCCAGCTGGAACTGAATCTCTACCAGAAGATTTATCTTTATATTGCGTCATACGCTCTAATTCTCCAACGTAAGCAACTGATTGCATAATCCATCCTAGTTGAGCGTGTGCTGGTACTTCTGATTGTACAAATAAAGTAGCTTTTTCAGGATCGATGCCGCATGCTACATAAAGTGCAGCAAGACTGCGAATGTTTTTACGAAGTTGTACGGGATCTTGAGGTACTGTAATCGCATGTTGGTTTACAATACAGAAATAACAGTCGTGTTCATTTTGAAGCTCTGTAAATTGCTTCATAGCTCCTAAATAGTTTCCAAGTGTAATCGTTCCACTCGGCTGAATACCAGAAAAGATAACTGACATAAGTAATTCCTCCTAAATTTGAATGCGTGATGGGGAAGGGAAGGCAAACAAAAAAGCCCATTCATCCCAAAAACTATAGGGACGAATGGACCGCGGTACCACCCTAATTATTTCACTACTGTGAAATCTCTCTAATCCATAATAACGTTTGGATATAACGCCAAAGCCTACTACTTTCGGTTCGGTTTGGTGCTCAAAAGCCCATTCCATACTGCGCAATTACTTGTTCACACCAGCCACAAGCTCTCTGAAATTGCCTCAATATGTACTCTTCTTTATCATCGCATACATGTAAATTTATTTATTGTTACTTAAGCTCTTTTAATATGAAAGAACTAAAGTTTTATAACAAAATGTTTTGCTGATTATTATATCATATGGGATAGTGTTTGCAAACTACATCAAAATAGTAAAACTAATGAGGGTCGAGAACAACCCAAGAACGATCCCGGTAATGCAAATTGGATACGTCCATTTGAATGAATATGTTTTATAAATACGTTCTTTCTTATCGACAGGTTCCTCTACTTCTTCAATTAAAGACTCAATTTTTTTATTCGTACCAAATACTCTTTGGAATGCGTAAATTGTTACGTTAAAAAATCCATTTTGAAATATGAATAAAAAACCGCCTATAAGAATAAAAAATAGTGCGACATAAAACGATATATTGACAAAATTCAACAAAAATTGCGATGAAACGAGGAATGCGCCAATACTAGAAGCGATTATCGCTATGAAAATTAGTATACAAGTATGAAAAAAAACTTTATCCAAAATGTTCCCCTCCGTCAAAATATTACTAGAATTATTATACTATAAAAGCTATAATATGTACTAGAATTAATTTTTTGAAAATTATACGCAATTAAAGGTCTGATTTCAAGATGATGGTAGCAATGTTAACGTATCCCTTTACAAAAAAATAAAAAAATAAATATTTTATTAAAAATTTTAACAAAAAAACAAAAAACTATATTCACAATTGTTATATTATATGTATAATGAAAATTGTAGAAACTTGGAGATTATTCTTTCAATTCTACTTTTTTACAAGTGAGGGTACAGGAAGTGCAATTAGGGGAGGCAACACAACATGAAGAAAAAGATACCGTTATTACTTGCATCGACGTTGACTGTCAGTATGTTAGGAGCTTGTAGTTACCAAAAAGAGGATAATAAAGCAGGCGCAAAAGAAAAATCCTCAAACAAGCAAGTGTTAAATCTAACCGAGACAGCTGAAATCCCAACTATGGATACGACGTTATCAACAGATGCAGCATCTTCTAACATCATGAATAACACAATGGAAGGATTATATCGTCTGGGGAAAGACGATAAGCTTGTTCCAGGTGTCGCTAAATCTTATGAGAAATCAGAAGATGGCAAAAAGTATGTATTTAAGTTACGTGAAGATGCGAAATGGTCTAATGGTGAACCTGTAACAGCGAAAGACTTCGTTTATTCTTGGCGAAGAGCTGTAGATTCAAACACGGGTGCCAAGTTTGCTTACATACTATTTGATGTTAAAAATGCGGAGAAAGTTAACAAAAAAGAATTACCAGTTGAAGAACTTGGTGTAAAGGCAATTGATGATCATACACTTGAAGTGGAATTAGATAACCCTGTTCCTTATTTTGTAAGTTTAACAGTCTATCCAACATTGTATCCTTTGAATGAGAAGTTTGTAACAGAACAAGGAGCAAAATTTGGATTAGAATCCAATACGACACTTTATAATGGTCCATTCGTATTAAATGAATGGAAGCATGAACAAAGTTTCCAACTTAAGAAAAATCCAACGTATTGGGAAAATAAAGAAGTAAAACTTGAGGAAATAAACTTCAATATTGTTAAGGATCGTTCAACTGCTATAAATTTATATGAAACGAAAGCAATTGATCGTGTAGTCTTAACATCAGAGTTTGTAGACAAATACAAATCAGATGCTGACTTTAAAACGATTAAGAGACCATCTACACAATTTATTCGCTTAAATGAAAAGAATAAATTTTTAGCAAATAAAAATATCCGAAAAGCAATTGCAATGTCCTTTGAGCGTGAAAATATCGGGAAAGTTATTTTAAACGATGGTTCAGAGGGGATATATGGTTTTGTTCCGAAAGGCTTAGCAAAAGGTCCGAATGGAAAAGACTTCCGTGAAGAAAACGGAAAGCTTATAAAAGAGGATATTAAAGAAGCGCAAAAATACTGGGAAGCTGGTAAAAAAGAACTTGGTGTAGACAAAGTAGAGTTAGAGCTATTAAACTTTGATACTGATGATGCTAAAAAAATCGGAGAGTATTTAAAAGGCCAATTTGAAAAGAACTTACCAGGTTTAACAGTTTCAACAAAAATGCAGCCATTTGCACAAAAATTAAAACTTGAAGCAAGTGGAGATTACGCAATGTCATACGCGGGATGGAGTCCAGATTATATGGATCCAATGTCATTCCTTGAAATGTATACGACAGGTAATGCGCAAAACAAAGTAAATTACGCAAATGCAGCGTATGATGATTTAATTAAAAAAGCGAAAACAGAAGTTGATGTACAAGCTCGCTGGGATGCATTATTACAAGCAGAAAAACAACTGCTTGAAGATGCAGCGATTGCTCCAGTATATCAACCCGGAAAAGCTTATTTACAACGTGGCTCAATTACTGGCCTATTAGAACATAAATATGGCGGAGAATTTAGCTATAAGTGGGTTGAACTAAAAAACTAAAAATGGTTTCCATCATGAATAAGGGTATATGCCTATGATGGGCATGTGCTCTTATTTTAAAAAAATAAAAGTAAGAATATTTTAAACTATCTTATTGCTTTTGAGAAAAACGGGGAGGTGCTTGACTATGGGACGTTATGTATTAAAACGTTTCGTGTACATGGCTTTGACATTATTTTTAATTACTACACTGACTTTCTTTTTGATGAAATTACTTCCGGGTTCTCCGCTTAAAAACCAGGAGAAACTATCACCGGCACAAAAAGAAATCATTCTTGAAAAATATGGCTTAAATGATCCAGTACCAGTTCAATATGCACGTTACTTAGGTAACTTAGCAAAAGGTGATTTAGGGGTATCATTCCAATATGATAACCGTCCAGTAACAGATATGATTGTGGATCGCATTGGACCATCAGCACAACTTGGTTTACAAGCGATTATATTAGGAACATTTATTGGTTTAATTTTAGGAATCGTTGCGGCACTTCGTAACAATACGTGGGTCGATTATGGGGCGACAATTATTTCCGTACTCGGGATGTCGGTACCATCGTTCGTATTCGCCGCATTACTACAATATTTTGTAGGGGTAAAACTTGGGTGGTTCCCAGTAGCATTCTGGAAAGGACCAGAGTTTACCGTAATGCCTACAATCGCTTTATCGATGGCAGTTATCGCAACAATCGCACGTTTTGCTCGTGCAGAGTTAATTGAAGTTATGCAAGCTGATTACATTTTAACAGCGAAAGCGAAAGGAATTAGTCAAGGCGTTATCATTATTAAACACGCACTTCGTAACGCGTTAATTCCAGTAGTAACAATTTTAGGACCAATGGTTGCAGGTTTAATTACAGGGACATTAGTTATTGAGCAAATTTATGCTGTACCAGGACTAGGGGAACAGTTCGTTAAATCTATTACAGTGAATGACTATACAGTTATTATGGGAACTACAATTTTCTATAGTGCGATTTTCATCTTAGTTATTTTCATTGTCGATATTTTATACGGAATTATTGATCCTCGTATTCGTTTAGCGGGAGGGAAAAAATGATGAAAGATGTACAAAAATTATCTCCAGATTTATTTCAACAAGCCAATCAAAATAATGTTGATAATGAAGTCATTGCCCGTCCAAGCTTAACGTTTTGGCAAGATGTAAGAAGACGTTTGTTCCAACATAAAGGAGCAATGTTCGGTTTCGTTTTATTAGCGCTTATTATATTACTAGCAATCTTAGGACCGATGGTAAGTAAGCATTCTTATAAAGAGCAAGACTTAGGTCGTGCGAAATTACCACCGAAAATTCCTGTTATTGAAAATGTTCATTGGCTACCATTTGACGGTACGGATCAATATGGTGTTGACCAATATGAAAAACGTGATATTAAAGAGTATTTCTGGTTTGGTACAGATGATCTTGGCCGCGATTTATGGACAAGAACATGGGAAGGGACGCGTGTATCATTATATATCGCTCTTTTAGCAGCGGCGATTGACTTAGTAATTGGAGTTGCTTATGGAGGTATTTCAGCGTTCTATGGCGGTAGAGTAGATAATATTATGCAACGTGTTATGGAGATTATTAACGGTATTCCATACTTAATCATCGTTATTTTAATGGTAATCATTATGGGATCTGGTATATGGTCAATTACACTAGCAATGGCGATTACAGGTTGGATAGGGATGTCACGTATCGTTCGTGGACAAATCCTGAAATTAAAAAATCAAGAATATGTATTAGCATCTCGTACATTAGGTGCAACAAATACACAATTAATTGTAAAACACTTAATCCCGAACGTAATGGGACCAATTATCGTAATGACAATGTTTACAATTCCAACAGCAGTGTTTGGTGAGGCATTCTTAAGCTTCATCGGTTTAGGTATTCAGCCACCATTCGCATCACTTGGTTCTCTTGTAAATGACGGTTATAAATCAATTCAAACGTATCCACATATGATGTTCATCCCAGCGGTTGTCATCAGTATGTTAATCTTAGCATTCAACTTAATGGCAGACGGATTACGCGACGCGTTAGATCCAAAAATGCGTAAGTAAAAGAGGGGAGAAGTAAAAATGAAAACATTGCTAGAGGTAAAAGATTTGCAAGTCTCCTTTGATACACATGCAGGTGAAGTACAAGCTGTACGCGGTGTTACTTTTGATTTAAAAAAAGGAGAAACATTAGCGATTGTAGGAGAATCTGGTTCTGGTAAATCAGTTACTTCTAAAGCGTTAATGGGATTAATTCCGAATCCTCCAGGGCGTATTAAAAACGGTGAAATCGTATTTGAAGGTCGTGACTTAACGAAACTGACAGAAAAAGAAATGCAGCAAGTGCGCGGGAAAGATATCGCGATGATTTTCCAAGATCCAATGACATCATTAAATCCAACGATGACAATTGGGAATCAAATTATGGAAGGTCTTATTAAACACCAAGGGATGAGTAAAGCAGACGCACGTAAAGTTGCGTTAGAATTAATCGACCTTGTAGGTATTCCGAATCCAGAAGCGCGTTTAAAACAATATCCTCACCAATTCTCAGGTGGTATGAGACAGCGTGTAGTTATTGCGATGGCGTTAGCTTGTAACCCGAAATTATTAATTGCCGATGAGCCGACAACAGCGCTAGACGTTACAATTCAGGCGCAAATTTTAGAGCTTATGAAGGACATTCAGCAAAAAACAGAAGCGGCAATCATTTTCATTACACATGACTTAGGTGTAGTGGCAAACGTTGCGGACCGCGTAGCAGTTATGTACGCAGGTAAAGTTGTTGAAATTGGAACGGTTGATGAAATTTTCTACAATCCAAAACATCCATACACTTGGGGCTTAATCGCATCTATGCCAAGTTTAGATGGTTCAGAAGAAGAGTTATACGCAATCCCTGGAACGCCTCCAGATTTATTAAAGCCGCCAAAGGGAGATGCTTTTGCACCACGTAATCCACAGGCATTGAAAATTGATTTTGAAATGGACCCACCTTTATTTAAAGTAAGTGATACACACTATGCGGCAACTTGGTTACTTCACGAGCAAGCTCCAGAAGTAAAACCACCGGCAGTCGTTGAAAAACGCATTCTTCAAATGAAAGCAGGTGAACAACATGACTAAACAACGTGAGAAATTAATTGAAGTAAAAAATGTAAAACAGCACTTCGACGTGAGTGGTGGTGTTGTCAAAGCGGTTAATGATATTTCATTTGATATTTACCGCGGAGAAACATTTGGTCTTGTAGGAGAATCAGGTTGTGGTAAATCGACAACTGGAAGAACGATTATTCGTTTATATGATGCAACTGCTGGTGAAGTGTTGTTCGATGGTGAAAATGTACATGGTAAAAAATCACGTGCAGAGCTGAAGAAATTCAACCGTAAAATGCAAATGATTTTCCAAGATCCATATGCATCATTAAACCCTCGTATGACAGTAGGGGATATTATTGCAGAAGGTATTGATATTCATGGACTAGCAAAAGGCAAAAAAGAGCGTATGGACCGTGTTCATGAATTATTAATTACAGTTGGTTTAAATAAAGAGCACGCAAACCGTTTCCCGCATGAATTCTCAGGTGGACAACGTCAACGTATCGGTATCGCTCGCGCACTTGCTGTAGAGCCTGAATTTATCATTGCCGATGAGCCAATCTCAGCACTTGACGTATCAATCCAGGCGCAAGTTGTAAACTTACTGAAAAAGTTACAAAAGGAAAAAGGTTTAACATACTTATTCATTGCCCATGATTTATCAATGGTAAAATACATTAGTGATCGCATCGGCGTAATGTACCGTGGTCAAATCGTTGAGCTAACAACAAGTGAAGAGTTATATGCGAATCCAATTCATCCATATACGAAATCACTATTATCAGCAATTCCGCTTCCAGATCCAGATTATGAGCGCAATCGTAAACGTATCGTATACGATCCATCTCAGCATGATTATGCTAGTGAAGCACCAACAATGCGTGAAATTCGCCCAGGACATTTCGTATTATGTTCTGAAGCAGAGTATAAGAAATATAAAGAGATTTATCAATAATAAAAAAGCCAATCTTCCGTTAAGAAGATTGGCTTTTTTCTACTATATAATAGATTTGTCAACATTTCTCGGTAAGTCGATATATTTAAAGAATCGCAGATATAAGTTTCCTTTACGAATGACTACACCTTAATTAAACGAGTGTTACTGTGCTTGAACAGAAACAATTTCCTCTTGTTCTTCAGGTTTAACGAGTGCATAACGTTCCCACGCCCTACTTTTCCAGCGGAAGAACATAATAATGGCACGTGTCCATTCATCAATAGCAATCGCTAACCAAATACCAACGAGCCCCATATCTAAATGGAAGGCGAAAAAGTAACCGAGTGGTAAACTCATTAACACCATAGAGAATGCTCCGATCAAAACTGGGTACTTTGCATCACCAGCTGCGCGAAGTGAATTGATAATGACGATATTCATCGTACGTCCCGTTTCAAGTAGCACACTTAGTAAAAGAACTGACGCACCTAGCGTAATAATGTGCGGATTATCTGTAAATAGTCCCATTAATTGTGTACGGAATGTAACGACGAGAGCGACCATACATAAAGTGACGCCAATTGCCCATTTTACACTTTTCCATACGCGTTCATACGCTTCATCTTTTTCACCACCGCCAACGAGGCGTCCGATAATAATGGCTGTTCCCATACCGATCGCAATCGCGAATAAATAAGTGAACATAGAAATGTTCGTAGCGTATTGTCTAGCCGCTAATGATTCCGTTCCTAAGTATGTTGCATAGTATAAGAAGACAATTTGGCAAGCTTGATACATAACCTGCTCAAATGCAGATGGAATCCCGATTTTTAAAATTTTTCCGATGTATTCCTTTGATAAGGTGAAGTAATATTGTAATTTCACACGGTATTCCATAACGCGGTACAGTAACCAGAAGAAAACGATAAGTGCGATAAGTCGGCTGACAGCAGAAGAAATGGCAGCCCCTTGTACACCGAGTTCTGGGAAACCAAATTTCCCGAAAATGAGTACGTAGTTTCCAGCGATATGAATAATATTCATTCCAAGTGAAATAAACATCGCTTGCTTTGTGAAGCCGTGTACGCGGATAATTGCGGCTAATGAATTAATAATAGCTTGAAGGAAAATAGCGCCTCCGACGATGGATAAATAGTTTTGCGCATACATGAGTACATCGCCTTGTAAGTTCATTGCCATCATCATATGTTTTGAAAATAAAAGAAAGCCAGCGCTTATAATGAGTCCGACCACTAAATTTAATGTGACGGCTAAAGCTGATATTTTAGATGCTTCCATAAAACGTTTGGAACCGAGGTATTGAGATACGACGATAGCTGCGCCGTTCCCGATGACTTCTAGTACCAAAATAGCGATATGGAGATATTGATTCGCTGCACCAACCCCAGATACAGCATCGTCTGATAATGCACTTAACATGAAAGTATCAGCGATCCCCATTAACATAAATAGAAAAACTTCTAGAAAAATAGGCCATGTTAATAAGAATAAACTTAATTTCTCTGTCGGCCCGTTTTTTGCCTGAATTGCTGCCATGTCCGTCCCCTCTTTACCGATATCTATTTTTAGCAAGGTGTATCGTAACATACTTTCTTATCCTTTGCACTCATTTTAACCTACATATCTTTATTATGAAGGGAGCGCTATTTTATGATAAAAAGAGAAGGATAATTATGCACAAAGTATTATGGAATATAAAAATTGTTTTTCTCTGATAATTTAGAAAAATATAAAAATATTTATTTTCAACACTTTAGTAAGGATAATCAGTAATATGAAACGTTTACAAAGGTTTATTTTTTAACAGAAAATTTTAATAAAATAGAAATATAAATATACAAAAAATATATTTGTGTGTATAATATGAATTGTTAGAACATATATATATTTCTTTTTGTTTGAAAATGAAAGGGCTAACATTTTTGTGGAGGGTGGAAGTATGAAAAAAAAGATGCCAGTTTTTGTAGTATCAACAGTAGCGATGAGCATGATGTTAGGGGCATGTAGCTACCAAAAAGATGAACCGCAAGCGAACGCAAAAGGGGATAGCGGGAAAAGCGGTGCGAAGCAAGTTATTAATCTAACAGAAGTGTCTGAAATTCCGACAATGGATACAACACTTGCCTCGGATGCTGCTTCTTCAAAAGTTATGAATAATACGATGGAGGGGCTATATCGACTTGGGAAAGGCGATAAGTTAGTTCCAGGTGTAGCGAAATCCCATACGAAATCTGAAGATGGTAAAAAATATACATTTAAATTGCGTGAAGACGCTAAATGGTCGAATGGTGATCCTGTAACAGCAAAAGATTTTGTATATGCATGGCAAAGAGCTGTTAACCCTGATACGGCAGCGAAATCAGGATATATCATGCTAGATGTGAAAAATGCAGAGAAAATTAATAAAAGAGAGCTATCACCAGATCAATTAGGTGTAAAAGCGATAGATGATTATACATTAGAAGTTGAATTGGATAATCCAGTTCCATATTTTCTTGATTTAACGGTGTATCCACTATTTTTCCCATTAAATGAGAAGTATATGAAAGAACAGGGACAAAAATTTGGTTTGGAAGCAAATACAACTTTGTATAACGGTCCATTTGTATTAAATGAATGGAAACATGAACAAAGTTTCCAATTAAAGAAAAGTCCAACCTATTGGGATCAAAAAGAAGTGAAGTTAGAAGAAGTTAATTTTAATGTTGTAAAAGATACAGGAGCAGCTGTTAATTTGTATAATACGAATGCGATTGACAGAGTCGGTTTATCAGCGGAATTAGTTGATAAGTATAAAGGGCAAAAAGATTTTAAAACAATTAATGATCCAACTGTGTTCTTCTTGCGTTTTAATCAAAAAAATCCAGCGTTAGCTAACAAAAATATTCGTAAGGCTATTTCTAGTGCATACGATCGAGATGGTATTGGTGAGGTTATTTTAAACAATGGTTCTAAGGGAGCTTATGGTTTAGTACCATCTGATTTTGTTAAGGGACCAGATAAGCAGGATTTCAGAAAAGAAAATGGAAAAATTTCAAAAGTAGATGTGAAGGAAGCTAAAAAATTCTGGGAGGCAGGAAAGAAAGAATTAGGTAAGGATAAAATAGAACTAGAATTTTTAAACTTTGATAATGAAGAATCTAAGAAAATTGGTGAGTATGTAAAGGGGGAATTAGAAAAGAATTTACCAGGTCTAACAGTAACGATTAAAATGCAACCATTTGCACAAAAATTAAAACTTGAAGATAGTGGACAGTTTGATATTTCATTTACTGGATGGGGACCTGATTTCCCTGATGCAATCACATTCCTTGATATGTTTATAACAGATGGTTCACAAAATAAAATGAGCTATTCTAATGCCCAGTATGATGGCCTTATTAAAAAGGCAAAGCAAGAAGGTTCAGATGTAAAAGGACGTTGGAATGACCTGTTAAAAGCGGAAAAAATCTTATTTGAAGATGCAGCAATTGCACCAGTATTTCAACGCGGTAGATCTATATTAGAAAGAGAAACAATTAAAGATGTATATATCCACAAATATGGCGGCGAATTAAGTTTTAAGTGGGCATCTGTAGAAAAATAAAAAAAGCAGGCTAACCGCCTGCTTTTTTTTAATACGTACGTTTCTTATAAATGCCTTTCCCGCCAACTTGGTTCCAGCCGGATTGTACATCCAAACTTTTATTAACAAACTTCATCTTTTCTTTTCCGCCAAAGAGTTTTTCACCAATGCTATTTGTAATGACACCAATCAATGCTGTGATTCCGATGATGAGGGCAGCAACAGTGACAAAATCAATAAAAAAAGCAATCATTTGCAAATTCCCCCTTTGCCTGTCTGTATGTTTATTGTATGAGATAAAAGATAAAAAAGAAAGAAATGTCAGAAAAATAATTGATTTATTTTAGAAATCGTATAGACATGGATGAGGATGTTTGTTAAAATAAGAACAAATGTTCCTTTCGATTCTCACTTGTATAGTCTTACATTTCTTAATTGATTTATGAAGAAAAGGTAAGAAAACGTTCTCTTTTTCATAGAGAAGATTATGGAGAAATAACTGTATATCACATGAAAAATCTATGACAAGCCAGTATTAAGAGGGTTGAAGGTTATTGTTAAATTACAGCTGAATTGAGTGTGATCATGTTACATAGCAGTGGAATACACGGAAGAGTTTTCTCAATTAGAAGGAAATTTACTGTATATTTCTTGCAAAATCTATTGTATAATGATTATAGAAGTTACTTATTAAAAGTAATTGTTGTTTGCTCAAAGTTGTTGCTTACATGAAATGAGATTTTTTGCACTTTGTTATAAGACAAGGTATCGTAAAAAATTGCTGAATTTAGAAATTTAAACTGTAATTAGTACAGAATTTGTACTCTTTAAGGAGAGTGAGCTTTGTATGGTAACATTATATAGTTCTCCAAGCTGTACGTCTTGTAGAAAGGCGAAATTATGGCTAGAGGAAAATCATATTCCTTATACAGAACGTAATATTTTCTCAGATCCATTAACGATTGAGGAAATTAAAGAGATTTTACGTATGACAGAAAGCGGAACGGATGAGATTATTTCTACTCGTTCGAAAGTTTTCCAAGAATTAAATGTAAACTTAGAGTCTTTACCACTTCAAGATTTATATAAGATGATTCGTGACTATCCAGGGATTTTACGTCGTCCAATTATGATTGATGAGAAGCGCCTTCAAGTAGGTTACAATGAAGACGAAATCCGCCGTTTCTTACCACGTACAGTAAGAACGTTTCAATTACGTGAAGCACAGCGTCTTGTAAATTAATTATAATAATATGAAAACCTTCTACCTATTATATAGTAGAAGGTTTTTTTTAATGTTTCACATTTCGTAATCGAACTTGTTGCACGATAATACCGATGCATAGAACAGTGAAAATGAATAAGAAAGGCATGCTTGTGGTGAAATTTGGATTATTATGAAAGAACGTTGCAAGCCTGTCTTCATGTGTAACCATTTTTCCTGCTGTATAGGCGAGAATCGCTGCTCCGCAATAAATGAGGAATGGAAAGCGTTCCATAAGTATTAAAATAAGTTTGCTGCCCCAAATAATAATCGGGATAGAAATGAGTAAGCCGATTATTACGAGTAAAAATCTTCCGTGAGCTGCACCTGCAATGGCAATAACGTTGTCAAACCCCATAACGAGATCTGCGAATACAATTGTACGCACAGCTTGAAATAAAGTTGTTTTCCCCTGAATAGCAGAAAGATCGTTGCTATTATCAGTTAGTAAATTTACTGCAATTAATGTAAGTAAAACGCCCCCGATAAGTTGTAGAAATGGAATGTCGAGTAAATAGACAGCTAGTATAGTAAGGATAATTCTTAGTACGATTGCTAAAAGAGTACCAATCAAAATGGCTTTATTTCGTTTCGATTCAGGTAAATTTCGACTAGCTAGTGCGATGACGATTGCGTTGTCACCACCTAATACAACATCGATACCGACAATCATTAGTACAGATGTTAAAAACTCTAAGTCCATTCGTCTGCCTCCATTTATGATGTTTTAATAAGCGAACTGTATGTATGTGGTGAAGAGAGAGACTAAATCACCTTCTCTAATAAAAGTTTCACTTTATTACAGTGTACGGGGGAGGGGGGAAATGTATGTCCAAATTTTTCATGAGTGAGAAATCGCTATAATGATATATTTGTGTAGATGGTCGAATAAAGATAGGCATATAACTATTTTTGTAAAATAAATCGATTTTATTTCCATTCTGGAGAATCTTATCATAAAATGAGAGTACAAGAATCTATTGATTTGTCATATGAGTGGGGAATCCCTTCATAACAATTCTAAGCAGGAAGGGAGAGTTGTATTTTGGATATTGAAAGAATTAATGACCATACGATGAAATTTTTTATTACGTACATTGATATAGAGGATAGAGGGTTTAATCGTGAAGAAATTTGGTATGACCGCGAACGAAGTGAAGAGCTCTTTTGGGAGATGATGGACGAAGCTCGTGATCATGATGATTTCTTTATTGATGGACCGTTATGGATTCAAGTGCAAGCAGTCGATAAAGGGATTGAAGTACTTGTAACGAAAGCAGAGCTTTCAAAGGATGGACAAAAGCTAGAACTACCAATAGGTGTAGATAAAATTATAGACATTCCTCTAGATGAAGGCATTGAATCATTATTCCAGCAAGAATTAGTGGAAGAGGTAGAGGAACAAGCAGGAACAAACTTTAACGAAGATGGTACGTTTGGATTTTTAATTAAATTTAATGATTTTGAAGATGTCATTTCATTAAGCCACCGTCTTATCTTTGAAGATATAAAAGATGAGCTGTATTCATTTGAGAACCGCTATTATGTATATGTGGAATTCGATGAAGTGCTACATGATGAAGAAGAAATTGATCGTATTTTAAGTATTGTTTTAGAATACGGAGAAGAATCAACTTTAACAATTCATCGTGTAAGTGAGTATGGGAAACAAATTGTGAAAGAGCATGCGCTTGAAACAATTCGCAATAATTTTCCTGCTAAAACGTAGGCCGATTTCTGTAGTATGAAATCGGCTTTTTATATGAAGAATAGGAAAGCTTTCTTAGTAAGGAGGTAAGAGATGAAAAATACGTTAAAGTTGATTTTCTTTGTTTTACTATTGTTCGCGTTATTTGTTTCGTTACGTATGTTTATTGATGTAGCATTTTATTCGGATGTAATTGGTATAAAAGATGTTTCGATTTTAGGTATTATTAGTATTTTATTTACGGTATCTGCATTTTTAATTGGCTGCGTTATTTTCTTAGAGAACCGTCATCCGTCTAAAACACTTACATGGCTCATTGTGTTAGGTATTTTTCCGGTATTTGGATTCTTCGCTTATTTATTATTTGGACAGAACTTTCGG
Organism: Bacillus sp. M5A3_1b; assembly: GCF_053345335.1. NCBI lineage: Bacteria > Bacillati > Bacillota > Bacilli > Caryophanales > Bacillaceae > Bacillus > Bacillus sp. M5A3_1b. Next base: position 534,509 of record NZ_JBKEZY010000002.1, on the reverse strand, counting down.
AGGAAGAGAATGTTCCAAAAGAAGGCGTTGCTCGATGAACAAGCATTTTTACAATATAAAGGGCATGAAGGTTACGAAGAACGGATTTTGCGCAATCATAAGCACCAAGAGCTGTTATTTCGTTTAGCGGACCGCTTAGGCGCTTTAAATATTTCATTTCAAACTGAAACGAGAACATTAACAAATGGAGATGAAACGTTTCAGGCCATTTTAGATGGATTAAAACGAGCGAAACACCACATTCATATGGAATATTACATTGTGCGTGATGATAAGCTTGGAACAGAAATTAAAGATATTTTAATACAGAAATCAAAAGAAGGTGTTGTCGTTCGTTTTTTATATGATGCGGTTGGAAGTTTTAGATTATCGAATTCATATATTGAAGAATTGAATGATGCAGGAGTAGAAATGATTCCGTTTTTCCCTGTGCGCTTTCCGATTTTAAACGATAAGATTAATTATCGAAACCACCGGAAAATCGTTATTATTGATGGAAATGAAGGATTTGTCGGTGGATTAAATATTGGTGATGAATATTTAGGGAAGGATAAATATTTCGGTTTTTGGCGAGACACGCATTTATATTTGCGTGGTGAAGCTGTTCAAAGCTTGCAACTTATTTTCCTTCAAGATTGGTTTTATATGACTGGTGAGGCTGTGCTGGCCCCTGAATATTTACAAGCGAAAGCAGTTGAGGGTGATCATTGGGGAGGCGTACAGCTCGTTGCAGGTGGACCAGATAATAAATGGGAAACAATTAAACATTTATACTTTGCCATGATTTCATCTGCACGGAAATCAATTTGGATTGCGACGCCGTATTTCATTCCAGATGATGATATTTTATCCGCATTAAAGGTAGCTGCACTTGCGGGTATTGATGTCCGTTTGTTAATGCCGAGTAAGCCTGATAAGCGCACCGTCTTTTACGCATCGAGATCGTACTTCCCAGAGCTTTTAGATGCAGGGGTAAAGATATATGAATACGAAAAAGGCTTTCTTCATAGTAAAGTTGTCATTGTTGATTCTGATTTAGCTTCAATTGGGACTGCTAATATGGATATGAGAAGTTTTCATTTGAACTTTGAAGTAAATGCCTTTTTATATGATACAGACAGCATTCGAAAACTTGTTCAAGATTATAAAGAGGATATAGAAGAATCAAGTGAAATTCATGTCGATCGTTTTCATAAAAGGCGTCTTCATAGACGAATTGTTGAATCGACGTATCGATTATTATCACCTTTATTATAAAAAGAGATGTCCGAAATTGGGACATCTCTTTTTTAAAAGGAATTTGTAATAAATTGTAGAATATAAGGAGCTGAAAGGGTGTGATTCCGATGTTTATCGCCAAAAGAGAAAGCGGAGAAAAAATCCATCTACTCTATCATCATGATGAAGAGCTTTTACATCGTATGCGTAAAAAGGAAAGCTTCTTTTGCATAGCTTGCGGGAAGGAAGTGCAAATGAAATTAGGGAAACAAAAAAGTTGGCATTTTGCTCATAAGAAAATGGACGCGTGTCTTGCCTTTTATGAAGCAGAATCTATGTATCATATGCACGGTAAAGAATTGTTATATAGGTGGTTCAAACGTCAAAACTTTCCTGTGTATATAGAGCACTATCTTCCAGAAATTCAGCAACGACCAGATATTTTCATAGAGAGAGCAGGGAGAACAATTGCGATTGAATACCAATGCGCCAATCTCTCTATAGAGCAGCTGTACAATCGAACCTATTCGTATTGGCGAGCTGGTATACAGGTTATTTGGATCATTGGTGGAAATCAATTGAAAAGGCAATCAGCATATTGGATGAAATTCTCCTCACTTATGGCTTTCTCCTTACAATCTTATCCTCAGCCATTTCTTATTTTCTTCTGTTCGAAACAAAAATCATTTATGAAATGCGCGTTTCTCACTTCATTTTCTACAAGCGTCTCTTTCTCACATATTATCTATTTACCAACTGAAACGACTACTTTTGAAATGCTCTTTTCTCCCGTCTCTTTCCGAAAAGAAACATTAGGTGAGGAATGGAAAAAGCGAAAGAGCTATTTTCGGCAAAATGCTCTGCCGATTTGGAATTACAATCATAAGTCACTATTACGCCTTTTATATCAATGTAAATGTACCCCAGCAAATTTTCCTTCTGAAATCGGTGTGCCACTCCCGTCCTCCTTTGCTTTTCAAACAAATCCATTTATATGGCAAGCTTTTCTATATATAAAGTGTATAGGTGAGCTTACGGTAGGGGATTGTATTTCTCTTCAATATGTATGTAGTTATGTGAAAACGTATACGAAAAGGCGCATGCTCCCGTACTTTTCACGGCATATATGGAAAGTAGCAGTTGCTGAATATATGACATTTTTATGTTATGCAGGTGTATTGCAGAAAGTAGGGACTTATAAGTACCGGAAAAAAAGAGAAGTAGTTATGTTAAAAACAGAGGAGGAAGTTATAAAATATGATGAAATTTGCTTAACGTATGCCTTATCTTTATTTGAGGCAAAGTACAACATGAGAGAAGGAAAAGGGGATATAATAAAGACTGATCATGAAGGAATTACATAAGAAAAATCGAATTGTATGTAAGTAGAGATATTTAAAGGAGGGCTTAAAGGATGTCTGAACAAAACACAACAAAAACATTACCAGATCGCAAAGAGATTGAAGAATCAAGTACGTGGCGACTAGAAGATATTTTCCAAACAGATGCAGAATGGGAAAAAGAATTCCAAGCCATTAAAGAGCTATTACCGAAGTTAACTGAATTTAAAGGGAAACTTGGTGACTCTGCGAACAATTTACTTGAAGCATTGCAATATGAAGACGAAATTTCAATGCGATTAGGTAAGCTATATACATATGCACATATGCGTTACGATCAAGATACAACAAACTCTGTGTATCAAGCATTAAATGACCGCGCAACAAATTTATATTCACAAGTATCTAGTAGCACAGCATATATTGTGCCTGAGATTTTATCGATTTCAGAAGATACACTGCAAACATTCTTGACAGAAAATAGAGACTTAAGTGTATATGAACATGCATTAGAAGAAATTACGCGTCAACGCCCGCACGTATTATCTGAAGCGGAAGAGGCTCTATTAGCAGAAGCATCTGAAGTAATGAGTGCGTCAAGTAATACATTTGGTATGTTGAATAATGCGGATTTGAAATTCCCATCTATTAAAGGTGAGGATGGAGAAGAAGTGGAAATTACACATGGTCGTTACATTCAGTTTTTAGAAAGTGATGATCGTCGTGTGCGCGAAGATGCATTCAAAGCTGTATATGAAACGTACGGGAAATATAAGAACACATTTGCAAGCACGTTAAGCGGAGCTGTGAAACGTAATAATTTCAATGCGCGTGTTCGTAAATACGATTCTGCACGTCAAGCGGCATTAAGTAATAATAATATTCCTGAAGCGGTGTATGATCAACTTGTTGAATCTGTAAATGATAATTTACACTTGCTACATCGTTACATTGATATTCGTAAGCGTGCACTAGGACTTGATGAGCTTCATATGTATGATTTATATACACCACTTGTACCAGAAGTGAAAATGAACGTGAAGTATGAAGAAGCACAAGACATGTTATTAAAGTCTTTAAACGTACTTGGTGATGAGTATGTTGACATTTTAAAAGAAGCATATGAAAATCGCTGGGTAGATGTGTATGAGAATAAAGGAAAGCGAAGCGGAGCATATTCATCTGGTGCATATGGAACAAATCCGTATATTTTAATGAACTGGCATGATAATGTAAATAATTTATATACACTTGCTCATGAGTTCGGTCATTCCGTGCATAGTTACTATACAAGAAAGACGCAGCCGCACGTATACGGTGATTATTCAATCTTCGTTGCGGAAGTAGCATCAACTTGTAATGAAGCACTTCTAAACGATTATTTATTAAAAACGACAGAAGATAAGAAAGAGCGTCTATACTTATTAAATCATTATTTAGAAGGATTCCGTGGTACTGTATTCCGTCAAACGATGTTCGCAGAGTTTGAGCATATTATTCATAAGAAAGTACAAGAAGGACATGCGGTTACGCCAGACATGTTAACGGAGATCTACTATGATTTAAATAAGAAATATTTCGGTGATGCTTTAGTAATCGATGAAGAAATTGGTTTAGAGTGGTCTCGTATTCCGCACTTCTACTACAACTATTACGTATACCAATACGCAACAGGATTTAGTGCAGCAACGGCTTTATCTAAACAAATTTTAGAAGAGGGGCAACCAGCAGTAGAACGTTACATTAATGAGTTCTTAAAAGCAGGAAGCTCAGATTATCCAATTGAAGTGCTGAAAAAAGCTGGAGTAGATATGGCATCTCCAGAACCGGTAAAAGAAGCATTGCAAGTATTTGAAGAGAAATTAAATGAATTAGAAGCATTATTATTTGAAGAGAAGTAATTGTAAAGACGAGGAATTTACCTCGTCTTTTTTTGTTTTAAATATTTTTGTCGATATTTGTCGAAAAAATAAGGTGGATTTCTTTCTTTTTTCTAAATTAGAAGGCAGTTTTACAGGTGATTTTTGTAGTTAAAACCCTTTAAATCGTTTTTTATGGTTGAAATAAGAGAGAGCGATGACAATGACTCCAAATAAAAGAGGGAAGGCAATAATTTTAGGAAAAGCTTGTAGTAGAGAGAGGATGTACAAGAAAAAAGAAACGATGACAGCTAGTAAGATAAGTAAAATATACGTTTTTTTCATACGGAACACCTCCAAAATAGCTTTTTTATAGCTTATTCAGAAATGAAAACGTTTAGAATGTGACAAAAGTGTGAAATTCGACAAAAGGGGTTGTCATCTGACGTCGAATCTTGTAATATAATAAGCGTGAACGAATTCACATACAAACATATACCCCTTTGTTTGAACGTGAAAATTTCTCCCATCCCCTTTAATATTTTTATAAGCCGTAAAGAAGAAGACCTGGTGTTTTACACCAGGTCTTTTTCTTTTGCTATCCATTTCCAATAACGTTCACATTTTACGTCAATCATTTGTACTTTTCGTTTCAGTTGTAATTTTTTCAGTTCACGCTCGATCTCTTGCTGCGAGCAGTCATATATAAATGCTACTTCTTTTGAAGATATAAATTGCGTTGCTTCTAGTAACACTTCTAAAGGTGGTAATGGTTCTGGCTCGATTTCACATTTTACAAGTTCTTTCAATAATTGTACGTATACGTCGTAGGAATAAGTTCCAGCGATTTTAATACCTTCTTCATCTGAATTCGCATGAAAGAATACGAGAGAAGGTATTTCTGTAATATGCATCTCATTTGTAAATTTTAAGTCACATTGGAAAGCTTTTTTTGCGCTAGCGGAATGTAGGTCTTTTTTAAATTCTTCTACATCAATATCGCTATCTCTTGCACATGCAAGTAATAATTCGCAGTCAGGGTTTGATACATTTTCAAGGAAAATGTATTCTTGGAGTTTTCGCAAAAACTTCGAACCTGCTTTTCGGCCCTGTAACTCCGCTGCCTTAATTGCCATCGAAACTAAATATGGTGTTGACGATGCTTCTTGCATATGTACCTTTCCATCACATGAAAAACCTTGTAAACTTGTTGTCTTTTCCCACACAAATCGAATATTAGCAGGTTTATTCCATTTGTGTGAGGAAGCGTTCGTTCCATCCACTTTTCCTGTTACGATATGACGAATAGAGAAGTATTTCCCGTATTCAAGCCATAGTTTAATAATAAAGGGCTCAATTTCCCAGCAATCTTTGCAAAGTGGATCAATAAATAAATATGCTTCTACAGACTTATGCTCGCATGCGGAAGGAGATGGCATATTTATATGCGTTGCTTCCTGCTTATCCATTACACTTCACCTGTTTCGTTTGGAGTATTAACCATATGCTGAGCAGTTAACGCTAAACGTTCAAAAACGAACTCTCTTATATGACCGTGCACTCCTGTGTCATCCATTGCTTGCTCCATACATGATAGCCAAGCCTCTGCTCGTTTTGGAGTAATCTCAAACGGAAGATGGCGTGCTCTTAACATAGGATGACCATGTTCTTCAGTGTACAAATTAGGACCACCTAAATATTGCGTTAAAAATTGTTTCTGCTTCCTAGCGGTTTCTGTTAAATCATCCGGGAAGATGGGAGATAGGTCAGGGTGTTTACTGACATAGGAATAAAACGTGTCTACTAATATTGCAATGCATTGTTCACCGCCAATTGCTTCAAATGGTGTCATCGGTTGCTTGCTCATCCTTTATAAACTCCTTTTTCCATGAAATGTATATCTATTGTAGCAATGGAATGTTCTAGAGGGCAAATAAACAGCCTTCATAACGTTCTTTGCTTATTTTTCAAATGTAAAAGAATCTTTTCCTTTTAAAAAGTGAGATATATCCACTAGTAGAACGTATTCACTAGTGGAATTTTCACTTTAGCGTGCTTTGTTTTGTTTGGCAAGGAAAAAGCGTTTTACTTTATTATTTGTATGACGGATTGGTATGTCGTGCTGTTTTAATAAATGAATAAATGCAGCTTTTCCTGTTTCTTCATCTTGCACTTCAAATTCAATTTCATAATCATCGTGATTGTAATAGAAACTATGATCAAAGACAAGCGTTCCGCCTTCAAATAGTGTTTCGGCTCTTTCAGTTGTTAAACTACCCATATAAGTTAAAGTGGAAACAGGAATTTGTAATTTGTGTAGTTGATCCATTACAGCCCCTGGAATGATTCCGTTTGTTTCCATCATCATTCTTGCTTCGTCTTCTGTTACGACTTGATGCGTCTCTAACAAGCCGATTTCTGCAGGTTGTTTCAATGTTAATGTATAAGTTTCTCCTTTATGACGAATACGAAGTGCAGAGCCAGCTTCTTTTAACGAGAAGCCCGGTGTTTCAAAGTAGTGATTCACCTGTTTCGTAAATACCTCAATAGAGAATGATTTACATAATGTATCGAATTCTTCTTCTGTAACAATATTTTTAAATTCAATTTCAATTTCTTGTGTCATTGTATGCGCGCTCCTTTTAAAAAATAATTCTTTACACATTATCGCTTTTTCATAAATTTGGTTCAATGTTTTATTTGTTTGCGTCCATGTTATGATACAATAATACTGTTAAGTAAGACAGGAAGTTGAGATGGAGGAGTTAGAGCATGCAAAATAAAATTCAAGTTAAGAGCGTAGAAAAGAGAGAGAATGCGCTTATTTTTTGTGCGGAAAATAATGAAATAGAGGTAAAGGAGTTAAGTGCGCGTAATCACGTACTTGTAGACTCAGACAATTTATCATTTTTATATATTTTAGAAAACGAATCATCTTTCATTTATGTAAGTATTCCGCACACATGCTGGGAAGCAATGCATGAAGCGATGAATAACGATATAGTAATGTTCGTTCGTGTGAATGACGTTGAAATGGAATTAGAAAATTTAAAAGAAGAAGTAGAATATTTAGTTGAAAATATTGAAGGTAATGCAAATTACGGAGAAGAACTAGTAACTGCTGTAGAAAAAGTATTTCTATAAGCAAATGGATTGATTTTGGTGGTGGTTGAAATGAATCGAAATTGGGAAGAATTTTTAGCACCTTACCATCAAGCGGTGGCAGAGCTGAAAGTGAAACTAAAAGGAATGCGTACTCAATTTGCAATGTTAACAGAGCATTCTCCAATTGAGTTTGTAACAGGAAGGGTAAAGTCGGTTGCTAGTATTATTGATAAAGCGGAGAAGAGAAATGTACCGCTAGATCGGCTGAGAGAAGATATGCAAGACATCGCGGGCCTTCGAATGATGTGTCAATTTGTTGATGAGATTAAGCCTGTTGTAGAATATCTTCGAAAACGAAATGACTTTGAAATCGTGGAAGAACGTGATTATGTCACGCAAAAGAAAGATAGCGGCTATCGCTCTTATCACGTTGTCATTAGTTACCCCGTTCAAACGATTCAGGGAGAAAAAAAAGTATTGGTAGAAATCCAAATACGCACGTTAGCAATGAATTTTTGGGCAACAATTGAGCATTCTTTAAATTATAAATATAGTGGACGTTTTCCTGAAGATATTAAAATACGCTTGCAACGCGCAGCGGAAGCGGCGTTTTTATTAGATGAAGAAATGTCTTCTATTCGTCTTGAGATTCAAGAAGCGCAGAAAGCTTTTTCAAGAAAACAAGAAACGAAAGATTCCGAATCATAAACTAGAGGGTGTTGGGCGATGAAATTTACAATTATGTCAAAGGGAGATCAATCATCAGATACACTGGCAAGCACGATGAAAGAATACTTGCTAGATTTTGGATTTATAATGGATGAAAAGGAACCCGATATTGTAATTTCTGTTGGGGGAGATGGAACGCTTTTATATGCATTTCATCGTTATTATAATCGATTGGATGAAACAGCATTTGTTGGTGTACATACAGGGCATTTAGGTTTCTATGCAGATTGGTTACCGACAGAAGTAGAGAAATTAGTAATTGCAATTGCTAAAACACCATTCCAAGTGGTGGAATATCCGCTTTTAGAAGTGATTATTCGCTATGTGAATGGGAGTAAAGAGTCACAGTATTTGGCGATGAATGAAGCAACTGTTAAAAGTGCGGAAGGTACATTAGTAACAGAAGTGGAAATACGCGGAGAGTACTTTGAAACGTTCCGCGGGGATGGCCTTTGTATTTCTACTCCTTCGGGAAGTACTGCGTATAATAAGGCGCTTGGCGGAGCGATTATTCACCCTTCTATTGAAGCGATTCAAATTGCAGAAATGGCATCTATTAATAACCGTGTGTTTCGTACTGTAGGCTCGCCACTCGTATTGCCGAAGCATCATACATGTGTATTGAAGCCGGCTGCAGGAATGAACTTACAAATTACGGTGGACCATTTAACGATGGTTCATCAAGATGTGAAATCAATCCAGTATCGCGTTGCAAACGAGAAAGTACGATTTGTTCGTTTCCGTCCGTTCCCGTTCTGGAAACGAGTTCGTGACTCGTTTGTTGCAGATAAATAGAAAGGGTTTATATATTTGAACAGATTTACATTGAAATGGGATATAGAATCGGCTGAAGAGGGAACTTTAGTTAGAGAATTTTTAAAAACAAAAGGAATTTCTAAAGCCGCCTTAACGGATATAAAATTTCGCGGCGGAGCTATTGAAGTAAATAATCAACATGCCAGTGTTCGTCATCAGTTGCAAGCTGGTGAAGAATTACGTGTCTTTTTTCCAGTGGAAGAAAGAAGTGAAGGGATGATTAAAGAAGATATCCCTTTATGTATTGTATATGAAGATGATGCGGTTCTTGTCATAAACAAAGAGGCGAACATGTCAACGATTCCGTCTAGAGAACATCCGGCAGGTAGTGTTGCGAATGCGCTCTTATCTCATTATGATAAGCAGCATCTTGCAAGTACGGTGCATATCGTAACAAGATTAGATCGTGATACTTCAGGGCTTATGCTTATTGCAAAAAATCGTTTCGTGCATCATCTTTTATCGAAACAGCATCAACAAAAAGCTGTGAAAAGAACATATGAAGCAATTGTTCACGGTGAGATGATAGAACGAGAAGGAACGATTGATGCACCGATTGGACGAAAATCGGATAGCATTATTGAGCGAACCGTTTGTGAAAATGGGCAAAGAGCAGTTACTCATTTTAGAGTGATGGATAGCGCCAATCATAAGACGCATGTATCACTTGAGCTTGAGACCGGAAGAACGCATCAAATTCGTGTACATATGGCTCATATAGGCCACCCGTTACTTGGTGATGATTTATATGGAGGAAGAAGAGATGTGATAAAACGTCAAGCACTTCATAGTACATCTTTGGCGTTTTATCATCCTATTTTAGAGAAGGAAATGTCTTTCACTACAACGATTCCAAACGATATGGAAGAGGTATTAAGGCATACTTAAAAAGGGAACAAAATTCTTATGTAACGAAGAATTTTGTTCCCTTTTTTCTTAGCGGAATAATATTAAAATTTGATTTTCACCCGTGCGCTTTATAACGAAAAAGCCACTTTCGGATTTTGTAGCAATGCCATCGTTATTTGGACGACAATATCCATGCGTTTCGCAAGTGCCGTCATCGCGTACTAACATTTGTCCAATTAATCCGACAGGAAGCCACTCGGTACGATCTTTTCTTGCTATATATTTGCAAGTTGGATCCCATTCTGTATTTAAAAGAGGTTGTATGTCTTGCGATTCCGTACGTACATATTGGCGTTTTCCAAAGTTATCTGTTTTATAGCGTTTTTGCCAACTTAAAGCACCGCTATTTCCTATAAGGGCGGGGGTTGCACTAGATATTCCTAAAATGAATGAATCGTTTGAAGTAGCGATCCGAATTTTTTCTTCGCTACTAAATGTAACGAAATAACCTACATCAATAAAATTATTGTCTGTTGTTTCAAACATTTGTGCAAAATCAGTTCCACTTGCATTGTAAGAAGCGCCATCAATATACATTTCCCCATTATGAGCAAGCCACTTTGCACCGATATTATGATCGGTTTCATTTGTGCCGTTTGCAATAAACCAAGAATAAGATTCTTCTGCTGTGCCGAAGCGCCCCATAATATGGCTACCTGCAAAATGAGCTGTTGATGTATGATTACCTTCCGCATGAGAAGAGAATCCGTTAGCGATAGTCGCGGTTCCTTCTGCATGTGCTGCTTCGCCTAAAGCGATTGTATGTTTACCTTCCGCATGAGAATAAGAGCCACCTGCTGTCGTTTCACTTCCTTCACTATGGGAACTATGTCCAGTTGCTTTCGTTTTTGATCCTTCCGCATGAGAGAAAGAAGCTTTTGCGTGTGTAAGAAGTCCTTCTGCATGTGAAGCTGTACCCTCTGCATTAGAGTGAAGCCCCTCTGCATGTGCATATCGTCCCCCTTTTTTTACTTTTGTATTTTCAGGTGTAGGAGTTTGAATTATAATCGTTTTTTCTGTTTGTATATCATTGGATGGTGCTAATGCTTCTCTTATTTTTTTCACTTGATTTATAATAGCAGCTGGAATTTCTGATTCTGCTTTTTTATTTATTGCTACAGGGATGTCTTCTTCTGTATTTTTCTCTGTTTGCTCAGAAGGCACAACCTGTTCAGTGTGAGTAGAGTGAGGTTTATTTTTTTGCTGCATCTTTGTTTTTCTATTATCGATTATGCGGCTCATTACAGCATTTTCTAAAGAGACATATTTTGGTTTAGCTTTGTTTTTGGGGGAAGCCCCTTGTCCGTCCGGTTCTTCTAAAGCTGCAGCTCGAATGCTGCACCAGTTGTTAATTCCGTACATGGGCAGATAAAAAGGCGGGCATTTTCTTTTTTGTTTAGAAGATTTTTTCTTCATTCTGTCACCTCCTGCGACAGTATATGCCGTGTAATTAAAAAAAGATGCACTTTATTGCATCTTTTTTTAATTACTTTACCTAGTTTTTATAGGAGAGCCGCCTAAATGATACGGTAATCCTCGTAATTTGTGAATGATATCTAAATAAGGGTCGTTATGAAATTGGGCGAAATTTTTCAGGGACAAAAGACAGGGAGGAAGGGACGGAAACGGTCTCCATCTCAGGATAACGTAGTCCGGTTAGTTTGCCACCAAATACAGCGCCAGTGTCAATATTGACTGTATGATTTACGAAGCGAGGTTCTTTAACGGGTGTATGTCCATATACAATCCAAGCTTTTTCTTTATATTCTTGTGCCCAGTCGCGACGGACAGGAGAGCCGTCAGCATGTTTTTCTCCTGTAATATCGCCATATAATACAAAGGTTTGTACTTTTTTATCTTGTCTTCCTATGTAATCTTGCCGAATTCCAGCGTGACATACAATTAACCTTTTCTCATCGAGTACGTGATATAAAGGGGATTGCTCATAAAGTGTGATGAATTTTTCTTTTATAATGTTTTGTTTATGAGAAGGCAGTGCTTCATATTCGGCAACAGTTGTTTCGAGTCCATGAGCGATTGTCACATTACGCCCAAGGAAAAAACGGTATAGTTTATTACAGTGATTTCCCGGAGCGTAATAAGCTGCTTTTTTATTTATGACAAGTTCCCATACAATTTCAATCATACGTAATGAATGAGGGCCGCGATCTGTAATATCACCAACAAAAGCAAGCCTACGTTGGTCAGGGTGAAACGGCAGGTCACTATTCCAGTTGTATCCGAGTTTCGTCGTTAAATCTTGAAACTCTTGAAAGCATCCATGAATATCCCCTATAATGTCAAATTTCATATTTAAACCTCCACCATATTTTTCATTAGTATATCTAAAAAAGGATAGAGATAAAAATATACTTTTTTTGCTCGTCATTTAAACATAAAGATTTTCGTTCTTGAGCGAACGTTTAAAACGAATCCAATCGCTATCATGTATGTGAGTAAAGAACTTCCTCCGTAGCTCATAAGGGGTAATGTAATTCCTGTAATAGGTAGTAATCCGATGGTCATCCCGATATTTTGAAATACTTGAAAGGTAAACATTCCGATTGTACCAGCACAGATGTAACTACCGAAAGGATCATTACTTTCTAAAGCGATATGAATCATGCGGAAAATAAGTAGGAAAAAAAGTGAAATAATGACACTTGCACCTAAAAAGCCGAATTGCTCAGCGACATTGGTGAAAATAAAATCTGTATGTGGTTCTGGAAAGTATACTTGTCCATTTTCCCAACCTTTTCCTTGCATTTCCCCTGATCCAGTAGCTAAGAAAGCTTGTCTTAATTGATAGCCTTGCGCATCATATTTGTATGGCGCTAACCAGCCGTAGAAGCGATTTAGTTGATATTCTTGTAAAATGTGTGCTTTAAAGAATTTTGTATGAGTAAAAAAAATATACGTTAATGTAACGCCAGCTACAAAAATACCAGAAACTAATCCGAAAATAAAACGCCAACGTATACCAGAAACTAGTATCATTGCTGCGAGCATAGCTGAAATTACCATTGTGTTTCCTAAATCAGGTTCCTTTGCAATAAGTAGTAGTGGCGGCAAACTTGTTGCGCATATTTTTCCGAGTAATAGAAAATCGTCGTGTATTGTTCGGAAAAAATATTTCTCATTGTGATTTGCTATAATTCGTCCGGTGACGATAATTAAAAACAATTTCATAATTTCAGAAGGCTGGAAATTTCCGATGCCTGGAAGCCTGTACCAAGCGGTCGCACCTTTTATTGTAACGGCACCTGGTACTTGAAGTTCTAGTCCAATTAGTAGTACCAGTGCAAAGCTATATAAATACCAAGCAATTTTTTGATAACGATCGAAATCGATAATCATAATAAAACCGATGGCTATAAATCCAATGAAGTACCATTGGATTTGCTTTAATACAAAATTTACATTTTGCAAAAATGGTGGTAAAGAGGCTTGTGCACTTGCAATTGCAAAGCAACTAACAGTCCCAATGGCAAATAAGATGAATAGTAATACGTAGTCTATTTGATATTGAGAATTCGGATCTTTCAATGTATGTATTCCTTTCTATCGCCTAGTAAGTATATGGATTATGTCATGAAAAAAATAATATACAAGCAGACTATGCATACATTTATTCCACTATTTGTGGGAAGTCATACATCACACGGAAGGAATAGTGCCTACCGTGTGATGGACTATATTTCCCGGAGTTCTTTTGTAATGATATTTAAACAATAGGAGAGACGGGCATATGTATTTTTATCTGGAATGAGGTTTGGAAATAAATCGTAAAATTTGGTCGCATTTTTATACCATCCGTAAGCTCTTATCAAACCTTTTTTATAATATTTGGCGTCTTGTAAGAAACCATACTTTTTCGAGGTTAAAACGAGCTGAGAAAAATCTTCACAGCCCTCAAGGAATTTGTGACGTACTTGCTGTCCAGTATGAAGACGGAATGAGCTTAAGGGTTCAGTTATATACATCGCATCACCTTTTGAAAGTAAACTTATCCAAGAGGCCATATCAACACTACAACCATATTTTCTGCCATTTAAAGTGCCGAAAGGTTCCGTTAATAGGCTTTTTCTAAAGAGTACGATTGTAGGCTCACCGATAATATTTTGTCCTGCTAGAAGCATACGGTTTCCAAAATCTTTCCCATTTAGTAGAGTATCTTCATCATATAATTTTTTCATGGAGGGATGTTGTTCAATTATATCTCCATTATCATCAATCCAAGTGCGATAGGATGTGATAAGCGCGAGATTCTTATTTAAGTCTTGTTGGAAATGAAACATCATTTTTTCGATTTTATTATTATAAAATGTATCATCGTCCATTAAGAAATTTATGTACTCTCCATTTGACTGTTCTAAGAGCATGAGGGCGTTATGAAATTGTCCTAGAGTAGAGGCATTTCGAATGTATGTTATATGTTTATGCTTATGTAAATAATGTCTGTATATTAATTTTTCTGTTTCATTAGTTGTACTATCGTCCCCTACAATAATTTCAATATTTGAATACGTTTGCGCTAATGCACTTTCTAAAGCAATTTTAAAATAATGTGGTCGATTATAGGTGGGAATAAGGATGGAAACGAGAGGCGGATTTTTTATATTATTCATATACAACTACCTTTCAGAAGTTTTTTGTGTAAGAATAATATCTTGATAACTTGTATGTTCAGTTCTGCTACACCATGAACCATAATGAGGAGGGGACTGTATTTCTAGCCCATGTTTATTTAATAGGGCACGAATATCTTCCTCAGGATAGGCAACTGCGAAGTTCGGGATATCTTTATTTAGAACATAACAATTGTCAATTTGATGATAAAAACCTAACGTACTTAATCCTGTATTTAAGTAATAGGATGATTCAGGGTTAATTAAAAAGAAAGTAATAAAACATCTCCCATCTTTTTTCAGAACTCGTGCAATCTCGCATACGTAATGTTCTAATTCTTTCGGAAGGAGATGGGTAAATACAGACGTTAAAAAAATAAAATCGAATGATTCATCTTCATATGGAAACTTGTATTGGGAAGCGTCTTCTTTTCCATCGGGATTGTAGAATTGATTATATATATCGACATGTTCAAAATGGAAATTGTTACGGCGTGTAGAAATGTTATTTTTGCACCATGTAATTCCCGCATTGAATAAGTCAAATCCATAATAAGTACCTTCATCGCTTAAATAATTCATTAATGGAACCGCCATTCGGCCAATGCCACAGCCTACATCTAACACTGTTTCATTTGATTTTAAATTGCCAATTTCAATAAAATACTGCATAAATTCTTTTCCAACTTCTTCAAAATCACCACCTACATATTGAACAAGTTCTGGGGGTGGAATTAATGTGATTTTTTTCTCGTTTTCGTTCATACATTCACTCCGTCCTTGTAGTAAAGTAGGGGATTTCTATTGTATATATAAGTTAATCATTTATAGTGAGGGGAACTTTACACAATTAGTTCTTATGAATAAGTAGTGTAATAGAACCCCTCAAAAAATAAAATTGTATTCTATTCTTTTCGCCAATAAATACCGAAATCATCAATCTTAGTAATAGGAGCTTTTAAGTTTCTTTCATTTCTAAAATCTGTTACAGCCTCTGCGCATGTTACCAATCCGTAATCATCAATAATAATATAGCCGCCTGTTGAAACTTTATCGTATAAGTTGACAAGACTATCCATCGTTGATTCATACATATCACCATCAAGGCGAGCGATTGCAATTTTTTCTATCGGTGCTGAAGGTAATGTATCTTTAAACCAACCCTTTAAAAATTTCACCTGATCATTTAATAAATCGTATTTTCTAAAGTTTTCTTGCACTGTTTCTAAAGAAACTCGTAAGTAATCGAATGTGTGCAAATAATCACCGTAATCTTTCGGATATTGTTCTAAGTTAGGTGCTGGCAGACCTTCAAACGAATCGGCAACCCACACAGTACGATCCGTAATGTTGTTTGCTTGTAAAAAACCATTCATAAAAATGCAAGATCCTCCGCGCCATACACCCGTTTCAATAAAATCACCTTCTATATTTTCCCTTACAACAGCTTCCATCGCCTCATGCAATTGATTCATACGTTTTCGACCAACCATACTGTGTGCTGCTCTTGGCCAATCCTTGCCACCTTGACGCTCACTTTGTGAAACGTGAGGATCAACGATTTTTAAATTGTGATTTTCTACGTACTGTTTAAGAAATAAAGGAAGCGGAACTGTAACTGGTTCATATGATAGCTCTTTAGATATATGTAAAGAAGCAGGTAAGTATGGTTCGTATTCTAACCATATTTCAAATAAAATTGTTTTCTTTAATAATTCAAGATAAAGCTGAACAGCTGATTTATTTTCCATATAGGTGCCTCCTGCGGAATGTCATACAACATTATGACTATGTAGAAAAGAAAGATTTAATGATTGAATTTACAAATGAAAAAGCAGTAAGACTGATATCAGTCTTACTGCTAAGTACAAAATTAAGCGATTTTCTCAATAATAATGGATGCACTTGTACCAAGAGCTAGTGATAATCCAATTCCTGTAACAACTGCTTCAACGAGTGATGGTGTTGTCGTAATTTGTGTAATGGCTTGGATAACGATAGGAGCTCCAAGTGAAATTAAGCTTGTGCCCCCACCCGGTACAGTAACGCCATTAACTTGAATTGCAAGACTTCCTAATAAACTTACTGCTGCTGTATAAGCAATAACAGTAATTTTATAGAAACCAGTTTCACTAATTACGAAGGTATCGGCATCCATTTGAGAAATTGCCGTACCAAACTGAGATCCAACGGTATTAAATGGTACTGGATCATTAATCCCAAGAGCTAAAGAAACTGTAGCTGAGTTAAAGGCATATAATCCTGCTGGAAGTCCTAAGCCAGAAGGTCCAGTTGGCCCAGTCGGTCCAGTAGCACCGGTAGCGCCAGTAGCACCAGTTGGTCCAGTAGCACCGGTAGCGCCAGTAGCACCAGTTGGTCCAGTAGCACCGGTAGCGCCAGTAGCACCAGTTGGTCCAGTAGCACCAGTAGCGCCAGTAGCACCAGTTGGTCCAGTAGCACCAGTTAGCCCAGTCGGTCCAGTCGGTCCAGTCGGTCCAGTCGGCCCAGTCGGTCCAGTCGGTCCAGTTGGTCCAGTCGGCCCAGTCGGTCCAGAAGGTCCAGTTGGTACAGTTGGCCCAGTCGGCCCAGTTGGTCCAGTCGGTCCAGTCGGCCCGGTAGGAAGGGTAAACGGTGGTATTGGTGGTAATGTTGGTCCTACAAGATTAGGGTCAAATGCACTAGCTGATAAAGATTCATCGGGATTTAATCCATCTGAATAATTATTATTTGACATAAATTCACCTCCATAAAGCGTTCATTATATAGTAGATGCAAAACCGGAAGAAAATGACACGGACATTTGAATTATTGAAAAGAAATCTTAAACAGCTTGTGCAAGTTAAAAAAATGGAAAGTTTATTGTATGTATAACATATGATTGATTTGGAAGAGGGTGATTATGTTGAACAAGCAAGGAATTACAATTAGTTTATGTATGATTGTTCGAGATGAGGAAAATACAATAGGTCGATGTTTAGACGCAGTGGAAAAAATTGTGGATGAAATTATTATAGTTGATACAGGTTCCATTGATCGAACGAAAGAAATTGTAGCTCAATATACCTCTAACATATATGACTTTCCATGGATTAATGATTTTTCGGCAGCTAGAAATTTTTCTTTTTCGAAAGCAACGCAAGAATATATATTATGGCTAGATGCTGATGATGTGTTATTAGAAGACGCTCAAGAGGCATTGAAGTTATTAAAAAGAGAGTTAGATCCTAATGTTGATGCTGTTTCAATGCCTTATCATCTTGTAATGGATTCTAATGGGAAACCTTTATACTGTACAAAAAGATATCGGCTTGTAAAGCGTGAAAAACAATTTGAATGGTTTGGAAAGGTGCATGAGTATTTAGCTATTTTTGGTGAGATTTTTAATAGTAATGTGGCGATTACACATAAGAAAGAAAAGAAAGTAACGAATCGTAATTTGAAAATTTTTCAAGATGCTGTAGCAGCTGGAGAGGAATTGAGTCCGAGAGATTTGTTTTATTACGCGAATGAATCTATGGATAATCAAAAATATGATGATGCAGTTCTGCTATATGAAACATTTCTTAATCAAGACGAAGGTTGGTATGAAGAGAAAATTTATGCATGTGGTAAATTAGGAGATTGCTATGCAAAGCTTGGAATGTGGGAGAAGGCAGTTGAATCTTGTGTAAAGTCATTTCGGTATGATGTCCCTAGAGGAGAGAATTGTACAAGAATAGGATATATATATATGGATCAACAAAAATACAATGAAGCAATTTTTTGGTTTAAACTTGCAACAGAAGTGACAATGGCAACAGAGAGTCCTTTTCACAGTCCAGCTAGCTACACATGGATTCCCTATTTACAAATGTGTATTTGTTATAGCAAGTTAGGCGAGCAAGATAAAGCTTATTATTACAATGAATTAGCAGCTTCTTATGTTCCGAATAATGCTGCAATTGAATACAATCGCAAATATTTTCGGAGTGTTTTTGATGAACAATATAAATCGTTATAGGTTGCGTTTTTATTACGATTCTAACTCTAATAGATTGGCTATATAGTAAAGTATCGGCAATGTAACCAGTACTGGTTACATCTATAGACTTTAGATGAGATTTATATTTCAAATTCAATTTGCATAAGGAGTGTGTAAAATGAATTCCCCAAAAAATTCTTTATACGAAGAAAAGTCCGGGCATTATTATAATGCAGTGAATCCGAATTTATTAAAGCATATAAAAAAGGAATGGAAAGAAGTTCTTGATATCGGTTGCTCGAGTGGTGCACTGGGAGCTGCCATAAAAGAAAATGGCACACGTGTATCAGGAATAGAGGCATTCCCAGAGGCGGCAGAACAAGCAAAAGAAAAACTAGATCATGTTGTTTTAGGAGATATAGAAACAATGGATATGCCGTATGAGGAGGAGCAATTTGATTGCATTATATTTGGTGACGTATTAGAGCATTTATTTGATCCGTGGGCTGTAATAAAAAAAGTAAAACCATATATAAAGCAAAATGGTGTGATTTTGGCTAGTATCCCGAACGTTTCACACATTTCAGTATTAGCTCCCTTACTTGCTGGAAATTGGACGTATACAGAATATGGTTTATTAGATAAAACACATATTCGTTTCTTTACATTTAATGAAATGCTACGAATGTTTTTAAAAGCAGGCTATTCAATTAGTAAAGTAGATCGTGTATATGTTGATCATAAAATGTATGAACCGCTTATTGAGGAATTATATGGAATTTGTAAAAAATATCGTCTTGGAAGTGGCTTCATGGCTGAGACGGTTGTATTTCAATATATTATTGAAGCAGAAAAATCACAATTATGAGTGCTGCAGATAAAACAATATTATTTGTTACGTGTATAAATGATCGGCAAATGTATGCACAATGTGCGCGACATATATTACAATTGCCAGTTCCTCCAGGATATACGATACAGTTTATGCCGATTCGGAATGCAAAAAGTATGACGAGCGGATATAATAAAGCGATTTCGCATCCAGCGAAATATAAAGTGTATATACATCAAGATGTTTTCATTGTAAATATGGGATTTTTATACGGATTAATTCAATTGTTTCAGGAACATGAACATCTTGGAATGATTGGTATGGTTGGAGCCCAATATGTTCCTCCAAATGGAACATGGAATGTAGGCAGAGGAGTTGTTGGGAAAGTAATTGGTTATATGAATGATTTATTTTATATGGCCAGTCAAGAAAAACCGTACCATGAGTCAAAAACATTTATGCCCGTTGAATGTATTGACGGTTTATTGATGGCAACGCAATACGATATTCCGTGGCGGGAAGACTTGTTTGATGGGTTTGACTTTTATGATGTGTCTCAATCATTTGAATTTAGAAAAGCTGGCTATACAGTGGGGGTTCCTGTACAGCGTGATGCGTGGTGCATTCATTATCATATTGATGTGAATATGACGAACTATGAAAAGTATAGAAAGATATTTGTGGAGCACTATATGTCAGATGTAAATCAAGACGAATAGAGGGGCTACAAAATGAAAGATCATACAATATTAGTCGTTGTTTGTATAAATAATGAAGAGCTATTTGAACAATGCGAGAGACAAATACGAAACCTTTTTGTTCCCCCTGGTTATGTTGTACAAATTTTTCCGATACGGGATGCGAAAAGTATGGCAAGTGCATATAACCGAGCACTTGCATATCCCGCGAAGTATAAGGTTTATATACATCAAGATACTTATCTTATTAATCGAGAGATGTTTTATACACTCATTTCTCTTTTTAAAGACAACGAAAAACTTGGTTTAATTGGCGTAGCTGGTGCTCAGTTTTTACCGAGTAACGGGATATGGTGGGAAGGAAAAAATTTAGTAGGGAAAGTGATTGAGTACAGAAGACAGAATTATCAACTATTAAATTTGGATCAGCTGTTTTATGAGAATCAATCATTTATTTCGGTTCAGGCAATTGATGGATTATTAATGGCTACACAATATGATATTCCGTGGCGAGAAGACTTGTTTCAAGGATTCCACTTTTATGATGTGTCGCAGTCTTTAGAGTTTCAAAAGGCGGGTTATTTAATTGGTATCCCTAATCAAGCAAATTTGTGGTGTATTCACTACAACGGGGATGAGTTTGATGCGGATACATATGAGAAGTATCGGAAAGTGTTTGTAGAACATTACAAAGATATACTATCTCCATCATAAGGGAGAGATGCAGGATGAAAGGAATTATTTTAGCTGGTGGAACTGGATCGAGATTATATCCAATAACGAAAGTAACGAATAAACATTTGCTTCCTGTTGGACGTTACCCAATGATTTATCATGCGGTATATAAACTAAAACAATGCGAGATTACAGATATTATGATTATTACAGGTAAAGAGCATATGGGGGATGTTGTTAGTTTTTTAGGGAGCGGTCAAGAGTTTGGCGTGTCCTTTACGTATCGTGTGCAAGATAAGGCTGGCGGAATTGCACAAGCATTAGGGCTTTGTGAGGATTTCGTTGGGAATGATCGCATGGTAGTTATATTAGGGGATAATATCTTTTCTGATGACATTGGTCCGTATGTTGAAGAGTTTGCAAATCAAAAAGAAGGTGCGAAAGTACTGCTGCAATCTGTAGATGATCCGGAGAGATTTGGTGTAGCAAATATTCAAAACCGAAAAATAATTGAAATTGAAGAAAAACCGAAAGAGCCGAAAAGTTCCTATGCAGTTACAGGAATTTATTTGTATGATTCGAAAGTTTTTTCTTATATAAAAGAATTAAAACCTTCTGCAAGGGGAGAACTTGAGATTACTGATATTAATAATTGGTATTTAAAACGAGGGGTACTTACTTATAATGAAATGAGCGGTTGGTGGACTGATGCGGGAACTCATATTTCTCTTCAAAAGGCGAATACGTTAGCGCGGGATATAAACTTTGGTAAACAGTTTAACGGAGAATAGGTGAGAATATGAAAGTTGTAGAAACAAACTTTACCGATGCAAAATTGTTAGAACCGAGGTTATTTGGAGATGAGCGTGGCTTTTTTACTGAAAGTTATAATAAGAAGGTGCTAGAAACATTAGGGGTTACGTATTCGTTTGTGCAGGATAATGTTTCTTATTCAGCAGAAGCGGGAACGATTCGGGGATTACACTTTCAAAAAAATCCGAAAGCACAAACGAAACTTATTCAAGCTATGCAAGGAGCAATCTATGACGTTATCGTTGATTTGCGAAAAGATTCACCAACGTTTAAACAGTGGAGAGGATATATTTTAAGCGCGGATAATCATCGGCAATTGTTAGTGCCAAAAGGATTTGCACATGGTTTTTGTACACTTGTGCCGCATACTATTGTTATGTATAAAGTAGATGAGTATTATAGTGCTGATCATGACTCAGGGGTACTTTGGGAAGATAAAGAATTAGCAATTCCATGGCCGGTAACAAATCCTATTTTGTCTGACAAAGATCGAATATTACCGTTGCTTCAGGAATGTGAAGATAGCTTTTGAGTAGGAGAGTTGTTTATGAATATATTAGTAACAGGTGGGGCTGGATTTATTGGAAGTAACTTTGTTCATTACATGTTACAAAACTATGAAACATATAAAATTATTAATTACGACGCATTAACATATAGCGGGAATTTAAATAATGTGAAGTCTCTTCAAGGGTATACTAATTACTCTTTTGTAAAAGGGGAAATTCAAAATGGAGAGCTGCTAGAGCATGTCATAAAAGAGCGAGACGTCCATGTGATTGTAAATTTCGCAGCTGAATCACATGTGGACCGTAGTATTGAAAATCCGATCCCTTTTTATGATACAAATGTAATTGGGACAGTCACATTATTAGAATTAGTAAAAAAATATCCACATATTAAACTCGTGCAAGTATCAACAGATGAGGTGTACGGCTCTTTAGGGAAAACAGGGCGATTTACCGAGGAAACCCCGTTAGCTCCAAATAGTCCATACTCTTCAAGCAAGGCGAGCGCCGACATGATAGCTTTATCTTATTATAAAACATATCAATTACCAGTTATAGTAACGCGTTGCTCCAATAACTATGGGCCGTATCAATATCCTGAAAAGTTAATTCCGTTAATGGTTACGAATGCGCTGGAAGGAAAAAAACTACCGTTATATGGCGATGGATTAAATGTAAGAGATTGGTTACATGTAACGGATCATTGTAGTGCGATTGACGTTGTTCTGCATAAGGGACGTACAGGAGAAGTATATAATATAGGTGGAAATAATGAAAAAACCAATGTAGATGTTGTGGAACAAATTATCTCTCTCTTAGGAAAAACGAAAGAAGATATTGCGTATGTTACAGACCGTTTAGGGCATGATCGTCGTTATGCGATTGATGCACAAAAGATGAAGAATGAGCTCGGGTGGGAACCGCAGTATACGTTTGAACAGGGGCTAAAAGAAACGGTGGAATGGTATGAACATCATATAGAATGGTGGAAACCACTAAAAGAAAAATAAGGGGCATATAAATGAAAGAGCGGATTATCATAACGGGAGCAAATGGTCAATTGGGAAAGCAACTACAAGAAGAGTTAAATGCTGAAGAATATGACATATATCCATTTGATAAAAAGTTACTAGATATAACAAATATATCCCGAATGCAGCAAGTGATACAAGAAATAAGGCCACATATAATTATTCATTGTGCAGCGTATACGAAGGTTGATCATGCTGAGAAAGAACAAGACCTTGCTTATGTAATAAATGCAATAGGAGCTCGAAATGTAGCGGTTGCTTCACAAGTAGTAGGGGCGAAATTAGTTTATATTAGTACCGATTATGTATTTCAAGGTGACAGACCAGATGGTTATCATGAGTTTCATAATCCATCACCAATAAATGTATACGGGGCTTCTAAGTATGCGGGAGAGCAGTTTGTCAAAGAGTTACATAATAAATATTTTATCGTTCGAACATCGTGGTTATATGGTAAGTATGGAAACAATTTTGTGAAAACGATGATGCGGTTAGGAAAAGAAAGAGCAGAATTATCTGTTGTAGCGGATCAAATTGGTTCTCCTACTTATGTGGCGGATTTAAATGTGATGATTAATAAGCTCATTCACACTTCTTTATACGGTACGTATCATGTATCAAATAGAGGCTCATGTTCTTGGTTTGAATTTGCCAAAAAAATATTCTCGGATGCAAATATGAAAGTGAATGTATTACCTGTTTCAACCGAAGAATTTGGATCGGCGGCAGCTAGACCGAAATATTCTGTTTTCCAACATAACATGCTACGATTAAATGGTTTTTCACAAATGCCTTCTTGGGAAGAAGGATTAGAGCGGTTTTTTATAGAAACAAAAAGTCATTAACAAAATTTAAGTTAATGACTTTTTTGTTTGCCTTTAAGAGGTTTTATGGTACTATAATTATAGTATCAGGTACTAATAACAAGTATAAGCAATTCTGGGAGGATATATCATGGAACTATTACAAGGGAAAACATTTGTTGTTATGGGCGTTGCGAACCAAAGAAGTATTGCGTGGGGAATTGCTCGCTCTTTGCATAATGCAGGTGCAAAATTAATATTCACATATGCAGGAGAACGTTTAGAAAGAAACGTTCGTGAATTAGCGGACACATTAGAAGGACAAGAATCACTTGTATTACCTTGTGATGTAACAAATGATGAAGAACTTACAGCTTGCTTTGAAACAATCAAGCAAGAGGTTGGTACAATTCACGGTGTTGCACACTGTATTGCTTTTGCAAATCGTGATGATTTAAAAGGTGAATTTGTAGATACTTCTCGCGATGGATTTTTACTTGCACAAAATATTAGTGCATTCTCTTTAACAGCTGTAGCAAGAGAAGCGAAGAAAGTAATGACAGAAGGCGGAAATATTTTAACGTTAACATACCTTGGCGGCGAGCGCGTTGTGAAAAACTATAACGTTATGGGTGTTGCGAAAGCTTCATTAGAAGCGAGCGTAAAATATTTAGCTAACGATTTAGGCCAACACGGCATTCGCGTTAACGCTATTTCTGCAGGACCAATTCGTACGTTATCTGCAAAAGGCGTAGGCGACTTTAACTCAATTTTAAGAGAAATTGAGGAGCGCGCACCACTTCGTCGTACAACAACTCCAGAAGAAGTTGGGGATACAGCAGTATTCTTATTCAGTGATTTAGCACGCGGCGTAACAGGAGAAAACATTCATGTTGATTCAGGGTATCATATTCTAGGATAAATATAATATTAATTTCTAAAGGACAATCTCTAAATGCTGAGATTGTCCTTTTTATTTGTTCTTAGAAAGAACGATTTTTAACGAAAGTTCTTACCACGTGATGAATATAACTATAATAGTACACGATTTATTCAGCTACGTATGGAAGTGGGAGGGACGAGTGTGAAGAATAAAAATAAAAGTTCAACAGTTGGAAAACCGTTGTTATATATCACGCAAGTAAGTTTAGAACTTACTGCACCAAAAATAAAAAGGATTATCCTGACAAACTTTGAAAATGAAGATCCAAAAGAGAAAAGTAATAGAAATGAAAATATTGTAAGCAGTGCTGTGGAAGAGGTAATAGAACAAGAACAACAAGAAGAGCAGCAAGTGGAAGAAAAAATAGAAGAAGAGGAAAAAGAAGAACACGCAGAACAAGAAGAACAAGAACAGCAAGGGCCAGTAAGAACTGTCCCGTATAATAAATCATTTAAGGATATGAATAATGAAGAAAAAATTCATTTTTTATTAAACCGCCCTCATTACATTCCAAAAGTAAGGTGCAGAATAAAAACAGCTACAGTTTCTTATGTGGGATCGATCATATCGTATCGTAATGGCATTGTATCTATTATGCCGCAAAATAGTATGAGAGATATTAAGTTGTCTATAGATGATATCCAATCGATTAGTATGGCCGGCTTTTAAATATGTAAAGGTGGTAGAAAGCTTCTACCACCCCAATAGTTTTTTAGTTTACTTAACGATAGAAACGTCGCGTAAGCATTGAATCGCACAGAAACAACTTAAATCAACAGTAATGCAAGTAGTTGTCGATATTAATCTTGCATTTGGTACAGCTAAAAACGTACAAATTGGATCGTCACCAGGTGGTACCGGAGAACTGTCACCTAAAACTACAGTTAATACACGTAGTACAGCACAGCTATCATCATCTACACTTTCCACACGGAAAATTGGAGATCGGCAGCTAGTAAGGCTTGCAGATGGTGCGAATGCTTCAAAAGGTTCTCCAGTTTTTGTGTATAAAATAAAAGGGCGTGTATTTGCTACTGACGCAGTATTGTGTGCACCTAAAAATGGGATTTCACAACCAGATCCACACGTTGTTGTAGAACAATCTTGTAATTCATTGATGAATTTTACAACGTCAACTACACAATGAGAAGAGCCATGGTGTTTATTTTCGTTACAACTCATTAATGTCACTCCTTATCTTCTTGTTTGTATTTACATTAATAAGATATTGGAGTCGAGGAGATTTGGTCACAATCTCAAGACCTTTTTTTTTAAATAGGCGAAAGAAGATAAGGGAAGGTGGAATCATGCTGTTTACAAGCTGGCTTTTATTTTTTATTTTTGCGTTAGCTGCCTTTAGGCTCACTCGTTTAATTGTTTATGATAAAATTACAGCCTTTTTGCGAAGACCGTTTATTGATGAGTTAGAGATTACAGAGCCAGATGGAAGTATATCAACTTTTACAAAAGTAAAAGGTAAAGGATTAAGAAAGTGGGTTGGCGAATTATTAAGCTGTTATTGGTGTACAGGTGTATGGGTTAGTGCTTTTTTATTAGTTTTATATAATTGGATTCCTATCGTTGCAGAGCCTTTACTTGCATTATTAGCTATTGCAGGAGCAGCGGCAATCATTGAAACGATTACAGGATATTTTATGGGAGAATAATATATTTTCATAGTACGAGAAAAAGCGGAGTTTAAAAGAATGAGGGAACGGAAATACAGAGTTGTTCATATAGTGAATAGACAGAATTGACAGTAGAGGAGATGTTTGCTGTGAGTAATAGTCCAAGGCAAAATTCATATGACCTGCAGCAATGGTATCAAATACAGCAACAGCACCATGCACAACAACAGGCATATCAAGAACAATTACAACAACAAGGATTTGTGAAGAAAAAGGGATGTAATTGTGGGAAAAAGAAGAACAAAATAAAACACTATGAAGAATGAAACACTCATGCTACTGTGAGTGTTTTTTATTATACATATAAAAAGCGGTATTTCTGTATTAGAAATACCGCTTTTTACTAGCTAATTTGAGCAACTGTTAATGCTGCTGCACGGATGTCTACAGTTCCAATTAACTCAACTGGTACAATTTGAATTAAGTCACCAGGATTTAAGTTAATAAGAATAACCCCACTGGATACGTCTACTTCACCAGTACCAATAACGTTAGAACGAACTGCTGTACCTGATCCAGGAATAATGTTAGCTGGCGTGTTTAATGATAAGAAGAAACGACCAGCTTCTGGTGCAGTAGGTACGTTATCAAGACTAATTGTTAATGTATAACTAATTTGATAAATACCAGCTCGTAAAATTCGAATACCATCTCCGACACTTACTGTATCGTTGATTACAGGAACAGTAATATTTGGATTTGGACTTACGCTAGGTAATAGTAGTGGTGTAAATAGTGAAGCGAACTGAGGTGCAGAAGCATTGAAAGCAAAACCAAAGGCAGGTAGTGTACTAGCTGGTTTCGCCTCGCAATCGATTTTAGTAAATTCGCAATCAGAAGAGAACATGTTTTTCACTCCTTTATCTGTTTCTACTTTCAGTTAATGAAAGGGACAGGTTCTATGTTCTAGACAAGTTCCCAATTTTAAGAAATTTACATAATAATACTCTTTAAGCATGGATTGGGTGGCAGATAATTCTGCCACCCAATCCATGCTTAAATCAGTATTTAGTTTTATATAGAAACATCGCGTAAGCATTGAATAGCGCAGAAGCAACTTAAATCAACAGTAATACAAGTGGAGGTTGATATTAGTCTTGCATTTGGTACAGCTAAAAACGTACAGATTGGGTCGTCACCAGGTGGTACAGCGGTACCATCACCTAAAACTACAGTTAATACACGGAGTACAGCACAGTCATCATCATCTATACTTTCTACGCGGAAAATGGGAGATCGGCAACTAGTAAGGCTTGAAGATGGTGCAAATGCTTCAAAAGGTTCTCCAGTCTTTGTGTATAAAATAAAAGGACGTGTATTCGCTACTGATGCATTGTTATGTGCACCTAAAAATGGAACTTCGCAACCGGATCCACATGTTGTAGTTGCGCATTCTTGTAATTCATGTATAAAACGAACGACATTCGATACACAGTTGAAATCACAATCATGGTGATGATGGTCTTCGTTACAATTGCAG
This sequence comes from Bacillus sp. M5A3_1b, assembly GCF_053345335.1. NCBI lineage: Bacteria > Bacillati > Bacillota > Bacilli > Caryophanales > Bacillaceae > Bacillus > Bacillus sp. M5A3_1b. The sequence continues at coordinate 506,472 of NZ_JBKEZY010000002.1, read as the reverse complement.
CTCATTATGTTCACTCCTTATCGTGAGTTCTGACATACACTATTACAATATGAATGAGATATGGTTGATATTACGTTAATTCTTACGATAAAAGCAGGGAATTTATATAGTAGGGATGTACATAATGCAATATAAAAAAAGACATCCTTATTTAGTGGATGTCTTTTCAGGTAAATCATTTCGCGCAGTATATAAAAAACGAGATATATCTAATTTTTTTCCTCTGAAAAATTGCGGAGAGGAAATGTAAAGTTCTTCTTTCGCACGTGTAATTGCGACATAAAGTAGTCGACGTTCTTCTTCTAAAGCTTCAGAAGTCTCTGTAACACGATCATTTGCATCTTTTAAAGAAGAAGTATGGGGAAGAATACCATCGCTCGCTCCAAGTAAAAAGACGCATGGAAATTCAAGGCCTTTTGCGTTATGAATAGACATAAGCGAAACAGCATTTTTTTCCGGCATTGTTTTTAATGCTTCCATTTCTTTTTGACCTTGAATTGCTTCATCAATAAATTGTAAATAAGCTGGAATATCGGTGAAACGAGTTGCTGACTCCATTAATTCTTCTAACATTTCTTCTTGTATATCTTTATGCATCGTAAAGGAAGAACGATCGTTACTTTGTAAGTACTCTAAATACTTTCCTTTACCATGAATAATTTCTTTTAATGCTTTTTTCGGTTCTAATTCTTTTATAAATTTAATAAAATCGATACGCTCATTTACCTTTTTTACTTGAAAAGGTTTTAAGCTCGGATTTAATAATAAGAAATGAAGAAGAGAAGGGAACCGCCCCTCACCATATTTCCATTGTTCACGTTCAATAAATGAAATACAATCATCACGCCCGATATACATAGTTGGCAATATATTTGAAAGTGATTCTAGTCGAAACGGTTCAATCACCAGTCTTAAATGATCTAATACAGGCTTAATTAAAGAATGTTCATAAAATGATTGACTCGCCCCGTGCTTAATAAATGGGATTTTGTGAATTGTAAGCTGATCAAGTAACGAACGGCTTACAGAATGTGTGCGATACAGTAAACAAAAATCTTTATAGTTGCGTTCGCCGCTATCTACTTTTTCTTGAATGAGCTGCAAAATTTGATTTGCTTCATCAAGAGTCGTAGCAGGTCTTGCGTAAAAAGGTTGTACACCTTCTTCACGCACAGAATATAGCTCTTTATCAAAACGTTCTTGATTTAGTTTGATAACTTCATTTCCAAGTCCGACGATAAAAGGATTGGATCGATAATTCGTATTCAGTGCGATAATCGTAGTGTTATCAAATTCTTTTGGAAAAGATAAAATAATTTGGTGACTTGCTCCTCGCCAGCCATATATCGCCTGGTCGTCATCACCCGCGATAAATAAATTATTTCTTGGCGTGGCTAACAATTTTACAATTTCATATTGTGCATACGATGTATCTTGGAACTCATCTACTTCAATATAGTGGAAACGTTGTTGTAATTGGGTAAGCAAAGGAGCGTTATTTTCTAACATATAATATGTTTCTAATAAGATGTCATCGAAATCAATATAATTATATCGTTGTTTCACTTCTTCAAAACGCTCGTATACTTCTTTAAATTCTTGTTCAACGGGTGTTTTTGCTTTTACATCTTTCGGACGATTCAATTTGTTTTTCTCAAGTGAAATCATAGCGAGCATTGTTTCAGCATCATAATCGTCTTTTAGACGCAATTCTTTCAAGATTTTCTTTATCATAATTTGTTTATGTTTTTCATTTGCTAAAATTTGCTGATTATATCCTTGACTACGAAGCAATTTTAAAAAGACAGAGTGGAATGTACCAGCAACAACGTAGCTACTTGCAGCACGATTCATACCTGGTAAATTTGCTACACGGTTTCGGATTTCTTCAGCTGCTTTTTGTGTAAATGTAAGCAATAAAATATTTCGGGGATGAACTTGTTTTACATTTACTAAATAACCTACGCGGGTTGTTAAAACAGATGTTTTCCCGCTTCCGGCACCAGCCAATGTAAGGACAGGGCCTTCTGTCGTTCGCACAGCCTCTAATTGTTTTTCATTTAAAAAAACATTTTGTTGTTCGAGAGCGCGAAAATACGCCGCATCTGCATCTTCTTCCATAATTAAATGGGTAGATGTTTTCGGAATATGGTATGTTGCACGCGGAATATCAGCGTGCGTTAATGATTTTTGTGAAAATTTTTCTTGTGTCATATATTCACCTTCAAAACTATAGCATCAACATTTAACTTTAGCGGAAGAAAAAGAAAATAGCAATGTAAAAAACAGGAGGGGATACCTCCTGTTTTCAAATTACAATTCTTTTATCATAACGATGTGAGGAATATTTGCTTCCATGAATACATCAGAATGCGTTACATATCCAAGTTTCTTATAGAAATCTTCAGCATGTGTTTGGGCATGCAGCTTTAATTTTGATAGCGAGTTTTCATTCGCATACGCTTCAAGTGCATCCATAACAATTTTTCCAATGCCTTTTTTACGATGGGAAGCTAGTACGCAAATGCGTTCCATTTTTCCTATTCCATCCAGTATGCGAAAACGACCAGCACCAACTGGAACATCATTATCATATATAACAACGTGTGTTGAAGTTTCTTCAAACTCATCATACTCTTCGTCAGCAGAAACTTTTTGTTCATTTACAAATACTTGTTTACGTACAGAGAATGCATCTCTTAGTTGTTCGTCCGTTTGTACGATCTGTGCGTGCAAATTAGTTGTTCCCCTTTCCAAGGTGGAATGTTTCGTATACAGTCCACGTTCCGTTTTCTAATTGATATAGAAGATGGAAGCGATCAATCGGTTGTTCATAATAGAAATCTTTCATACGTAATCGACCTAATACATCAGCATGCTCTGCATCGGATAAGCCTTGTCCGATTGTTAAATGAGGTACGAAAGCGTACTCGCGTTCTTGTATAAAGAATTCGCTATGCATTTCCTCATTTAAGAAAGTAAGTTCAGGTGTTTTTTCTACTTTAAAATAAAGAACATTATTAACAGGTGCGAATGAACCAACTTTTCCGACATGAAGGGTGAAAGGGTTCGTTTTACTTGCGATTGTATGTAATTCTTTTACAATCGATTCTAATTGTTCATCTTGCGTCTCAAAGGGTGTTTTCAATGTAATATGTGGCGGAACTAATGCGTAGTGCGGATCATAACGTTTACGCAATCCGTTCGCTTTATCTTGAATCATTTTAGATGGAAAAATTACAATGCCTAATTTCATGTTCCAATTCCTCCCTTTGTAAGTCTAGTTAGATTTTGAGAAAATAACTCTCTTAATCCATTATATCAAATTATTCTGAATACTGCTCTCTATTATTTCATTGATAGAATATGAGAGAAAGCTTTCGGTAAATCAGTTTGCCAATATTTCCACGTGTGGTTACCTTCAAATTCTTCGTAATGCGTGATGAAATTTCTATCTGTAAGAAGCGTATTGAGCTCACGGTTCGGCCCTACGAAATCGGATACTTGTCCATCAGTGCGTTTTACAGCTGTTTCTTCTGTCCCAATAACGTGATAAAGGTCTAGCGCCTCCGGATTTTTAAAGTCTTTTGCTAAGTTCATCACTGTTGCATCCACAAATGGCGATTGCATAACGACTTTACCGAATGTATGCGGATACATAAGTGCAGTCATGAAGGAAACTGTCCCGCCAAGAGAATCACCAATTAACACACGACCTTTTCCCATTTGGTATGTTGGATAATTTTCATCGATATATGGTGCAAGTTCATGAGCAAGGAAACGAATATACGCAGCGTTTTTCACTTCATTTGGGAAATATTTTTCTTTACGATCGTGTACATTTTTATATGGAATACCGACAATAATTGTACGGTCAATTTCTTCAGTTTCACGAAGGCGCTCAATTACACGGTGCGCTTTACCAAGCTGAAAATAATCTCTACCATCTTGTGCAATTACAACTGTATGTTTGTGCAGTGGTGTGTAATTTACTGGTAAGTAAACGAGAAGTGTAACATCTTCTTGAAGTGATGCGCTATAAAATGAAATTTCTTCAATTCTCCCTATTGTTTGATTCATGTGGATCCCCCTAAATAAAAATTTACTGTAATGATTGTAAGAGCGACGCTTGTAGTGAAAAAGAAAGAAATATTCACTAATAGGTGCTTTCGTTTCTATTTTACCATAATGGTACGAAGAATCTAAAAAATTAGTATTTAAGTTATAAAAGAAAACGGATATAATGAAGTGGGATTTTTGACAGGTGAGAGGGGAGACGGAATTTGAAACAAGAAAGATCAATCGCACTACCATTAGCAATTTCCATTATAGCCATTTCATTCGCAGCAGTTTTTGTAAAGATGTCCTCAGCACCATCTTCAATATTAAGTATGTATCGATTATGGATTATCGTACTTATTATGCTGCCTATCGTTTGGAAAAAAAGGGAAGAGTTTAGTAAGATTCAAATAAAAGATTGGGGATTTTTAATTGGATCTGGTTTCTTTTTAGCGCTTCATTTTCTTTTGTGGTTTGAATCTTTAAAGCATACGACAGTTGCTAGTTCGACGATTATTTTAGCACTTCAACCAATCGTATCTTTAGTTGGAGGTTTTTTCTTATTTAAAGAAAGAACAACATACTCAGCCATTGCGACAATGGGAATAGCGATACTAGGCGTAATGTGTATTGGGTGGGGAGATTTAGGATTAAGTGAACAAGCAATTTATGGAGATATATTATCCTTTTTAAGTGTAATAGCGGTTGTCGGTTATTTATTTATCGGGCAAACAACAGTAAAGAAAGTATCACATTGGATTTATAGCTTTACAGTTTTTGCATTCGCAGGTATTTTTATGGGGATTTATAATATAGTATTGCAAGTGCCTTTTACAGGTTATACGAAGTGGGATTGGACCGTTTTTCTTTTACTTGCGGTTGTGCCGACAGTGTCACACGTCATTAATAATTGGTTATTAAACTACGTAAATGCAACAACAATTTCAATGAGTATTTTAGGTGAACCAGTTGGAGCATCTATATTAGCGTTCTTCTTACTCGGTGAAAGACTAAATGCCATGCAAATTATCGGTAGCATGCTCGTATTGTTTGGTGTATCTGTTTTCTTACTACAGCAACAAAAACGAACAGCAAAAAATGTAGTAAATGAGCCGGCGTATACACAGGAATTATAGTATTAGGGGAAGAAAAGAGAAGTTGTAATACTTCTCTTTTTGTTTTATAGAAATATAGAGGAAGAAGGGGGAGGAAAATGGAAGAGGTATTAAAGAAGTATATGCAGAACCTTACAACACTAAGTGAAGAAGAGCAGCACATGATTCTCAGTGAATTACAAATTGAAGAATATAAAAAAGGAACAGTGCTCCTAAGGCAAGGAGATGTTCCTTCGAAATGTTATTTTGTATTAAAGGGATGCATTAGGCAATATTGTATAGATGAAACAGGGAAAGAGGTTACATCAAACTTTTATACAGAAGAACAAGCAATCGCAAATTTTAATCATCATAAACAAGATAAATCATCCCCGCATACGTTAACGTGTTTAGAAGACTGTCTAGTTGTAGTTGGCGACCTGCATAGTGAAAAGGACATGTATAAGAAATATTCACAATTAGAAGAAATGACACGCCAAATGATTGAATACAACTTCGGTGAGGTACAAGAAGAACTTTTATTATTTATTGCATCGACACCAGAAGAGCGCTACAAATCATTATTACAAAAACGACCTCATTTAATCAATCGTGTTCCTCAATATCAATTGGCAAGTTATCTAGGTATTACGCCAGAATCATTAAGCAGAATTAAGAAAAGACTCAAACAGTAGCGTTTTTTCCACCCCTAATCAATAGCCATATACTAAATCCGAGTTCACCTGCAATCATTGGCAATTGGAACAGTGTGTGTACGATTGAGATTATTATATCGTATTGTGAAAACAGTGTATTCATGACGTGAATTACGATATAACCGATAGACGCGAAGAATAGTAGTATACTAATACATTTCGGTATATGTTTAGATAGGAAAGCTACATAACCTAAAACGAAAAGGTGTAAGCCGAAAATGATTAACCCTACAGACCAAATGCATTCGAAGACACTGAGAGACAACATCACATATGTTTCTGGATTCGCAATCGTACTTTTTGAAAGTAGCAATGCCAATATTAGATTGAATATGGCGATTCCAAGTATCGCTGTATACATAAGACGAAGCAAGGCAGCTAGTAATGAGAGGCTAGTATGAATTGGTTTTAGAAAGAAATAAAGAGCCCACGCGGCGACAATATCAGTAATAAAAATGATAATCCACCCAAAGATTTCTGCTTTGAAAAGTGAATTTGAAGTTTGGATATTATGGAATGTTATACTCGCGTCTTCTTGTACAACGAGATTTCCATGAACAAAACCGTAAGAAAAAAATGCAGTGAATGCCATAACAAGAAGAGAAGCGCCAGCAAATAAGGCATACTTTCGTTCACTCATAATATGTCCTCCTATTCTAATGTTGTTTTCATTGTAATAAGGAAGAGGAGGGAATTCATTGACTTAAATCAAGAGAGGGGGAGTTTAGTGGAATTTTCATCAAAAAAAGATATATGGTTATATCCGATTTTTTTCGTTATCATTGGAGCGTGTTTTGCTCCTCTATTTGCAGGAAAAGAGTATTTTCTTTTATTTTTTACAATTCCGTTAGCAATATTATTTATGTGGAGTTGGTTTTCGACAAAATATATCGTCGGAGAAGAAACAATTACAATTAGATCAGGTCTCGTTAAAAAAAGCATATTTATACGAGATATAAAACAAATTTCAAATACGAAAAATCCAATAGCTGCTCATGCATTGTCATTGGATCGACTTGAAATTGTTTACGGCGCACATAAAACAGAAGTTATTTCTCCTAAAGATAAAGACCAATTCATCAATCTTGTTACAAGTAAAAATCCAAAGTAAAAGAGTGGCTAGGAAGCCACTCTTTTACTTTGGATTTGTCATATAAGGTTGTACATGAATAATACATAGGTCACGGAACTTTCCTTCAGTAGTTGTGACAATTACGACTGCTCTTCCGGCACTTTTTCCAGTAATCGTTACCGTATCACCTTTTGGATACATTGTGATAACATCAGCATTCATATTTGTCCAAATAAGTTCTTTATTCGTTGCTTGCACTGGCAAAACGGAGGCTGATAACTCAGTGCTTTGTCCAGTTCTTACTTTCAACTTATTTTTTTCCATATGAACACCAATGACTGAAATAACAGAAGGAGCGATTGAAATTTTAGGTGGATTAGGTTGTATGTTCAAACGAGACGCAGAAGTATTTGTAATAGGTGAAAATTTTCGTGTTTGTTGTTGCTGGAAAGCTGCTAACATGTTGGAGTCCCCTTCCTGTATAAGTGCTGATAGTACTACTATAAAGGACTAGTGTTATGTTTAATTTAACGAAACATAAAGAAATTGTTAAATTCGAGTAGAAGATTGTCGAACTTTCATAAAAAGAAAGCTCTGCTGATACGATAACAGCAGAGCTTTTCCTTTATAGATTATGACTATGTTGTTTTTCGAAATTCTCAAATTGCTCTTCAACTTCTTTTGAAGGTTGTGTTAGTAAACTAACAATTACGATGGCTAGTAAACTAATAGCGAAACCTGGAATCATTTCATATAAGAAATCTTTTAAGAATTCGAATTGAGTCCATATAATAACAGTAGCGGCACCAGAAATCATACCAGCAAGTGCGCCCCACTTCGTCATACGTTTCCAATATAAGCTTAATAAAATAGCAGGTCCGAATGAAGAACCGAAACCAGCCCAAGCGTATCCAACAAGAGCTAAAATCGTATCATTTTGTTTAAACGCTAATGCGCACCCAACTAATGCAATAACAAGTACAGCCATACGACCGACAAATACAAGCTCTTTATCAGAAGCAGAGCGTTTAAAGAATGTACGATATAAGTCTTCGGTTATAGCACTAGAAGTAACGAGTAATTGAGATGAAATTGTACTCATAATAGCTGCTAAAATAGCTGCTAATAAAAATCCAGTAATAAGTGGGTGGAATAAAATTTTTCCTAGTTCAAGGAAAATTGTTTCTGGATTAGATAATGTTAACTCTTGTTGTGAGTAGTAAGCGATACCGATAAGACCAGTAAACATAGCTCCAACAACAGAGAAAATCATCCAGCTCATACCAATTCTTCGTGCGCTTTTAATCTCTTTTACAGAAGAAATCGCCATAAAGCGTACGATAATATGAGGTTGTCCAACATAACCAAGGCCCCAGGCGAATAAGGAAATCATTCCTAAAGTAGAGGCACCTTTAAAAATATCTAGACGTGTTGGATCTACAGAACGAATTGTATCAAATGCAGGTCCAAGTCCGTTCGAATTCATAATTGTTACGATAGGAACAAGAATAAGAGCAATTACCATAATGATTCCTTGTACGAAGTCTGTCCAACTTACTGCTAAGAAACCACCAAATAATGTGTAAGCGACAACAACGCCTGCAACAATGAATAATCCAACGTGGTAGTTCATACCAAATGAATTTTCAAATAATACAGCGCCTGAAACAAGTCCTGAAGCTACATAAAAAGTAAAGAAAATCATAATAACAAGTCCGGATACTAAGCGTAGCATGTGAGATTTGTCGTGGAAGCGGTGTTCCAAAAATTCTGGGATAGTAATAGAGTTGTTTGCAATTTCAGAGTAGGTACGTAAGCGAGGAGCGACATAAAGCCAGTTTGCGTATGCACCTAGTGTTAGGCCAATCGCAATCCAACTACTACTCAATCCAACGCTAAACATTGCACCGGGTAAGCCCATTAAAAGCCAACCGCTCATATCGGATGCTCCAGCACTTAATGCTGTTACTGCGGGGCCTAGTGTACGCCCGCCAAGCATATAATCTGTTAAGTTGGACGTTCGTTTATAGGCGAAATAGCCAATGACTAACATCCCGAGCATGTAAATAGAGATTGAAGTTAAAGTTAACATCTGCGTACTCATGAAGTTCCCCTTCCTTTTGTCATGTCTTTTGATGCGTTATGCATATTTATAATCTATCATGATTATTCTGAAAAATCCATACAGAAATATGAATTTTCAGAAATGTAAGCGTTTTTTGATATCATTTTACTTTTTTAATATATAATATTCAAACAAAAAACCTTATTTTTAATAGAGTATTTATTATATTTACATAAAAAGAGGTTGTTTTGTCAATATAATATTGAAAGGAGAGAAAAATAAATTTTTTTTAAAAGTATTGACTTATGAAAAAAGTAAGGTCTATAATGAGTGCAACTTAAAAAAATGCAAGCGTTGATGAAGAAGAGTACACATGATGAACATGTCAGAGAGCTGATGGTTGGTGCGAATCAGTATGGAATTGATGTGGAATGGGCTTCGGAGCTTCCAAACCGAAACGAAAGAAGTAGGCTTTGGCGACATGATCTCATCGATACAAGAGACACGTATTGTTTTTGATACGGTAAAGTGCGTTACATTCGTAACGAATTAAGGTGGCACCACGGGAGTACCCGTCCTTTCTATAGGATGAGTACTCCCTTTTTGTGTACAAAAAATTAAATAAATGAAATCGTTGAAGTAAGAAGAGTACGTATATTGGAGACGTTACAGAGAACCGGGGATAGGTGGGAGCCCGGTGCGGTGCCATATACGGAATGGGCTTACGAGAGGTATGCTGAACAATTATTTTCAGTAGGCAACCCGGGTTCCGCCGTTACAAGGATAAGGTATATATTTTGTACCTGAATAAAGCGGGATGCTTTTGCGTCCAACATGAGGTGGTACCACGGTAAATTTATCGTCCTCTACATATTTTCGATATGTAGGGGACTTTTTTATTTTTCAGATTGAGGTGAAAGGCATGATGACAAAAGAGGAATTTATGAAGCAAAAAGAACAGGGAAGAGCATTTTTAGTAATCGCTGAAGAAGAAGGAGATAGCATTACGCCAATTTCTTTATATAGACGTATGAAGGGAAAGAAAAAGTTTTTATTAGAAAGTTCGCAGCTTCATCAAGATAAAGGACGCTATTCTTACTTAGGATATAATCCATATGGTGAAGTGAAAAGTGTTGGTACGGAAGTGGAACGAACGATTTACGGCAGGGCAGAAAAGCTGCAAGGTAACGTACTACAAGTGTTAGAAGAAGTAATCGCGTCAGCACAAGTAGACAGTCCATTCCCGTTTTGCGGAGGAGCAGTTGGTTATATTGGCTATGACGTCATCCGGCAATATGAAAACATTGGAGCAGATTTACACGATCCATTGAATATTCCGGAAGTACACCTTTTACTGTACCGTGAGTTTATCGTGTATGACCATTTACGCCAAAAATTATCATTTGTATATGTATGCAGGGAAGACGATTCAGCAGATTATGAAGAAGTATATGAAAGATTGCAAGTATACAAAGAGGAAGTGCTGAGGGGAGAAGAAGCGGAAGTAACTGAAATAAAATCAACATTATCATTTACTTCTTCAATAACTGAAAAAGAATTTCGCGCGATGGTAGAAACGGCGAAAGAACATATAAGAACCGGGGACATATTCCAAGTCGTACTGTCACAACGTTTGCAAAGTGAATGTATGGGGGATCCATTCGCGTTATACCGAAAGCTTCGAATTACCAATCCGTCACCATATATGTTCTATATCGATTTTCAAGATTATGTTGTACTCGGTTCTTCGCCAGAAAGTTTGTTATCAGTTAGAGAAGATAAGGTGATGACGAATCCAATTGCGGGTACGAGGCCGAGAGGGAAAACGAAGGAGCAAGATGCGGAAATTGAAAAAGAACTGTTAGAAAATGAGAAAGAACGAGCGGAGCATATGATGCTTGTAGATCTTGGTCGGAATGATATTGGCAGAGTAAGTGAAATTGGATCCGTGACGATAGATAAATATATGAAAGTAGAAAAATACTCTCACGTTATGCACATTGTATCTGAAGTTTACGGAACATTGCGAAAACGAATGAGTGGATTTGATGCATTAGCGTATTGCCTACCAGCAGGAACAGTGTCGGGAGCTCCGAAAATTAGAGCGATGGAAATTATAAATGAGCTAGAGAATGAAAAAAGAAATGTATACGCAGGTGCAGTTGGATACGTTAGTTTTTCAGGGAACCTTGATATGGCGCTCGCCATTCGAACGATGGTTGTAAAGGATGAAAAAGCATACGTTCAGGCAGGAGCGGGAATTGTTTATGATTCAGACCCAGTAGCTGAATATGAAGAAACGTTAAATAAAGCGAGAGCACTATTGGAGGTAATGAAATGATTGTACTAATTGATAATTACGATTCATTCACATATAACTTGTATCAACTGTTAGGTGAATGCGAGGAAGAAATTGTTGTCGTAAGAAATGATCAAATAACGATAGAACAGTTAGAAGGGATGAATCCAACAGGAATTGTACTATCACCAGGACCAGGAAAACCAGAGGATGCTGGCATTTGTATCGAAGTGATTCGTCATTTTTATAAGAACGTTCCCATATTAGGTATTTGCCTTGGTCATCAAGCAATTATATCAGCATTTGGAGGAGACATTGTAAGAGCAGGACGCATTAAACACGGTAAAACATCACGTGTAAAACATAATGGAACTTCAATCTTTTCATATGTAACACAGCCATTAACGGCGATGCGCTACCATTCCCTTGTTGCAGCGCAAACGAGCTTGCCAGAGTGTTTTGACATACTAGCGACAGCGATGGACGATGGAGAAATTATGGCAGTTCGTCACAATTATTATCCGCTATTCGGATTACAGTTTCATCCGGAATCAATCGCGACAGAAGAAGGTGGAAAGTTAATACGTGCCTTTTTAACAGAAGTGAAGGAGGAGGAAAGAGTATGAATAACTATCTTCGTAAATTAGTGGAGGGACAACATTTAACAGAAGAGGAGATGTATAGAGCAGGGCTTCTTTTATTAAATGAAAACATATTGGAGAGTGAAATTGCAGCTTTCTTAGTATTACTGAAAGCGAAAGGTGAAACAGCAGAAGAAATATACGGCCTTGTTCGAGCTCTTCGTGAAAAGGCATTACCGTTTTCGAACCATATACAAGGAGCGATGGACAATTGTGGGACGGGTGGTGACGGTGCCCAAACCTTTAATATTAGTACAACATCGGCATTTGTACTGGCAGGAGCTGGCGTAAAGGTTGCAAAACATGGTAATCGAGCTGTTTCTAGTAAAACAGGAAGTGCAGATTTATTAGAAGAACTCGGTGTAAATATTAGCAGTACGCCAAACGAAATTGATTATTTATTAGAGCATGTCGGCATCGCATTTTTATTCGCACCAGCGATGCATCCAGCATTAAGACGCATTATGAAAATAAGAAAAGAATTGAATGTGCCGACGATTTTTAACTTAATTGGTCCTTTAACAAATCCGGTAAATTTAGAAACACAATTTGTCGGCATTTATAAACGAGATATGTTACTACCAGTTGCGCAAGTATTACAGAAACTAGGCAGAAAACAAGCGCTTGTCGTAAACGGAAGTGGATTTTTAGATGAAGCATCATTACAAGGAGAGAATTATGTTGTCATTTTGAAAGATAATGAAATAGTAGAAACGAGTATTGAACCTAAGAAATATGGTTTCTCAATAGTGAAAAACGAAGAGATTAGAGGCGGGGATTCGAAAGAAAATGCAAAGATTACGCTCGGAGTATTAAGCGGAGAAAAGAATGTTTACCGCGATACAGTTTTATTAAATGCAGGTCTAGCCCTTTTTGCAAATGGAAAAGCAGAAACGATTGAAGAAGGAATTACATTAGCGGCATATAGCATTGATTCTGGAAAAGCATTAGCCAAACTAAACTTATTAATTGCAGCAAGTAATGAAAAATTAGAAAGGGTGAATTAACGTGGGGACGATTTTAGATAAAATTGTAGACCAAAAGAAAAAGGAAGTTGCGGCATTATATGAAACGTATACACCATTAAAAGAAAGTAGAAAGACACATTCACTTGTAGAAGCATTACAGCAGTTTACTGTCATTGCAGAAGTAAAGCGAGCATCACCATCAAAAGGAGATATTAATTTACACGTTGATGTACGAAAACAAGTGAAAATATATGAAGAATGCGGCGCAGGAGCAGTATCTGTTTTAACAGATGGTCAATTTTTTAAAGGGTCGTTTCACGATTTACAAACGGCAAGAGCAGAAAGTAACATTCCGCTTTTATGTAAAGATTTCATAATTGATACGATTCAAATTGATAGGGCGTATGAAGCTGGAGCAGATATTATTTTATTAATTGTAGCGGCGTTAACGAAAGAAAAATTAAAAGAGCTGTACAGCTACGTACTAGAAAAAGGATTAGAAGCAATTGTTGAAGTTCATGATGAGCAGGAATTAGAAATTGCAATTCAATTAAATCCGCACGTTATCGGTATTAACAACCGTAATTTAAAAACATTCGAAGTCGATTTAAGCCAAACAGAAAAGCTTGGAAAACGATTAAACGAGGAGAAATTACTTTGGGTTAGTGAAAGTGGGATTCATTTAAAGGAAGATATTATCCGTGTTAAAAAAGCTGGAGCGAAAGGTGTATTAGTTGGAGAAGCACTTATGACATCATCTTCTATTCATACCTTTTTTGAAGATTGTAAGGTGAACATATGAAAGTGAAAATTTGCGGTATCACTGATGTTGAAACAGCAAAACGTGCTTGCGAATACGGAGCTGATGCACTCGGATTTGTTTTTGCAGAAAGTAAGCGGAAAATTACTCCAAGGCTAGCGAAAGAAATCATTCAGGAGCTTCCAACAAACGTGTTAAAGGTTGGTGTTTTCGTAAATGAATCAGTAGAAGTGATCGAGAAAATTGCAGATGATTGCGGGTTAACACATGTGCAACTACATGGGGATGAAGACAATCATCAAATTAGAAGATTGAATATTCCGTCTATAAAATCGATTGGGGTAACTTCAGAGAGTGATATGAAAAATGCTCAAACATATGAAACGGATTATATATTGTTTGATAGTCCGAAAGAAAAGTTTCAGGGGGGAAATGGAAAGACATTTTCATGGGAGTTACTCGCACATATGCCAAAAGAGTCGCGAGAGAAAACGATATTAGCTGGTGGGTTAAACGCTCTTAATATAGAAGAAGCGATTCGAACGATTCAGCCATACATGGTCGATGTAAGTAGCGGAGTGGAGACAGAAGGAAAGAAAGATGTAGAGAAAATAAAACAATTTATTATAAAAGCGAAGGAGTGTTCCAAATGAATTACGCATATCCAGATGAAAAAGGTCATTACGGTATATACGGAGGACGATACGTTCCAGAAACGTTAATGCAATCTGTATTAGAACTAGAAGAAGCATATAAAGAAGCAATGCAAGATGAAGGGTTTCAAAAGGAATTAAATCATTATTTAAAAACGTACATCGGAAGAGAAACACCGCTTTATTTCGCTGAAAATATGACGAAGTATTGCGGCGGTGCAAAGATTTATTTAAAACGTGAAGATTTGAACCATACAGGAGCTCATAAAATTAACAATACAATCGGTCAGGCACTTCTTGCAGTACGAATGGGCAAGAAAAAAGTTGTCGCTGAAACAGGAGCAGGACAACACGGAGTTGCAACAGCTACTGTATGTGCCCTACTCGGATTAGAATGCGTCATCTTTATGGGAGAAGAAGATGTGAGACGTCAAAAATTAAATGTGTTCCGAATGGAATTACTCGGAGCGAAAGTAGAAAGCGTAGCGGCAGGTAGCGGCACATTAAAAGATGCGGTAAACGAGGCGCTTCGCTACTGGGTTTCACATGTACACGATACACACTACATTATGGGATCCGTTCTTGGACCACATCCATTCCCGCAAATTGTTCGTGATTTCCAAAGTGTAATTGGGAAAGAAACGAAAAAACAATATGAAGCGTTAGAAGGGAAATTACCAGAGGCAGTCGTTGCATGTATTGGTGGTGGTAGTAATGCGATGGGCATGTTTTATCCGTTCGTACACGATGAAGAAGTCGCTCTTTACGGCGTAGAAGCAGCTGGAAAAGGCGTTCACACAGAAAAGCACGCAGCGACTTTAACGAAAGGAAGCGTTGGTGTTTTACACGGATCGATGATGTACCTTCTGCAAAATGAAGAAGGACAAATTCAAGAAGCGCATTCTATTTCAGCGGGACTCGATTATCCAGGTGTTGGGCCAGAACATAGCTTGCTAAAAGATATTGGACGCGTTTCTTATCATTCGATAACAGACGCAGAAGCGTTAGAAGCATTTCAATTATTAACGAAAAAAGAAGGGATTATTCCGGCGTTA
This sequence comes from Bacillus sp. M5A3_1b, assembly GCF_053345335.1. Classification (NCBI taxonomy): domain Bacteria; kingdom Bacillati; phylum Bacillota; class Bacilli; order Caryophanales; family Bacillaceae; genus Bacillus; species Bacillus sp. M5A3_1b. The sequence goes on along the minus strand of NZ_JBKEZY010000002.1, from coordinate 491,090 downwards.
GAAAGCTCACATGCTGTCGCATACGCATTAAAATTAGCGCCGCAAATGAAGAAAGACGAAGGGCTTGTCATTTGTTTATCTGGCCGCGGGGATAAAGATGTAGAGAGTATAAAAAGTTATATGGAAGAGGTGTAAAAAATGGGAGTAGAAAAAATTAAAGCAGCGTTTGAAAATGGTAAGAAAGCATTTATTCCGTACGTAATGGGCGGAGATGGTGGCCTTGAAAAATTAAAAGAAAGAATTTGTTTTCTAGACGAAGCAGGAGCAAGTATCGTTGAAATCGGTATTCCGTTTTCAGATCCAGTCGCAGACGGTCCAACGATTCAAAGAGCAGGGAAACGAGCGCTAGATAGCGGTGTAACATTAAAAGGCATTTTTCAAGCATTAATAGAGGTAAGGAAAAAAGTACAAATTCCGTTTGTACTCATGACATATTTAAATCCAGTACTTGCATTCGGAAAAGAACGATTCATCGAAAACTGTATAGAAGCAGGTGTAGACGGTATGATCGTTCCGGATTTACCGTATGAAGAACAAAATATTATTGCCCCGTTACTTCGAGAGGCAAACATTGCGCTAATTCCACTCGTTACAGTAACGAGCCCAATTGAGCGAATTGAAAAAATTACGAGTGAATCGGAAGGGTTCGTTTACGCTGTTACAGTAGCGGGCGTAACAGGAGTACGTCAAAACTTTAAAGGTGAGATTCATAGTTACTTAGAAAAAGTAAAATCACATACACATTTACCGGTAGTGGCAGGGTTCGGTATTTCAACGAAGGAACATGTAGAAGAAATGATTACAATATGTGATGGAGTAGTCGTTGGAAGTAAAGTCATCGAGCTGTTAGAAAATGAAAAGCGAGAAGAAATATGTGAATTAATACAGGCAACAAAACAAAAAGAAGAGGCATAAGTCTCTTCTTTTTGTTTTACGTAATAAATGTTAAAATATACAGAAAATACATATAACTTAGAGGGTGAGAAAGCATGCTAATACGTAAACTACTATATCTTCTTCTAACTGTACCATTATACGCTTGGCTCATTAGCATGACGAAAATAGAGGTAATGGCTCTATTTTTAGGATATGTATTCATCTTTTCCAACTTAAATCGCATTCAAGAGCAATCTATTTTAGAAATATGTATATTTTCGATTAGTATAGAACTATTTAGTATCGTTTCGATTGTATTATTAAACGAATTATTTCGCTGGATCCATTCATTTGAATTAATGAAATTTGGAAATGTTGTATTGCAAGTAATATGTGCTTATATTGTGTTTGTTATGTTAGACAAAATAGTTGGACAGCAGAGCGTTTTTCAGGATAAAAGAAAATGGGAGTGATTCAAAAAAGGAGCTAAATGGCTCCTTTTTCGAATCTGTAGTAAAAACAATTGAAAATTATGACATCTGTTATATAATAGTTAAAAATTGTATTTTTAATGAAAAGAGATGATAACATGGCCATATTGTTGGCACTTATCCCAATTATGATGATTTTCATTTGTTTATTTTTATTTAAACAAACGTCATTAAGGTCCTCTTTAATTGCTTACGTTGTGTCTATTGGAATCGTTTTACTCTCGCCAACGTTTCAACTAGGGATAAGTGAAACTGTGCACGCAACGATTAAAGGTTGGTTAATTTGTTTTATTGTCGGGTACGTTTTATTTTTCGGTATTTTTTTATTTCACCTCATGAACAAAATGGGGTACATCGATCAAGTAGCACGTTTTCTAGAAGAAGTGACGCACGATCGTTTATTACAAATGCTTCTTATGTGTTTTGGTATTTGTCCGCTAATCGAATCAGTAAGTGGATTCGGAATTGGCTTTATGGTTGCAGCACCTATCTTTCTATCATTAGGCTATAAACCGTTTCAAGCTGTACTGCTTTCATTTATCGGCTTACTAGCTAGTTCGTGGGGCGCAATGGCAACTGGTACGATTATCGGTTCGCAGCTTATAAACATGCCTCTTACAACACTTGGTACGAATACGGCACTACTAAGTATTCCGATGTTTGCTTATTTCGTCATTCTTTCTTTACACGTTGTTGGTGGTTGGCAGGCTGTTATTGAAAAGTGGAAAGAAGGATTCGGTTTCTTTCTATTATTTTCTCTCGGAATCTATCTTTCTAACGCATACGTAAGTGTTGAACTAGCAGGTATATTAAGTTCTATCGTTACAATTACATTTGGCTTTCTTATCATTAAATTAAAAGGAAAAAGTGAGCAAAATTTAATAACAGAACATGCGGCTGCAGCGGAGAGAGAAATATCTATTATAAAAATTATTAGCCCTTATATATTCCTAACAGTTTGTATTTTACTTTCTCGCCTCGTACCAGCATTACATGATGTATTCAGATCATATGCCGTTCTTGATTTGAAATCATACTCTTACAAGCTAGAGCTACTATATTCACCAGGATTTTGGCTCGGTATGACATGCTTATTTACTATTATCTTCTTCCGTATTCCATCTCATATTATTAAACAATCACTCTCGCAAACGATAAAACAATGGATTCCTTTTGCGATTACAACGACGATGTTTATCGCCATTTCAGAACTAATGGGTGCATCTGGCATGCATTCATTACTGGCAAAAACAGCTGGTGAAACATTTGGAACGTTTTTCGTTTTCGTTGCTCCGTTTATCGGCGGAATCGGTGGCTTTTTAACAGGTAGTAACGCAGGATCAAATGCGATGTTTATAAAACTACAAATGCAAACTGCACAAAACGTAGCACTTCCGTGGCAATACGTCACAACACTTCAAAACACCGCATCATCAGTAGCGACAATCGCTTGCCCGTCACGGATTACGTTAGGTGCTTATTTATGTAATATACCGTATCGTGAAAATGAACTATTAAAGAAGACGACGTTAATGATTTTTGGTGCGGTGTTGCTTGTAGTGGTAGAGGTTAGTGTTTGGTATATGTTGAGAAATTAAAAATCCTCCTAACATAGGAGGATTTTTTTTATGATTGGATAATGTTTTAATTATGTAAAGCTTCTACTAAATGAATAGGAGATGAAATGTATGCCCCTAAAAAACTACGGCGTGTTAAAAGGTACAGTTATACAATCAAAGATTGGAAAAGGGAAAACACCTCATTATCAAGTTCATTTACAAGGCGAAGCAGGAGTAGATTATCGTATTGCAATTAACGTGAAATCGCAAAGTTATCCGTCAGAGGTGTTATATTTTGCGAGTAACAATATTAGGTCAGAGGCGATTCATATTTTACCGACATTACCATTTGGTTTTACGGAAGTTAAAAACAATGAGCCGAAAGTGGCTTTAGATTATGTAAGAGGAAATCTATTTGACTCAAAACAAATGATTCCTTTACCTCCCGAAAAAGCAGGAACAGATAATGATTTAAACGAAAAAATAGAACGTTATATAAAACGAGCGATAGAAGAAAAGGCAACTATTTATGCGTTCGGTGAAAGATGGGGACCAGAAGAAAATACACCAGATTCCTATTTTCATTTCAAACCAGGAAACGGGATACACGATATTCACATGAATCAAGGGAATGTAGAGAAATGGAAAGGTGATAATGGTATATGGCAAGACGGGGGAATACTCATTCAATTTGAAAAGGAAGAAGAATGGATTGGTATCTTTCTTGCCTTCCAGTCGCAGTCATGGTGTACAGATGAAGAAGGACATGCTCGTGTTCCGGTTGAGCATTGTGATTATAAGGGAAATAAATGATGAGAGGAGAGCGTTCAAAACGAACGCCCTCCTCTTATTTTATAAAACCCAAAACTAACAAGTGTAGAAAGGCAAGAGAACAGCAGTGCCACACTAGAAAACGCAATGAGGTACATATTATACTTCATCACTTTGCCAATTAGCTGATTACTGTCGTATTGAAATAGTCCTGCGATTATGTTGAATAAAAATAATACGATAAACATGACGATAACACCGTCTATTGATCCTTTAATATCTGGTTTACTTAAAGCGATATGTGCAGAAATACAAATGGCGATAAATAAAAATAGCCAAAAGGAAGGATTCAATAAATTACTTATTGTAAATAAGCTTTTCAATAATACAAACGTCGACAAGAGCATGTTTTGAACCATTTCTATATTAATAGAAGTAGAAGCGATTGTTTTTTCGAGAGTTGTATTAAATAAGAAATATGAATTCGGTACGAAATAGCGCATTAAAAGGATTAACGCAGTAATACCAGAAATAATAGGACCAATTCCAATGAAGAAGTTCCCAATTCGTTGATATACACTTTTTTGATTGTATTGATGTTGTACGTATCCTAAAGCACCTTGACTTGTATCTGTTGGGAAAAACTGCGTTCCTATAATTTTATGACGAAATAGCACACACATAATGGCATGTCCAAGTTCGTGAATCGGAACACCAATCCAAGCCGTTAAAAGGAATCCTTTTCTTCCGAAAGCTCTCGACCAATACATGCGTGTGAGAGATTCTAAATATCCTAATAAAAATCCAATTACAATGATAACGCCAATTAAAGAAAATAATTGGATTACGCTTGTAAGGAGTATTTGAAAAATTGAGTTTACCAATTCCATTGTCTTTCATCCAATCTGCTAAAAATGTTATTTGTTCTGTTTCATAATAGCATTATTTTTCAAGATTGCTAGCATATATATTTTCTTTTGAAAGAAGGATTTCATAATCTTTTTCTTGTAGTCATGTTTTATGTACAAAGTCATATATTGAATTTGTAACACCCTATATGGTATCTGCTTAAGGGGGGGATGCGATAATGAAATGTCCGGCGTGTCATACGGAAAATACAGCAGAGGCAAAGTTTTGCGGGAATTGTGGACATTCGTTGACGGAGGAAGTAGTGGCAAGTAGTGGCCAAGAAGAAGGGCCAGAACAAGCACGCGTAGCAAAGGCAAAGGAAACTCGCCCCAATGAAACGGTAGAGCAGGCGAAGCGGTTTGCGAGTGGCTATTTTCAGTTCTTTAAAAATGCTTTTAAATCACCGTCTGCCAGTATAAAAAGCGGCAATATCGAAGTGCGAAATGGAATTACAAGCCTTGTACTTATTTGTTTTTTAGGAGCGTGTATTTTTTATAGAATCATGAGCGTAGCGGCGAATGTTACAAGAACATTTGCACCGGATGTATCTACGCCTTCTTTCTTTGGCGAGTCTATAAAGGTCTTTTTATTTTTACTAATTTTAACTTTATTTGTCGGATTTATTATTTTTGTAAGTGGTAAGATGATGAAATCACCTTTTTCGTTTCTTGAAGTATTCGGTATATGGGGAACGATAGCGACGCCAGCTATTGCTATATTAGTTCTTTCTTTTCTTTTTAGTTTTTTATTAATCTTCTTACCAATCTTATTAGGGTTGGCTACAACATATATGGGAATTAGTATAATTGTAGCTATAGTAAAATTAGATAACGGCGGATTAGATCCTATTTACACACTTCTTATCGCAAATGTTTTAATCGGAATTGCAACATTCATTGTACTGTGGTCTTACATTAGCACGATAATTCGAGCCTTTACACAGGGATTAACTGGCCTCTAAAGAAAAGGTGGTTGAATGGATGAATGTATGTATGTACAAAGTGTGGGACTCAGTTTGAAGATTGAATCTTATAATGTTGAACTAATCAAATCAAGAGAATAGAACACGTGAAAAAGGTACAGTGCATAGCTGTACCTTTTTTATGGTTTTTTAGCTGAACCAGGATCCCTTGAAAAAAAGATATGAAAGAGGAATGTGACTTTACTTGCTCCTCCTGATGTACTTGCTTGCACATCAGATAATGCGCTAGATGTTAACACACCTTCAGAATGAGGGGGGACGACTATTTTGAGAGTATCATCTGATTCTGATGAGGCAGTAACTGTTATTGTATCATCGGATAAGTTCAAAATTTTTACAGTACCGATTGGTAAGATGGACTTGCCAGCGTGTGATGCTGAAGCGAAGTGAGAGCCTTTCCAAATCGTTTGTGGGAAAGTTTCATCATTAGATAACCAAGCACGAGCACTATAAATGGTTGCGTTAATAGAAAATTCTTGATCAAGCGACAAGGCGGGTTTTGGTTCTTTCGGTTCCTCTGGAGTTTGAGCGAGAAGGCCGGCACACATATATGTTTCACCTACTTTCAATAGTTACTGTTATAGCATATTAAACATGTTATTTATAAGACACGACGGCTACCTATTCAGGCATAGGTTTGTGCACCAAATTTGAAGATGAAATTATCTTTCTTTACAATGGAAGTAGGTGTTATTTCTGAAAAATATGGAAAACGTAAAGAGTATGTAGAAAAGAAGGAGTGGTAAAGTGAACTATGTCATTATTGGCGGAGATGCAGCTGGTATGAGTGCAGCTATGCAAATTGTAAGAAACGATGAAAATGCAAATGTTGTAACGTTAGAAAAAGGTGAAATTTATTCGTACGCGCAGTGTGGGTTACCGTATGTCATTAGTGGTGCTATCGCTTCAACGGAAAAATTAATCGCGCGTAATGTAAAGACGTTTCGTGATAAATACGGAATTGATGCGAAAGTGCGTCATGAAGTAACGAAAGTAGATACGGAAAAGAAAATGGTGTACGCAGAGCATACGAAGACGAAAGATGTTTTTGAATTTCCGTACGATCGATTATTAATTGCGACTGGAGTGCGTCCTGTTATGCCAGAATGGGAAGGCCGAGATTTGCAAGGCGTTCATCTTTTAAAAACAATTCCAGATGCTGAGCGTATATTAAAAACGCTAGAAACGAATAAAGTTGAAGATGTAACCATTATTGGCGGTGGTGCGATTGGACTGGAGATGGCAGAAACATTCGTCGAACTTGGTAAGAAAGTAAGAATGATTGAGCGAAATGATCATATCGGTACGATTTATGATGCAGATATGGCTGAATATATACATAAAGAAGCAGATAAACACAATATTGAAATTTTAACGAATGAAAATGTGAAAGCATTTAAAGGAAATGAAAGAGTGAAACAAATTGAAACGGATAAAGGTACGTATAAAGCAGATCTTGTTTTAGTATCGGTTGGAGTGAAGCCGAATACTGATTTTCTTGAAGGAACAAATATACGTACAAATTATAAAGGAGCAATCGAAGTAAATGCATATATGCAAACGAATGTGCAGGACGTATATGCAGCTGGTGATTGCGCAACACATTACCATGTTATAAAGGAAATTCATGATCATATCCCGCTCGGAACGACTGCTAATAAACAAGGCCGACTTGCAGGACTGAATATGCTTGATAAACGAAGAGCCTTTAAAGGAACGTTAGGTACAGGCATTATTAAATTTATGGATTTGACGCTCGCAAGAACAGGTTTAAATGAAAAAGAAGCAAAAGGGCTACATATTCCGTATAAAACAGTCAAAGTAGACTCCACAAATATGGCGGGCTATTATCCTAATGCGAAACCACTTTACTTGAAATTATTATATCGTTCTGACACGAAACAATTATTAGGTGGACAAGTAATTGGAGAAGAAGGTGTAGATAAACGAATTGACGTGATCGCAATGGCACTTTTCAATAAAATGGGCATTCACGAGTTAGAAGATGTCGACTTAAGTTACGCACCACCATATAACAGCGTTTGGGATCCAATTCAGCAAGCGGCAAGGAGAGCAGAATAGCACTTTTTAAGTGCTATTTTTTTTCGTTAAAGGGGAATCATTATTTTTGGCGAAAGAAGCGAATTGGAAATAGTTACATATAGGGAAGGGGATTATTAAAAATGTTTGTAACACTTCAAACAGTTCAAGAATCAGAAAAAGAAATATTACGTAATTTATATGCACTATATCTTCATGACCTCTCTACATTCACTCCTAATATAAAGATTGGGGCAAATGGATTTTTTGAATACGAAGATTTGTACATGTTTTGGGAAAATGACGGAATCACTCCGTATTTTATTAAAAGTAATAATGATATTGTAGGATTTTTATTACTACTGGAACGTCCATTTTTGAAAAAAGAAAATGACTTTTGTATTAATGACATTTTCATATTGAATCAGTACAAGGGAAAAGGAATCGGTAAACAAGTTATTGAGAATGTACTAAAAGAGAAACGAGGACAATATTTCGTTATCGAACTTGTGAAAAATGTACCAGCTGTTTCTTTTTGGAAGAAAGTATATAGGGAGCTAAACATCGAATTTGATGAAAAAACAAAGTTAATCGATGATGAAGAATGTCTCGTTCAAACGTTTAAAATATAATGAAATCGGTGCCTCTAATAGATTAATTTGAAATTTAACTTTATCCCGCTATTTGTGGGCAGTAAGAGCCCGATTAGTGAGGGCTAATAATCAGTGGGGGATGAAGAAAACCCCCACTAATTAAAGTTTCACTTTATTTCGAATATACCGTTCACCCTTGAAAACATAGTACTTATCGCTTATATTTTCATATAGTATTTATTTTTTAATAAAGCAATGAACGAACCAGGGGGCACAGTATGGCAATTAACATGAAAACAATCGAAGAATGGATTGCTGAATCAAACGCAAGACAGGAAGAAGACTTTGGAAACGTTGTTGAAGAAATGAAAGAAGTATGCGTCGGACTTGATAATGCGACATTAATTTATACGAAAAATGTATTTTGTTTCGGTAAGAAAGTAGAAGTATTGTTCTTCTTCCAAGATCATGTCGTGATTGGACAAGAAAAAGATGAATATGTTGAAATCGAAAAATTAAAGTATGAAGCAATTACACATAGCAACTTAAAAACAAATGACAAAAATACAACGTTAGAATTAAAGTTTGCTAACGGACAATCTATCAATTTAGATAGTTTAAATGATAACTACGGTACGAAAAATTGGTTATTCGCGAGACAAATTAAGAGTATTTTTAAATTAATCTAGTAAAAAAGCACGCCGTCCACCGGCGTGCTTTTAATTAAGCAAATCCCCTTTTAACCAATTCCGTGCTCGATACGCCCCAACAGGAATTTGAATAAGAGACGTTTCAGTTCCAGTATCTATCCCGTATAACTGATCACATGAATTTGTATCAAAACTTAGTAATGGATGCCCGCCCATCCTCATCGCGGTTGCGGCGAAAACGAGTTTATGAACGAGTATACCAGCTTCCATTTGGTGAATACGGTATCCTCTATAGCCTAATGCACGTGTATAGTAATCTTTCTTTCCGACTACATGTAGGCAAAGCGGTACTTGAAAAAGATTTACGTTATCCATCGTCATACTGGATTGAAGGGGATAACGAAGGTCTCCATATCGAAGTGGCTGTATGGAATGATTTTTGCTGTTATAAGAATAAGCGCCGTTTTCTATATCTTTTACGTTATAAAAACATCCATATAAGGAGACGCGCGCATTTTCATTTATATACTGACCATCAAGGTCGTTGTAATAAGGGAAGGAGAGACTAGCTTCTTGTAGTAAAGTAGCGAGCTCGGCTGCATCCCATTTCGTGAAAGTAAAGTCAGCATCAGGGGAATACCGTTCTTTACAAAGTTGTAAGAAATCATACGATAACCGTTCTACTTGCGGCAACTGTACAGCGTGCGCATGATGTTGATAGTGCTCTTCATGATGTAGTGTTTGGAAGTGTGCTGTCGATTCAATCATAGAAGCTTCATTTATTTTTGTTATCATTGGATATTCATTTACATGTTTTGAGCGAACGAAATGTTCGTGTGCTAACGGCGGAATTTGCTGTAACAACTCATGAGAAGTAACTGTTTTATTTTCACGGTAATCATTGTGAAACCAATTCGTTTGCGGTTCTGTACTTAAAGGAACGACAGCATACACACTTTCTTCGCCTTCTGACAGTCCGAGTAAATGATTGATTGCCCGGTCTAGAAACTGAAAGTATACGCCATTTGTGTAACCGAATTGTTTGGCACATGCAAGTAATTGTCCGATGAGAACACCACTATCTAATCCTTGAAGTCGATACGAAAAATTATTGTATTTAAAGTAGTTTTTCCAAAACATAGTGGATACGAATGTAGCGCCAAAACAAGACTGTATGTTACAACGGTTGCCAAGTGCTTCTGTAATGTAAGAATCGAAATTTCCTTCGCGAAGTAAAATAAGTCGGTGGTGCGCAGCGTCGTAATGGTAAATACCGTCTGGATAATCATCAATCTTTAAATATATATACAATTCATTTGGATATAAAGCGCCGCCTGAAGGGATAGATCTTCGGAATAAAATTTTCTCGCTATTTAGCTGACATAACTGTGTTAAACCAAATGAGGACCAAAGGTAATGACCAATCTCTTTTAAAGTAGGTGTAGTAGAAGAGTTAGGTAAAGATAATGGGATTTCTAAAGAGAGTGGAATGATAGGGACATTTCGATATAATTTATAAGGGAGCGGTGCATCTTCCCAGTCCACTTCATGGTTTGGCATAATTTCGTCTATAGAAAAATGAAGATGATGTAAAAAAGTATCCAGCTGCATAGAATCCCCTCCTTTACTATGGAAACGGATGCGGATGTGGATTTAATCGTTCATTCGTTAAAGGTTCGTTTGTATATCCAAGTGTCATCGGCACAGTATATACTCTATCCAGTCCTGTAACCCGAGTGAGATGGTGGCCGAACGTCATCGGTAGCATGCCTGGAATAATGACTTTTACACAATGTAATCCGTTTTTTTCTATAAGAGGTACTGTTTGATTTACAACGATTACGTCAAGTCCAGATTGCTGCAGACGGTTTAAAAGTTGATGAAGATCGGATGTTAAATCTAAATCAACTGATTGTAATGCATTCATTTCTTGGAACGACTGCACCGGGGCATCGTCACGTAAAAGAAAGTGAAGACGTTCTTCTGCTTCTTTCAATCCGTACAGCATACTATGGTCTTCCATTTTATTAACGAGATAAGGATCGTGTAAGCAGTTTTCGTAATGCTCTCTTTTTTGTTCGAGTTCATCGTCTGCTATTAGTAACATGCCTGCTATTTCATGGATGGCACTCTTTAAAGCGCGGACAGGGTCTAAATGAGAGCCCCCCGCACAAACAACGTTCATTCCATTTTCACGCGTATTTTTCGCAATTACCCATAAGCTTGGGATACCGTGTTCCATCGTTGCGTTAAAAGCATGTAATTCATACCCAGTAATCGTGTACAGCCGCTGAATCATTAATTGTAATTCTGTATCATTTGCTGAACTAAGATCAAGGCGGGGGAGAGGTAATTCGGCATACCAAGTGAGCAAAAAGGCGTCACGCTCTACAATTTCTAAAATGCCATGAAAAATTGCTTCTTCTAAACTACCACCAATTGCACATCCATTTGATGTTTCATACACGAAAGCATCTCGATGACCGAGGCTATAATAAGCAATTGATTCAGGAACTAAAATTGGCTGGTTTTGTAATAAAGAGTAGCCCCATACCCAGTTTTGTTCATAGTCAGGATCAAACGGTTTAAACGGAAAACTATTCCGATTATAATGTTCATTTGTATGTACACCGAGCAAGAGGGGATTAAGTGCATGGTCCTCTAACTCACGAAAACTGCCGTGTACATTTGTCTTTTTTCCTCGAGGTGACATACCACAATATCGTTCTAAACCTTCTAAAATAGCAGTCGCTTCACTCATTGCAAATGAATGAGTTCGGCCTGCAACACCTTCGTTTCCAAACATTAATGGCATGTTTATAATAACGTCAGCAAATGGTAATAAAGAATGCTGCATTTTTCCGTTCAACATACCGACGCGATAATCGAAATAATCTCTCGTTAAAAATGTGTTTAGTTCATGAATGGAACGACAGCGATATGTTGCTTCGCTTGTTTTTAAGCTCGGTTGTAACGAAATCGTTGCTGCATCTGCCGTATCATCAGGCAAATTGCTACATACAGGGCAGAGCGGATCGGGAAGAAAAGAATGCCGCGTACATTGCAGTGTTTGTAAGTTTAGTAAAATGAGTTCATTTTCTAAAGAAGAATGGTTATGAGTTAATATTTTCTCTGTTTCTGCACGAATAAGATGGCACATTTGTAACATACCATTTTGGGTGGCACGTACATCACGCCTTGTTACATTATCTGCTTTTAACGCATATTTCCGCTGTAGTGCCCACATTTCTTGTTGATCAAATCCAGCGATAAATCGGCGTCCATCAGAGCAGTTGGAACAGCCAGTTGCAAGAGGATGAATGTAAGGACCGATAATACCTTCACCAAATGAAGTGAATGCACGTAGCCATGGAATATGATTCGATCGAAACATTAGCTCGGCATCATGATGAATAGTAGAAGGAGAGCCATCATGTAATACGAGAGCGAGATGAATATTTTCAGGGAGTTCTTCTGTAAGGTTATGTTGGCGAATGATAGAATATTGTTTGCATAGTTGATCATGTACATAGTTTGCAAGTAAGCCATCTCCTATAAGCAATATATTTTGAGTCATAGACTGTCCTCCTTTGCAATTAATACACCGTACACACCATCTAAGTTTTCTTTCAAAAATGATTCAATGGCTAAATCAAACACGAATGGATAAAAATTATGTTCTTCTAAATGTTGCAAGGCAAGCTGCACAGATTGCACACCTGGAACTTCTTCTTCCGCTTGTATTTCCAATCTAAAAGAATCCGTGTCATATAAAATAATAGAGGATTCAGGCAAGATATTAGCTCTGTAAGGAGTCTCTTCATTTTGAATATGAAGTAGTGATAGTTGTAGTGCGTTTCGTAAGGCTAACGTCATATTAATATTAGATGCACCGTACCAGCGATCATTTATACCGACCCAAACGACAGGAAAGCTGAGAATCTCTTCACTTACTGCTATTTTAGGTGTTTCATGAATTGTAGAGAGAGCATCGTAATAAAATCTACAATGTTTATCATGAATTGCAGTTAAATCAATCGTCGTAATTTCTTCTAGCATATGTGACTGCCGCTCATACAATTTATTATTTAAATGTTGTTGTAGCGCCCGGTATACACCTTCTGTCATCGTTTCTCCAGCGCCAATACCGATATCATTATGTTCAGGAATAAGGCGGTGCATAATTTCCGCTACATATGTTTCAATTCCTGCTAAACCAGCTTCTCGGCGCGCTTCATTATGAGTTAAACCACCACAAGTCATAAGAGGCAGGAGGGAAGCAGGACCATCTGATAGTGGAGTAGCTACTTGAATATGGCATTGTGATAACGGTAATTGATATGAATCTTGTTCATCCCATACATGGAATAAACCAGCTTCTTTAGAAGTTAATGAGTCGAAAAAGCGGAATAAATCAGTTGAGGTATGTTGGTTGGACCGCTGCTCAAGTTGTTCAGAAAGATTTTCTATCGTATCAATTGTAAAACTTTCATCAGTTGCGAGAGGATGTTTTATAAAAGGATGCCATGCTCCTTCGAGTGTTTCGTAATTTAATAAAAAGAATTGTGGTTCTTTTTCTCGGTAGGAATCATCAGCGACATGCTTAAGTAATTCAAATACGATTATATTTGCTAACATTGCAGATGGAAGTGGTGAAAATGATGCTGATGAATGTTCATTTTGTAAAGCCGTTTCATGTAGCCGATGCCATGCGGATTCCCAGCATTCTTCACGATTAGCTGTTACGATAGGGCCGGCTATACCAAGTGCTGATAAACAGACGGCAGGTATGAAGTTCTTTCCTACTTCTCTACAAATCGTGTGAACTGCTCTTAGGCCTTCAATATCTCCATTTTGAGAAACATACAAAATCCAGTCGAAAGGCTCGAACACTTCATGCAGGGGACGATCAATTGTCGTATCTATTTCCTGAACAAGGACATGATCATCAACTTCATGTGCAAGTTCTACTAGCTCATGAATGCGATCGTAATTTGTTTCCTCATAATCTGTAACAAGGTAATGAAAGGTAGGTAATCCTGATTCTAATAAAGAAGAAACTAAGGAAGTAAGCATATCTCCAGAACCAATTATAAGGACGTTTGCCGCGCGATACGTTTCGAATTTTAGAGCGCCTGAATGAGAATCAGCTTCTAAAAATTCAATTTGTGAAGCGTATCTATCAAGTAATGCGCTATTTAATTCATGAGGTGCATCTTGACTTACATCCCGAACGAAACCATTTTCATATAAAATCTCTCCAATTTCAAATACACGATTTTGATAGGGGAGAGGGAGACCATCGGTTATTTCTGCTAAAGAATAATTCCCGTTAAACATTGGCATTAATTTTTCAATCCAGTTGTAAATTCCATCACCGTCCATACGAAATGAACTGGCATTATTTCGAAAATAGACACCCCCGTTTGAGTCGGGGAGGAAAAAAGTATCCTTATTTGCTTTAAGTTTTGCATCAATTGGAAGGTTATTCATTTTAATCCTCCTTACGTTTTAGGCATACATTATTAGCTTATGTTATGAAATTTGTCCCATATGAACGCAATAAAAAAAGGCTGTAGAATAATTCATTCTACAGCCTGTAATAGATTATTAATCTATCAACCTTCTAATAATAATGATTTTGGATCTTCAAGCATATCTTTAACAGCAACAAGGAAGCTAACTGCTTCTTTACCATCAACAATACGGTGATCGTAAGATAAAGCGATGTACATCATTGGACGGTTTTCCATACGTTCTGCATCAATTGCAACTGGACGTACTTGGATTTTGTGCATTCCTAAAATACCTACTTGTGGGCTGTTTAGGATTGGTGTTGACATTAGAGAACCGAATACACCACCGTTTGTAATTGTGAATGTACCACCTTGTAACTCTTTTAATGAAAGTTTGTTATCGCGTGCTTTCATACCTAAATTACGAATTTCGCTTTCGATTTCAGCGAAGTTTAATTGGTTAGCATCGCGTACAACTGGAACAACTAATCCATCTGGAGCTGCTACTGCAATACCGATATCATAGAATTTTTTAATGATAAGCTCATCGCCTTGAATTTCAGCATTTAATAATGGGAATTGTTTTAATGCTGCAACAACTGCTTTTGTGAAGAATGACATGAAGCCAAGACGTACATCATGTTTTTTCTCGAAAGCATCTTTACGCTCTTTACGTAATTCCATGATTGCAGTCATATCAACTTCGTTAAATGTTGTTAACATTGCAGATGTTTGTTGAACTTCTACAAGGCGTTTTGCAATTGTTTGACGGCGGCGGGACATTTTCACGCGCTCAACTGGTTTTTCGAATTCCGTTTTTGCAACTGGAGCAGGAGCTGGACTTTTTGGAGCAGCTGGTGCTTCTTTTGGAGCTGCAGCATGAGCTTGTACATCGTGTGGTCTCACACGTCCAAGTGGATCTGTGCTACGTACGTCGTTTAAGTCGATACCTAATTCACGAGCCATTTTTCTAGCAGCTGGTGATGCGATAGGACGGTTCGTATTCGGTAAACCTTGTAAAGTTGTAGTTTGCTCAGCATTTGGTGCCGCAGCTTTCGGTGCTTCAGTTGTTTCTTGTTTTGGCTGTTCAGCAGCCGGTGCAGGTGTACTTACTGCAACTGGTGCTCCGTTTGCATCTAAAATTGCGATAGTTGCACCAACTTCAACTGTATCCCCAGGTTCGCCTAGTAACTTCGATACAATACCTGAATCTTCTGCAATGATTTCTACATTGACTTTATCAGTTTCAAGCTCAACAACGCTGCCACCTTTCTCAACTTTGTCGCCTACGTTGATAAGCCATTGTGAGATAGTTCCTTCAGTAATAGATTCTGCAAGCTCAGGTACTTTAATTTCGATCATTTTAAATGTCCTCCCCTTATTTGCCTAACGGTGTGTTTTTTCTTCTTTTGTCTTCGGTAATCTCCATTTGTTAGCCTGCCCCTGGGCAGAAGATCTGCCCGGGGAACAAGCTAGAAACCTTCATTGTTACTTTCAGTTGCTGAAAACTTCAATTTCTTGTTTATCTTGACGGAAGTTATACTTCACATCTAAAGCGTGTGCAACAATTAGTTCTTGCTCAGCTTTGTGAGCGAATGGATCGCCACCAGATGGGCTAGAGCGATCTGGGCGTCCAATGTAACCTGTTTTCACTTTATCTCCAGCAAGTTCGAACAGAATTGGAGCCATGTAATGCCATGCGCCCATATTACGAGGTTCTTCTTGAACCCAAATAATTTCTTCTAAGTTTTTAAAGCGTTTAATAATAGATTGAACTTTCTCAGCAGGGAATGGGTACAGCTGTTCAATACGAACGACATGAACTTCATCTAAGTTATACTCATGTTTACCAGACTCAATTTCTGCTGCTAAGTCAATCGCCATTTTACCTGTGCTTAAAACAAGACGTTTTACTTTAGTTGGTTTCATGCCAAGGTTTTCTTGTTCTAGAGCAGGTTGGAAACGTCCTTCGCTTAACTGACTAGCAGTTGAAAGCGTAAGTGGGTGACGTAATAAACTTTTTGGCGTCATCAATACTAATGGTCGAACAGCTTCTGTTCCTAAGATAGATGCTTGACGACGTAAAATATGGAAGTATTGTGCCGCGCTCGTTAAGTTTGCAACTGTCCAGTTATTCTCAGCGGCTAACTGTAAGAATCGCTCTGGACGTGCACTAGAATGCTCTGGTCCTTGACCTTCATAACCGTGCGGTAATAGAAGAACTAAACCAGATTTTTGACCCCATTTTGCTCTTCCTGCTGAAACATATTGATCGAATAATGCTTGCGCAGTATTTGAGAAGTCACCATATTGCGCTTCCCACATAACAAGAGTTTCTGGAGCGAATACGTTATAGCCATACTCGTAACCAACAACAGCAGCTTCTGATAATGGACTGTTATGAACAGAGAAGGATGCATTAATGTTTGGCAAGCGATGTAATGGTGAATATGTTTCATTTGTATCAGTATCGTGTAATACGATATGACGGTGCGCGAATGTACCACGCTGTGAATCTTGACCAGTTAAACGAATTGGCGTACCTTCTTGTAAAATAGAAGCGAATGCTAACGACTCAGCAAGTGCCCATTCAATTTTACCGTTCTCTTCAAGAGCGTCTTTACGGCGTTCAAGAATTTTCTTTACTTTCGGATATACGTTAAAGCCTTCTGGCCAAGATAGTAGACCTTCATTAATTGCACGAAGTGAGTCAATCTCAACACCAGTATCAATTGGCTGAATGCCTTTTGCAACAACATCTGGCACCTTAACGTCAATTGTTGCAGCGCTCGTATCAGCTGGCGGTACTTGTGCATAGTCAGATTTTAATTGCTCTTGTATAAACTGAGTCATTGTTTCAACCTCATCTGCATTTAGAACACCAGCAGCTTGTAATTGATCTGCATAAATCGCTCTTACAGTCGGGTGATTTTTAATCTTTTTGTACACTTGTGGTTGCGTAACTGCTGGGTCATCCATTTCGTTATGTCCGTAGCGGCGGTAACCAATTAAATCGATTAAGAAGTCTTTTTTGAACAATGTACGATATTGAATCGCAAGGTTAGCAGCAGCAAGACAAGCTTCTGGATCATCAGCGTTCACGTGAACAATCGGAATATCGAAACCTTTTGCAAGGTCACTTGAATATTTCGTAGAACGAGAATCATAGCTATCAGTCGTAAAGCCAACTGCATTGTTTGCGATAACATGAATTGTTCCGCCTGTTTGGTACGCGTTCAATCTGCTTAAGTTCAACGTTTCAGATACAATACCTTGACCAGGGAATGCAGCATCACCATGAACTAAAATTACGAATGATTTTGAAGTATCTTGTTCTGGAATACCAGATTTTTTACGATTCTCTTGAGCCGCACGTGCAAAACCTTCTACAACAGGGTTAACGAACTCAAGGTGACTTGGGTTATTTGCTAATGTAACGCGAGTGCTAACTTCTTCGTTACTAACGACTTGTTCTCTACCTAAATGGTATTTCACGTCGCCAGTCCATCCAGAATTTGCCACTGCGCCTTCTATTTTTGCATGTTTGAACTCAGCAAACATGTGACTATATGGTTTTTCTAATACGTGTGCAAGTACGCTTAGACGACCGCGGTGAGCCATACCAATCATGACATCTTCTACGCCGCCCTTTGCACCTTCGAGAACAATTTCATCTAGAACAGGTACAAGCATATCAACGCCCTCGATAGAGAAACGCTTTTGCCCAACGAATGTTTTATGCAAGAATTGCTCGAAACCTTCAACAGCTGTTAAACGTTTTAAAAGAGCAGTTCGTTTTTTATTTGATAGTGGTTGACGCAATGAATTTGATTCCACCATTTGATGCAACCACGCGCGTTCTTCACTATCTTGTATATGAGAAAATTCATAAGCTAAAGATTTTGTATAAACGTCTTTTAATCTATGAATTACATCAAGTGCAGTGTGAATACCTTCTGGTGCATCTTGCCATACTGTTTTTGCTGGAATCGCTTTCAAGTCAGCATCGCTCAGTTCGTTCATTGCTTTCTCAAGAAGAGATTGTCCATTAGCAGCATCTTCCATCGGATTGATGTGAGCCAACGTATGCCCGAATGAACGAATTTGTTCAACAAGCTGAACGACTTTAAGAATTTTTTCAATGTTCCCTGTGTTTTGAGGAGAAAAATGTGTTGCTGTGTTGTCCCCTGTTACGACATTATCTTGAAACGAAGGAGCTCCAAAAATTTCAAAAAGCTCTTGTAATTCCGGATCAACAGAACCTGCTCCAGTTACGTAAAGATCATACTGCTCAATAACATAACCAAGGTTCGGACCATGGAACTTGGCCCAAGGGTTTGTCGTTGTATTCTTCCTCGTCATTTGTTTAAACCTCCCAATGCATATAATCCTTTTTCCAAACAAAAGGTGCATTTTGCTCTTTTCAATAATTGATGAACCAATAATCAATGTAAATGTTTTCTTTACTCTTATGTTATTACAATAATTTACATAATACCAAACACTATTACTTATCTGTTTTGTAAAAAAACATTCACAATAACTTATCACCCAAGTTAATCTTTCATGTTATAAAGTAATTTTACAGAAAAATGGGGTGGATATATTTGGTATACCTATACGAATAACTAAAATTGTTGCATGTAAATATAAGTATAATAATTAGAATGTTTCGATAAAAATGAGTTCGAATTATGTATATTGAAATAATAAGCGCTTTCATTGATATTATACAACAATATAACGGAATATAGTATAAAAAATAAAAAATTATGAATTTATCGTAAACTTTATTTAGATAGTGTTAAATATTGAAAGGAAAGCGAAGGATTTCTACAAAAAAAGTTGCTAAACATAAAAAATGCTTCATAAACAGTTAGTTTCTATAAATATGACGAAAAACACCGTAAAACCAATAACGCATTTTGTGGAATAAAGAGATAAATGAAATATTTTAAAAGGATAAAACAAATAGGGAGATATTAAATTTTAAAAATTGAGAGGAGGAAATATAGTAACGGTTCATTACAGTGTTCCATGTTTCATTTCAAAATAGACGTGCTGAAAATGAAAAAGTTTCTTCTATATAAATAGAACGAAAAATAAACAAAATGAATGTAAAGGAAACTTGACGTAAAGTTTACTTTACATATATACTCGATATAAGGGAGGAGGGAGAAATTTCCTTGGAAAATAAAATGGTCGAATACCGAAAAAAATTTGGACTGTCTCAAGAAAAATTGGCTGAGAAACTTGGAGTTTCCAGACAAACCATCATTTCAATTGAAAAAGGAAAATATGATCCATCACTTCCATTAGCATTTGAAATAGCGAAAACATTTCAGACAACGATAGAACATGTATTTATTTATGAAGGAAAAGAAGAGGGGGAATAGGGATGAATTATTCACAAAAGTACTTTTTAATTATGGGAATTATTTTCTTTATTATGAGTGGAACCATGATATTAGCGGGCATAATGACGCATTCCGCACCACCGGCTCCAACGTATACAGTACTTGCGATGATGATTATGTGTTTCTGCTTAAGTTACTTACATCCGCAATTTAAAGAAAAAGATGAGCGAATGAAACTCATTCGTTATAAAGGAATGTTCTTCAGCTTTTTTGCGCTAACGGCATATTACCTTCTTTTCTCTTTCGGTTTAAATCTACACGTAATTACACTATCTGCGGTTGAACTATTAAACATACTTATGGCACTTACGATGAGTACAGTTTTTATCTCATTTGTTGTTTTATCGAAAAGATATTAAGATGGAAGAGAGAAAGGAAGATTAACATATGCAAATGATGTATGCTTTTGGCATTGGGCTTGTATTATTTTTAGCCGTATTCTTATTTATTCGGAAAGACGTTCAAGGTGGGACGTTAACGAAAAGAGGCTTTTATAAAATGATCGGCTGTTTAGTCGTTATGTTTATAGCGATTATCGTAATGATCGTTTTAATAAATCAATCACTATAGAATATAAAAATGGAACCTTACTGTAGTAAGGTTTTTCTTTTTGATATAAAATCCGAAAATTCCCATTACATCCATTTACTACATATAATGGATATTATATAATTTAATAAAATGATAGATAGGGAGCATAGTATATGAATAAAAAAACTATCTTCTTTTTATTAACATGCCTACTACTTATAGCTAGTATTACTTATATAATATGTAACAAACGAAAACAAGTGCCACCTATGTTAGTATGGGAGGATCAAGAATACTACGTTACGAATGAACCTGCCGAAGCTGAAAAAGTTGGACAAAGGCTCGGAGAAGTAACAAAGAAAATCGAAACAAGTAAAAAACCTACTAAAAACAGTGAATCCAACATAGTACAAGAAAAAACAGAAGTATTCATAATGATAGAAGAAGAGGGAGATCCTCACCTACCTTTAATCATAAAGGAGCCTTATAGTGACGAATATAGAATAGCAAGACCGATGTTACATGTACTATAAAGTGAAAAGGAGACTCATATGCAGACAGTAACTTCATATCCATGGTCGTTAAGAAAAATGTTTGTTTTTTTCCTTTGCTTCATCCTTCCACCAATCGGTGCGATTTATATTTTGATGAATCGAGAGGCGCTACAAAAAAGAGACTTCATTTTATATGTATTATTTGCTGCTATTAATATATCGCTTTGGTTATCGCTTATGATCTTTGATCGGAGTATGTGGATGGTAGCGGGGCATTATATAATTGGAGCAATTGTTATTGTTTTTTCGAATATGAATAAGAGATAAGCCAGCAATCTTAAAGTTGCTGGTTTTTATTTTGCTATTTATATGGAGATAGAGAATTATCTCATTTTAGTTTAAATAGATCAGCAGGCGCTAAATTAGGTGAGAGATATTTGCCACCAACTAAAAAATAATTGGAGGTAAAGAGAATTGGAACTAGATGACAAAGTATACAATCAAATTTTACAACTGTGTGAAGAGGGAGATATTCTATTTGAAGTAGAACAATTTGATCAAGCAATAGAGAAATATTTAGTGGCTTTAGATATGGTGCCAGCACCAAAGACGGATTGGGAAGCAAGTACTTGGTTATATACAGCAATAGGCGATACTTATCTTATTAAAGATGACTATGAAATGGCAAAAAGTAATTTTTATAATGCTTTAAACTGTCCAGACGGTATTTCGAATCCATTGATTTTATTGAGACTTGGAGAGAGCTTGTTCGAATGTGGAGAACTTGAAAAAGCTAAGGAATATTTATTAAAAGCATATATGCTAGAGGGTTACAAGATATTTTTTGAAGAAGATGATAAATATTTTGAATTGATTAAAAACATTATTTGAGGAGGAGCAATATGGCCATATTACAATCACCTATAAAAGAGAAATTCGAAAGTCTCGTTAATCAGAGTAATGATGAGTTTGATAAAGGTAATCATAATGAGTCTATTACATTATTAGAAGAGGCTTGGAGTGTATTGCCTAATCCGAAAGGTATTTATAATGAAAGTTATGATTTAGTGAATGATATTATTGATACTTGTTTTATTGTAAAAGATTTTAAAACAGCAAAAAAATGGTCAGATAAAATGTTTTTAACCGGATTTATGCGTATTGATACAGGTGAAAAAGAATTTATTTCAGGAAAAGTTGCGTATGAATTGGGTGATTTAGAAATAGCAAAAGAGTTTTTCAGCTTTGCTAACAAAAAATCAGAAGGAAGATGTTTTGAAGATGAGGATGTTAAGTATCTTAAATTCTTCAAAAGTTAAGAGTGTAGGCTAGGTGGTAGATAGCTAAACATTTTATGTATGACGAAGGTGAAGAATAAATAATGGCAGAATAATTGAAATATAGGCGTGAACTGCGGTTCACGTCTTTTTTGCGTTCTTTTCAGTTTCTCCGTTACAAAATCAACTTAGGGTCGGATTTAATAGTGTAAGAGACGAGTGGTAGCTGGCCATCTTTCTACCGGCGCCTTTTCCAAGATATACGAACAAGAAGTTTTGAAGTTTTTTTGAAATTAACGTTACGAAGCAATTCAGGGGTCGGATTTATACATAGGAAAAAGAGTTCAATAACAATCGGAGGTAGTCACTATTGAAAAATCAATTTCACCATAACCAGGACGGCACAACGTCGATTTGCGACAATAGGGAAGGGCATCTGATGAAATGGATAGCTAATGAAATCATGAATCGCAATACCACAGACAAACAGATATACACCTATCTATCGAGGGATGGATACCATGATAAAGATATGATAACTAAGCATATCAACTGGGTTCGTAAATACAGAAGGTTTTAGAAATTATATATGAGAATCCGAATTTTGGTTATAGAAAAATTAGTGATATACTCGGCATTCATATGGAACAGGTAAGAAGGACTTTAGGTCGGATCGAGAGGAAACTGAAGTGCTACGAGTATTGTTTCAATTAACTTGGTACAGCCCGTCCGAAAACGTCACTTTACCAAATATCGAGGGGTACCGTTTAACTTGAAATTTGCATTGAGAAAGAGAGGTAATAAGCGTTCTCCCAATTTTGTTGAAGTATTTGTAAGGGGAAACTAGTTAACGGTATGACATTGACCATAAAGGAGATGCTGGTGACAAAAATTAACACCGACGAACGGCTACTAAATGAACGTATGCGAACAAGAAGAATGAACAATCAAATCACCAAATGTACACCAAGCGTTCGGAACGTGTACGCCGAACGCTTGAAAATAGATGTAAAACAACTACAAACCGTATAGCGACGGGCGTTAAGCTACCAAATGGCCGACCGCCACCCTGCGTCAAGTCAACGGAAAATAAAAACCGCATCAAACGTTAAGTTGACACGGTTTCTAACGGTATGACCCCGGAGAGGCTCGAACTCACGACCTCCACCCTGTCAAGGTGGCGCTCTCCCTGCTGAGCTACGGGATCTTCAAAAATGATTATGTATTTGTAATTTTAATCATTATGTTAAAGCAATTATACATAATTAACTGAAAATTTACAATATTTTTGTGTAGTAAGTTTTTAAAGAGGTAGTGTAATAGAAAATAGTTTTTATTTTAGAGGTGTATTAGTATGTATGTTTTTATATGTAATAAATAGAAGATACTGAGGTGTTATGACTTCCGATACCAATCCAAAGGCCCCTCATCACTCAAATCAACTAGAAAAGGGAATAAGAAATGTAAAGGTAAGCTTATAAGTTCTGGCATAGCGTTCAATGTTTTCTTTGATAGATATTGTCTTCTGAAACAATACGGACAATCTTTTTCAAATGTCACGAGTATTGACCATACATCTTTTATTGTCCACTTCGTTTTACAATACGTACAACGCGCCATAGAGTTCCTCCTCATATTAAGGTTTTTTCTAGTATATTCCATTATATTGTACGAAATTCATTTGTATTTGGTGTGATAAAATGTAAGTTGTTTTGTTTTTTATGTGGATTTATTTAGTCATTTATGATCATTTATATACCGTTTGATATTTTTGCATGTTGATAGGTTTTCAGTTTCAATATGCAAATTGGCCAATATATCCTTTTTACAATTTACTTAAAATCATGTATAACAGAGATACAAGATTATTTTACCCCGCTATTTGCGGACGGTAAGATCCCCACCTCAAAATTTATCGAAAGCAAAGAAGTTAGGTGGTGGCAGGCTGCTCGTAAAAGCCCGATTGGTGAAGGCTGATTAAAGTTTCACTTTATAAATATTCAGTAGTAGAGGGAGAATTATTGTAATGGTAAGAAAAACGTTCAAGATGCGTGTATCTAAAAATAGAACGATTTCGATTAATGGCTCGATTCTTGATGTGGATGTTACACATGATGAGTTTTTACAAGAGTTTGTTGAGTGGGTCGATTCTAAAGGTTGGTCGTTTATGGGGATGACAGATGAGATTACACCCGAGGAAGCTAGTCAAAATTTAATAGATTCGTTGATTGATGAGAAGGATAAGAAAGAATAACTCCTTCTTATTTTTTATTGTATATTTATGTTCTTCATCGTAAAAATATGATATAGTAAAAAACAGTGAATATTCTTCCAATTTAATACAAATTACATATGGATTGGTAGATTCAGTTTTTAAACTGTGAGAGTATAGTGAAAAGGGAGAGTCATATGGTAAATTTTAAGAAAGTTTTGGCTTTTATTACCGTTATTTGTTTATTTTTTTTGACACCTATGACGTTACGTGCGGAGACGAATGTTGGAGTGAATCCAGAACAAGTGGCACCACCACCTGCGGAAGGACCAAATGTTTTTAGTCAGTTTGCAACTACGATTGATGCAAAAACTGGAGATGTTTTGTATAACAAAAACGCACATCATCGTGCATTTCCGGCTAGTATGACGAAAGTGTTAACAGCGATTTTACTTATGGAGCATACGAAGCCAGAGGATCAATTTACGTTTTCACAATTAGCATTAGATCAAGAGAAGAGTAATTATCAAATTGAATTTCAACCTGGTGAGACGATTAATAGAAATACTGCGCTTATGATTTTAATGGTGCTGAGTGCAAATGATGTGTCGTATGCGATTGCGGAGCGTATTGGCGGAAATGTTGAGAAGTTCGCTCATATGATGAATGAGAAAGCAAAGCAATTAGGGGCTACAGATAGTCACTTTGTAACGCCAAATGGATTGCATGATCCAAACCATTATACGACGCCGTATGATATGGCTATGATTACGAGAGGTGTACAAAAGTATCCTGAGATTTTACAAGCGATGAATACGAAAAGGACGACGGTTACGACATCTAGCCAGACGGTTTCTATTTTTAATAAGTCTACTTATTTTGAAAATCCATATAGCATTGGCGGGAAGACGGGTTTTACAAATGAAGCGCGTAATACACTCGTTCTATTAAATGAGAAGGATGGCAATCGCATTATAAATGTAGTAATGGCTTCCCAAAGACCTGAAATTTATGAAGATTTGAAGCAGATGGCGGATTATTCTTTCGGTCAATTTGTGAAGCAAACTGTATTAGATAAACATAGCTGGCATCAAAAGGCAACGTATTTAAATAAAGATATTGATAGCGAGCTTGAAAAAAGTGCAGAGCTTATGCTTAAGAAAGATGAAGGTAAAAATGTGAGGACGATTTTCCGTGCGGCTTCATTAGATAAAGATTCTTTGTATCATAAAGGAATTCATCGTGGTGAGGTAGTTGGTGCAGTTGACATCACGAAAAATAATCAAACAATTGCGACGATAAATGTTCTTTCAAAAGAAGATGTTACTTTTGCGATGCCTAAAAAAGATACGGCTACGCCTGAAGTAAATGAATCAAATGTGAAAATAATAAGCATTGGGATAGGTGCCGCTGTACTATTTGGAGCCATTTTATTTGTAGTGCTACGCCGAAATACAACAGAAATGAAATCAGAAGAAAAATAAATTACTAGTAAAAAGACTGTGAAGAGACTTTGTCACAGTCTTTTTTGTATATGCAAAATAACTAATAATTGTAAATTTTCTTATTGCATTTACGAGTTGTTCGTTATATTATTTAGTTGTGTTCTTGTTAAAGAACCGATTTAGTATTATATACTCCAAATAATATAAAACAACGGAGAGGGAGAGAGACGATGAAATTAATTTGGAAAGTGATTAGCAACGTTATCTCGTTTGTTTTATTTGCATTAATGGTTTTTCTAGCTTTTATAGTTATTTCGTCAAAAGCGAGTGGCGGAGATCCAACAGTGCTGGGATATCAATTTAAATCAGTGCTATCAGGATCGATGGAACCGACATTTTTAACAGGATCAATCATTGCGATAGAACCGACTAAAGATGGTTCGAAATATCAAAAAGGTGATGTTATTACCTTTAAAGAGAAAGATGAAAAAATTATCACTCACCGTATTATCGGTGTGAAAGATACAAATGGAAAAGTAACGTATGAAACAAAAGGGGATAACAACAACGGCCCTGATTTAGAACCAGTACGTGCGGAGAATGTCATTGGGAAATATGCGGATATTACAGTTCCTTATGCAGGATATGCATTAAATTATGCTAGTTCAAAGGCTGGAGCTGCATTGCTTCTTATTATTCCAGGGGTCTTTTTACTGGGCTATTCCGCGATTTCTATTTTTGGCGCGATTCGCAGCATTGAAGGGGAAAAGAAAGAGAAAAAAGTAGAACAATCCGTCTAGTTTGTTTGGTTATACTTTCCGTTTAGGAAGTTAACAAATATATAGATTAAGGGGATATGGACATGACTTTAAAGAAAAAATTAGGTATGGGTATCGCATCAGCAGTGTTAGGGGCAGCATTAGTTGGCGGAGGAACATTTGCATTTTTCAGTGATAAAGAAGTGTCAAACAATACATTTGCGGCTGGTACACTGGATTTAGCATTAAATCCATCAACAGTTGTTAATGTATCGAATTTAAAACCTGGTGATACAGTTGAAAAAGAATTTAAATTAGAAAATAAAGGTACATTAGATATTAAAAAAGTTCTATTAAAAACAGACTATAGTGTAGAAGATACGAAGAAAGATAATAAAGATGATTTTGGTAAACATATTAAAGTAACATTCTTAAAAAATGTAGATAAGCATGAGACGATTGTGAAACAAACTACATTAGATAAATTGAAGGGTGATACACTTACAGCAGTAGATAATGATTTAGCTGCTTGGTTCTGGGATGAAAAAGGTATTTCTGCAGGTAAATCTGATAAATTCAAGGTGAAATTTGAGTTCGTTGATAATAAAAAAGATCAAAATGAATTCCAGGGTGATAAGTTACAATTAACTTGGACGTTTGATGCACAACAAACAGAAGGTGAAACAAAATAATATGAAAAAGGGCTATCAAATGGATAGCCCTTTTTCTATTTTTCTAGTATATAGCTATCATTTTGTATCGTTCTTTATTATAATAAAAGTAACGTTCTATATAGAGAACATCTTGTTCGATGGGAGAGATTAAGATGCTGAAAACACCTCGCAAATTAAAAAAGATGCTTATATTGCCTTGTATGTGCTCCATTACGTTTTATTTAGGCTCTCAAATAATGACGTATACAGAAGCTGCATTTATTCATGAAACGAAAGTGGAAGCCGCTCTTTCTACAGCGATTATATTTCCAAAGACAGTTGATACATTAAAAGAGGAAGCTGAGAAACATAAACAGTTTATTGAGCATCAGTATGGAGAAATGAAGGGGAAGTTGGCAGTAACTTCTAGAGAAGAAATTGAACAGGCAATTGTAGTGTGGCAACAAGGACGTGAGAAAATTGCTTCTGAGGAGGAAGCGCTGCAAAATGTATATACTGCAATAGAAACTCCTTATAATCAAATACAAGAAGAATTAAAAGTGAATAAAAGTGAATCGATTCAACAAGTGGCCGTATATGTGAATGAAGGTTTTCTCAGTATAAAAGAGAAGCGAGATTATATCGTGAAAGAAGTTAGTTTGCAAGCTATTGATGAACAAATTCAGACTTTACAAAAACTATTAAAAGATGAAACAGTAAAGAAACAGAATGAAATAGAAGAACAGAAGAAAGTAGAAGAACAGAAGAAAGTAGAAGAACAGAAGAAAGTAGAAGAACAGAAGAAAGTAGAAGAGCAGAAGAAAGTAGAAGAACAGAAGAAAGTAGAAGAACAGAAGAAAGTAGAAGAACAGAAGAAAGTAGAAGAGCAGAAGAAGGTAGAAGAGCAGAAACAAGTAGAGACAGCTAAAAAACTTGAGCAAGGAACTCATGAAAAGGCTACTACCACGGATCATAATGAGAAATCATCAGAATAAACTGACGACCGGTATAAAAATGATGTATATGAGTGTGAGGGAGTATTTGCCCCCGCACTTATTGTATTTCTTAAAATATAAACATAAGAATTCAGAAAAAACGAAATAATATTGAGAAATAAAAATAATTGAAAATACTAATAAATATTTGTTGTATTTATAGAGTGATGTTCGTTATAATGAACTTAAGGTTTTTAAAAGAGAACGAACATTAGCTAAGCTAATATAGTTTTCTTTATATCTCTTATTGAAAAATAAGAGACAAAAATATAATAAACAGCTAGGGGGAATTGATTGTGAGTCTGAAAAAGAAATTAGGTATGGGAGTTGCATCAGCAGCATTGGGGTTATCTTTAATTGGTGGAGGAACATTCGCTTACTTTAGCGATAAAGAAGTATCGAACAATACATTTGCAGCTGGGACGTTAGATCTTACATTAGACCCTAAAACGCTTGTAGATATTAAAGATTTAAAACCAGGGGATTCTATTAAGAAAGAGTTCTTATTAAAGAATAGCGGTTCATTAACAATTAAAGACGTTAAACTAGCGACAAAGTATACTGTGAAAGATGCAAAAGGCGATAATGCTGGTGAAGACTTTGGTAAGCACGTTAAAGTGAAATTCCTTTGGAACTGGGATAAACAAAGTGAGCCTGTATATGAAACAACTTTAGCTGATTTACAAAATGCTGATCCAGATCTTTTAGCTAAAGACATCTTTGCTCCTGAGTGGGGAGAAAAGGGTGGATTAGAAGCAGGCACAGAGGATTATCTGTGGGTACAATTTGAATTTGTAGATAATGGGAAAGAACAAAATATCTTCCAAGGTGATTCATTGAATTTAGAATGGACATTCAATGCTAACCAAGAAGCTGGCGAAGAAAAATAATAAAAAAGCGGGTATCCCCCGCTTTTTTTATAAAGAAAAAGAAGTGCTGGTTGTTAGCACTTCTTTCTATTATTATTTTTGATTTTGCTTCCATTTTGTAAATTCAAGAAATTCACGAAATTGTTCTTTGGAGACACCAGAGTTCATTGCATCTTTAACAAGCTGTGTCCATTCGGAGTCTAGATTAGTTTCCTTTGTTGTTTCATCATGAAGTAAAGTATCAACTGGAATTTGTAGAACTGCTGCAATTTTTTCAAGAAACTGAATGGAAGGGTTTTTTTGTAAATTTCGTTCTATAGAACTAATGTAAGATTTAGCAACACCAGCTTTTTCGGCAAGTTCAGTTAATGAAATACCTTTTTGTAAGCGAAGGCGTTTTATACGTTCTCCAATCATATTTGCGCACCTTTCTATCAATATGTAGTCGTCTTATGATGTCATTATTATAACATAAACTTCGTTAAAAAGAACAAGCCTATTGAGCCTGACTGGATGGCTTCATACGTTGGAAAAAATGTTCGATATCTTGCAGGGCGATACCAGCGTCTAGAGCTTCAAGTATTAAATCAATCCATTCTTGGTCCAGTGCGTCAGTCTTATCTTTGTACAAATGTAATTCCTCCCTAATTATCGGTCATAACTGCTGCTACAGAATATATGATAAGCAATCGTATTTTGTGTTTTATATAGTGAATTATCAAATATTTTGTAGATAAAACAAAGATAAAATCCCCATTAAATTCCCTCTATGGCGATTATAAAGTTTCTGACAAATATTTTCAATATTTTCAGAAAACATTGTTGAATTGTGATATATTCGTATGCTAACTATGGAATTTTTACAAATATGTTAAAAAAATTACATAATATAACTAAATATTGAAAAAATATTGAATTTTTAATAAAATTCAATTTGTAATACATATTTTTTATTAGGGGAGGAAATAAGGGATGAACAAGAAACCGTTCAAAGTTTTGTCATCAATCGCTTTGACAGCTGTGTTAGGTCTTTCATTCGGAGCGGGTGGCCAGTCTGCATATGCTGAAACACCTGTGAATAAGACAGCTACGAGTCCAGTCGATGATCATTTAATTCCAGAAGAACGTTTAGCGAATGCGCTAAAAAACCGTGGGGTAATTGATTCGAAGGCTTCAGAGACAGAAACAAAGAAAGCCGTCGAAAAATACGTAGAGAACAAAAAGGGTGAAAATCCTGGGAAAGAAGTATCAAATGGGGACCCACTTACGAAAGAAGCATCTGACTTTTTAAAGAAAGTGAAAGATGCGAAAGCTGATACGAAAGAAAAGTTAGACAAACCAGCAACAGGAACACCTGCAGCAACAGGCCCAGTTAAGGGTGGTCTAAATGGTAAAGTACCAACTTCTTCAGCAAAGGGAAAAGAATATAACGGTGAAGTTCGTAAAGATAAAGTACTCGTTTTACTTGTAGAGTACGCTGACTTTAAACATAACAATATTGATAAAGAACCTGGTTATATGTATACTGACGATTTTAACAAAGAACATTATGAAAAAATGTTATTCGGTAATGAGCCATTCGCATTAGAGGATGGCAGCAAAATCGAAACGTTTAAACAATATTACGAAGAGCAATCTGGCGGTAGTTATACAGTAGACGGAACAGTTACAAAATGGTTAACAGTTCCTGGTAAAGCTGCTGATTACGGTGCAGATGGTGCGACAGGTCATGATAATAAAGGGCCAAAAGGACCACGTGATTTAGTAAAAGATGCATTAAAAGCAGCTGTAGATAGCGGTATTGATTTATCAGAGTTTGACCAATTCGATCAATATGATGTAAATGGCGATGGAAATCAAAAACAACCGGATGGTTTAATTGATCACTTAATGATTATCCATGCGGGTGTTGGACAAGAAGCAGGTGGCGGTAAATTAGGTGACGATGCAATTTGGTCACATCGCTGGACTGTTGGACCAAAACCATTCCCAATTGAAGGTACACAAGCGAAAGTTCCATATTGGGGCGGAAAGATCGCAGCATTCGACTACACAATTGAACCAGAAGATGGCGCAGTTGGTGTATTCGCACATGAATATGGTCATGATTTAGGTCTTCCAGATGAGTATGATACAGACTATACTGGTGACGGTGAACCAATTCAAGCTTGGTCTGTTATGAGTGGCGGAAGCTGGGCTGGTAACATTGCAGGAACAACGCCAACGAGTTTCTCACCACAAAATAAAGAGTTTTTCCAAAAAACAATCGGTGGTAACTGGGCAAATATCGTAGAAGTAGATTACGAGAAATTAAATAAAGGTATCGGTCTAGCAACATATTTAGACCAAAGTGTTACGAAATCTAACCGCCCAGGTATGATTCGTGTTAACTTGCCAGATAAAGATATAAAAACAATTGCTCCAGCATTTGGTAAGCAGTATTACTACAGCACAAAAGGTGACAATCTTCACACAAAAATGGAGACGCCACTGTTCGATTTAACAAATGCAACGACTGCGAAATTTGATTTCAAGTCATTGTATGAAATTGAAGCAGAGTATGATTTCCTTGAAGTACATGCTGTAACAGAAGATGGTCAGCAAACATTAATCGAAAAACTTGGTGAGAAAGCAAATAGTGGAAATGCACATTCAACAAATGGAAAATGGATTGACAAATCATACGATTTAAGCCAATTCAAAGGTAAGAAAGTAAAATTAACATTTGAGTACATTACAGATGGTGGTTTAGCATTAAACGGTTTCCTACTTGATAATGCATCACTAAATGTAGATGGTAAAGTAGTATTCTCTGATGATGCAGAAGGTACACCGCAGTTCAAATTAGATGGATTCGCTGTATCTAATGGAACAGAGAAGAAAAAACATAACTATTATGTAGAGTGGAGAAACTATGCTGGTTCGGATAACGCATTAAAATATGCTCGCGGTCCAGAATACAACACAGGTATGGTTGTATGGTATGCAGACTCAGCTTATACAGATAACTGGGTTGGTTTACATCCAGGACATGGTTTCCTTGGCGTAGTTGATTCTCATCCAGAAGCAATTGTTGGAACTTTAAATGGTAAACCAACAGTAGCAAGTAGTACACGATTCCAAATCGCTGATGCGGCGTTCTCATTTGATAAAACGCCAGCTTGGAAAGTTGTATCTCCAACGCGCGGAACGTATACGTATAATGGCTTAGCAGGTGTACCGAAGTTTGATGATTCGAAAACGTATATTAATAAACAGATTCCAGATGCAGGACGTATTTTACCGAATCTTGGCCTGAAGTTTGAAGTAGTAGGACAAGCTGATGATAATTCTGCTGGTGCTGTTCGTTTATATCGTTAATACAGTAAAACTACCGAAAGATTTTCTTTCGGTAGTTTTTTTGTGAGCAATGAATTTTATATGCAAGAAGAAATTATATATAATGTAACTTTACGAATAGAAATTTATTATATATGAAGTCTATATAAATAATGAAAGAATTGGATAAAAATAGTGGGAGAAGGTGAATGAATGAGTGTTTCTTCTATTGTAAATAAACAAAAAGCATATTTTTATAATGGCCATACGAGAAGTGTAGAAGTGAGAAAGAATAATTTGAAGAAGCTTTATGAAGGCATTCAGAGTTTTGAAGAAGAAATATTTCAGGCATTGAAATTAGATTTAAATAAGTCAGTTCATGAGTCGTTTACAACGGAAGTTGGATATGTATTAAAAGAAATTTCCTTTCAATTGAAGCATATTTCATCGTGGAGTAAACCGAAGCGGGTTCGAACAGCACTCACTCATTTTGGATCAAAGGGGAAAGTAGTTCCTGAACCGTACGGTGTGACACTTATTATTGCACCGTGGAACTATCCGTTTCAATTAGCAATTGCACCTCTTGTAGGAGCGTTGGCGGCTGGAAATACAATTGTTTTAAAGCCTTCAGAGTTAACGCCAAACGTTTCCAAAGTACTTACGAGGATGTTAGAGCAATTATTCCAAGAAGAGCTTGTAGCGGTAGTAGAAGGCGGTGTAGAAAAGAGTACGGAATTGTTAAAGGAACCGTTTGATTATATTTTCTTTACAGGTAGTGTCGGTGTTGGAAAAGTTGTGATGGAAGCAGCAGCGAAACGGTTGACGCCACTCACGTTAGAACTTGGGGGAAAAAGCCCATGCATTGTACATAAAGATGCAAAAATAGATGTAACAGCAAGACGAATTGTTTGGGGTAAGTTTTTAAATGCAGGGCAAACGTGTGTAGCGCCTGATTATATGTATGTGCATGCTTCGGTGAAAGAACAGTTAATCGAGGCATTACGACACGAAATTGCGGAGCAGTATGGAAAAGATCCACTAAACAATGACAATTATGTACGAATTGTGACTGAACGTCATTTTGAACGTTTATGTTCATTTTTGAAAGATGGTAAAACGGTAATCGGTGGGAACTATAAAAAAGAAACTTTACATATAGAACCAACAGTGTTAACAAATGTTACATGGCAAAGTACTGTTATGGAAGATGAAATTTTTGGTCCGATCTTACCAATTGTAGAATACGACAACATAGAAGAGGTAATTGGAACAATCCAGCAACATCCGAAGCCGTTAGCGTTATATGTATTTTCTGAAGATAAAGAAGTACAAAAGAAAGTGACAAGTAATATTTCATATGGCGGAGGCTGTATTAATGATGTTGTCTATCATCTTGCAACGCCATATTTACCTTTTGGTGGTGTTGGAAGTAGTGGATTAGGTAGTTATCATGGGGAAGAAAGTTTTCGGACTTTTTCACATTATAAAAGCATTTTAGCCCAATCTACGGCATTCGATATGAAAATTCGTTACTCTTCTACAAAAAGTGCTTTAAAATTCATACGAAAGTTGTTAAAATGATGATGGTGTTTATCAGTAGGCGTAGCCGTATGATAATAGCCCCTTCGTAATGGAAGGGG
Organism: Bacillus sp. M5A3_1b; assembly: GCF_053345335.1. Classification (NCBI taxonomy): domain Bacteria; kingdom Bacillati; phylum Bacillota; class Bacilli; order Caryophanales; family Bacillaceae; genus Bacillus; species Bacillus sp. M5A3_1b. Next base: position 457,094 of record NZ_JBKEZY010000002.1, on the reverse strand, counting down.
TTTTTCTGTTCGACATGTGTATCATGCAAAAATGAATCAAACATACTACATAAAGAATAGAAGAGAACGCTAAACAACCATTTTTGTTTGGATCGAAACAAAAAATAGTCTATAGAACATAAATATTTATTCATGAATATAAAAATTAAAATTTAAGGTAGATAGGACGGGAAAATGAAAAAGATTATTAAAGTTGAAGCAGTAGAAAAACATTTTGGAAATCAAGTGATTATCCCACCTCTTTCTTTAGACATTAAAGAAGGGGAATTTTTAACGATTTTAGGGCCGAGTGGTTGCGGGAAAACAACGTTACTTCGCATGATCGCAGGCTTTGAAACGCCAACTAAAGGGAATCTTTTATTAGATGATGAAAAGATTAACGATTTGCCACCATATAAGCGTCATATGAACTTAGTGTTCCAACATTATGCGCTATTCCCACATATGAATGTGGAGAAAAATATTTGTTTCGGTATGAAAATGCAGAAAGTACCGGCAGCAGAGCAGAAAGAGCGTGCTGAAGAGGCAATGCGTTTAACGCAGTTACTTGAGTTCCGTAATCGTAAACCTGCAAAGCTTTCTGGTGGACAGCAGCAGCGTGTAGCAATTGCGAGAGCGATTGTAAATAACCCGCGTGTATTATTACTAGATGAGCCACTTGGGGCGTTAGACTTTAAGTTAAGAAAAGATTTGCAACGTGAATTGAAAAACTTACAACGTAATTTAGGAATTACATTCATATACGTAACGCACGATCAAGAAGAAGCGATGAGCATGAGTGATCGTATTGTCGTTATGAATAAAGGACATATTGAACAAATTGGAACGCCGAAAGAAATTTACAATAAGCCGAAAACAATGTTCGTTGCGACATTTATCGGTGAAAATAATATTGTGAAAAACGGGGAAGGCTATGTAGCAATTCGCCCTGAAAACGTAAAAGTACGTTCGGTTGAAGAGCCGATTTTAAAAGAATACCATCTTGGACATATTGAAGACGTTGAGTTTGTTGGAAATATGGAAAAGCTGTATGTACGTGACGAGAAAACATCAGAATTACTAATGGCATATCAAACTGCTGAAGAAGCAGCGCAGTGGAGCATTGGAGATAATGTATACGTAGGCTGGGAGCAAGAGGACGAGGTGACCTTAAATTGAAAAAAGGGAAATTACTCGCACTACCGACAGTCGCGTGGCTGTTAATCTTCTTCCTAATTCCCCTTCTGTTTGTATTGGCATTTGCCTTTATGCAGCGCGGGGCATATGGGACAGTGGAAATGCAATTTACGTTAGAGAATATAGCTCGTGTGTTTGATCCACTATACATGGGAACGTTATGGGAAACTGTTAAGATTGCAGTTATTACAACAGTAATCTGTTTAGTAATTGGTTATCCATTTGCTTATACAATTACAATTGTTGATCGCAAATACCGTTCAATTCTTTTATTATTGGCAACGATCCCGTTTTGGATTAACTTCCTTGTTCGTTCATACGCATGGATTGTTATTTTACGTTCACAAGGTCTTGTAAACACATTGCTATTGAAACTAGGTATTATAAGTGAACCTTTAAATTTACTATATAACACACCTTCTGTAATACTCGGAATGGTCTATTCTTTATTACCATTTATGATTTTACCGGTGTATGCAGCGATTGAGCAGCTTGATAAGCGTAAGCTAGAAGCAGCTTATGATTTAGGAGCAACACCAGCAAAGGCATTTTGGAATGTAACAGTACCAATGACGATGTCAGGGATTGCTACTGGTTCTATTTTAGTGTTTGTTTCTTCTATCGGAATGTTTGTTGTATCAGACGTTATGGGTGGATCGAAAGTAGCGTTAATCGGAAACGTAATTCAAAATCAATTCTTAGGAGCGCGTGACTGGCCGTTTGGATCTGCGTTATCTATGATTGTTGTTCTATTCTCTGTTCTGTTAATTTACTTATATTATCGTGCAACGAAAGTATATAAATATGATGGGAACGGAGGGGAATAGGCAAAGATGAAGAAGTTTTTAGTTTCTTATTCTTGGTTAATTTTATTGTTCTTGTATTTTCCAATGATGGTTTTAATGGTATATTCCTTCAATGATTCTCGCATTAATGCGGAATGGGAAGGTTTTACATTCCATTGGTATACAGATTTATTTCAAAAGCAAGATGTTATTGATGCGTTTGTAAATAGTATGACGATTGCGATCGTAACGACGGTTGTAACGACAGTTCTTGGTGTGATTTTCGCGATTGCATTACATCGTTATAAATATCGCTATGAAGGGGCTATTAACGGTCTTGTGTATTTACCAATTTTAATTCCTGATATTTTAATGGGATTATCTTTACTTATCTTATTTAGTCAATTAGGTATGGAACTTGGCAAAACAACAATTATTATTGCGCACATTACATTTAGTATTTCATTTGTTGTCGTTATTTTAGCAGCGCGTCTTTCTGGTATGGGACGTGATTTAGAAGAGGCTGCGAATGATTTAGGAGCAACGCCGTGGCAAACGTTTCGTTATGTAACGTTCCCAGCAATTGCACCAGGGGTTATTTCAGCCGCATTATTAACATTCACATTATCAATTGATGATTTTGTAATTAGTTTCTTCGTATCAGGACCAGGATCAACAACATTGCCATTATACATTTACAGTATGGTTAAGCGCGGAGTATCACCAGAAATTAATGCACTTTCTACAATTTTAATTGTGGCTATCGTAGGATTAATGGTTCTATCTGAAATCTTCCGTAACAAAGGTGCAGATGGTGAAGAAAACTCTGGAGGACACCTTCCTTTATAATACGAACGATATAGAAAGTACGAGGAGGTAATAAACCGATGAAATTAATAAAAAGATTAGCCGGCGCAGCAATTAGCTTTAGCCTTGTTGCTGGTGTACTTGCTGGTTGTGGTGAAAAGAAAGAAGAGTTAAACATTTATAGCTGGGCTGACAATTTTGATGAGCAAGTGCTAAGAGATTTTGAAAAGAAATATAACGTGAAAATTAACTATGATAAGTATGCAAGTAATGAAGAAATGCTTGCGAAATTACAAGCAGGTGGCGCGAAGTATGATTTAATTCAGCCGTCTGATTACATGGTTAAAACAATGGCGAAAATGGATTTATTAGCGCCGTTAGACAAAAAGAATATCCCGAATATCGAAAATATGGTTTCTAACTTCAAAACACCGGCGTTTGATCCAGAGAATAAATATTCTTTAGTATATACTTGGGGCGTAACAGGTATTGCATACAATAAAAAGTATGTAAAAGAAGCTCCTACAAGCTGGGCTGACCTATGGAATGAGAAATATAAAGGGCATGTAACTTTATTAAATGATTCTCGTGAAGTGTTAGGTATGGGTCTTAAGAAGCATGGATTCTCAAACAGCACGAAAGACGATACACAGTTAAAGACAGCAGCAGATGATTTAAAGAAGCTGCTTCCAAACTTATTAGCATTTGATACAGATAATATTAAACAAAAATTCATTACAGAAGATGCTTGGATCGGAACAGTTTGGTCTGGAGATGCAGCATTTATCGCAAAAGATAATAAAGATGTAGAGTACGTTGTACCAAAGGAAGGCGGCACAATTTGGGCTGATACGTTAGCAATTCCAAAAGGTGCGAAAAACAAAGAGCTTGCAGAGAAGTTTATGAACTACTTATTAGATGAAAAAGTAAGTGTGAAAAACTACGAGTCAATTGGATACAGTAATCCTAATGAAAAAGCTCATCCTCTTCATAGTAAAGAATATCGTGATAATCATATGATCTTCTTAACGAAAGAAGAATTAGATCGTACAGAATGGCTTGTTGATGTAGACGATAAGCTAAAAGACTATGATCGTTACTGGACAGAGTTAAAAACAAAAGGTAAATAAGTAAGGAAATGCGGTTTCTAAAGTAGAAATCGCATTTTTTCATAGTAGGAGGAAATCGTTTGAACAAGAAGTTACATCAATATGAGGTAGTATGTATCGTTTTATTACTTGCTGTATTTGGCATTGTTGCTTGGCGCGTACATGCGGGTGGCGTTACAGTGATGGATACATATGTCCGAGCATTAGTAAAAGGATTACAAACAGAAGGTTCGCTTACATTTTTTTCACACTATACAAAATTAGGTTCTGCTATCGGGATCGTAACTACGCTGGCTATAAGTTTACTTGTTTTTTGGAGAAAACGTTATTATGCTGCGATGATCGTGTATCCAATGGGTATTTTAATAACACATCTTGTTAATAAAGGGATAAAAGAAATTGTGAAAAGGGAGCGCCCGTCGTTAAATGAAACGTTGGATGCACTTGGGTATAGCTTCCCTAGTGGACATGCAATGTTATCTATTATGACATTCGGGTTTCTTACTTATATTATTGCGGCAAATTTGAAGAGTGTAACTGGAAAATATGTTATAACGATTTTGATGGGAATTGTAATTGTATCGATTGGATTAAGTAGAGTTATTTTAAATGTACATTATCCAACTGATATTTTAGCTGGTTATTGCGTAGGTGGTATTTTGTTAATTATGGCGATTTACTGCCATCGTTTACTTACCAAAAGATTGGGACTTAATAAAGAGAGATAAAAAAAACGTCTGGAAAAACTATCAATATAGTGTTTCCAGACGTTTTTTGTTTGTACGAAGATGTGATACAGTATAAATGACAATTGAATTATTTAAAGTAGGTGAAAATGTGTGAAAACAAATGTACATAAAGTAGATAAGTGGGGGAAATTAGGAGCTTTTTTGTATCAGTTTCGTTATACAGTAATTGTAGCATTACTATTGGTTGCGATCGCACTCGGTATTTTCGCTCCAAAGCTGCCGGGAGTATTAGGCGGTGATGGTTTCCAAACGGAAGGGGACTATCAAAAAACGAAAGAAATTTTAGATAAAGATTTTAAGAGGTCTCAAGACACACTTCTACTCGTTTTTGAAAAAAATAAGGGTGTTTCACATGAGGAATTTCAAAAGCAAGTAGAGGGAATTGTAAAGAATGTACAAGAGAAAGAGACATATGAATCTTTCCATCACCCAGTGCAAAATAAAGAAATGTTACAAGATGATATCGGCTATGCGACAATTTTATTTTCCGGGAAAACAAATAAAGAACGAATGGAAAAGACATTGCAATTTGCTGATAAAATCGAAAAGGAAAGTAATGCCGCATTAAAAGTAACGCCTACAGGGTTTCCAAAAATTAATCAAGAGATTAATGAAAGAACGCAAAATGATTTAAAAGTAGCAGAGATGATTGGGTTACCAATTGCATTTCTCGTATTACTATTTTCATTTGGTAGTCTTTTGGCATCTATTTTACCAATTGTAAATGGGGCACTTAGTGTTATTAGTACGATGGGCATATTATACTTTATAGGTAGCGATAAGGAACTATCTATCTTTGTGTTAAATGTTGCACCGATGATTGGACTTGCGCTATCTATTGATTTTGCACTATTATTTGTAAATCGCTTTCGAGAGGAAGTTGCAAAGCGAACGGTAAAAGAAGCGATAGCAATTACATATCAAACAGCAGGGCGCGCTATCGTATTTTCAGGATTATGTGTATTTGTTGGATTATCTGGCTTGTTTTTCTTTAAAATCGATTATATTCAGTCTGTCGCAATTAGCGGAATGATTGTTGTGATTATGAGTATTTTATTCTCACTCACGCTTCTTCCAGCGCTATTATCATTAATTGGGAAACGAATATTAAAAAAGAATCAAGTAGCACATACGCCGGCAAAGGCGTGGCGTGAATTTGCACAATTTGTAATGAAACATCCAATCGCAATGATTATTGTTGTTACAACATTTATTGTTATTTGCTTATTACCGTTACGTACAGCTAATTTGCAGTTCCCTGACGTAGAAGCTCTACCTAAACAAAGTGATACAAGAATTGCATATGAGAAGTACGAAGAGGCATTTAATAAAACTGCAAAAAAACACGCTGATGTTACGTTAGTGGTAGAGACGAAAAAAGATATGAAAGAAAAAGAAAGTTTACAAAAGATAGAAGAAGTCGTTCAAAAGTTAAAAGATGATAAGAAAGTATATGAAGTTAGAAGCTTATACGACGGGTTAACTCGTATGAAAGCAGATCAAGTTGCTGGAATGTTAGAGTCGCCAGAAGCGGCGAAACTAGCTCCTATATTTGAAGCGTATACGAAAGGAAATAAGACGACGATAGAAATCTTTTTGAAAACAAAACCACGTACTGAAACTGCTAAACAGTGGGTTCGTGATTTTAAACAAAAGTATAAAGAAACAGATGTTACGTATTATTTAGGCGGGATGACAACGTTCCAACAAGAGTTAGAAGATGAAATTAAAGATAAAGTTGCAATTGGTATGTCTGTTATATTTGGGTCGACCTTTGTTATATTATTATTTGCATTCCGATCTATACTCATTCCAATTAAGGCGATTATTATGAATATACTTAGTTTAAGCGCGACAATTGGAATTGTTGTTTGGTTATTTGAAGGTGGGCATTTTGGTTTAGAAGCAAGTCCTGTTTTATTTGTCTTACCAATCTTTATTTTCGGCCTCGTATTTGGGCTTAGTATGGATTATGAAGTCTTTCTTATTTCGCGTATTCATGAGTTATATGAAGAAACAGGAGATAATGATCAAGCAACGTTAGAAGGACTTGTGTCAACAAGTAGGATCATTACATCAGCTGCGTTAATTATGATTGTTGTAACAGGTGCGTTCGCCTTTACTGATATTTTACCAGTACGGCAAATGGGGCTTGGTGTTGCATTAGCAATATTCCTTGATGCAACAATTATTCGTCTTATGCTTGTACCAAGTTTAATGAAACTGTTTGGAGATTGGAACTGGTGGTTACCATTTCGAAAGAAAAGAGAAAAATCATCGTAAAAAATACTCATCTTATAGATGAGTATTTTTTTATGAATAGCAAGACCTACATTTTGCAAATAGTATGTGATAAGAACATTACATATAAGTAGGTGAAGGCAATGTTTCGTTATTTTAAGTTTAAGCTAAATGATACAGTACAGTTTGCAGAAAACGATGGGCATATGTATCGCATTGTCGGTTATCGGTTAGAAAAAGGATTTTATCCAAAAGATGAATGGACTCATATCATTTATGAATTGCTTAGAGATTTTGATGGGTATACGATGGATGCGGAAGAGGAGGAACTTGTAAAGGTCATTCAAGTAGAGGATGAGTATTACAAAATACAAGAAGTATCGGGCTATCGTTATCCAGTAAAAATGAAGCAAAAACAACAAGTGATGAAAGTAGAAAAAATTGATGACTTATTAGATACGTATAATGATTATAAAAGATTGGCGGATTTCTTTAAAGATTTATCGTATGAGCAAAAAGCGGAAGAAGTATTGCAGGAAATGAAACGGCGTAGAGCGTGAGGGGGACAGTCTACTATAAGACTGGCCTCTATTTTTGACGGTGCATCAAATTGTGTTTTCCGTTACAATGAGAGAATCAATAGAAATAAGGTGATACAGTATGGAAACGAAGAAGAAGGGCGAATGGTGCGAAATTACTGTTCCAGCGAAATGGAATGGCATAAGTATTGATTCGTTATTAAAAATAGAATGGGAAATACCGAAAAAGTTGTTACATCAGCTTCGTATGGAAAAAGGTATTACCGTTAACGGAGAACAGAGAAGATGGAATGAGCTTTTAAAAGAAGGCGATAAGTTACAAGTGCATATGTTTATCGAAGAAGAATACGATGTAGAGCCTGAATATGGTGAATTAGATGTAGTATATGAAGACGATCACGTACTCATCGTAAATAAGCCTGAGAAGATGGATACGCATCCTGCGGAAAAAGGTGGGATGGGAACACTTGCAAACCTTGTTGCTTTTCATTTTCAAATGCAAGGTTTAGAGACGAAGGTTCGTCATATCCATCGGTTAGATAAAGATACGACAGGTGGTGTCGTGTTTGCTAAGCATAGAATTGCTGGTGCAATTATGGATCGTTTATTAATGGAACGAAAAATTAAAAGAACATATGCGGCGCTTGTGGAAGGGAAAGTAAAAGGTAAGCAAGGAACAATTGACGCAGCTATTGGAAGAGATCGCCATCATGCGACGAGACGACGTGTTTCTCCAAAGGGAGATCAAGCTATCACATTTTATAAAGTAGAGAAGTATTTTAAAAACCAAAATGTTACGTTCGTAACGTTACAATTAGAAACAGGTAGAACCCATCAAATTCGTGTTCATATGAGCTATCATGGTAATCCATTAGTTGGGGATGTATTATATGGTGGACAAACGCAATATATGTCCAAGCAAGCATTACATGCGATGAAGATAAACTTCTTACATCCAATTACGAAAGAAGAGATCGAAGTGGATGTACCATTCCCTGCAAAATTAAATGATACAATGAAAGAATTTCAAAGAATGAATGCGTAAAGTGTAAGTTTAAATTTGAGAAAAGTAGATTCTTGCAGGAATTTCTCTAAAAGAAGCGAAGCCGTTAAGAGAAAAGAGAGGTGAGAATTGCTTGGTCAAATATAAATACATACTAGGAATATTTTTCGTTTGTCTTTTAGTTACTCTATGCCTCTATCCATATTTACCAAATGAGATGGCTGTACATTGGGATGAAAATGGTGGGCCGAACGATTTTATGAGTAAACAAGTTGTTATAGCATTTATTCCTTTTTTTCTTATTTTTTTACATGGATTGATGTATATTATTTCACATAATATATATAAGTTTAATGAAGGCGAGCATGTCATTATAAGTGGATTTCTAAAGACGATTACTTTATTTATGTTGTTTATCCATATGCTCATTCTCTTTATTAATTTTGGAAGTATGATATCCTTTCAAACAGGACTAACAATTGGGATTAGTATGTTTCTTTTTATGCTTAGTAAGTTGTTTAAACAAGTTCAGAGTACGGAAAAAGACCCAATCAAATTACAAAAGATCCGTTTAGTGAGTAGGCGGATTTTTCAAATGATGGCATGTAGTATATTATTTTCATTATTTTTGAACTTGAAGTGGGGGTTTTATGTATTACTTAGTGTAATAAGTAGTGGTTCTATTTTGTTCATGTTTTACATTTTATACTCATACATAATAGAAAGTTATGAAACATAAAAAAGAGTCTTCTCATTATGAGAAGACTCTTTTAATCTATTTACTTCGTAATAAATTGTTGTGTCCAGTAGTTGCCGCTTTCTACATAGCCAACACCGATGTGAGTGAAGCCGTTATTTAAGATGTTTGCACGGTGTCCAGCACTGTTCATCCAAGCTTGTACTACCTCTTCAGGTGTACGTTGGCCTTGAGCGATGTTTTCACCTGCAGATGTATAAGAAATACCAAATTTCTTCATCATGTCAAACGGAGACCCGTATGTAGGGCTGTTATGATCAAAGTAGTTATTCTTCTGCATATCTTCAGATTTAACACGTGCTACTTTGCTTAATTCAGTATCAATTTTTAGTGCTGGTAAGCCTTGTTTTGCACGTTCAGCGTTTGTTAATTCAACAACACGTTGTTCGAATTCGCTTAAAGATTTTGCTTCTTCAGCAGGCTTTTGCTCAGCAGGTTTTTGTTCAGCTGGTTTTTGAGTATTGTTGTTTTCAGCAGGTTTTTGAGCTTCTGGTTTTTGAACTTCTTCAGCAGGCTTTTGTTCAACTGGTTTTTGCTCAGCAGGCTTTTGAGTTTCTGGCTTAGCTGTTGGTTGCTCAGTTACAACATTTTCAGTTGGTTGTTGACCAGGAATAATGCAATTTGGTTGGAAGTTTCCTTGTTGCCATTGTGCTAATGATTCCACGCCCATAGATTGTAAGAATGCTTGTAATTCTTGTTGGTTCATTTGCTTCATCATCACTTTTGAATGCTGAATATTTTGAACCTTTACGTTAGATGGTTGTACTGTTGCAGCTTGTGCATCTAGAGAAGATACTCCTAAAGTAAGAGCCGTTGCAGCAGCTACAGATAATAAAACACGCTTTTTCATGATGTGTGTCCCCCTATATAAAGTTTTAATTTGTTTTCACACGATTTGTTTTTGACAGCCTGTCTGACTGACAAATTCATCGTAGCATAGATTTTGTGAGAAAAAAGATGGAAAAAAATTCATAGACTTAAAAATTACCTAATTTATCCTAAGAGGGGAAAAGAGGAAAAATAAGAGAAACATAGAGTATAAAAGGAATTTTCAGCATTTTTATACTTGGTTTTAAGAGGGGTATTTTGGATGAATTTACCTAAACGGAAAATGAAGAATCCTATTGTATCAATGGTTTGAGAGTTTTTTTTAGGAATATACTGGATTGATTTTTACAAAACTGTAATGTATCTGTTGTTCTTTTTTATAATAAAGTAACATACTTTTAATATTGTAGCGGACAAAAAAGCGGCTATCTCTTTACATAGACGAAGGAGATAGCCGTTTTCCTATTATTACGTATGTTACGAGTTATTACGAGTTGGTTTCAATTGCTTCTAATAATAAATCTACAATGTGAATTCCTCTCATTTTATGAGAAAGTCCTTCTCGTTCAATGCCTAATTTCATTTGTAGTAGACAACCTGGATTTGCAGTAACAATAGTTGCTGCTTCTGTTTCATGTACACAGTCCATTTTATAATCTAGAAATTCCATGGAGAGTTCTGAATGAACAATATTGTAAATACCAGCAGAACCACAGCAGCGATCCGCATCTTTCATTTCACGATATGTTGCGCCTTGAATTGCTTCTAGTAACATACGAGGTTCTGAAGATGTTCGCATAACATTGCGTAAATGACAAGAGTCTTGATACGTAATAATTTGCGATGGAAGTCGTAAGTCATTTCGTTTATGGAAATCTAGTTCTACTAGAATAGCAGTAATATCTTTAATTTTAGAAACAAACTGCTTTGCGCGTTCAGCCCACTGTGGAACATCTTTTAAAAGATAATCGTAGTCTACGAGATAAGCTCCGCAACCACCTGCATTCGTAATAATATAGTCGATATTTAAATCTTCGAATGCTTTTATATTTCGTTTCGCTAATTCTTTCGCTCCGCTCTTTTCACCAGCATGCCCATGTAATGCACCGCAGCAACTTTGTGTTTTCGGAATAACGATATCACAACCAGCTAACTGAAGAAGTTTCATCGTTGCGTTATTTGTTTCTAAAAACATCGTATCCATTAAACAGCCTGTGAAGAATGCAACTTGTTTCTTTTTTGTACTTTCAGCAGGTAAAAATGCAGGACGATCTTTCATTGCTTTCATTTTAGGGACTTTTGGTAAAACGAGATCCATTGTTGCAAGTGTTTCAGGGAATAACTTCATAATACCCATTTTATGTGTTAGTGTTTGTAAACCAGAACGTTGGTAAAATCCGATTAACCCTGTTAATGTTCTCATTCGATTTTGATGCGGGAAGAGCCCTTCAAAAACGACTTTACGAACGGCTCTCACTGGCACCGAGAACTTTTTGTTTTGATTTATAATATCACGAGCTTCTTCTAATAAATGTCCGTAATTTACACCTGATGGACAAACAGGTTCACAAGCACGGCAGCCAAGGCAAACATTCAATGTATTTTCAACATCTTCATCTGGTTCAATTAAACCGTCAACGACCGCTTTCATTAATGCAATACGTCCTCGTGGTGAATGTGATTCTTTATATCCAGATTGAATGTAAGTAGGACAAGTAGGTAAACAGAAACCGCATCGCATACAGTTTAGTAGTTCATCTTCACTTAATCTTTCTTTAAATTCTTTTTGAATGTTTTCTTTATTTAATGTTGTCATCGCTCAACCACCACTCTTTTGCGAGTGTCTTTCGCGAACATCTTGCCAGGGTTCATAATGTTATTTGGATCGAAGGCTTGTTTAATTCCTTGCATGGCAGCAATACCTTCTTTACCTAATTTCATTTCTAAATAAGGAGCTTTCATCGCACCAACACCATGTTCACCAGTAATTGTGCCACCAAGTTCAATTGCTTTCGCAAATATTTCAGCAAAAGCTTGTTCAGCTCGGTGCATTTCTTCTTCATTACGAGCATCTGTCATACAAGTTGGGTGTAGGTTGCCATCGCCAGCATGCCCAAATGTACAAATAGGAATATTATATTTTTTTGCAATGGCATTAATAGCTTCAACCATCGGAGCTATTTGTGAGCGTGGTACCGTTGCATCTTCTAATATTGTAGTAGGTTTTAATCTTGCAAGTGCTGATAGTGCACTACGGCGAGCTGTCCGAAGCGCATCTGCTTCCGCTTCATCTTTTGCAATGCGAACATCGACTGCATTCATAGAGCGGCAAACGTTAGCCATTTTTTCAATATCTCGATTGACAACTTCAGGTGGACCGTCTTGTTCAATTAATAAAATTGCTTTTACATCAGTTGGTAAACCGATCTGTGCAAACTCTTCTACTACTTCAATTGTCGGCTGGTCTAAAAACTCAAGTGTCGCTGGAATGATTTTATTTGCAATAATAGAAGAAACAGCACGTGCAGCTTCATTAATATCTTCATATAGTGCAAGCATCGTTTTCTTCGTTTCAGGCATAGGAACAAGTTTTAATATTGCTTCTGTTACGACGCCAAGTGTTCCTTCAGAACCGATAAATAAACGAGTTAAATCGTAACCGGCTACATCTTTTGCTAATTTACCGCCAGTACGAATAATATCGCCATTTGGTAAGACAAGTTCAAGACCCATCACATAATCACGTGTTACGCCATATTTTAATCCGCGTAATCCACCTGAGTTTTCATTAATGTTACCGCCGATTGTAGAAATTTTCATCGAGCTTGGATCTGGTGGATAAAATAAACCTTTTTCTTCTACCGCTTTAATAATATCAAGTGTAATTACACCAGCTTGTACAGTAATTGTTAAATTCTCTTCATCAATTTCTAAAATGTTATTCATATGGCGGAAGATAAGGACGATACCGCCTTCAAGTGGACATGTCCCCGCGCAAAGGTTTGTTCCAGAACCACGAACATATACAGGAATTTTGTGAGTGTTACATATTTTTAACACTTCAGCTACTTCATTTGTATTACGAGGAGCAATGACTGCATCAGGCATTGCTTGGAAGTTTGGAGTGGCATCATAACTATACGTTAAACGCCCCATATTGGATGTATCTACATTATCTTCGCCAACAATGGATACGAATGAATGAATAATTTGCTTTTCTAACATTGGAAATCCCCCTCAAACTGTTAACGTATTTAGTCATCATAAAAAACGTTGTAACAGTGCTTTCATTATAATGATAAAAAAGTTGGGGGATTCTTTCTATGTATAATCATCTAAAGATTAATCTTTTTTATCATTCTTTTTTGTATGATTATCTAATAAGAGGAGCGAGAAGTATAAAATGTTTAAGTCTTTGAATTGTTTCGGGTCAAGTCCTGTATGCTCCTCAATCTTTTTAAGTCTGTAATGCAATGTGTTAATGTGTATATGTAATTGTTCAGCTGTTTGTTTATAGGATTGGTTATAATCAATAAATAAGCGTAAAGTGTGCATAAGCTCAGGAGATGATAGTAAGTTTTCGATAGTACGCCTTAGAAACTGTTCCCGCGTTTCAGCAGAAATATCTTGTAAGCACATTTCTAAACGTAAATCTTCATTAAATACAATTTTTTTCGTTTCAAGTGATACGGAAAGAGCTTGTAATGCTTGTTCGTACGATAAGTTCATATTGCTTGGTGTAACGGATTGTCCAATCCCAATATATAAAGGAATAGAAAACAAAGTTTCACAGTCTTGTTTTAATCTTTTTAAAAATTGATACGTTTGCTCTTTGGAGTTTGTGGCTGTAAATAAAATGAATCGATCATTTCCCCAACGAACAAATAGATGCTCCTTTGTTAATAGATTGCGTACGTGTTGCCAAATCTTACGCTGAAGCATCGTGTCATTTTGATCGATAGAGAACAAAATAAGTTGTTTCTTCTTATATAAATCAATACCAAGTGTTTTTGCGCGATCGAGAAAGCTTGGAGACCAGTCTGTATTTTGAAGCCAATCAAAGACAAATGCTTCATAAGAACGGTGTTCAAGTTCCAGTTGTTCTAAAAAGTAGTTTTCGTGAATGAGTAGTTCGGTCATTTTACGTAATATTTCTCCGTATTGTGAAATGTTTTCAGGTTCGCCTGTAATTCCAATGACACCAATTACTTCGTCATGAAATAGTAAGGGGAGGTTCATACCCGCCTTTACGCCTTGCAAACGTCGTTCATCTTCTTTTGTAATAATGACAGTTTTCTTTTGTTTCGCGCATCGGAGTGCACCTTCATGAAATTGGCCGATTCTTTCTACATCTGTACTTGCGATAATAACGCCTTGTATATTAATGATAATGATATTTTCTTTAATTAATCTGCGTACTTCTCGTACAATTTTATTCGCTAAATCAGGAAAAAGCATAATTTGCACACCTCAAATTCTATTTGTTGTACATTATATATGTAAATAAAGTAAGAAAGGAAAATTTCACACTTTCCACACATTTATTTGTTATTTTACAATTATAACGAAATCATCCGAAGATGGAGGGAATCTTTTGAGAAAGTATGTTTTTCTTCTCTGTTTTTTATTTCTATTAGTAGGGTGTCAAGGAAGTTCATATACACCGATTGCTAAAGATAAAAGTGTTATTATAACAACGAATATAAAAGAAGGTAGTATTAGTTTTGTTGATGAAAAAACTAAAAAGTTAATTACGACATGGGAACTTAATGAGCCAATGGCAGGAGTTGCACTACTTCCAAACGGTGAGGACATACTTGTATATGGCAAGCAGTTAGAGTACATGTATGTATATTCACTAGCAGAAGGAAGGCAAGTGGACAAATATAAAACGGGAAAAGGCATTGTAAATGTGATTGTATCCGAGGATAAAAAACAATTATTTGCTGCCGATCAAACTGCCCAAAAGGTAAGGTTCTTTACGATAAAAGGGAAAGAGACAGGGAGTGTATCAACAGGAAAAGGACCAATTACGATGGTAGAGCACGATAACCAGTTATCTGTATTAAACTTTTATGATACGAAGCTAACGACCATTGATACAAAGAAAAAAGAAGTGATACAATCCTTTATGATTCCCCCAGCATCAACGGGAGCGACAATTAGCCCGGATGGGAAAGAAATATGGATTGGCGGACATGGTGATGGAAATCAAGTCAATGAAAAAGTATTAGTGTATTCATTGCAGAGCGGAGAAATGGTACGTTCTTTACATGCTCCGTTTATGCCTGTGAATATAACGAAGGATAATAAGAATGTATATGCATTAAGTCACGGTTCGAATACGCTTAGAAAGTTTGATGTTAGCACGTATAAAGAGGTGGCTTCTGTAGAAGTAGGATCGAATCCATTTGCATTTTTGAAGAGCGGAGCAGAAGGATACGTAGCAAGCTATGATAGTGATGAAGTGTGTGTCATGGATATGAAGAGCTTGAAAATAAAACAAACAATTAAAGTCGGAAAAGGGCCGTTTCAACTCATAGAGAGGGAAGGGAAGGACAATGAGTAAATATAGGGTGCTAGTTGTAGATGATGAAAGTGATATGAGGCAGCTTGTTGGAATGTACTTAGATAATTTCGGATACGAGTGGGGAGAAGCTGAAAATGGAAAAGAGGCTCTAAAAAAATTAGAGACTGATCATTATGATTTCGTTGTATTAGATATTATGATGCCAGAGATGGATGGACTTTCAGTTTGTAAAGAAATTAGAAAAACGTCGGATGTACCAATTATATTTTTAACAGCAAAAGGTGAAGAGTGGAATAGGGTGAATGGCTTGCGTATCGGAGCAGATGATTATATTGTAAAGCCTTTTAGTCCTGGAGAACTAATTGCTCGTATGGAAGCTGTGCTAAGACGTTATACGAAGCAAGAGCAACAAGAAGAGATTCAGTTTGGACCGATACTTATTAATGAAAAAAGTAGGAAGATTGAGGCTGATGGTGAGCCGATTTCTCTTACAGTAAAAGAATTTGATTTACTCTATTTTCTTTGCCAACATACGGGACAAGTATTTAGCCGGGAACAATTGCTGGAAAAGGTATGGGGATATGATTATGCCGGAAGTACAAGAACAGTGGATACGCACGTGAAAACGATGCGTTTGAAGCTTGGAGAAAGTGGAAACTACATTCAAACGGTTTGGGGTGTAGGCTATAAATTTGAGGTGTAACGTATGTTTACGATGGTACAGAAGCTTTGGCTTACAGTAGTATGTGCAGTATGTGTAACAGTTTCCTTTCTTTATTTTGTATCTTTATACTCGTATGAAAAACTATACGTTGATAATTTAAAAGATTCATTAGTAATGGAAGGGAAACGTCTTGCTGCGCAATATGATAAGCGTGAAGGAATAGCAACTTTTGAAGAGAAAGTAAGAGCATTTGATCAAATATCTAGTTCAGATGTTCTTTTCGTATCTAATCCGCGTGATTTAAGCGCGTGTTTACCTTTTGATGTGCATCATCATTCTCTTATAAGTGAAGGGGACAGGCAAGCATTATTAGATGGAAAAACTGTGACAAAGATAGGGTATGAGGAACATTTTGACCGAAATATTATGGGGGTTGTCATCCCTGTTTTAGAAAATAAAAAGTTAGTTGGCATTGTATATTCTTATATTCCTTTAAAAAGTATAAAAGACTTAATATATGATATGGGCCTTATTTTAGCGCCATTAGCACTTGCTATGACTTTACTGACAATATGGATTGGTAGAAAGATTATTATTGCTATTACGAGACCGCTTTCGCAAATGGAACGAGTTGCCAATCATTTGGCTACGGGAGATTTCTCAGAACGGATTACAATTTCTTCCGAAGATGAAATTGGACGATTAGGAAAAGCATTTAATAAAATGGCAAATTCTTTAGAGACAGAAGACGTAAAGCGTAAGGAATTTTTAGCTAACGTTTCGCATGAACTAAGAACACCACTTAGTTATATAAAAGGATATAGTGAAGCTATTTTAGATGGTGTAGCGAAGGGACCACAGCAGGAAAAAGTAACACAGCTCATTCATAAAGAAGCGGGTCGTATGCAGCGTCTCGTTCATGATTTATTAGATTTAGCACAATTAGAAGGTGAACATTTTCCGTTAAAGAAACAACCTATCGTTTTTTCACAACTGATTGAAGATGTGTTAGATACGTATGAGATTAAGTTTATAGAAAAGAAAATTCGTATTTCAACAAATTTAAATCCAGAAATCATTGTAATGATTGATGAGGATCGTATGCAACAAGTGCTTCATAACGTGTTAGATAATGCGATACGGTATACAAATCAAAATGGGGATATTGTGATAACACTCAGGCAGATAGATGATTACTGTGAATTAAACATAAAAGATACAGGAATCGGTATTGAAACAGAGCATTTAGAAAATCTTGGTGAACGTTTTTACCGCGTTGATAAAGCGAGAAGTCGTCAACATGGTGGAACAGGTTTAGGCCTTGCCATTGTCAGACAAATTGTTCATATACATGATGGACAGTGGCGAATTGAAAGTGAAAAAGGGCATGGAACGACGGTTAGTATTAAATTGAAAATACAAGTTGAAGAAAGCATGTTCTAACGTGAAGGACATGCTTTTCTTCATGAGTGCAATGAATAGAGGAATAAATATAAATTAATATCAAATAAATATTAAAAATTTGACGATTTTATGAACAAAACATTTGTACTTCTTACCAATTCGTTCTAAAATAGTTATGATGCAAAGTTCTTATAAATCGTTTCAATTGTTGTTTGGAAGATACTGAGGTGATTTAACTGGAGTACAAATCTATTAAACCGAAAAAGATTTACGAAGAAGTATCTGAAGCTATTTTAACAATGATTAAAAATGGTACGTTAAAACCTGGTGACAAACTACTTCCTGTACATCAATTAGCTGAGCAGTTTCAAGTGGGTAGATCTGCTGTTCGTGAAGCGCTAAGTGCGCTAAGAGCAATGGGCTTAATTGAGATGAAACAAGGAGAAGGTACATATGTGAAGAATTTCGATTCTTCTTCATTAACAAAATCATTAAACAATAAATTATTAATGAAGAAAGAAGATATTTTAAACTTATTAGAAGTACGAAAGGTGCTTGAAGTGGGGGCAGTTCGAGCAGCTGCGGCAAAACGTACGGAAGATAATTTGCAAAATATGAAGCATTGGTTAGATGAAATGGTAAAGAGCATTGGAGATGAAAAGGCTGGCGAAAAAGCAGATTTTCAGTTCCATATGGGAATTGCGGAGTCTTCGCATAACAACATTTTGCTTGAACTCATGAATCACGTTTCAGAGATGATTGCTGAAACGATTGGTGAATCAAGACGCATTATTTTATATGGTGAACAAACAACATCAGAACGACTTATAGAAGAGCATCAAGTTATATATGATGCAGTGTTAAAGCAAGATGTAGAATTAGCGCAGCAAGCAATGCTAGATCATTTAACAAATGTAGAACATATTGTCACAGGTAAAAACGATATAAATTCGTAATTTAATCTTTTAAAAATCAAATTTTTTGATAAAATAGAGAAAGATTAAGTAAGCGTTTTCTTTAGAAGAGGGAGAGGATAGGCCATGGTTGAGCCTACTTCTTCTTTCCTTAGTCATCTGATGACCATATGTTTGTTGGTGGAGTTGTAAAAAGGGGGAGTAATAATTATGAAAGTTACTTTATTTGTTACTTGTTTAGTCGATATGTTTGAAACAAACGTCGGCAAAGCAACAGTTGAAGTGTTGGAGCGTTTAGGTTGTGAAATTGAATTTCCAGAAGCACAAGTTTGTTGTGGTCAGCCTGCTTATAATAGCGGCCATGTAGAAGCAGCAAAGGAAGCGATGAAACATATGATTGAAACTTTCGAAGATGCAGAATATATCGTTACACCATCTGGTTCTTGTGCGACAATGTTTCATGAGTATCCGCATGTTTTTAAAGATGATCCGAAGTGGGCTAAACGTGCACAAAAGGTTGCTGATAAAACATATGAATTTACACAATTTATTGTAGATGTTTTAAAAGTGACAGATGTTGGTGCAAGCTTACCAGGGATAGCTACTATTCATAAATCTTGTCATATGACACGCCTGCTTGGAGTAAAAGAGGCACCAGGAATTTTATTATCAAACGTAAAAGGATTAACTGTGAGAGAACTGCCAAACGAACAAAATTGTTGTGGGTTTGGGGGAACGTTTTCAGTGAAGATGACTCCAATTTCTGAGCAAATGGTAGATGAGAAGGTAGATAGTGCAATGGAAACAGGTGCTGATTATTTAATCGGTGCAGATTGTGGGTGTTTGTTAAACATTGGCGGACGTATTGAGCGTTTAGGAAAAGAAATAAAAGTAATGCATATTGCTGAGGTACTAAATAGTCGCTCATGAAGGGGGAACATAAGCTATGTCTATGAAAATCAGTGAGAAAAAATTTAATGATCGCGTTGGCGATGGAATTCAAGATTCTTTTATGCGCGGAGCAGTATCTTCTGCGCAAACGCGCTTATATACGAATCGCTTAAAAGCAGCGGAAGAATTAGGAAACTGGGAAGAGTGGCGTGAACTAGGTGAACAAATTCGCCAACATACGTTAGAAAATCTTGATTATTACTTAATGCAGTTAAGTGAAAATGTATCAAAAAGAGGCGGACATGTGTACTTTGCGAAAACGAAAGAGGAAGCAGCAAAGTATATTCAAGACGTTGCAAAAAAGAAACAAGCGAAGAAAGTTGTAAAATCAAAATCAATGGTAACTGAAGAAATTAGTATGAATCATGCCCTTGAAGAGATTGGTTGTGAAGTGTTAGAAAGTGACTTAGGAGAGTATATCTTGCAAGTAGATAACGATCCACCTTCACATATTATTGCGCCCGCACTTCATAAAAACAGAACGCAAATTCGTGATGTATTTAAAGAGAAGCTTGGCTATGAAAATTCTGATGATCCATATGAAATGACAAAGTTTGTTCGTAAACAACTTCGTGAGAAATTTATGGATGCAGAAATTGGTGTGACAGGTTGTAACTTTGCAGTTGCAAATACTGGCTCTCTTTGTTTAGTAACGAATGAAGGTAATGCCGATCTTGTTATGTCGATTCCGAAAACTCAAATTGCAGTAATGGGTATGGAACGTATGGTTCCGACAATGGAAGAATTAGATGTTTTAGTTGGTTTACTATGTCGTAGTGCAGTAGGGCAAAAATTAACAAGTTATGTAACTGTAGCGGGACCAATCCAAGAAGAGGAAGTAGATGGACCAGAAGAATTCCACTTAGTTGTTGTTGATAATGGCCGCTCTCAAATTCTTGGGTCTGAATTCCGTTCAGTATTGCAATGTATTCGTTGTGCTGCTTGTGTTAACGTATGTCCTGTATATCGTCACGTTGGTGGACATTCGTATGGTTCTATATACTCAGGACCAATCGGTGCGGTATTAACACCACTTTTAGGTGGATACGATGATTACAAAGAGCTTCCATATGCCTCTAGTTTATGCGGAGCGTGTACAGAAGCTTGTCCAGTAAAAATACCATTGCATGATTTATTATTAAAACATCGTCAAGTAATTGTTGAGCAAGAAGGACGTGCACCACTTGCAGAAAAATTAGCAATGAAAATGTTTAGTATGGGTGCATCTTCAGCAGCTTTATATAAAATGGGATCAAAAATGGCGCCAGCAGCAATGAGTCCATTTACATCGGGCAACCGTGTATCAAAAGGTGTTGGGCCACTTAAAAACTGGACAGATATTCGTGAATTCCCGGCTCCAAGTAAAGAACGATTCCGTGATTGGTATAAAGATCATAAGAAAGGCGGGGACAAATAATGACAGGATTAATTCAAAACCGTGAGTCCTTTCTAGATAATATTGCAAAAGAACTTGGACGTGAGCGGAAAACGGAAGGCGTAAAGCGTCCAGCATGGAAAAGTAATGTGAATGTAGAAACGCTAAAAGATTATTCAAAAGAAGAATTGTTAGAAGTATTTAAAAATCAATGTACAAACATTCATACAACTGTAGTGGAAACGACAAACGACCGTTTACGTGAAGATATTCAAAAAGTAATCGTGGAAAACGGCGGGGGACCTATTATGTTATCGGCAGACGAACGTTTTGATTCTTATGGATTGACTTCTTTATTTAAAGAAGAGCTTCCAAACCAAAATGTTGAAGTAAATGTATGGGATCCTGAGAAAAAAGAAGAGAATATGCGTATCGCAGAAAGAGCGAATATTGGAATCGCATTTAGTGATTATACTTTAGCTGAATCTGGTACGATTGTTGTACAAAGTCATAAAGGCCAAGGTCGTTCTTTACACTTTTTACCGACTGTATACTTTGCTATTATTCCACGTGAAACACTTGTGCCTCGTATTACACAAGCAGTTCAGGATATGAACACACGTGTAGAAAATGGCGAGGCAGTGGCATCTTGTATTAACTTTATTACAGGACCTAGTAACTCGGCAGATATTGAAATGAATCTTGTTGTCGGAGTACACGGACCATTAAAAGCAGTATATTTCATCGTATAAAAGAGGGGAAAGCAGGCCAGAAAATGGCCTGCTTTTTTAATAGAATAGAAATAATATGGAGTAGAATTTCTCTCCTTTTTTTGCTATGTTCTTCTGGAAAGGAGAGGAAGGGATGTTCACTTATTTATATGCATTGTTAGTGGGGATGGTGTTTGGTTCTTTTTTTATGTTAATTGCGATGAGAGTACCACTTGGTGAGTCTATCATTATCCCGCGTTCACATTGTCATTATTGTAAGTATGTGCTAAAGCCAAAAGAATTGATTCCAATCATTTCTTTTTGTATACAAAGAGGACGTTGTACGAATTGTAAGAGGAAAATGTCAATTTTGTACGTAGTATTTGAACTTGTAACAGGAATGATGTTTCTTCTTACTGTATATATGATTGGGGTGGAACGGGAGCTTATCATCATTTTATCGCTTTTTTCTCTCCTTCTTATTATTTCAGTTACAGATTACATATATATGT
The DNA here is from genome assembly GCF_053345335.1 of Bacillus sp. M5A3_1b. Lineage (NCBI taxonomy): Bacteria > Bacillati > Bacillota > Bacilli > Caryophanales > Bacillaceae > Bacillus > Bacillus sp. M5A3_1b. The sequence continues at coordinate 435,040 of NZ_JBKEZY010000002.1, read as the reverse complement.
TAATCCCCAATCGTATTTTAGTTTGGTTTGCCTGTTTACTCATTTTAGAATGTGTTTTTGTGCCGTTAGTGACTTGGACAGATAGTATAGTTGGTAGTGGCGTTATATTCATTTTGTTATATTGCATGCAAAAGATATATCCAGAAGGGCTTGGTGGAGGAGATATAAAATTACTTTCGTTACTTGGATTTATAGTGGGACTGAAAGGGATTTTTATGATCTTATTTTTAGCATCTTGCTTTAGTCTTTGTTTCTTTGGAGTTGGTATAGTATTAAAACGTATGAAAATGAGGAGCCAAATTCCGTTCGGTCCTTTTATTAGCCTTGGGGCAATATGTTATATGTTGTTCACGTATACAAAATAGAGAGAGGATAGAACATGAATGTATATATGGATGATCAAAGAAGTTGTCCGTACGGGTATGTGCCCGCCACTACAGTAGAATGTGCCTTGCAAATGGTTCGGGATTATGATGTGAATATTCTTTCCCTTGATTTTAATATGGGATGGGGGAAAAGAAATGGATTAGATTTTGTAGAGGCTTTTTGTAAAGAGGGTTTATATGTAAATGAAATTCACCTTCATACGAATGATGTCATCGGTATGCACAAGATGAAACAGAGAATTAATAAGGGAAAGGAAGAAGGCGAAATTAATCCGCACCTTGTTGTTAAATATGTGGGGAGCTAAAAACTCCAAAGTTTTACTTTGGAGTTTTTAATGTTTCATATGTGCTTGTAACGGAATGATTTCTTCTTGTTGAGCCGCTACTAATTCAGTTTCTTCTTGTTTCACGTCAGGTACTTTCTTTGTTAAGTAATGGTATACCATGCCGACAAAGACGGACCCGCCAATAATGTTACCGATTGTAACTGGAATTAAGTTATGAATAGCACCTGCAAAAGAAATTGTCTCCGGATGCGGTGAAACTAAAGATAGAGCAAACAGTGATAAGTTTGCAATGCTATGCTCGTAACCAGATAAGAAGAATGTGAAAACGAGTAGCATCATCATCATAATTTTTGCTGTATCACCTTTAACTTGAGAAGGTAAGAAACACGCAAGACATACAAGCCAGTTACATAAAATTGCTTTAAAGAATAATTGCATTGTAGGTGTATTCATTTTTCCTTCTACTACTTTATTCATGAAATGGCCGTGATCAATTGCTTCGAAAATTCCAGTTGCATAAAATAGTAAGGCAAAGAATAAAGCGCCAGCTAAATTCCCTGCATAACAAGCGACCCAGTTACGAAGTGTATCAGAAATCGTTGTTTCTTTTCTTAAAGTTGCTACAGTAAAGTACATTGTGTTTCCAGTAAACAATTCAGCACCGCCATATATAATAAGTACGAGGGCAATTCCGAAAAACATAGAAGCAGCTAAATAAGTTGCCGGTGAATCTGCAATGTGAAAAAAATTACCTAATTTAAAACATAGTACAATAATAAAACCGATATAAATACCCGCAAGTGCGGCACGAATGAAATATTGCATCGGGTTTGTATCTAGCATTTGTTTTTTGCTCTTAGCCAGTTTGACAACATAATCTATTCCTTGCTCTAGCATGAGTAATACGCTCCTTTAGTACATCATCTATAAATACTCCTTATATGAATAAAGTACATGGAATTGTTCTTAGTTTCAATAAGTTTGTGCAATGTTTCACAAAAAGGACATACATACATTAAGAAAACGCTTACAAATGGTAGTATAATAGAATTTTTTCTGGACATTGAGAGGGGAAGGGAAAAAGAAAAAGCGCTGTAATTACAGCGCTTTTTCGTCTAAATTCTTTTCTACTTTTACTTCTACTTCTTTCGAGAAGAACCAACCGCCAACTGCGATTCCGACTAATATAATCCAGAATGTAAGCTTCCATAGTGTAGATTCTGGGAATGAATGCGGAATTACATTTAATGCAGGGTGTGCTAATGTATAAACTGCTAGTTTCACACCAACCCAACCTACAATTAAGAATGCTGCAGTTTCAAGTCCTGGTTTACGTTTTAAGATTTGTACGAAAGCAGTTGCTGCAAATCTCATGATGATTAACCCGATAAGTCCACCTACAAAGATAACAACGAATTGCCCAGTATCAAGACTACCAATTGTACCTAATCCTGTTTTTGGTAAAGTCATTGCTAACGCAACTGCAGCTAAAATTGAATCAACTGCGAAGGCGATATCAGCAACCTCAACTTTAAATACAGTCCACCAAAAGTTCTCTTGTTTTTTCTTTGCTTCTTTTTCTTCTGTTTCTTCATCCGTATTCTTTTTAACATACGTTTTAAATAAGTGATTACCAGCTATAAACATAAGGTAAATGGCACCGATTGCTTGCACTTGCCATACGTCGACTAAGAACGAGATCATAAATAACGATCCGAATCGGAAAACAAATGCCCCCGCTAATCCGTAAAATAATGCTTTCTTTCGTTTTTCTTCTGGTAAATGTTTTACCATAATTGCAAGAACGAGAGCGTTATCAGCCGCTAAAATCCCCTCTAGTGCAATTAGGATGAGTAATACCCAACCATACTCCAATAATAATGATACATCCATGTACATTCTCCTCTCATTTCTATAAGTACTAAATAAGTGAAGAATTTCCCCACTATTTAGTTTCCCCATACTCCTGCCTATTAACTTTGGAAGAATTTGGAAATTAATACAAAAAAGACCTCTGCCGTTAATAGGCAAAGGTCTTGCTAGACATATGTAATGAAAATGCCAACAAAGCCGGAAGAACTAAGTTCTACGTAATGACGACTTTGTTTCCAAGAAATATTCTTGGACGCTACTCCCCTTTGGAGATATGCTATTGTACTCTCATTATATGGATAATGTATACGGTTGTCAACCTGTTAAAATATCTTCATTCGGATATTTTATTTTTCGGTTCTTTTTACGTGCAAATGAAAAAGCCAATGTTAAAGGTCCCATTTTCCCAAAAAACATCATAAAGATGATAATAGCTTTTCCGATCATAGTTAAGTGTGGTGTGAAATTCATACTGAGACCGACAGTCCCAAATGCTGAAAATACTTCGAAAGCACTTATCAATAGAGGAACTCGCTCAGTAATACTTAAAATTAAAATAGCAAAAAAGATAAATGAAATGGAAATAATAGTGATGGTCAATGCTTTGACAATGAGAGTATCTTTAATAGATTTTTTAAAAACGACAATATCATCTTGTTCTTGTAAAAATTTAAATACCCCAAAAAACATGATTAAAAATGTTGTTAACTTAATTCCACCGCCGGTTGAAGCACTACCAGCGCCAATAAACATAAGGAGCATCATTAATAGTAGGGAAGGCTTTGATAATGCAGAAATATCAACTGTATTAAACCCGGCAGTACGAGTTGAAACCGCCTGGAAATAAGCGGCCATTCCTTCTTCAAATGGGGTAAATCCTCTCATAGAAAGGGAATTGTGGAACTCGAATATAAAAATAAAAACAGTCGCAATAATATTGACGATTAGAGTAGAAGAGAGCATAAGTTTTGAGTGTAATGTAAGGTTTTTAAAATTTTTCTTTCTTTTTATATCTACGATTACTGTAAAACCAATTCCACCTAAAATAATGAGGGAGGAAATAACGAGATTGACAAGAATGCTATGAGAATGGGACATTAAATTATCGCTCCACACAGAAAAACCAGCATTGTTAAAAGCAGAGATCGAATGAAAAAAGCTATAATAGATCCCTTTAGCAATCCCGTATTTTGGTACCCATTCAAAAGAAAGAATCAAAGTAGCGATACATTCGACTGTAAAAGAGAATAAAAATAATGCTTTGGCAAGACGAATGACACCACCAATGTTCGTTTGGTTTAACGCTTGTTGCAGTAAAATTCGGTTTTGAAGACCAATTTTTCTGCCGAGCATAATCGCAATTAAAACGGCAAAGCTCATAATGCCAAGTCCCCCTACTTGTATAAGCGTTAAAATGACACACTGTCCAAACAAAGTAAATACTTTTCCGGTGTCTACAACACCAAGCCCAGTAACAGTACAAGCAGAAACTGTTGTAAATAAAGCGTCGATCCATGAAATAGAAGTTGTTGTAGCAATTGGTAGTTTTAATAAGCATGTACCGATAACTGATAACATAATAAAAGACAAAGTAAGAACACGGGGAGGACTCATGCTAATATTAATCCGTTTCATGTCACATATCGTTCCTTTCAGTTTGCTCTTACTAGTATGTGAAAAAGCACGATTATGTATGTTAAAAATAGAAAGAGGCAGAGAATATCTGCCTCTAAGCCATAGGTTATTGTATTATCCACGTAATTGTTGTTGAGCTAAAGCGACTAGTCGTTTCGTTACTTCACCGCCAACTGAACCGTTAGAACGAGATGCTGTATTAGAACCTAAGCTAACACCGAATTCTTGTGCGATTTCATATTTAAATTGTTCAAGCGCTTGTTCTGCACCTGGAACTAGTAATTTGTTTGTTTTTACCATGTTGATACACATCCTTATGAGTAGTCCAATTCAGCTAAATACTTATCTAAACTGGTAACGTTATTTTATGTGGAAACGACGTACTCATACGCGGAAGTAATCGGTGTGATTAGAAGTTATTGGATAGAAAAAAGAGTAGCAAATTTGCTACTCTTTTTTCAGTATTGTCGCTGTACCTTCCACGACAATATCACCGGATTGATTATATATGTTTGTTTGCAACGTAATGATTTTTTTATCGTCTCGTTTTTTAATGACTTCTGCCACAACGCGAAGTGTATCACCGATTTTGACAGGAGCACGGAATGAAACGTTTTGAGATAAATAAATCGTGTTTTTGCCAGGGAGTTTCGTTCCAAGAATCGTCGAAATGAAACTGGAAACGAGCATGCCATGAGCAATACGTTCTTTAAACATTGTCGTTTTTGCAAAAGAATCTAAAATATGAATAGGATTCACATCTCCAGTTAATTTTGCAAAATTAATAACGTCCTCATCCGTAATAGTTTTTGTAAGGGATGCTTGATCACCGACTTGAATCTCATCATAACGAAGCTCCGGAACAGTTTGTGCTTCTTGAAATGGATTCATTTTGGCCTCCTTCTTTTCCATATCGAAAAATGCTAGCCATCTTGATGTAGTAGGAGGAAGAAAGAGTTTTGTTTGTGCTGCAGTTAGCTCCCACATTTTTCTTACTTGATGGAAGTAAATAAATTTTTTGAGTTTTCCTCGAACTGCTTTGCGAGTTCTAGTTGTTTGGACTTGAACTCTCCCAAAAAAACTTCTAACTGTTTTTGAACCTCTTCACGTTGTAATTGTTGTTGTTCAATAAATTGTTTTGTTGTTTCTTCAAATTGACCGCTAGTTTGAGTAAGAATAGACAAAGATGTTTTCGTAGGAGAAACAGTCAGTTGGTGCATTTGATTAGAAAGTTCATTCCATTTCCCTTGCCACTCGTTAATTTGATCATTTAAGGAGTTTCCAGTTAATTGCTTCACGTAATCTGTATATTGGTTATTGAACTGAGCAGTGAATTGTTGTAGTTCTTTTTCTAGTTCATCTACTCCTGATGTTAATTTATGCAAAGCGTCTTGTTGTTGTTTTAAAGTTTCTAAAGTAAGTTGCTCTAATTGTTTCCCAGCTGAAGAGAAGAGGGAAAGAGATTGAGACCAGTTTTTCCAAAATGCATCGACTAATTCGTATGGCTTAGTTTCCATTGTTTGACCTCCAAATGTTTTTTTGCATATTGTGAACGCAGATTACTCTGCTGTACCACCAGGTGAAGATGAAGAATCCTTTTCATCCTTTTCTGGAGAAGAAGAAAATGGAAAGAATGCATTGGTGTATAACGTAAAAAACGTCCGCAACATATTTTGATAATGTTCAAAAGAAGTTGCACATGTTGTTAAATATTGCTCTCCATATTCTGTTAAAGAATAAATTCGTTTCGCTGGCCCGCCTTCACTTGTATCCCAAGTGGAAGAAATGAGATTTTCTTTTTCTAACTTGCGCAATGTTCTATACACATTACCTTGGTCAACAGAAGAAAAGCCGATGTCCATTAGCATTTGAATGAGTTTGTAACCATGAAGACTCCAGTCTTTTAGACAGAGAAGTAAGAAAGGAACTAAGAAGTTTTTGGGCATGGAGTTTGGTTGTTTCGCTTGGTTTTTTTCCAAACTTTCTGGGTGTTCTGGTTCATTATGTAGCATGATTGTGCATCACCTCATGAATCAGTTAGATGGAATTTTTTTGCTTATAAGTGCAATTTACACCTATCTGTTTTTAATGTCAACACATTTATTGGAAAATAAAGAAAAATAAAATATAGACTTGAAGTTTTATTCAGAATATTAGAAAATAGTGAATAGGTTGAATTGTTTCAAAAACGAAAAAGGGAGTGTAGTCGAAGTGATTGATCAAAAATTCGATCCATTGCAAGCATGGAAAAATGCTTATGAACAAACCGAAACATTTTGGGGAAAAGCGCTCAATGAAACAATTAAAACAGAAGAATATTCTGCTTGGATGGGCAGCGTTCTAGATTTGAATTTGTTTTATCAAAAAGCATTAAATGATACGACAAAAAATTATTTAGAACAGGTGAATGTGCCGACGAGAGAGGATATCGCTAGAGTAGCTACGCTTGTTATCAATTTAGAAAATAAAGTTGATAACATTGAGGAAATTCTAGAAGAGAAAGTGGATTCATTAGGACAAGCTCCTACATTAAAGCGTGATGTTACGAAAGTAAAACAAGATATTCGCACGCTAGAAACGAAAGTTGATCAAATTTTAGAGTTACTAGAAAAGCAAAATGCAGTACTAGCGAAACTACAAGTACCTGCAAAAGAAGAAGTAAAACCTGCGAATAAGCCGGAAAATAAAAAATGATAATAGCGTTTGTTTATAACGTGTAAAAGGGAAAGGGAGAATCTCTTTTTCATGTATAAACAACGAAACATAATTAATATATGGACTCTATTCATATGAGTACCAAAATGATTCATAACAATCGTTCACAAATTCATTTAAGGGGGAAAAGAAATGGTTCAATTAAATGGCAAAGTAGCAATCGTAACAGGTGGGGCAAAAGGAATTGGAAAAGCAATTACAGTAGCATTAGCACAAGAGGGAGCAAAAGTAGTTATTAACTATAACAGCAGTAAAGAAGCAGCTGAAAACTTAGTAAATGAATTAGGAAAAGAAGGACATGACGTTTATGCAGTTCAAGCGGATGTTTCGAAAGTAGAAGATGCAAACAGACTTGTAGAAGAAGCTGTGAATCATTTTGGTAAAGTTGATATTCTTGTTAATAATGCTGGTATTACAAGAGATCGTACATTCAAAAAATTAAATCGTGAAGATTGGGAGCGCGTAATTGACGTGAACTTGAGCAGTGTATTTAATACAACAAGCGCGGTACTTCCATACATATCGGAAGCAGAAGAAGGAAGAATCATTAGTATTTCTTCTATTATTGGCCAAGCTGGTGGATTTGGACAAACAAACTACTCTGCAGCAAAAGCAGGTATGTTAGGATTTACAAAATCATTAGCATTAGAGCTTGCAAAAACAAATGTAACTGTAAATGCAATTTGCCCAGGATTTATTGATACTGAAATGGTAGCAGAAGTACCAGAAGAAGTACGTCAAAAAATCGTTGCGAAAATCCCGAAAAAACGTTTTGGTCAAGCTGATGAAATTGCAAAAGGTGTAGTATACCTATGCCGTGACGGTGCATATATCACAGGTCAGCAATTAAACATTAACGGTGGATTATACATGTAATGAATTGAGAAAAAAGTGCATATCCATAGCAGGAATGCACTTCTTTTTTTAGAAATAAATCGACCGAAAAGGAGATAGAAAAATGACTACATTCGTAACGGAATGGGAAAAGCAATTGGAGTTGTACCCAGAAGAATATCGTAAAGCATATCGCCGTGTGAAAAGAGCGAGCGAAGTTTTATTACGCGAACCAGAACCACAAGTTGGTTTAACACCAAAAGAAGTTATTTGGACGAAGAATAAAACGAAGCTGTATCGTTACATTCCAAAACAAGAAAAAACACAGAGAGTTCCAATCTTATTAATATACGCGCTTATTAATAAACCGTATATTATGGATTTAACTCCAGGAAATAGTTTAGTGGAATATTTAGTAGATCGTGGTTTTGATGTGTATATGCTTGATTGGGGCACATTTGGTTTAGAAGATAGTCATTTGAAATTTGATGATTTCGTGTTTGATTATATTGCAAAAGCAGTGAAGAAAGTAATGAGAACTGCGAAATCGGACGAGATTTCTTTACTTGGTTATTGCATGGGTGGAACGCTAACTTCTATTTATGCAGCACTTCATCCACACATGCCAATTCGCAACTTAATCTTTATGACAAGTCCTTTTGATTTCTCTGAAACAGGATTATACGGTCCTTTATTAGATGAGAAATACTTCAATTTAGATAAAGCGGTTGATACATTCGGAAATATTCCGCCAGAAATGATTGATTTCGGAAATAAGATGTTAAAACCAATTACAAACTTTGTAGGTCCATATGTCGCTTTACTTGATCGTTCAGAAAATGAGCGCTTCGTCGAAAGCTGGAAATTAGTTCAAAAGTGGGTTGGTGACGGTATTCCATTCCCAGGTGAATCGTATAGACAATGGATTCGTGATTTTTATCAAAATAATAAATTAGTGAAAGGTGAACTCGTTATTCGTGGACAAAAGGTAGACCTTGCAAATATTAAGGCGAATGTCTTAAATATTTCTGCGAAACGTGATCATATCGCCCTGCCATGCCAAGTAGAAGCTTTGCTAGACCATATTTCTAGCACAGATAAACAATATGTTTGTTTACCAACGGGACATATGTCGATCGTTTACGGTGGAACAGCGGTAAAACAAACATATCCGACGGTTGGAAATTGGCTGGAGGAGCGTTCTAATTAAAAATAAAAAATCCAACTAGCGTATGTTAGTTGGATTTTTTTATGGGAAATAACAAAAGATAGAAAGGAGAAATTTATATTTTAGGAGTATAATTATGAAACTTATGACTGGTAAGTTGTTTTGGAATACAGGAGTTTCTATACCTTGTTATCCATCATTAGAAAATGATATGATATGTGATGTGCTTGTAGTCGGAAGCGGAGAAGCAGGTGCTCATATAGCATATTCGTTAGCAAAAATTGGAATGCGTATTACGCTCATTGAAAAACGAGCAATCGCATGTGGTAGCACAGCTGCTAATACAGGTTTACTACAATTTCTTCATGATAAATCGCTAACCTCACTTATCCATACATTTGGTGAAAAAAAGGGGGTACGAGCATATAAGCTTTGTTACGAAGCGCTACGAACAATGGAGCAAGTTGTACCGACTCTCGATATTGATCCCCAGTTTATTCCGCGAAGTAGTTTGTATTATGCAAGTAGAAATGAGGATGTATCGTTTTTACAAGAAGAATATAATACGTTACGCCATTATGGATTCCCGGTTGAATATTTTACCGATTCACATATGAAGAAGAAGTATTCATTTATAAAACAAGCAGCGTTATATACGCATGGTGATGCCGAAGTGAATCCGTATTTATTAGCGCATAGCCTTTTGCATAAAGCAAATCAAATGGGAGCTACTATACTTGAGCATACAGAGGCCATACATATAAAAAAACGCCAAAATGATTTAATTTGTTACACGAAAACAGGAAATCAAATTGTAGCAAAGAATATTATTATGGCGACAGGTTATGAAGCACTTTTCGGAAAGAAAGAAAAAAATACAACGGTGGAAACATCATATGCAGTGGTGACAAATAAGGTAGATTCATTTGAAGGCTGGCATGAACAATCATTAATTTGGGAAACAGCACGGCCTTACTTATATTTTCGAACGTATCAAAATCGTATTATTGTAGGCGGATTAGATGAAGCGATGCAAATTCAAACAATTGGTGATACGAAATTATTGCATAAGCGTGATATCCTTATTAACATTGTAAAAGAGATGTTCCCGCAGTATAAGAATATACAGGCAGAGTACTATTGGGCGGCAGCATTTGGCGGTAGTCATGATGGTCTCCCTATTTTAAAAGAAGACAAAGAGATACATAATTTATTTTACGCATTGCCGTATGGAGGTAATGGAACTGTGTATGGAATGGTATTTGCCAAATTATTTGAGCAGTTATTTACAAATAAAGAAAGTGAAGATTTTTCTTTATTTAATCGATAGAAAAAAAGGTAGCGAAGTGATGGAATGAGAGATATAAAAAAGTTTTTACAAAAATTACGTCCTGTACAACTCATTGTTTTGTTTTATTTATTAGCAGTAGTTGTATCGGTGATATTGCTTAGTTTCCCGTTTGTTACGAAGTCTGGTGTGAAATGGACATTTATCGATGCCCTCTTTACATCTGTTAGTGCGGTAAGTGTTACGGGACTGTCTGTTGTTACGATTTCAGATACATTTACTACGGCAGGAATTATTATGTTAGCCCTTATTTTACAATTAGGTGGCTTAGGAATTATGGCACTTGGTACATTTGTTTGGATTATAACGGGGAAAAAGATCGGTTTGCAGAGAAGAAGACTCATTATGGCAGACCATAATCAAGGGAATTTATCAGGCCTTGTAGAACTGATGCGTTCTATTTTAATTGTAATTATTTCGATAGAACTTATCGGAGCGATACTATTAGGTACAAGATTTCTACTTTATTTTCCAACTTGGCAAGAAGCTTATTTTCACGGTTTCTTTGCCGCTGTTAGTGCAACTACGAACGGCGGATTTGATTTAACTGGACAATCATTAATTCCGTACAAAAAAGATTATATTGTGCAAATGATTCATATGTTACTTATTATTTTAGGAGCGATTGGCTTCCCGGTGTTAATGGAAATAAAGCAATTCTTTAGTAAAAGGCGACAGCAAATATTCCGCTTTTCGTTATTTACAAAATTGACGACAACAACATTTTTTGCCCTCGTTATCGTTGGAACCATTATGATTTTTTTACTAGAACGAAATCAATTTTTAGCAGGAAAGTCATGGCATGAAACAGTTTTCTATACATTATTCCAATCTGTGACGACGCGAAGCGGTGGACTTGCTACAATGGATATACGTGAATTGTCACAACCGACGCTTTTATTTATGAGTATATTAATGTTTATAGGGGCATCTCCAAGTTCGGTTGGGGGCGGAATACGTACAACAACATTTGCTGTTAGTATATTATCGTTATACACTTTTGCAAGAGGCGGAAGAACGGTTAGAGTCTTCAAACGCCAGTTACATGAAGAAGACGTGCTAAAAGCATCTGTCGTTATGACGATGGGGATTTTATTATGTGCCACAGCACTCTTTATTTTATCTATTACGGAAAATGTACCGCTTATGAGTTTAATTGTTGAAGTGTGTTCTGCTTTCGGAACGACAGGGCTATCGACAGGTATTACGCCAGATTTAACAACTGTTGGTAAACTTGTACTCATTGTACTTATGTTTATTGGGCGTGTCGGTATTTTAACATTTATACTGGCTAGTGGGGGAAGAGAACAGCCACCTCGCTATAAATACCCGAAAGAGAGAATTATTATTGGATAGTATGAAACCATTCTACCTATGTGAGGTAGAATGGTTTTTTAGTCGTTAATGCCAAATTGCGGATGCATAAAAGCCTCATTCTTATTATCCACTTCTTTTTTTAGCAACTCTTGATTTTCTTCTGAAATCCACCCAATATCATTTGTAGGATGAATCCATTCTTCTCCAGCCATAATGGCAGGGTCTACTTCATCAGTCCAATTGTGAAGTGGACTATTCTCGGAATCATATTTACTGTCTCCGATTACGACGTCATATTGATTTATGAAAGGTTGTTGCATCTTCTTTCCTGTTCCTTTAAAAGATGGGAAATTCATTTGATGCGGGAGCGTTTCATCTAAAATTGGTGACTGGATTTTATCTTTCTTCTTCAAAATAATCGCCCCTTTTCTAATGTTTTTTTCATAGGTAGTATTTCCATCTAGCGGCTTTATGTACTTGTTAACACTTGCCAGTAATAATTATTTAATGTTGTTTCAAACTAGAGTAGAAAGTGAATTCTTGAGAGCAGGTGAATGTATTGGTAAAAAGAAAAGTAAAACAAAATGCGGCAATCAACAATAATAAAACTCCGAAAGAAAGCTTACCAGATGCAGAATTTGCATTAGAGTATGAAGGAGAAAATAGCGCGAAGTATGCAAATCGTAATTCAAAAAAAGGTAAACAAAAATGAGGCGTTTTTTACAAACGCCTCATTTTTTTGTGGGATTATAAAGGTTTTTTTAATTATTTGTAAATTTAGTGTTCATTATTAGCAGAAAAATGCGAAAAAACATAGAAGTAGCAACGTATTACACAAAAACAAACAACAAACAAAAGATTAATGTTGGTTTAATACTGCTTTTACACTAGTTGTTTATATTAGAGTTGTACATAAGATTTATAAAAGGAGAGAGAGACAGTGAAAAAAACAATCTTTAAAGCTGTAGCAACTGGAATGGTATTTTCGTTATTAATGGGGTGTGGTGCAAAGAAAGAAGAAAGTGCTGGGGCAAAAGTAAAGGATGATAAATTATCTGGATCATTAACTGTTTACACAGCGATTGAAGAAGAACTTGTACCAATTTATCTTGATTCTTTTAAAAAGAAATATCCAGATGTGAAACTGAACATTGTTCGTGATTCAACTGGAGTTATTACAGCGAAATTGCTAGCTGAAGGAAAAAATACACAAGCAGATGTTGTATGGGGAACAGCAGCGTCTAGTCTATTAGCTTTAGATAAAAAAGATATGTTAAAAGGATACTCTCCAAAAGGAGCGGATCGTGTTCTTCCGCAATTTAAAGATGATAAGCAACCAGAAAAATGGGTAGGTAATACGGCATTTATGACGGGGATTGCTATAAATAAAGAAGAATTAAAGAAGAAAAATTTACCGATGCCAGAATCATACGAGGATTTAACGAAACCAGAATATAAAGGAACGCTTGTTATGCCACATCCAGCTTCTTCTGGGACAGGATTTTTAACAGTTTCTGCATGGTTACAAATTATGGGTGAAGATAAAGGCTGGGATTACATGAAGAAACTTCATGATAATATGGCAACTTATACTCATTCAGGTTCAAAACCAGCGAAATTAGCAGGCGCAGGTGAATATCCAGTTGGCGTATCAATGGTTTATAGTGCTTTGAAAGAGAAACAAAAAGGTGCACCAGTTGAAGTTGTATTGCCGAAAGAAGGATTAGGTTGGGAAGTAGAAGCGAACGCACTTATTAAAAAAGATAATGCAAAAAATGAAAAATTAGCGCAAGCATTTTTAGATTGGGCAATTACTGATGATGTAATGAAGTTATACTTCGAGAAAAATGGATTCGCGACAATTAAAAATGATTATAAACTTCCAGATGGATTCCCTAAAGATGTGACAGAAAAGTTATACAAAAAGAATGACTTTAAATGGGCAGCAGAAAATCGTGACAAAATTTTAGAAAAATGGGAAAAAGAGTTTGGCCAAAAAGCAGAACCGAAAAAGTAAGTGAGTGGGAGAGAGAAAAAATGAGCGAATATTTATCAATTCAACACATTCAAAAACAGTTTGATGCATTTACAGCGTTAAAAGATATTTCTTTTACTGTGAAAAAAAATGAGTTTGTATGTTTATTAGGCCCAAGTGGTTGTGGGAAAACAACATTGCTTCGAATTTTAGCAGGGCTAGAAGAGGCAACAACAGGTAGTATCGCTGTGGATGGAAAAGATATTACAGCATTACCTCCTGGAAAGAGGAATTTCGGAATGGTGTTTCAATCGTATGCATTATTTCCGAATTTAACAGCACTTGAAAACATTGAATATGGCTTAAAGACAAAAAAATATGGAAAAGCAGAAGTAAAAGAGAAAGCGCTAGAGGCGTTAGAACTTGTAGATTTGCTGAATGTAAAAGATAAATATCCTGCTCAAATGTCTGGTGGACAACAGCAGCGAGTAGCACTTGCACGTGCGCTCGCTCTGTCTCCGGATATTTTGTTACTCGATGAGCCATTATCTGCTTTAGATGCAAAAGTGCGTGAAAAGTTACGTAGAGAAATGCGTGATTTACAAGAAAAAGTAGGAGTAACAACTATTATGGTTACGCATGATCAAGAAGAGGCATTAACGATGGCCGATAAAATTGTTGTAATGAATCATGCGGAAATTATGCAGATTGGCACACCAGAGGAGATTTATCATAGACCAGCCAATCCATTTGTGGCAGATTTTATTGGTTCTATTAATTTCTTTTCGAAAAACGATGAAGAACATGCAATTCGTCCTGAGCATGTAACAGTTGTACAAAAGGATGGTATTAAAACGGTTGTGGAAAGCATGGAATTTCGCGGATCTGTATATCGGACGGAAGTGCGGGTCGTAGAAGAAAAAACACATCTTTATAACGAGAAAATTGTAGTGGATATATTGGCATCAGAAGTAGAAGCAACCGCAATTAGAAAAGGAAAGCCGATTCAAATCTCTTTCTCAGAAAATCATATGTTGTCATATGGAAAGAAGGTCATTGTATAGATGGAGATGTTAGAAGATTTTAAGGTAGAAAGTACGAAAAAAAAGATTAAGAGACGTATCGGTAAAGAAGAGTGGATACAAAGACTATTAATTATTGGTATGCTTCTCGCGTTTTTGATCATGCTTGTATTACCTCTATTACAATTGTTTTCACAAGCTTTTTATGATAAAGATGGAGCTTTCATTGGTGTTGCGAATTTCAGTAAATATTTCACAACACCAACGCTAGTTCAATCATTACAAAATACGATATGGATTTCGGGTGCGACAACAATTATTGCAGTGACACTTGCTTTCGCTTACGCCTATGCGATCGCTCGTACGAATGTGTTTGGAAAGCGTGTATTTCAATATATTGCGTTGTTACCATTATTCGCACCAACGATGATGCATGGTATCGCACTTACATATTTATTTGGTAATCAAGGGTTAGTAACGAAAGGAATGTTTGGTTTGTTTGAAGGGATACAAATCCCTTTATATGGACCAGTAGGAATTGTAATGGCTGAAGTCATGTATACATTTCCGCAAGCATTTCTTATATTATTAATTGCTTTTCAAGGCTCTGATTATCGTTTATATGAAGCTTCTAATATGTTAGGAGCGAGTAAAACAAAGCAATTTTTCACTGTTACTTTACCTAGTGTAAAGTACGGATTAATTAGTGCGATGTTCGTTGTGTTTACACTTAGTTTCACTGATTTTGGGGCACCAAAAATTGTTGGTGGGCAATATAATGTACTTGCTACTGACGTATATAAGCAAGTAATTGGGCAGCAAAATATGCCGATGGGTGCAACTGTCGGAATGATTTTATTAATCCCAGCTATATTTGCCTTTGCAGTTGATCGCATTACGCAAAGAAAGCAGGCGAATCTCTTATCTTCCAAATCAGTACCTTACAGAATAATAAATAATAAGAAACGAGATGTTATTTCGTTCGTATATTGTAGCGTAGTAACGCTTATGATCATTCTATTATTTGTGGCAGTTGGTATTGCTGCAAGTGTGAAAGTATGGCCATATAATATGAGCTTTACATTTGAGCATTTTAATTTTTCCAGTTTAACAGGAGATGGACTTGAAGCATTTAAAAATAGCGTAATTGTTTCAGCAATTACTGCGGTTATTGGAGCGGTTTTAACATTTATGTTCGCTTATGCGATTGAGAAAATAGATCAGCTACAATTTTTCCGAAAAGCAGGTTACTTTTTCTCTATCGTCCCTTTAGCGATACCAGGTTTAGTACTTGGGTTAGGCTACGTCTTCTTCTTTAGTCAACCAACAATACAAATCTTTGGACTTTCCGTAACGAATCCGTTCCATTCTCTATACGGAACAATTGCTGTGCTAGTACTAGTCAATATCATTCATTTTTATTCTGTAACATTTGTTACGGCAACGACAGCTTTAAAGAAATTAGATCGAGAGTTTGAACTTGTTTCACAGTCGATGGGGATACCGTTTTATAAAACATTTTTTCGAGTTACGGTACCGATGTGTTTACCAGCCATTTTAGAAATGGTAATGTACTACTTCGTAAATTCAATGGTAACTGTCTCAGCAGTTGTATTCCTGTATGCAGCTGATTTTAAACTAGCTGCCGTATCAATTGTAAATATGGACGATGCAGGAAATGTAGCACCAGCAGCTGCAATGAGTGTACTTATTGTTGTTACAAATATTGTAGTGAGAGTTGTATATGAATGGGGAACGAAAGCACTTCGTAACCGAACGTCACAATGGCAAAAAAGATAAAGTGAAACTTTAATCAGTGGGGAGGTGTTCCTCCCCCACTGATTATTAGTTGAACCAATCGGGCGTTTACGGGCAGTTGATCTCCCACTTAACTTTTTTGCTCCAGCCGAATTTTGAGGGGGAAATCTTACTGCCCGTTAACGCGGGATAAATAAGAAGGGTGATGGATTGGATGAAAGTAGAAGCAGTTATTTTTGATTGGGCAGGTACAACAGTTGATTACGGATGTTTTGCACCACTGGAAGTATTTATGGAGATTTTCCATAAACGTGGTGTGGCAATTACTGCAGAAGAAGCCCGTAAGCCAATGGGATTATTGAAAATTGATCATGTTAGGGCATTAACAGAGATGCCTCGTATTGCGAGTGAGTGGAATCGTATTTTCGGACAATTACCAACAGAAGCAGACATTCAGGAGATGTATGAAGAATTCGAAAAGATTCTCTTCGCTATATTACCGCGCTATGCGTCGCCGATTAATGGAGTAAAAGAAGTGATTGCTTCTTTACGTGAAAGAGGAATTAAAATTGGTTCAACGACTGGTTATACGAGAGAAATGATGGATATTGTAGCAAAAGAAGCAGCACTACAAGGGTATAAACCTGATTTTCTTGTAACACCAGATGATGTTCCAGCAGGTCGTCCGTATCCGTGGATGTGCTATAAAAATGCGATGGAGCTTGGTGTATATCCAATGAATCATATGATAAAAGTTGGAGACACAGTATCAGATATGAAAGAGGGAAGAAATGCTGGTATGTGGACAGTGGGTGTAATTCTCGGCAGTAGCGAACTCGGCTTAACTGAAGAGGAAGTGGAGAATATGGATCCGGTGGAACTTCGTGAAAAAATAGAAGTAGTTCGCAATCGTTTCGTTGAAAATGGGGCTCACTTTACGATAGAAACGATGCAGGAACTCGAAAACGTAATGGAACATATCGAGAAACAAGAACTTATTATTTCATAAAAGGGGAATAGGATCATGACTGAAAATCACTATTTATTATTAACGCCTGGACCATTAACAACAACCAAAACAGTAAAAGAAGTTATGTTATACGATTGGTGTACGTGGGATGCTGAATATAACAAAATGGTACAAGAGGTAAGAGCTAAGCTTGTATCGTTAGCAACGAAGGAAAAAGAGACATATACAACTGTTCTCATGCAAGGAAGCGGTACGTTTTCAGTTGAAGCAGTGATTGGATCTGTCGTTCCTAAAAATGGAAAGCTGCTCGTATGTACAAATGGTGCGTATGGTAAGCGAATTGTACAAATGGCAGAGATGTTACATATAGATGTGGTGGTCAGTCAAACAGAAGAGTGGGAGCCCACTAATATTGCAGCAGTAGAAAAGATATTGCAACGAGATAAAGAGATTACACATATTGCAGTTGTTCATTGTGAAACAACAACAGGTATTATCAATCCAATTGTAGATGTATGTAAATTAGGGAAGCAATACGGAAAAGTAACACTGGTTGATGCAATGAGTAGTTTTGGTGGTATTGAAATAGATATCGCTGAGTTGCAAATTGACTTTCTAATTAGTAGTGCGAATAAATGTATTCAAGGGGTTCCTGGATTTGGCTTTGTTATTGCGAAGCGCGATGAATTGGTGAAATGTAAAGGGCAGGCACGTTCATTATCATTAGACTTATTTGATCAGTGGGAAACGATGGAACATCAAAATGGGAAATGGCGTTTTACGTCACCTACACATGTTGTACACGCTTTTTATCAAGCACTACTTGAATTAGAAAAAGAGGGCGGAGTAGAAGCACGTTACAATCGATATTATAACAATCAAAAAATATTAGTGAATAGAATGAGAGAAATCGGATTTAAGCCACTAGTAGATGAAAAATATCAATCGCCTATTATTACATCCTTCATTTATCCAGAAGAGGGGTTCAATTTTGGGCAGTTATATAATGAATTAAAGTGTGATGGGTTTGTTATTTATCCAGGTAAAATTTCAAAAGTAGATACATTCCGCATTGGAAATATCGGTGATGTACATGAGGCAGATATCAATCGCTTAGTTGATAGTATCGCTAAAGGAGTTGTTATAGGTTGAAAGTATTTTGCTTAGGTGGAGCAGGTAAAATTTGTCGTGAAGCAATTTTAGATTTAGTGCAATTTTCATCTTTTGAGGCGATTACAGTAGCTGATTTTAATGAAGAAGAGGGCCTGAAAGTAGTAGAATGGCTCAACGATCCTCGTGTTGATTTTGTGAAAGTAGATGTAACGAATCACGAGGATACGGTTGCAAAAATGAAAGGTTATGACATTGTAATGGACGGTACGACAATTAAGTTAAATGGATTGTCTACTCGATGTATTGCAGAAGCAGGTTGTCACGGTGTGAATTTGAATGGATTTGGTGAAGAAAATGAATTTCATTCTATATTTGCTCAAAATGAAAAAACGTGTTTACCTGGTTTTGGTATGACGCCAGGTGTAACGCAAATGATGGCAATGCATGCAGCAAATCAGCTAGATACTGTAGAGTCAGTACGTGTAAGTCATGGCTCCTACCGTCCAATTGCTTTTTCTGCATCAATTACAGAAACAACGACATATGAATATGATCCACATTTACCATCGCGTACAGTATATGAAGATGGTGAGTTTAAGCAAGTACCGCCGTTTGCGCGTCCGAGAGAAATTGATTTACCGGCGCCTTATGGTAAGGAAACGCAGTATATAATACCGCATTCTGAAACGATTACGTTAGCAAAAGCACTAGAAAATAAAGGGGTCAAACTGATAGAGACGAGAGGAACTTGGCCAAAGCAAAATATGCAGCTCGTACGTGCTTTATATGATTATGGTATATTGCGTAATGATCGAGTTGACATAAATGGGAAAGAAATTGGCATTATGGATTGTATTTCGAAGTATTTATTGCAATCGAAAGAAGGGCAAGAAACAGAAATTTACGGTTATGCGCTTCATGTAGAAGTAATAGGTATGAAAAATAATGAGAAACAAAGGCACGTATTATATCATACACACCCGTTATCTGATGGTTCTGTTGTAGGATGGGAAAAATTAAGAGCTTATACGAGAAACGTCGGTATTCCATTTGGGATTGCTACAGAGTTAATCGCAAAAGGGAGTGTAAACAAAGTTGGTGTTGTGACACCGGAGGAAGCTTTTGTAAATCCACAAATTATTTTTGATGAACTAAAAAAGCGTGGTATTCATATTCATGAAGAAGTTTTCACTGAAAAAGAAAGTTATAACTTTGTATAAGTAAGGCAGTGTATGAGGTAGAAATCAATGGGGTGAATCTATGTCTGTAGTAGGTGAAGAAAGAAAGCGAACCATTCTTGAGAAGGTAGAGTTTAAAGGGAAAGTAAAAGTTTCAGAGTTAGCGAGAGAGTTTGCTGTATCAACAGAGACGATTCGTCGTTATTTAGAAGAATTGGATCGTGAAAAGAAGTTGAAGAAAGTGTATGGCGGAGCCGTCCAACTTCCGGGAGCTGGAATAGAGGCACCAATGTTAGAACGAGAGATGCTGCATATAGAAGAGAAGAAGAGAATTGGGTATAAAGCAGCAACGTTTGTGGAAGATGGAGATGTGATTGCGATTGATGATGGAAGTACACCACTTCAAATGGTGCCATATCTTGTTCATCGTAAAAATTTAACGATTGTAACAAGTTCATTTCCAGTAGCTACACAATTAATTTCTTCTATTAATAAAAAGATGTTTCACGGTGAAGTTTTATTTATTGGTGGAAAAGTCTCTCCAAAGCATTCACGTGTGTCAGGGTCTATTTCGCAGCAAGTAATCCAGCAATTTCATTTTCATAAAGCATTCGTTTCGATTGATGGATTGTTACCTGGTTTTGGGGTTTCTAGTTTTGAATTAGAAAAGGCGAAACTGTCAGAAACGATGCTGAAATTAGCGGAGAAAACATATATTTTATGTGATCATACAAAAGTAGGGGTAAAAGGAAATTACCGAATAGCAGCATTTTCACGTATTCAACATGTAATTTGTGATAAGAAAATGCCCTATAGTTTTGAAGAGGAAGTCAAAAAGCATAATATTCAATGGACAATTTGCTAAATAAATTGAACTCCCACCTGTTTTTGAGGTGGGAGTTTTACTGTCCGCAAATAGCGGGATAAAAGATTTGTATGTATGCAAAAAGTGGACACATTTTCTCATCTCTTTCATATAATTTACCAATACAAAAAAAGTTGGTCGAAGGAAAGAAGGGAGAAGCATGTCAGAACGGATATATAATAAACTTGTATTGTATGCAAATATTTTGCAAAAAATTGGTTTTATTAATGAAAAAGAAAAAAGTGAAATTCTTCATACGCTAGGTAAAAAGGCCCTTTGATTAAAGGGTTTTTTTATATTTTATCTTTGGAAATATAAACCTAATGTAATATTATCATTTATTTTTACAATTGATAACATTTATCAATTGTAAAAATTATGTATGATAGAGGATATTATTTTGAAAAAAGTTATATTAAGGCGCTAGTAGTAGCCACAACATTAGCAATTCCATTTGCTATATACTCTACTCCAGCATTAGCAGCACTAAAAGCTGAAGCAAACCAGTCGGTGGCAACAGCTAGTGAACGTACATACGATACTGAGATTAAAATATATGCCAAATTTAAAATCTTTAACAGTTGCGAATGCGAAGATAACAGATCCGTTGTTCTTTGCGCATTTAAAGCAATTAAATCATTTAGTTTTACGTGGTAATGAATTTTCAGATGTAACACTACTTGTTAAGATGGATAATTTAGCATCGCTTGATTTGAGTAATAATAAAATTACAAACGTTGCACCACTCATTGAAATGAAAAATGTAAAAAGTTTATATCTATCAGGCAACCAAATAGAAGACGTAACAGCATTAGCGAAAATGGAACAACTAGATTACTTGAATTTAGCAAATAATAAAATTACGAATGTTGCTCCATTAAGCGCGTTAAAAAATGTAACATACTTAACTTCAGCAGGTAATCAAATTGAAGATATTAAACCGTTATATTCATTACCTTTAAAAGACTTAGTATTAACGCGTAATAAAGTTAAAGATTTATCGGGTATTGATCAAATGAAGCAATTAAATAAATTATTTATCGGGAAAAATCAAATTGAAGATGTGACACCACTTGCTAAAATGACTCAGCTTACAGAATTAGATTTACCTAATAATGAGTTAAAGGATATTACTCCATTATCAAATCTAGTAAACTTACAAAAACTTGATTTAGAAGCAAATTATATTTCAGACTTATCGCCAGTTAGTAGGTTGAATAAGTTAGTATATTTAAGTTGTGTTGCAAATGAAATCCGTGATGTTAGACCAGTGATAGAACTAAGTAAGAAAGCTTATATTAATGTTCAAAACCAAAAAGTCTTTTTAGAGGATACAGAAGTAAATAAAGAAGTAAAAGTACCTATATACGAAAAAGACGGTGAGGTATCTACAAAAATCCGTCTGAAGAGTGATGGTGGTACGCATAGTAATGGTGTAGTGAAATGGAGTACACCAGGTGAGAAAGTATATGAATTTGGAGTGAAAGATCCATTTAATGATACAGGTATTTTCTTCACTGGTTCTGTGATTCAAAAGGTTGTAAATGAAAAAGTAGCTGAAGAAGTAATAGAGTTTAAAGATGTACCAAAAGGTCATTGGGCAGAAGGCTATGTGAAAGCTTTAGCGGATAATAATATATCAAAAGGTGATGGAAAAGGAAACTTTTTAGGTGATGATTTCGTAACACGTGAACAATATGCACAGTTTTTATATAATGCAATAAAGAAATAAAAGATGAGAAAATACGTTATTCTTTGATTTAAAAAGAATAACGCATTTTTATGTACAAAATGAAATAGGGAATAGACAGAAGTATAGATATATGGATGGCCCATTTTAAAGAAGAGCTATGAAACTATATTGACAAAAAGGCGTTATCATGTGATAATTCAATTAAATTTTTAGAATAATCAAAAAATACTCCTTTTACATAGAAAGGATTCGAACATTATATAAATATTATGCCGGGGGTGACGAAATGTTATTTTTTCTAAAAAAATGGAATGAATTAAAAGATGTGAAATCTGAATTGGCACTTCGTGATTGGTTTTATGGTACAAAAATTAGTTTATCACTCTGTACGTCAAAAGAGCCATTAACTTTTTTAATAAACGTTGAGGGAAGAGATAAAGGGTTATTTTCAGAAGAAGACTTTATTGTTGTTAATTGTATGTGTGAGCCAGTATTTGAAAATGAAGAAAAACCAGCTGCAGAATCGTTTATGCATGCGGATATTTATAAAAAAAGTAGTGCAGAATGTATTTTACAAGTGCAGACTGTAGATAGTCATTTAATATCAGAGTTATATGGAGAAGAAGGGGAAGTAACATTCGATAAACGTAGTGTGGAACGTGTTTTTGGAAAAGAAGGTATAACAGAAATGACAATTCCCATTGTAGAAGATGAGAAGAAATTTGCTGATTTATTAGAAAATAATGTACCGAATTTTATTGAAGGTGGAGGAGTAGTTCTTGTTCATAATTATGGCATGATTGTGTGGGGGAAAACTCCAGAAGAAGCGAAAAAATGGCTAGAGGGTATAGAATATTTAATGAATTATCATGTAAAGTTGTTAATGATAAAAGGTGCAAAGAGCTCTGTTATATAAAATGTTTGTGATGTCGTTACAAGTCAATAAAAAATGAAAGCGTTTTAAAAATAATTTCACTCATAAAATATAGGTCTCCTTATTATATATAGATTACATGTTGACATGTAAGGAGGAACATATTTTGCGAGTTAAATATCATTTTCTGCCAAAACAGCAAGTAACATTTTGCAAAATGAATGATTCAGGTGAAGAGGCTTTGCACATTATGAATGAAACGGGATTTCGAGCAATCCCTGTATTAGCAGAAGATGAAAAGAAATTCATAGGGATTATTTATAAAGTAGATCTTTTAGAAAAGAAGTGTAATAGCGGATTAGAGAAATTAAGTGCGGAACATATGCTGGGGGATTCCTCCGCATTTATTTTTGAAAAGGATTCTTTTTTTAGAGCATTTTATGTTATTCGTCGACTTCCATTTTTAGCTGTGCTAAATGACTATAATGAATTTGTCGGTATCTTAACGCATTCCAATATATTTGATGTTATTGAAGATTCATTCGGTATGCGGACGGGTGGTTATATATTAACAATTGCAACACAAGATTGTAAGGGAACGATTAAAGAACTTGGGACATTGTTGAAAGCATTTAATATCGGTGGATTATTTACACTAGATAACGGTGATCAATATATTCGCCGCGTTATCGTAAATATAGCAGATGAGTTAAATGAAAAAAGATTAAAGCAATTAATCGAAAAAATAGAGAAAAAAGGATTCAGGGTGAGTCATGTAGATTATATTTAAGGTGAAAAGGAAAGGTACCAATTTGCTATATGCAGATTGGTACCTTTTTAGTGTGAGTAATGAATCTTATTTTGAAACAGGAGGTGGAGATAGTGCTAAATCAGATAAAAAAATAAAATCTGCATGCGCGCGAATGTTAGGAATAGAAGTTTCTATAACACGTGATGTAATTTCACCTGGAGGTCCAACGTGTCCAATAGCTACCATAATCGGTTTTTCTTGAAGTTTTTTAATAAGTAATTGGGCTTGTTTTGAAATATGTGCCGCTGTATACACATCATCAAAAAATAATTGATTTTCAATAATAGGCACTCCTAATTCTTTCCCGATTTTTGGGACAACACTCTTAGGATTTGTTTTGCTATCTAAATAAAATAAACCGTGTTTTTTACAAGCTGCAAGTATAAGTCGTACAATTCTTTCGTCCGCGGTCACTTTTGATCCCATATGATTGTTCATGCCAATTGCATGCGGTACTTCTTGAATCGCTTGTTCGAGTCGGTTATTTATTTCTTCGTCGCTTAAATCAGTTGTAATTGCTTTTGGTCCAAGCCATTCTTTTTTACCTTTAATAGGTTCCATTGGCATATGTATAATAACTTCGTGCCCTTTCTTATGAGCCGCTATCGCATCTTCCTTTGTGGAAGGGAGAAAAGGCATAACGGCAATAGTCAGTGGAATAGGAAGTGATAACATTTTATCAGTCCCCTTCATATTATTGCCGAAGTCATCAATGACAATAGCGACTTTGTTTGTATGGGCCTTTGCTTGAACAGGAAACAAGAAGGATGGTAAAAACATAGTAAATATAAGTAATGCAATCGTATATTTGCGCATATAAATATTTCCTTTCTATTTTATCCCGCTATTTGCGAGCGGTGAGGAATGGACAAAATCCCCAATGATTAAATTTCACTTTATCAATCATCATTATGTTTTGCGTTTTTATATAAATTAAACAAAAAATGTCGAAGAAAAGTATATGGAAAATAGAGAATCCGCTATTTAATTGGTATTTGTAAAAAAAGAAGATGAAAAAAATGTCTATTATTGCGAATGTATTTACAAAGATAGAATAATTTGTAATAATTCTCAAAGTGAGGGTAAAGATTTGTAAATTACAGGGAGAAAATGTTAAATTTTCTGATTCTTCAAATTCAAATATGATTAAGTAGTTAAAAGGCCGATGGAGAAGTAAAGTCGAGAGCACGGAAGTATAATAAGGGGGATATGGATGTTTACTGTAAAAAGGAAGTACACATTAGAAAAGCTTTCACGTGATATTCATATGAAACGTGAAGAAATGATTCAATTAGGTTTAACAAGTGGGTTAAATAGTATGGAGACAATTCAAGTGAGTCAAGAATTGGACAAGCTTATTTTACAGTACCAGTGTTATAAAGAAAAACAAACACCAAAATGGTTATCAATTATAAAGGTACCTATTTTTCAAATTGGGTATGAAGGGAAATCAAGTAATTTTTGGCGAATGCTTGTGGCTGGTTTTATGAAATAAGTATAATTACCCTTTTGGGATAAGGATAATTATACTAGGTGTAACGGAATTTCGATATGAACTGTCGTTCCTTCATTTTCTATACTATCAATAAAAATATGCCCATTGTACATCTCTACAATTCGTTTACATATGACAAGTCCAAGACCGGTTCCAGTATCTTTATTAGTAAAGAACGGATGAAAGAGGTGTTTTTGAATATGTTTCGGAATTCCCTTTCCAGTATCTGTGATTTTCAATTGTGCGTGTGTTTCATTGTTTGTTACGGAAATGGTCAGTGTGTCACCAGAATTCATGGCTTCAATTGCATTTTTTGTAATGTTTAAAACCACTTGTTTCATATGGTCTTTTGAGCAACGGATATGAACAGGATGGTCTGGCAAATGTAAATGGAATACAATGTTATGTAGATTCGCCTCAGATTGAATAATTAATGCTACCTCATTTAGAATGGTTCTCACATCATATGTTTGTTCAATGATAGCAGTTGGCTTTCCAAGAATAAGAAATTCGCTTACAATTTCATTAATCCGTTCTATCTCTTGTTCGATGACGGAAAAATAAAACTGATCTTGTTCATCTTTATATTTCTCTTTTAATAGAGCGACGAGCCCTTTAATTCCGGTAAGAGGATTACGGATTTCGTGGGCTGTACTAGCTGCAAAAGTTCCAACCAATTCAATTTTTTGTAGTTCATTTTGTTGTCTTTCCAGTTTTGTTTGACGTTTTAACAACATATATTGAGCAAGTAAAAATAAAATGGACATTAAAAATAAAGTAGCTATACACTCTATTGCAACCCACTGATATAAAGTTTTTTGATGGATAGGCAATGGAGAAACAGAGACCTTCCAATTTAATCTTTGGAGTGGGGTAGTAAGCATATTAGAATGCGCATCACTTGTTTCGTTATTATCATCGGTGAGAAAAACTACATCATGTTTATCAGTTACTTCAAAATGATATTGTGGCTTAATGGCATTTAAAGATGCTGAAATGTAGTCAAAGCGTAAACTTGCTAACAATAAGCCTGAGATTTCCTTCTGTTTATTGAAAATGGGAGAAGCAATCATAATAGCTTGATGTCCAAGAACACGATCTGTAATGGCTGATGATACAGTTGTTTTCTTCGTTTGCAATACGTCTTGAATATATTTGCGATCTGAGACATCAACAGGTGGTCGGTCGCCTTCGGATGCGATTGTAATGATGCCTTCTGATGTAGCGTAATATAAACCAGAAAAACGTGTATCGTTTCCATCTGTATCATGTACAATTTGTTTAACTCCATTTATATTTCCAGTCTCGGTTCCTACGACCTTTGAGAGCATTTCTAATGCGGAAATTGCTTCACCAAGGTGATGATCTAAATAGTCTCTATATAAAAAGAGAACCGTGTGAGCAGATAGTTTGTTTTCCTGCTTCATTTTATACGAATGATATGAATAAAATGTAGCACCAATTCCTATCGTTGGTAGGATAACAAGCACTATATATAAAACTATGCTGTGGAATTTGACTTTCAAATTTGGTACTCCTTCTTTTTTATTATCATTATATATAAACTATGTTAAAATTGTCATGTTTTTATTCAAGAATCATTCATAATATATTTGGGGAGAGGAAATGAATGAGTGAATACTCATTCGGAATTTACATGAAGTACTAAGTTGTTTTTTCTTTTTATTACTGAGAATTTAAGTGAAGGGTTGAAAGTTGTATGACATCAAATAATGAACGAGAAGATATTTCTCAATCTTTAAAAGTATTTATTGCATTATCTCGTGTACATCGTTCTGTTATGGATACTACAAATAAATCTATACAAAGTAACGGGCTAAATCCAACTGAATTTGCTGTATTAGAATTGTTATATCATAAAGGCGGTCAACCACTTCAGCAAATTGGTGAGCGTATTTTAATAGCTAGTGGCAGCATTACATATGTTGTAGATAAGCTAGAGAAAAAGGGGCTAGTAAAGAGAATTCCGTGCCCGAATGACAGACGTGTTATTTATGCACAACTAACTGAATCTGGAGAGAGCTTTATTGCTTCTATTTTTCCAGGGCATGAGCAAGTTATACATCAGTCTTTTGAAATGTTAACGAAAGAGGAAAAGGATGAATTACTTGCTCTATTAAAAAAGATTGGAAAATATGAAAAATAATAGTATGTTCCAAAAGAGCTTTGGATAAAGAAATCCAAGGCTCTTTTGTTTACATGTAATTATGACAGCATCTGCCGTATTTTGTTGAAGAATAAGAGGAGATTTGTAAGTAAGCATTGAATTATAGTAAGGATGCACATAATGGAGAGGAGGCTCGTTCATGTCATTTAAAGACTATGAATATAAACGGCCAAATATTGAAGAATTAAAAGAAAAGTTTACTGTTGCTTTAGAGAAGTTTGATAATGTAAAAACTGTAGAAGAACAAAAACAAGTCATCAATTCAATTAACGAAATTCGCAACGACTTCGGTACAATGGGGAATCTTTGTTACATTCGTCATTCTGTTGATACGACAGATGCTTTTTATAAGGAAGAGCAAGATTTCTTTGATGAATTCTCTCCAGTTGTACAAGGATATGGTACAAAGTATTATAATGCGTTAATTCATTCTCCATTCCGTGAAGAATTAGAAGCGTATTATGGAAAGCAATTATTTGCTTTAGCGGAGTGTGATTTGAAAACATACTCTGATGAAGTTGTGAAAGATTTACAATTAGAGAATAAATTATCTTCACAATATACGCAGTTATTAGCATCTGCAAAAATTGACTTTGCAGGAGAAGAAAGAACGTTATCGCAACTGATTCCATTTATGCAAGGGAAAGAAAGAAATGAACGTAAAGTAGCAAGTGAGGCATATTACGGATTTTTAGCTGAGAATGAGGAAGAGTTAGATCGTATTTATGATGAGCTTGTTAAAGTGAGAACGAAAATCGCCAAATCTTTAGGTTTCAAAAACTTTGTTGA
The DNA here is from genome assembly GCF_053345335.1 of Bacillus sp. M5A3_1b. Taxonomy (NCBI): domain Bacteria; kingdom Bacillati; phylum Bacillota; class Bacilli; order Caryophanales; family Bacillaceae; genus Bacillus; species Bacillus sp. M5A3_1b. The sequence goes on along the minus strand of NZ_JBKEZY010000002.1, from coordinate 406,747 downwards.
ACTTGGATATGCAAGAATGTACCGTACAGATTATAATGCGGAAATGGTGGCGAATTATCGTCAGCAAGTACTTGATTATATCGTTCCCGTTACAACGGAATTAAGAAAGCGACAACAAGCACGTATCGGTGTAGAGAAGTTAGCATATTACGACGAAAACTTTGAGTTTGCTACTGGTAATCCAACTCCAAAAGGAGATGCGGATTGGATTGTTAATCATGGGAAAACGATGTATAAAGAGTTATCGGCTGAAACGGATGAATTTTTCAATTTCATGCTAGACAATGATTTATTAGATTTAGTTGCGAAAAAAGGAAAAGCTGGTGGCGGATATTGTACATATATTGAGAATTATAAAGCGCCATTTATTTTCTCAAACTTCAACGGAACATCTGGCGACATTGATGTATTAACACATGAAGCTGGTCATGCTTTCCAAGTATATGAAAGTCGTAAGTTTGAAATTCCAGAATACAATTGGCCAACGTATGAAGCATGTGAAATTCATTCTATGAGTATGGAATTCTTTACATGGCCATGGATGAAGTCATTCTTTGAAGAAGATGCAGATAAATATTATTTCTCTCACTTAAGTTCAGCACTTCTGTTTTTACCGTATGGTGTATCTGTTGACGAATATCAACATTATGTATATGAAAATCCAGAAGCATCACCAGAAGAGCGAAAGACAGCATGGCGTAATATAGAGAAAAAGTATTTGCCGCATCGTGATTATGAAGATAATGATTATTTAGAGCGCGGTGGATTCTGGCAACGTCAAGGACATATTTATAGCTCGCCGTTCTACTATATCGACTACACATTAGCACAAATTTGCGCACTGCAATTTTGGAAACGTGCAAGAGATAATAGACAAGAGGCATGGGAAGATTATGTGAATTTGTGTCAACAAGGTGGAAGTAAATCATTTTTGGAATTAGTAGAAGTTGCAAATTTAACATCACCATTTGCTGAAGGCTGTGTGAAAAGTGTCATTACAGAAATTGAAGCATGGCTACGTGCGATTGACGACACAAAATTGTAAAAAACATGCGCTTTTTTTCACATGTTTAACATCGACATAAAGAGAAAATGATGAGATAATAAAAGAAAAGAAAATTCAGAATACTAAAGAGGTGTTTCTAATAAGGAGCACCTCTTTTCACCAACAAAAAGGGGGGAAAGAAGTATGCTTCAATCTAATATGGATGTGAGTTTAGAAAGTTTGGTGAACTCATTACAGTCTACTCGAAGCACGCTATTATCAGAAATTGAAATGTTAAATGATACAGAAGTGAATGTAAAGCCACGCCGTGATAAATGGAGTATTATTCAAATTTTGCATCACTTGCATTTAGTTGAACAATCAGTTACATCTGCCCTTGTATATGCTTTACAAAAAAATGAAAGAAACACGACTCCATTTAAAGACCTCCAACTTACGCTTGATCGCACACATAAACGAGAAGCTCCTCAGCAAATGGAACCAACAGAAACGTTAATGAAAAAACAGCAAGGAATTCAATTACTAGAACATTCACGACAAGAACTATTACACGCGCTTCATAGTGTGGTAGATGAAAAAGATTTATTTGAAAATGGATTAAAGCATCCTATTTTTAATGAGTTGAATTTGTATCAGTGGGTTCAATTTCTTGATTTGCATGAACAAAGACATCTTACGCAGTTAAAAGAGGCGAAACACGCAATTTTGCAACGATAATCAGAAGGAAGTGGGAGACCACTTCTTTTTTGATACGTGCATAGTTTTCTTTCTTATTTTGGAATACTACATGGAGAAAGAACAGAAGGAGTTGAAAAGTATGTCCAAGAAAAAGAAAGAAGAAGAGCGCGCGTGGAAAGCACGTAAAGAAAATCAAAAACCACATGGTAAAGTGAAAGCCTTTGCTGAATTAGTTGAAGGAACAGAAAAAACGTGATGATTATTTCATCACGTTTTTTGTATGAGTGGAAAAGTTAATAAGAAGGTTGTACCTGTACCTTTTTCGCTTATAATATCGATTTTTCCGTCCATAGCTTGAACAACACTGAACACGACCATCATTCCAAGACCAGTTCCTTTTTCTTTCGTTGAGTAGAAAGGAGAGCCAAGACGTTTCACTTGTTCGGTATCCATACCGATTCCTGTATCTTTTATATACAACTGAATATGCTTATGATCAGGAACTAATGTGAAATAAAGATCACCGCCTTTTGGCATGGCCTCAATGCAGTTTTTTAAAATATTTAACAAGCATTGATTTAGTTTTTGTTTTTCTCCCGCGATAAAAAAAGAAGTGCTTTGCTTTATATAATGTGTACGCACATTTGCTAAATTAGCAAGCGGTGTAATTAACGATAATGCATGTAGTAGTTCTTCTTCTAACTGTAATCTTTGTTCTTTTTCAATACTTGGTTTTGCAAAGGTTAAATAATCTGTAAGAACATGATTTGCTTGTTCGATTCCGTTGATGGCTATGTCGATATATAATTTTCGCTCTTGCTCAGTGCATGTATTTGACTGCAAGAGTTGTAAAAATCCTTTTGTTGAAGTTAATGGATTGCGAATCTCATGAGAGATGGACGCTGCCATTTCTCCAATTAAATGGAATTTTTCGGCATTCATAAGTTCGTTTTGAAGACGAACTTGCATTTGTAGTATGTGTAGCAAATATAAAATAAGGATTGTTCCAATTATTGTACATATTTCGTACACGATAATATGGGGTATGTAATCGGCGCTATTTGTAACCTCTGAGAGGAAAGAAGGTACCCAGCCCAAGCCAAATATGAGACTGTAAAAGATAGCGAGTGCTATTTTTATTCGATTAGAACTTCGGTTAAATAGTTTGTATGTTAATAGTAGAACAATAAACAGTAGAACCGAGGCGATAAGGGATGGAAAAACACCTATTCCCCCTAATAAGAAGCGGTATATGTTTAATACAGTTAAGATGGAAGCACCAGCAATAGGGCCCCCTGTTAATGTACCGACAATTAATACGATATGGCGCATATCAAATTGAAATCCATAATTTGTTTTTGCTCCGAAAGTAATACATAGTATGGTAGCGAGGCAACATAATGCAATAAATATAGCTGAATTTAATTTAGGAGAACGTTTCCCTTTTTGATTCCAAAATAAATGGTATACGAGCATTGTAACAAGGATGAATAATATATTTAGAAAGAGATAAATAATAAAGGGTTTCAGTGGGGTGCCTCCTCTCTTCTCACATTAAATTCATCATACTATAAAATGAAAGAAATGAAATGAAAAATAGCGGAAAAATCAGAAAATTTTTCTGGTAGTATACAATATGTTACAATAAGCTTTGTCAATGAAAGAAGGAATTCCGTGCATTGCACGGGAGAGGTTCGCGAACTCCCTCTATAAAAAACTATGGAAACAACAATATCTTTAGGTATTGTTTTGTTTTTTTATTGTGACAGTTCAAGAACGTTCTTTCTTCTTATTCGTAGTAGAGAAGGAGAATGAGTGAAATGAAAAAAGAAAAGGCAGTTGTTGTTTTTAGTGGAGGACAAGATAGTACGACATGCTTATTTTGGGCAATAGAGCAGTTTGCAGAAGTAGAAGCTGTAACGTTTAATTACAATCAACGTCATAAACTAGAAATTGAGTGTGCAGCGGAAATTGCGAAAGAGCTAGGAATTAAACATACGGTGCTAGATATGAGTCTATTAAATCAACTTGCTCCAAATGCGTTAACGAGAACGGATATGGAGATTACACATGAAGAAGGTGAATTGCCATCGACGTTTGTGGATGGACGAAATTTACTATTCCTATCATTTGCTGCTGTATTAGCAAAACAAGTTGGAGCACGTCATATTGTAACGGGTGTATGTGAAACTGATTTCAGTGGTTATCCAGATTGCCGTGACGTGTTTGTGAAATCGTTAAATGTTACTTTAAATTTATCCATGGATTATCCGTTCGTAATTCATACACCACTTATGTGGATTGATAAAGCGGAAACATGGAAATTATCAGATGAACTTGGAGCATTCGAGTTTGTTCGAGAAAAAACATTAACATGTTATAACGGAATCATTGGTGATGGTTGCGGTGAATGTCCAGCATGTCAGCTTCGTAAAGCAGGATTAGATACGTACCTACAAGAACGCGAAGGAGCAAATAACTAATGGATAATTTCTTTGGATTTCGCATCGTAGAAAATTTGCAAAAAATGGACAAGGATATTCAGCGTAAACAGCTCAAATATCATAATAAAAGAGTAATGGTCAGCAAGGAATTTACATTTGATGCAGCACACCATTTACACTGTTATGAGGGGAAATGTAAAAACTTACATGGTCACACATATAAAGTTGTATTTGGGATTAGTGGATATGTAAATGAAATAGGTCTTGCGATTGACTTTGGAGATATAAAAGAAATTTGGAAAAATGAAATAGAAATTTATTTAGACCATCGTTATTTAAACGAAACGTTACCAGCAATGAATACGACTGCTGAAAACATGGTCGTTTGGATTTATGAAAAGATGGCAGAAGCATTACTAAAAGATAATCGTGCGAACGAATATAAAGGAGCTCGTGTTGAATTTGTTCGTCTTTTTGAGACGCCAACTAGTTATGCGGAAGTAAGACGGGAGTGGATGCTCGATGAGTAAAATCCCTGTCTTAGAAATATTTGGTCCGACCATTCAAGGTGAAGGAATGGTTGTGGGACAAAAGACGATGTTTATCCGTACAGCTGGCTGTGATTATAGTTGCGCATGGTGTGATTCTGCTTTTACGTGGGATGGATCGGCTAAGGAACAAATTAGACAGATGACAGCAGAGGACGTTTGGAACGAGCTTGTAGAAATTGGTGGCGAAAATTTTTCTCATGTTACGATTTCAGGTGGAAATCCAGCATTGTTGAAAAATATTGAGTTTCTTCTTTCTATATTAAAAGAGAATGGAATGCGGACGGCAATCGAAACGCAAGGGAGTAAATGGCAAGATTGGTTACTTCAAATTGATGAGATAACGATTTCTCCAAAACCACCAAGTTCGACGATGAATACTGATTTTCAGAAGTTAGATGCTGTTATTCAGAAACTAGCAGGAAAAGATATTAGTTTAAAGGTAGTAGTATTTGACGATTATGACTTTGAGTATGCAGTTAAGATGCACGAACGTTATCCAGATGTTCCATTCTTCTTACAAGTAGGGAATGATGATACAAAAACTGTGGATGATGCGATGTTGATTAAAAAATTATTAGATAAATACGAGTGGCTTATTGAAAAAGCGGTTAACTGTAAAGAAATGAATAATGCAAAAGTATTGCCACAGCTTCATGCGTTAGTATGGGGAAATAAACGCGGAGTATAATGAGAAGGGATGTTTAAAATGGCAGGAAGATTAGATGAAGATTTAAAAGATGTAACTTTATTAGGAAATCAAAATACAAAATATTTATTTGAATATAGCCCAGAAATTTTAGAGGTATTTGATAACAATCATCCAAACCGTGATTATTTTGTAAAATTTAATTGCCCTGAATTTACAAGCTTATGTCCGAAAACAGGTCAACCAGATTTTGCAACAATTTATATTAGCTACATTCCAGAACAAAGAATGGTAGAGAGTAAATCTTTAAAGCTATATTTATTTAGTTTCCGCAATCATGGTGACTTCCACGAAGATTGCATGAACGTTATTATGAATGATTTAATTAAATTAATGGATCCGCGTTACATTGAGGTATGGGGGAAATTCACACCACGTGGAGGGATTTCAATTGATCCTTACTGCAACTACGGTCGCCCAGGCACGAAGTATGAACAAATGGCAGACTACCGTATGATGAACCATGATCTATATCCAGAAACAATTGATAATCGTTAATATATAATAGAAAGAAAGGATCTGTATAACATACAGATCCTTTCTTTCTATTATATTATGCATTTTGATTAATGACAGTATAGTTTTTATGACTTACAACTGTAAGAGGTTCCATATCTAGTTCTCTAAAATTTTCCATAATTGTTATATCTACAATAACGGAGTTTTGATTTACTTTTTGAACACGGCCTTGCATTCCACCTTTAAATTCAATGATATCTCCAGTTTCTGCGATCTGCATAAGCAACTCTCCTTGTTACAGTTTTCCAAAAAAAGAATAATTTTGGTTTTTTTTATTTCCTCTTATTTTGAACCATATTGTCTAGTTTGTAAATGTTTCCAAAGTAAAAATTCGAAAAATATTCACATTTTGTAAGAAAATATGCAAGAACTCCAAGTTATTAGAAAAAAAGAACGGTTTAAATGCGCGCATCTTTATATAGGGGTATAATGAAAAAATACAATAACCTACTAAAGTGGGAGAAATTAGAGGCGGTAAAATGATGTTTGAATTTGTGGGGAGTGTTATAGCATTAACTTTATTTGTATTTTCTTATATAAATTTAAAAAAGATTCGTCATCATGAAACGACTACATATTTTGATGGGATGGATGGTATACATGCTGGGGTCACACATGAGAGTGGTTGGGATATGTAAAGGTGTATAACTTTCTTTTTTTGCGTGGTATGATATTTAAAAATAGTACATAATAGAGTTCGTAAGTGATGAATGGAGAGTGGAAAGAATGAAGATTTCTTTTATTCGTCATGGCCGCTTAGATCGTACTATAGAACCAATGACGGTTACATCCTTTCACGAATGGATGAAAGGATATGACTTACATACTATAACAGAAAAAGCACCTATACCAATGGAAACAATGGAAACGGTTGAAGCAGCAAAGTTGATTGTAACGAGTAATCAAAGGTGTGCTATACAGTCAGCAGCTGAATTAATGAATTCTTTATCTTTTATGCAAAATTCTCTTTTTAGGGAAGCTGAAATTCCGACGAATTTTTATGCTCCAACATGGTTGAAATGTAAACTTAACGTATGGATGTTTATCGGGCGAACATTATGGATACTTGGTTACCATAAAGGTGTTGAGTCTTATAAGGAAGTAAGAGAGAGGGCAAGGCAAGCGGCTTACTTATTACACCGTTATGCTCTCGTACATGGAAGTATTGCTCTTGTAGGTCATAATTACATTAATGCAATGGTTGGTGCGGAGCTGAGAGCGATGGGATGGTCTGGTTCTCCTATTTTACATAGGAAGCCATGGGGATGTACAACCTATACATTCCACGAAGCGATGGATGGAAATATATTAAATACAAAATTAACATAAAAGCACACGATTTATATATAAATCGTGTGCTTTCTTTTTAAGATATAGAAATTTTGATGTTTAATGTTTTTACGAGGTGTGCATAAGGTTCGCCTACAAGCATAACGATTTGATCTTTTTTATAACCTAGTTTTTCATATAGTGAATAGGCACGTTTGTTTTCTAAATTAACAAGTAATGCGATTTTTTCATGCTCCTTTTCAGTTGCATGGATTTCAGCAGCTTCAATTAATTGAGAACCGATTCCTTTTCCGCCATATGCACTTGAAACTGATAATGTATCAATGTAATATTCATCAAGTTCAGCTTCTTTTTCTAATGTAATTGATTCATCTTTATGTAATTCTCTTAAGTAATGTACAATTGGTGCATCAAGACTTGTTGCTTCACTACCGTGATAAGCGACAATAACCCCAACTGCAACCCCGTCTTGTACATATACAAAACAGTTTTCATAGCTCAGTCGATTTCTCTCTTTTGAGAACCATGTTTCAAGTCCTAGTAATACTTCTGTCTCAACTGTGCTGCCTGTGATTTTTTCAGCAATTTCGTGCAGAGCGTTATATAATAAAGGTGCAATTGCCTTCGCATCTGTCTTTTTTGCTTTCCGAATCATAGTATCCCTCCTAATTCTATTTATATATTGTAGCATAGTGGTATGGAACTTTGCATAATTGAATGCTGAAATGATTGATATAGAGAAGTAGCTATGTTAGTATATGATATTTAGTGGACATATACTAAAGAGATCTTTTTTGAAAAATAATGAAAATGAAATGAAGGTATAGCACCTGGATAATTTTACAGTTGTTGACCTATAGAATATACGATAAAATAAAATATTGCATAGAGGTGAAATACATGGATAAAGAATTAGCAAATGCAATTTTGGATCAGCTGAAAAATGGTGAAATAAAGGAGTATGTTGTTACGAAAGATGTATTTTATACGTTCAGAGAAGTTGTAGTAAGTCGAGAAGATTTTAAACATATTATTGGGAACGCACAGCGCGGCGGACAAGTAATTTATACATATTCAGAAACGCCACGTTCGTAACTAGAAGAATATAGGGAGGAGAATTATGGGCGATTTTAAACAAGGCATATTACCGCATTGGGATTATATGTGGAAAGATAGAGCTGGCAATAGGTTTATGGGGATGGTCATGTATCCAGAGAAACGAAAGTGTTCGGCAAAAATGCTTCAGAAAATAAAAAGAGCATATGAAGAGGCTATAGAAATTAAAGTAACCGTACAAGTTCAACATACATATCAGTACGTAGAAGGAATGATTGTGTACTTTGATGAAGAAGCTCCTGTATGTACAATGATTGATAAAGATGAAAATCCACATCATATATTTGTAAAAGATATTTTGCGCATTGAGCACTCAGAATAATCTTTTCATAAATAAGTTGAATTTCCATAATAATAATCTTTTTCTATAATAGTTATCTTTTAGTATGTAACGCGAACCGAAAGTATATGTATAATATTTAATAAAGTAAAACTGATAAATGTAATCGTTTTTTAGAACAGATTATCGTTTCATGTCTGTTCTTTTTTGCGTGATGCTGGAGAAATATATTCCTCCAGCATTTGCCGTTTTATGACAAAATATATTGGTAACTTTTTTAAAAATAAGGTTAAATTCGTTGACAACTTTTTTGAAAAGCACTTTATTGACATGAGTTTTAGAATGTTGTTTCATAGTCATTGTATTGAAAAAAATCGACTGTCTTGTCGAAAAGTAAAATTTAAAAAAAGAAAGAATTTATACATATATCTTGTGTCTTATTTTGAAACGTAATACAATATATAGAGAAATCAAGAAACAACATACAGAGAGTATAGATTGGAGAGGGAGGGTCGGAAATGATAGTTGCATATGATTCTATGACAGGAAACGTGAAACGTTTCATTCACAAATTAAATATGCCGGCCGTTCAAATTGGTGAAGATCTAGTAATAGATGAAGACTTTGTTTTAATTACGTATACAACAGGTTTTGGCAATGTACCAGAACGTGTTTTAGAATTTTTAGAGCGCAATAATGAAAAATTAAAAGGCGTATCTGCAAGCGGCAATCGTAACTGGGGAGACATGTTCGGTGCAAGTGCTGACAAAATTTCTGCTAAATATGAAGTGCCTATTGTATCAAAATTTGAGTTATCAGGAACAAATAATGATGTAGAATATTTTAAGGAAAGGGTGCGGGAGATTGCGACACATTGAACTGAATAATGAAATCACGCAAATGCAGGACGGTTTTTATCAGCTTCATAAAGATAAAGAGGCATTAGAAGTCTTTATGGAAGAAGCTAGAGAAAATACCGTTCATTTTAATAGCGTGGCAGAGCGAATGGAGTATATGAAAGAATATGATTACTATTACAACGTTCTGGACGAGTATAGCTTGGAGGAAGTAGAAGAGGTATATAACATCGCTTATGGTGAAAACTTCGAGTTCCAATCTTATATGGCAGCATCTAAGTTCTACAAAGATTATGCGTTAAAAACAAATGATCAAAAACAATACTTAGAAAGCTATGAAGATCGTGTAGCAATTGTTTCATTATACTTAGGACGCGGTGATGTTGCGAAGGCAAAACACTTCGCAAGCATGATTGTAAAACAAAACTACCAACCAGCGACACCAACCTTTTTAAATGCGGGACGAAGCAGAAGAGGAGAAATGGTGTCTTGTTTCTTGTTAGAGATGGATGATAGCTTAAATTCAATCGGCTTTAACATTAATACTGCAATGCAATTATCAAAAATCGGCGGTGGAGTAGCTTTAAACTTGTCTAAGCTACGTGCACGCGGTGAGCAAATTAAAGGTATCGATAACGCTGCAAGTGGTGTAGTACCTGTTATGAAATTACTTGAAGATTCGTTTTCATATGCAAATCAACTTGGGCAACGAAAAGGTGCCGGCGCAGTATACTTAAACATTTTCCATTGGGATATTATTGAATTCCTTGATACAAAAAAAATAAATGCCGATGAGAAGAGCCGTATTCAGTCTCTATCAATCGGAATTATCGTTCCAAGTAAGTTCTTTGAGCTTGCTGAGAAAAACGAACCTTTCCATGTTTTCGCGCCTTATACGGTATATAAAGAATACGGAAAGCATTTAGATGATATAGACATTGATGAAATGTACGATGAATTAATGAGCAATCCGAAAGTGAAGAAGAAGCCGCTAGATATTAGTGCACGTGATATGCTTATTAAAATTGCTATGATTCAGCTTGAGTCTGGTTACCCATACTTAATGTTTAAATCAAATGCAAATAACCAACATCCACTGAAGGATATTGGAACTGTGAAGATGTCGAACTTGTGTTAAATATGTAGCACCTTCTAGTAGAAATGCTAGTCGAAAACTCCGTTAAACGGGGAAAGCCTCAAATTTGAGGTAACCTACCGTGCTAAATCTTATCTTAGAATGAAAATATAAAAGTTCAGAATGTATCTTATTATTTTGTATAGCAGAGTTATGGGACAACATAAAGTAATAAGATACATTCTGAAGTATGTAAGATAAGTAAAAGCCTAACGACTATCCCTTATGGGAGTAGAGCGCAAGCGATTGGCGTTCGAAAAGCGGAGCACCTAATCAGGTAATGCTGTAGGTGATGATATAGTCTGTCCTGTATGGTGACATACAGCAGTTGCATGAGCAACGGACTGAGGAGTAGCGGACTCGGTTGAACATTCGAGACAGAAATCTTCCAGCTTCAAGAAACTTCTGAAATAAATGATTACGGTACAGATGATATTATCCGTCGTGATATTAACTGTAATTTAGGATCGTTAAATATCGTGAATGTAATGGAAAATAAAGAAATTCGTGAAGCTGTTCATGCGGGAATGGAAGCTTTAACAGCTGTGTCTGATATGACGATCATTCCGAATGCACCAACTGTGAAAAAAGCAAATGATGAGCTTCATTCAGTTGGACTTGGCGCAATGAACTTACACGGATATTTATCAAAAAACAAAATCGCATATGAAAGTGCAGAAGCGAAAGAGTTCGCTCGTACATTCTTTATGATGTTAAATTACTACTCTATTGAAAAAAGTATGGAGATCGCTAAAGAAAAAGGCGAAACATTTAAAGACTTCGATAAGTCTGATTATGCGAATGGCACATACTTTGAAAAGTACGAAACGACAGATTACAGCCCAGTAACTGAAAAAGTTCAGCAACTATTTGAAGGAATTCATATTCCAACAAAAGAAGATTGGACAAGTTTAAAAGAGCAAGTGAAGAAGAATGGATTATATAATTCATACCGTCTTGCTATCGCTCCAACACAATCTATCAGTTACGTTCAAAATGCAACTTCAAGCGTAATGCCGATCGTAAGTCAAATCGAATCAAGAACATATGCGAATGCGACAACATATTATCCAATGCCGTATTTATCAAAAGATACGTTCTGGTACTATAAATCTTCTTACGATATGAATCAGTTTAAATTAATTGATTTAATCGCAGAAATCCAAGAACATATTGACCAAGGAATTAGTACAATTCTTTACGTTAATAGTGATATTTCAACACGTGAGTTAGCACGTTACTACATCTATGCACATAAAAAAGGCTTGAAGAGTCTTTATTATACGAGAACACGTAAGTTAAGCGTGGAAGAGTGCGTAGCTTGTACCGTTTAATATAAAAAGTGAGACATCATGAGCAGGGTTTTCTGAACCCTGCTCATGCTTAGTTATCAATTTTTCATGTTTATTTAGAGAAGGGGCGATTGAATGCGTGCGGTAAACTGGAACAAAAAAGAAGATGATTTTAGTTTAATGTTTTGGAAGCAAAACATCGCTCAGTTTTGGACAGAAGAAGAAATCGCAGTATCTTCTGACAAAAATACTTGGGCACAATTATCAAAAGAAGAGCAGGTTGCTTATAAGCGTGTATTAGGTGGTTTAACACTTTTAGATACGAAACAAGGTGGCGAAGGGATGCCACTTGTACTTGTTCATCTTGAAAATTTACAAGCGAAAAGTGTATTAGCTTTCATGGGAGCTATGGAAGAAGTACATGCGAAGAGTTACAGTCATATTTTCACAACGTTAGCTACTGAAGAAGAAATTGATGATATTTTTGAATGGGTAGACAATCATCCATTACTTGAGAAAAAAGCTGGTATTGTTACTAGTTACTATCGTCGTTTATTAAAGCCTGAAGTAACGAAAAAAGAGTTATACATGGCGATGGTAGCAAGTGTATTCTTAGAAAGTTACTTATTCTATAGTGGATTCTTCTACCCACTTTACTTAGCAGGTCAAGGTAAATTGACAGCAAGTGGTGAGATTATTAACCTAATAATTCGTGATGAGTCAATTCACGGCGTATTCGTCGGTATTTTAGCACAACAACTCTTCGCAGAACTTTCTGCAGAAGATCAACAAGAAGTGCAAAAAGAAACACAAGAGTTATTAATGGAACTATATGAAATTGAAATGGCATACACAGAAGAAATTTACACTTCTATCGGTCTTGTAGAGGATGTAAATCGTTTCGTTCGTTACAATGCGAATAAAGGACTTATGAACTTAGGACTTGAGCCGAAGTTTGAAGAAGAAGAAATTAACCCAATCGTTTTAAATGGTTTACGTACAGATACGAAAAACCATGATTTCTTCTCTGTAAAAGGGAATGGTTACGTAAAAGCAACGAACGTTGAAAAGTTAGCTGATGATGACTTCGTGTTTGATTTTTAATATATACTCATAAAGAAAAGCTGTCTTATTCATTGATAAGACAGCTTTTCTTTATGGATTTGTTTACATAACACTATTATTTTTGTAATTAAATGGGTATTTACAAACTATTTGTATCAGTGTATTATTTAACTAGTACACCGATACAAAAGGAGGGAAGAAATGAAAATAGAGTTTTCTCCAAATACACCAATTTACATTCAGGTAATGGAATACATAAAAAAAGAAATCGTAACAGGACATTTATTGCCTGGTGATAAAATTCCCTCTGTACGTGAATTAGCGAGTGAATTACAAGTAAATCCAAATACGATTCAGCGTACATTTCAAGAGCTAGAACGGGATGGGGTTGTTGTCACACGTAGAGGAATGGGTCGATATGTAACGAATGAAGGGGAGAAAATTATGGAGCTGCGAAAAGAGATGGCGAAAGAATTACTTCATTCTTTTATAGATGGAATGGACAATTTAGGTTTTTCAGAAGAAGAAATTCTTACAATCCTTCGTTCTTCATTACACGAGAAGAGGGAGGAGAGCGAATGACAGAGTTATTAAAAATAGAAAACTTATGGAAGAGATACGGATTGAAAGCAGTGATCCGTGAATTAAACATAGAGATTACGGAAGGGAAAATTATAGGACTCGTTGGAGATAACGGGAGCGGGAAAACGACGTTATTGAAAATGATTGCCGGTCTGCAGCATCCTTCCGAAGGCAGTATTACAATTGCTGGTAAAAAGGTAGGATTAGAAACGAAAGAAATTGTTTCTTTTATGTCAGATAAACCAGTATTTGATGATTGGATGACGGTAAAAGATTCTTTATTCTTCTATCGAGATTTTTATAAAGACTTCGACATTCAAAAAGCGGTAGATACGATTGCGGAATTTAAAATACCGTTAGAAGAAAAAATTACAGCTTTATCAAAAGGTATGGTTGAAAAGCTACAAATTATTTTAACATTTTCTAGGAAAGCGAGGTTATACGTACTAGATGAACCATTGGGCGGGATTGATCTCGTTTCTAGGGAGCATGTACTGGAACTTATTTTACAGTTTTATCGCGAAGACTGTACTATTTTAATTGCAACACATTTAATTGGAGAAGTGGAAAATATTTTTGACGAAGTAATCTTTTTAAAAGATGGTGAGAGTGTATTGCATGAAAATGTAGAGGAATTACGTTTCCAAAGAGGAAAAGCTGTTACGGATTTGTTTAAGGAGGTGTTTAGTAGATGAAGGCCAGTTTAATATATATGTACAATGCGAATAAAAAACAAATTTTCATTTCGTTATTGTCATTCATATTTATTGCAGCTGTCGCTTTTGTAAGTATGGGGAATTATATTAAACAAGAATCAGGAGAAGTAAGGCAAATGATTATAGTTGCCTTAGTATTCTTAGTTTATATAATTTTTGCGGTATTAGTATTTCTGCAGGCGATGTCTGCGTTTGGGAAAATGACCGAAAGTACATTATTTCGATTAACACCGATATCTGGTAAAAAAATTGTTTTAGCAATATTGTCATATGCGGCAATTAGCTTAATGTGTTTTGAAGTAATAGGTACTATGTTTTTCTATAGCATTTCGATGAAAGTAATAAAAGGTACAGAACTCTATGGATTGTTATTTACCGAAAGTACACTTACGTTAGATATAGTAAAACAATTATTTAGCAGTGTGTTATATGTATTTAATTTATCAAGTGTATTGTTAGTTTTACTTTTTACAGTAGCTGGCGTTAAAGTATTTTCTTTGAAAAAGAAAAAAATGGAGTATGTAATTATTTTCTTCTTATTTTTACTAGTAACGAAAGTAATCAATATGATATATGAAATGCTAGGTGGACTTGCACCTACACCTGCTTTTATAAAAAAGTTAGTGTATATAGATGAATCATCAGAAGCAAATGTGTTTCTTTATCCGGAAAAGCTTATGAATTTATATAGTATTGCTTTTTCAATCGGTATATTTGTTTTATTTGTTTATATAACAGGTCGCATAATCGATAAGAAACTAGAAGTCTAAAGGAGGAATCAACATTGGGAAATGTAGTAGTAAAGTTAGAGAATGTTCGAAAAAAGATTGGTGGAACGGAAATTATCCGCGGTTTATCATTTGAAGTTCGTGAAGGGGAAGTGTACGGGTTTCTTGGACCGAATGGTAGTGGTAAAACGACGACAATTCGTATGATGACAGGTCTTATATCAATGACAGAGGGCGATATTACAATTTGTGGTCATAGTATTCGCACGGAGCGTGAAAAGGCGCTAGAGCAAATTGGAGCGATTGTAGAAAATCCTGAACTATATGATTATATGACAGGAATGCAGAACTTAAAGCATTTTGCGAACATGGCAATTACACCGATTAGTAAAGAGCGCATTGCTGAAATTGTAAAGCTTGTTGAATTGGAGCATGCGATTCATAAAAAAGTGAAAACATATTCACTTGGCATGAAACAACGTTTAGGAATTGCACAGGCATTACTGCATCAGCCAAAAATCTTAATTTTAGATGAGCCGACAAATGGATTAGATCCAGCTGGTATTCGCCAAATTCGTGATTATTTACAACGTTTAGCGAAAGAGGAGAATATTGCTGTAATCGTATCAAGTCACTTATTAAGTGAAATTGAACTCATGTGTGATCGTGTTGTTATTATTAAACAAGGTGAGTTTGTACAAGAGTACAACTTACATGAACAAGCAAAACATGATGAGACAGTAGTTGTAGCGTTTGAAGTAGATCAAGTACAGAAAGCAAATGAAATCATTGAAGGTAAGGCGCAAGGAAATGTCATTGTAGTATCTGTAACGAAAGAAGAAATTCCACAACTTGTAAAGAAACTTGTGAGTGACGATGTGCTTGTATACGGGGTTACCGTTCAAAATAAAACGTTAGAGGATGAGTTCTTAGCGATTACAGGGGGAGTGAAAGCGTAATGTTTAAATTAATTCAAAATGAATTTTTAAAGTTGCATGCGAAAAAAGGTATGTATATTTTAATTGGTGTTATTGCAGTATTGGAGATTTTGGGAGTTTTAGCAATGCTGAAATGGGGGGACGGAACTGAATTTAAAGGATCATATTTAGATTTTGCAAGTTCAGAGATTGGTTTAATTACTTTGTTTGCAACAATTTTTGGGATTACGATTGCTTCTCGTATGATTACTGATGAGTTCCAAAAAGGTACAATTAAGCAGTTATTAATCCGTCCAAGAAAACGAGTGACAGTTTTATTCTCTAAATATATTACAGTGTTACTTACTATAGTATTTATCATATTTGCTAGCACGTTAATTGCAATGATTGTTGGCGGAATTGTAATGGATGGTAGTAAAACAGAATTAACGGTAGGAATCGTAATGAAATCTACTTTATATCAAGTACTTTCGCCGTTCTTCTTTGCGACGCTTGCATTTTTCTTAGCAAATGTATTTAGAAAATCTGTATTACCATTAATTATTACGATGTTTTTCTTCTTTTTACAAGGACCAATTAATATGGTACTGATGATGTTTGCAAAAGGTGTAGCGAAATTTGTAGTGTTTTTCCATTTAAATTTAAGTGTTTACGATAGCAATAAATTAGTGAGCGGCGGGATGGAACCAACATTTACAGAGTTTACATTTACAACTTCATTATTACTTGTAGCTGCATACTTTATTGTATTACTTGTAGCATCAAGTGCATTATTCCAAAAACGTGACGTATTATAATAAAAGAAATCCCCGCTTGTAGAAACGGGGATTTTTCTTACATAACTTTCTTGTAGATTGCAACTTAAAGAACAGTGATATGGTATTTTAAAAGATATGTTGTTTGAAAGTATTTGAGAAAAATAGGAAGAATTTCAACTATATTCGAATTATAATTTAGTTATCTGACCATTTATTTATATTATCTTTGGGGGTGTTCTATATGCACTATGCATTTTCACGTATAAGACTCCGTAGCTTTTTTGGATGGATGATTATAGGGTTGTTCCTTACGATGATCCCATTAGGTCTATCGAATGTTTCTGAGAGTACGATGGAAGTTATTTCACAAATAACTATATTTTTTGTATTTCCGTTATTTTGGTTATACGTAAAAACAAATAAAAATAATGTTGTATTTAACAGTTTTTTTGATAAGCCAGGACGTTTACCGTGGGGGTTAATTGTATTAGCGACGATAATGGGAATGATTTTTTCAGTTGGTATATCTCATATTCAATTTTACATATTAGCACATACGTTACCGAATTTCTTAGTTACTATGTTAGAAGATGGAACTGTTATTAATACGAGTAACATATATATGACGATATTTACTTTCATTTCAGCATGTGTATTAGCACCTATTATGGAAGAGGTTATTTTTAGGGGATTCTTTTTACAGCGAATGGCTTATAAATGGGGGATAAAAAAAGCTGTAATTATATCTTCACTTATTTTTGGTCTAGGACATTTTGATGTTATTGGTGCGTTCATGTTTGGTGTTGTAATGTGTCTCTTATACATAAAGACGAAAAATATATGGACGAATATCGCTGTACACGCTCTAAATAATTTGATTGCAACAAGTATGCAATTTGTCGGTGGAGAAGAGAGTAGCGCAATCTCAATTCCTGAATTACAAGCGCAAAGTAATTTATGGATCGGTATCGGTCTTACAGTTGTTGGTTTACTGTGGTTAACTCCGTATGCTTGGAAGCAATGGCGTACAGTAAAAGAAGTTGGTGTGCCGCCGATGCGCTTTATAAATGAGGAAAAAATAGTAAGTGTGTTACAAGAAAATGAAGTGTATAGTCAAGTGATTGTAACAGATAGACTGATGGCTGTAGAGCTACCAGATGAAGCAGTAAATAAGCTTCGATTAGAAGAAAATGATTATGTAACAGTATCTGTAGAAGACGATAAAATCGTTATAAAGAAAGCGCGTGATACATAATTAAAAAGTAGCTCCTTAGGAGCTACTTTTTAATTTGTAATAATTTCTACACGAAAATTATTACCGTTCTTTACATATTTAATATCTGTAACGATACGGACTGTTTTTAAAATCTCCACTTTTTCACCAATTCGAGGGATAGTCGGAACATTGTCCCAAATGCCAAGCAAGTCATCTAATTGTGCCGTTTTTTCATAAAACCAGATTTTCAATGTAAAGCCCCTTTCTCGAACTTTATGTATTTTAATACATAATATATTATTTTTATTCTTATTGTAAGGGGTTTTTATATATTTTATGAATAAAAATAAATTAAACTTCTGGGAAGATATGTTCAATATCAGGAGTAAGAGATACTTCTGATAATACGATATGAGAAACAGTCGTTGCATATGAAGAAACATCATTGATAAATTCTTCAAGTTCAACGAGTGAAGGAACAGAAATTTTTACAATGTAGCATAAGCTCCCTGTTACTCGGTAACAAAAACTTGCAGATGGATAAGACTGAATAAACTGTTGCATACGTGTTGTATCACCATTTTTTAAAGTGATTTCTAAAATACAATCTAAAACAAGTCCTGCTTTTTTATAATCAATATCGATTGTGTACTTTTGAATCACGCCTTCACTTTCAAGTTTGCGAACACGTTCTGCAGTAGACGGAGCAGATAAGTTTACTCGTTTCGCCAATTCACGCATGGAAAGGCGACTATCATTATATAATTCATTTAAAATCTTTCGATCGACACGGTCTAGTTGCATTTGTAAATATACCTCCAGTAAAATAATGATTTTTGTAAAGTAAAAATATAAATTAAGATTCATATGAAATGTAAAGTGAACTTTATTTATTTTACAATAAAACGGAAGGAAATAGGAGGGGAAATGATGGAGAGAATTTCATTATCAAATGTAGGAGTTACAAAGTTTCAAAAGTTATTAGGGCATAATCCAGATCTATTACATGCATGGAGTATGGTAGAGAATACACTGTATAGTAAAGGAACTCTGTCGGCAGAGCTAAAGGAGCAAGTAAGAAGAACATTAGCGTACGGGAATGAATGTCCGTACTGTATGGCAAAGGGAAGACCTGATGATATGCAAAAGGTAGAAGAAATGAGTGTAGCAGTTACTTTTGCACATACATTTGTTCATGATAAAAAGGCAATAGATGATAATATGTTTCATGCATTGAAACAATATTGGACGGAAAAAGAAATTGTAGAGCTTTGCGCTTATATTTGTTTTATTACTGCGTCACAACAACTTGGTTTTCTGTTTCAATTACAGCCGAATGAAGGAGAAAATGATGACTAATCAAATAGCACTTATCATAATTGATGTACAAAAGGCGTTTCAGTTACCATACTGGGGCGAGAGAAATAATCTTTTTGCTGAAGAAAACATGAGAATGTTATTAGCAGAATGGAGAAAAAGGAAACGACCAGTTTTTCATATTCAACATGTAAATAAAGAAAATGCTCAATCGATGTTTTATGAAGGAGCGGAAACGGTGAACTTTAAAGAAGAGCTGAAGCCATTACCAGGCGAAGTGATTATTCAGAAATCTGTTAACAGCGCGTTCATTGGGACAAATTTAGAAGAGCAATTAAGAGAGAACAAATGTAATGCAGTAGTGGTTGTAGGATTAACGACAAATCATTGTGTGGAGACTACGACACGAATGGCAGGAAATTTAGGATTTACAACGTATTTAGTGAGTGATGCAACGGCTACTTTTAACCGTAAAGGTCTAGATGGTAAAGAGTATAATGCAGAGGATATTCACAATATGACACTTGTAAATTTACATGAAGAGTTTGCTACGATTGTAACGACAAAAGAAGTATTAAAATTATTTTAAGAAAATAATTGCGAATTATGTAGAAAAAAATAAGAATATTTCGTATAATCTAAGTACAATCATTTTGAAATAGGGGTGGCATCATATGGAGCAAATTCCGGTAAAGAGAATAGAAGAAGTACTTGTTGTAGCAGGGGACGATAAACAGAAGCAAAAGGAATTTTATGAATTGCTCTTATCTACTGAGTTTTATGTTGCTGGTTCACTAGAAGCAGAGGACGGGGCAACAGAAGGAATACTTCGTTTGCGTCATTTCCAAGGAGAGGGTAGATGGATCGTTCCGTTCTTTACACAAATGGAATTTGTAAAAGACGTGTTGCCAGAAGGAACGCCCCTTATTACGATACGTGGAAAAGAATTATTTGGTAGCATTGAGAAAGATGCTACAGCAGTATTAAATGTTGGCACTGATATAAGTAAAACATTTATTCCAGAAGAAGTTGCAGATATCGCATCTGGACGAATTTTTAATTATTATAAATAAAAGGAAAAGCGGAATCGCTTTTCCTTTTTAATTTGAATACGGATTGGCTACGCCAGAAGAAATAGAGAGTGTTTTATTATTTGTATTTATTGTCGCTGTAGCTCCAAGAGGAATCCCGATGTTTGGGCTTATATGTCCAATTGGTAAACCGAATAGGACAGGTATATGATATGGTGCGAAAAATTCATATAGTATTGTTTGCAATGATTGAGATGGTTTAGAAGGAGTGCAGTCGTGACAACTTGTAAAAATAACACCGCTACATTCATTAAACTTTCCAGATATAAGTAGCTGATTTAACATACGGTCAATGCGATACGGTTCTTCCCCAATGTCTTCAAGCAACAAAAGTTTATTAGCCGTATTTATCTCATAGGGTGAGCCAATTATACTCGTTAATACAGTTAAATTTCCTCCCGCCAATGTGCCTGTAACTGTACATGGAGAGGTAGGTACGATACATTCTGAAGCTGATAAGATGGTTGAATACGGATGGAATAGTTGATTGAAAGAAGATAAAGAAAGAGAATCTACACCTTTACCTAATTCTTCAACCATTGGACCATGAAAAGTAACAAGCTTTGCATAACGTGAAAAGGCCGTATGTAAAGCTGTAATATCGCTATATCCCCAAAAGATTTTTGGATTCTGCTGAATGATTTCATATTGAATGTGAGGGAGGAGACGAGCACTTCCGTAACCACCTCGTGCACAGAAAATGGCCTTTACTTCATTATTTGTAAATGCTTCGTGTATATCATCGAGCCGAACTTGATCACTTCCAGCTAAATATCCATATTTCTCATAAACACTCTTCCCGATTACTACAGATAAACCCATTTCTTGTAATAGGGTTACCCCTTTTAAGACATTTTCAATTGTTGGTGGGCCGGACGGTGCAATAATCATAACTGTATCACCTTGTTGTAACGCATCTGGATAAATCATCATTTTCAGCCTCCTTCCCTTTCAATATATTCGCTTCATAGGAAGTTCAACCCTTGTAAAAGAAGGGGAAAGTTTGTCAAATAAAGAAGATATAAGGGGAATAGGAGGAGAAATGATGTTTACAAGTCGCGTAATAGATGTATTACAAATTAAGTATCCAATCATTCAAGCAGGTATGGCAGGTGCGATTACGACGCCTGAGCTTGTTGCAGCTGTAAGTAATAGCGGAGGATTAGGAACGCTTGGAGCAGGCTATATGAGCCCTGAACAAATTCGTGACGCAATTTATAAAATAAGAGAACGAACGGATAAGCCTTTCGGTGTTAATTTACTGTTAACGAAAGAGATACAAATAGAAGAAGAGAAGGTAACCTTGGCAAAGGGATTACTTAGCGGAGTAAATAAAGAATTCGGTATAGAGGAAGAAGAGACGATAAAGCTTCCGAGAAGCTATAAAGAACAATTACAAGTGTTAGTAGAAGAAAACGTGCCAGTCGTTAGCTTTGCATTTCAAACGTTAGAAAAAGAAGAAATAGATGACTTAAAAAGAAGAGGAATAAAAGTCATCGGAACAGCTACTCATGTGAGAGAGGCGAGGGTGCTTGCTGAATTAGGAGTAGACATTATTGTCGGTCAAGGTAGCGAGGCAGGAGGGCATAGAGGAACATTTATTGGGAAAGAACAGGACGCTATGATTGGGACGTTCGCATTAATTCCGCAGTTAGTAGCAGCAGTCCCGCATATACCAATTGTTGCAGCAGGGGGTGTAATGAACGGGCAAGGGCTTGTTGCGGCATTTACACTGGGGGCAGAAGCTGTTCAAATGGGATCAGCCTTTTTAACGAGTGATGAAAGTATTACGCATGATGTGTATAAAAAAGCAGTTTTACATAGTACAGATACGAGTACAACTGTGACCCGTGCGTTTTCCGGGAAATATGCACGGGGTATTCGTAATGAATTTATAGAGAGATATGAAGGGAAAGAAAAAGGGCTTCCGATGTATCCAGTGCAAAATGTATTAACTTCTAAAATACGCCAAGAAGCAGCAAAACATAATAAAGGAGAATACATGTCGCTTTGGGCAGGGCAAGCGTCATCATTAGCACGAATAGAATCAGCTCAGCATGTAGTGGAGCGAGTGATGAAAGAAGCAGGTAACGTAATCGAACAATTGCAAAATATATATAGAAAAAGACCACTTGAATAATTCAAGCGGTCTTTTCATTAGTTTGCTTTATAAAATTGTTGGATGGCTTCATCGATATAAACCCAGCCTTTCCAACCTAAGTGCATATGATCTTTTAAGAAGTATTTATCATACTCATGATTTGAGAAGTCGGCAATTGGATAGCCAGCTTTCTCAATTTGCTCATGAACTTTTTTGTAGTACAATTCGCGACGTTCTTTCGGGAAGCCAGCGTAATCGTACCAAGGACCTTTTACAGGAACAGAAATGAAGAGTGGTTTTGCACCAGATTGTTTTAATAAATCAAGTACAATTTGTAAATCTTCATATTCTGGCGATTGATCATAAGCATCATTTTTTAAGTAGCCTTCACGTTGCTTTAACTTCTTCTTAATCTTGCTGTTGAAGTAATCATCTTCGATACCGTATTCGTTAGAACCTGATTCTACTGCACCAGTTTGATCTGCATGTTTACGAGCTTCTTCCCAATTCATTTGTTTTAATGAAGGGTCAAGTTTTTCTTTATGCGGTTTAATATCAAACATTGCTGTAAATAAATCTTTACGATCTAAAATGTTACGATAAATATAAGCGAAAGGTTTAGCAGCAAGTGCTTTTACTTTATGCTTTGTATCATCATAAACGATACCTTCAAGCGAAATTTTTAATAAAGTTTCTTTCTTAACGATCTCAAAGTTTAATAAACGTTTTGCAATTTGCTTTTTCATTTCAGGCTTTAAGTCATCATTGAAAAGTAAGTGATAGCCTTGTTGTTTTGAAAAGTTAGGTGCAAAGTGTGTTTCATCAATACCTTGTGGTACAAACCATTGAGGAGAAAGAACAAATACCATTTTCTTATCTTTCAATTGATCCATTGTAGATGCAAAGTTTAACACATGTACAAGGTCTTGTGTTCCTCCGCGTCCAAGAAGGAATGGTGTGAACCCTTCAGGTTTTACTTTGAAATAATTTGATGGATGGAAAGCATCCATACGTGCGAATTCCGATGAACCGTACATCGGAAGGTATTTCGGGTCTGCTAACATCTTTTGCTGTAAAATCATACTTTGAATCTTTTCTTCTTTTAAAGAAGTGGCAGCTTGTTCTACTTTTTCATCACTTAAAAGTGGAAGTAGGAAGCGCGTTGGAATAAGTAAGAATACAGCAAAAAGGGCCAATGCTAAAAGCATCGGACCAAATTTTGCTTTGTTCATCGGATTTCTTCCAACTTCTTAATAACCATGTTTGGTGTAGCCCACTCGTCACGGTCAAAATCAGAAATAGAAACTTCAATATCTAAACGCTCTTGGAATTCAACTAATAAAGATACTACAGCGAAAGAATCAAGAATACCTTCTTCAAATAATTGAACATCTAAGTTTTCTTTCACAATATCGTTTTCACATACTTCTTCTAAAATATCTAATACTTGCTCTTTGAATTCTGCCATTTTTAAAATCTCCTTTATATCCGAAATATATTATATGTGCAACTTCTTATTAGTATAAGAAGGGTGCATTAAAAGTATCTGTTAAGGTGTCCAGAGAAAATTAGGAAACCGAAACATACAACGTGGAACGTAATTACAATCGCAAGGACGTGTGTAAATTTATTGTTTGGCCAAAACTTATGCTTCTTGTTTTTTCGTTCGAAAATATCGAATAAAATAAACAGTGCGGCATGATAGAGACCATAAATAACATACTGCGCAATGGCGCTTCCTTGGATGTGCCAAATTCCCATAATGAAGAAGTTTAAAAAGGCACCGATATACGAAATTGTGTAACGGTTCTTGATTAACTTTTTCTTCGTTGCAAAAAAGACGAAACGCATGTAAATAAAATCACGGAACCAGAATGATAAACTCATGTGCCAGCGGTTCCAGAAGTCTTTAATGTTACGACTAAGGAATGGCTTATTAAAGTTTTCTGGTGTTTTAATTCCCATCATGTAACTGATACCAATTACGAACGCACTATAACCTGCAAAGTCAAAGAATAATTGCATGCTAGTAGCGTACATAAAAATCACATTAGATAAAAGTGTATCTTGATTGGCGAATACTGCCTTAACAAGGTATGTTGTTATCAAGTGCGCGATTATAAACTTATACAGAAAACCTTGGAAAATACGGTTAAGCCCTGTATATAGTAACTTTTGATATTCTTCAGCGCTAGGTGGCTTTTGAATATCTTTTTGGAATCTACGGTAACGATCAATAGGTCCACTTGAAATCGCAGGGAAGAATAAAACAAACTCCCAGAAATTAAAGAAGGAAAGTTCTTTAATTAAATTATCACGAACTTCAAAGACCATTTGTACAGCTCTAAATGTTACGTAAGACATACCTGCGAAAACAATAAAATGTAATTCAGGTACAAATGGTGCGATTTTTGCCAAAATAAGTGGCAAAATCGATAAAATAACAGCTATACAAAACATGAATGTACTATTATTTTGTTTTCTTAAAATTAAATAGCCTTTAATTAGGGCATATTGCCAAATAATAAATGCGGCTAACATAATCGCTTGCTTCGGTTTATCCGAGAAGATAATAGCAATCATGACTAATGTTAAAACGGCATTATATTTACGCAACATTTTACCTTTTAATCCAGCTATGATAGTAGGTATTAATAAAATGCCCACTATAGCGAAAAAATAAAATGATCCATATGCGGTCATGCTGTAACCTCACTCAATAATTTTTTGCGATCTACCTTTCCATTTGGTGTCATTGGAATAGAAGATTGATACATGAATTTACGTGGAATCATGTAGTTTGGTAACCGCTCATTGAGTTCTTTTTT
The DNA here is from genome assembly GCF_053345335.1 of Bacillus sp. M5A3_1b. Lineage (NCBI taxonomy): Bacteria > Bacillati > Bacillota > Bacilli > Caryophanales > Bacillaceae > Bacillus > Bacillus sp. M5A3_1b. Next base: position 381,533 of record NZ_JBKEZY010000002.1, on the reverse strand, counting down.
AATTGCAGATGTTAATTTGAATTCTTTTTCAAATGAATGTTCTCCAGGAACAACAACCGCTAATAAATAATCGTATTTCTCACCTTTTTTAATTGGAACGATAACTGCTCCTTCTACGTAAGAACACGCACGAAGGTGATGCTCAATTTCTTCTAATTCCATTCGATAACCATGCAGCTTAATTTGGAAATCAAGACGACCATTATAGAATAGAAGACCATTTTCAACATAGCCAGCATCGCCTGTTTTATAGGCGCGCTCACCGTCAATCATAGTAAATGCTTTTTCTGTTAATTCAGGGCTTCCTAAATATCCAACACTTACGCTTGGACCGACAATTACGATTTCACCTTTTTCACCATCAGGTGCAATGGTGCCATCTTCTTTCATAATAAGAAGGCGGCAATCTGATTTACAGTAGCCAACTGGAAGTGATTTGTATTGATCAAGCACTTCTTCTGTAACGTGAATACCTGTTACAGCGACAGTAGCTTCTGTTGGACCGTACGTATTCATAATTGTCGCTTTCGGGAAACGCTCAATTAATTTTCTAGCTACTTCATTTGGTAACACTTCACCGCAGAATAAGAATGTTTTCATGTTCGGTAGCATACTCTCAGAGAAAGATGCTTCCATTAAACACATCTCTGCGAAAGATGGTGTTGAAGTCCATACTTGTATATCCGATTGCTCTAAAGAAGCAAACAAGTCTTTTGGACGTGCAATCATATCTTTATCGATTGCCCAAAGTGTACCACCTGTTACTAAGGATGGGTAAATATCCATGACAGATAAATCGAATGAGAAAGGTGCTTGGTTTAAGAATACTTGTCCTGTTTGTAAGTTGAAATCTTCTACAGCCCATTTTGTAAAGCTTACAAGGCAGTTATAAGTAATCTGAACCCCTTTCGGATTACCTGTGCTTCCTGATGTGTAAATAATGTAGAAGTTCTCATCACCTTTTACCGCATGTTCAGGATTTGGAGTGTTCCCTTTATGAGTAAAGAAAATATCTTTTAAGTTGTCTTCACTTACAATGCGAACTGGTAAATCAGTTACAGTTACTTCAGTTTCTGATAAAAGTAGTTTCGCACCAGAATTTTCAGCGATACGTTGTACACGATCAGCTGGGATAGATAAATCTACAGGAATATAAGCGTGTCCAGCTTTTACACATCCTAAAAAGTTAATAATCATTTCAGGTTGCATATGGCCATACACCATAATTGGTGAACGATCATCTGGATACTCAGAAGAAATCCAATGTGCTAACGCATCAGAATCTTCCTTTAATTGTTTGTACGTAATTTTCGCATCTCGCCAAACAAAAGCAGTTTGATCAGGCGTTTCAATAGCCCACTTTTCAATTTGTTCTAATAACTTCATAACGTTCCCACCCTAAAATTCGTTGTAAATAAATGTACTTGTGTTTGTATCATGGAATCCATACAACCAAAGCAATGCAAATAAAATTGCAAGGTAATAAACCGTCTTTGCAACCCATTGTGTGAGTGGTCGAGACCATATCTCTTTTAATCTTTCCATGTCTTTCCCTCTCTTAATGAAATGATAGCTCTTTGTAGGTATCATGTCCTACATTATTGTGAAAAAAACAAAATTCCACATTTTAGGTAAAAATAAGTCAAAAGGCTCTTTTCTGATATTAGCACTAAATACTAAAAAAGAAAATCCCTAACTTAGCAATTATATTACATTCAGCATGAATTTGTAATGGGTTTGACATGTAAATAGGAAGTGGATTGTGTGAATGTATAAAAGTGGTCTGGGAGAATGTATAGAAATGTAATATTTGTTTGAGTTTTTCATAGTTAATATATGAATTGTTAAAGTTTCATAAGAGGAGGAATTTCTGATGAAGAGGATGTGGAAGGATCTTATTTCAGAAGAAAACATTATTAAGTGGAGACAGCATTTTCATAAATATCCGGAATTATCATTTCATGAAAAAGAAACTTCACAATTTATATATGATACATTATGTTCATTTTCTTCTTTTGAAGTAACGAGACCGACGAAGTATAGTGTACTAGCAATTAAAAGAGGGACGGGACAAGGGAAAGTAGTTGCGATTCGAGCTGATATAGATGCTTTACCAATTCAAGAAGAGACAAGGAAATCTTATACGTCTGTGAATAAAGGAATGATGCATGCATGTGGGCATGATGCTCACGCAGCTATTTTGTTAAGTACAGCAGAGGTGCTATCAAATATAAAGGAAGATTTCGTAGGTGAGATTCGTCTCTTCTTTCAGCACGCAGAAGAGGTGTATCCTGGCGGGGGACAAGAAATGGTTGAGGCAGGCGTGATGGATGGTGTTGATTATGTAATAGGTTTACATGTTATGTCAGGACTTGAGAGCGGGAAAATCGGAATTACGTATGGACCGATGATGGCAGCACCGGACGTATTTACAGTTGAAATTCAAGGGAAAGGAGGGCATGCGGCGAGGCCAGAAGAAACGATAGATCCTATTGCTATCGGAGCACAGATTATTACAAATTTACAACATATCGTATCAAGAAATACAAGTGCTTTCATGCAAAGAGTTGTTTCAGTTACGCAGTTTCATGGGGGAATGGCTGATAATATTATTCCTAATACAGCAACTTTAATGGGAACTGTGCGTTCTTTTAATCAAGCGTTAAGAATAGAAGCAGAAGAGAAAATTGAGCAAATCGTGAAAGGAATTACAAAAGCACATGGAGGGAAGTATACATATACGTATCGATATGGATATGATCCGGTTATTAATGATGAATATATTACGAAAGTAGTAGAAGAAAGTGCACTACATTTGTTTGGGAATGAGCGTGTTGTGAAGCTTGAACCTTCTATGGGAGGAGAAGATTTTTCAGCATATTTAAGAAAAGCACCGGGTTGCTTCATTAAATTGGGGACCGGGAATGAAAAGATAGATACTTGTTATCCACATCATCATCCAAAATTTGATGTAGATGAAGCAGCTTTAATTTATGGAGTGGGATTATTTCTAGAGACAGCGATAAGATTGCTAAAATCGTAAAAAAGTATAAAAAAAGGCAACTGCGCTCTATCGCAGTTGCTTTTATTTCTTTCCGTCAGAGAGGGCTGAGAAAGAACTATGCTCATTTATAGTATATGAATAGCTAACGGACAAGCTTGTACATTTTAATCATTTTTTTAAAAATAGTTATTGACATTGATAATCACTGTCAATTAATCTAAGGGTAGTTGAAATTGATAATTATTATCAATAGGATGGATGCGACATGTTAATGAGAAAAAAATTTCACCTTCTGCGGAGGGGATTAAAAGATAAAAATAAAGATGTTGATCAGCATATGGAATGGCAACGAAATGTAATTCGATCTGAATATGTAGATGAGAAGAGTACACTTCCAACAGAAAAAGAGATACAAGGTAAAAGGAGAGATTCAGTTGAGTAAGTTAGTAATGATATTTGCAAGTATGAGTGGAAATACAGAGGAAATGGCTGATCATATTGCGGGTGCAATTCGTGAAACAGAAAATGAAATTGAAGTGATCGATATTATGGATTCACCAGAGGCTTCTATACTAGAACAGTATGATGGAATTATTTTAGGTGCTTACACTTGGGGAGATGGTGACCTTCCTGATGATTTCTTAGATTTTTATGACGCAATGGATTCTATTGATTTAAATGGGAAAAAAGCAGCAGTCTTCGGATCATGTGATTCGGCTTATCCGAAATACGGCGTGGCGGTTGACATTTTAATAGAAAAGCTACAAGAGCGCGGAGCTGCAGTTGTGTTAGAAGGACTAAAAGTAGAATTAACGCCAGAAGATGAAGATGTAGAAAAATGTTTACAGTTTGGAGCTGAATTTGTAAAACACCTTTCTTAATGGCAGAAGGGAGATGGAGAGCAAGTGCACGAGAAAATCGCAATCAAAACGATGACAGATTATCATTTGTATGATTTTATGCGTTGTCCGCATAAATTTTATTTTCGTCATATAAAAAGAAGAGAACCTTCTTCATTTGAATGGCAACAAATTGCACAAATGATTGTGAATCGAATTATTAACGAGTATTACACACTACCTGCGGGCCAACAAACGAAAATCGTACTTTTAATATTAATAGAAAAGTATTGGAAAAGAGTAAGGATTAATATGTTCGCTTCAAAGACGGAGTATTATATTGTGTTAGCGAAGTTAACGGATCATTTATTACAGTTTGTTGAAAGAGATGATAGTCAGACACCGCCGTTATTTTTATATGAAAAATTTCAAACATATATGGAAGAGTTAGGTGTCCACATGTCATTGACATTAGAAGTTGGTGAGTGGAGTACTGAGTCGTTTGTAATTAAAAAGTATGTTGTCGATGCGGATGAGGAAATGCTTGCTCTTTGTCAAAAGTTAATGACAGTATTCAGTTATAAAGCTTTCGGTATTCTTCCAGGAAAAATTGAAGTTATTAATTTAATAGAAGGAACTAAGTATGAGTACATTCCGAAACAGGAAGATATTATAACTGGCATGGCTGATTTATCTAGAATGAAAGAAATGTTGCAACAACCTGAGCATTATACAGAGCGTCATTTTCGTTCTGAGTGTATGAGTTGTGCGTTTCGTAGTGAATGCCAAAGGGAAGAAGTAAAGAAAGAAGCGAAGCAGAAGAAAAATATCGTACATTAAAGGATGCAATTTTGCATCCTTTTTTGTTATTGACATGAAAAGCTTTTCATCATTTAACGTATATTTGTAGCAGATTTTAATAAAGGGAGGAATAATCAATGAAAGATGAAACGAAAGTATTTCAATGGTTAAAAGAACAGAATGCTCCTTTTGGAATTCAACTGCAAATTTTACAAGCGTTTCAACTGTATCAAATTATTGTTGAAATGGATAAAAAGTTAATGATGTATGAGGAGAGAGAATATCGGGAGAGAATTTAATCTCGGCCCTGTAGTATTACTTTCAGTTGTTCAGTACCTTCTAGGAATTCAAGTTCATTCTTTGTTTCAAAGTTATAAATCATATTATGTAATAAAGGACTGTATTGATAAAAGGTCGTGATGCGATGAATGAGTAATGGATCATGGTGTGAAATAAGCGTACTGTATTGTTCATATACTGATGTAGTAAATTCATGTCCGAAATCATAATATAGCCCAGCAAAATCAAAGGCGGGATCTCCAATTTGAGCATCACCAAAATCGATAATACCTGAAATGGTTTTATTTTGGTGATCAAATAAAATGTGATGATGTGTAAAATCAGCGTGAATAATTGTATTTTGAAAAGTGGTTGTATCGAGAAAAGTAAAGAAATTTTCGAATAAACGATTTAAAGATGATTGCTGTAACGAAGTAAGACTATTAGTAACATACTGATTTAACTTAGTTTGTAGCTCTTTCCAGTAGGTAAGTGTTTTTTCAACAGGGAATCCTAACGTTGTACCTTGTTTTAAAGGAATACTATGTAAGGTTGCAAGGAAGGTGGCTAATTGTGTAATAATAGTTTTCAGTTCTTTATCCTCAAGCTTGATTACTATGTCTGTTTTTAATGGTTCACCATCAATGAGTGTATAGTAACTACAAAGTGGAACCGCATCAGCATCATTTCTATATAATAGGTGATACTGTGGAACCTCAATTTCATGTAGTGAACAAGAGAGGAGTGTGCATAGTTCTTGTTCTAACGGAATTCGCATTGCATATTCCTGTTTTCGAGGGAAACGAAACAGTAGCTCATCATTTATGATAATCGCTACATTATCCCATCCTTCTTCATTTTGTTTATATGAATGTATAGAAAGATTGGGCAAAGCTTCTTTTATATACTGTTTGTAAGAGTCCATAATTGTTCCTCATTTCTAAGTTAAGTTATTCCACTTCATGATATCAGAATTTTCTTTCTATATGTTAAAATATAACTATCATTATGAAGAAGGGCGGGAGTATTACGAAGAAAAGACTATTCCTCATTTCTCTATGTATCGCTTTTGGATTGTTTTGGTCATATAAAGAAGAGGTTTTTGCTAGCTTTAAACCGATTGATCAGTACGGATTAAATAATGAATTAAAGAACAAAAATATAGAAACTTTAACTCATAATGAAATGAAAAAGGTAGGAGAACATTTTGGGACAGAGCAATTATCAGTGTTTGAGCTTAGTAATAAAGAAGATGTGAAACGAAAAGGTGAAGAACTATTTGTAAATAGAGGGTATGAACAATTAATAGGAAATTATTATCCAAATCGGTTTCGGGATTTAGAGTATAAATTTACAAACGAGGACATACGTGAAGTGACGGATGAAAGTTTTCGTTATCAAACTGTAGCGTACGTTGCGGGTACTGAAAATGGTAAGAGAAGCGAAATGAAATTGAATTATGAAATGAAAATTGTAAAGGTTAATAATATATTTAAGGTGTTAGAACAAAAACAGTATGTACAATAAAGTGAAACATGAATCAGTGCTACAAATAGCGGATAAAAAAATCCCCCAGTTCTTTGAGGGATTCTAAAGGTTTTCATTTTGTTGACCAAGTTCTTTTTGAGCAGTATATAAATTTCCTTGCTCGACTTGTTTCTGTGTAAGAACAGAATCACCTGCATATCCTTTTTCTGTTTTTACAGTTCTTTTCGAACGATTGGAATTTTGTTTCTTCATATTAATGACCACCTTCCATCAAAAGTAAACGAAAATGATAAGCACAAGTAGTACTGCAGCGAAAATGGTAATACCCATTAAAAAAGAAGTGTTTTTATTTTTAGGTGGCTTATGTACATCTTGTCGATATCCAGGTGAAATTTCAGGGGCGAATTCTTCATCGAATGATTGCTTTTTTTCTTTTTCGTCCATATGTATCCACCTTTCTTTTTCATTATGTTATACGTTCAAAGAAAAAATATGCATAAAGAAAACCGCCCTCTATCGTGAGCGGCGGTTTTCTGTTGTATATTTTCTTTGAACTTGAAAGAGACGGACAAGAAGGAAAGTGGCACCAAATGCTAGACCGATAATAAGACCGATCCAATATCCTTTTGCTGCCCAGTCAGTATACGTCGCTAATATGTAACCGAGAGGGAGACCTATTACCCAGTAAGCGATTAATGTCATAATTAAGGAAACATTTACGTCTTTATAACCACGTAGTGCCCCTTGTACAGGAGTTGCAATTGCATCTGAAATTTGAAATAAAATCGCAAATATAAGAAATTCTTTTGCTAAATGATGAACTTGTATATCTGTCGTATAAATTGAAGCAATTGCATCATCAAAGAAGTAGAGAAGAATTGAATATAATAGGGCGAATGCAAGTGCTAAGCCAATCCCGATAAATCCATATTGTTTTGCGTTATTGTATCGCTTTGCTCCAACTTCAAATCCAACAGCGATGGTCATTGCCATTGCTAAACTTAAAGGAGTCATATATAACAAGGAAGCGAAGTTCATAGCTGCTTGATGAGCAGCGATTGTTGTCGTACTAAAATTACTCATCATAAGTGTCACCGCAGCAAAAATACTCGTTTCAAAAAAGATAGCAAATCCGATAGGGACGCCAAGTTTTAAGAATTCAGTCCAACTTGAAAGAGAAGGACGATATAATTGTTTAAATATATTGAAAGATGCGAAAGGCTCTTTCGTACGAATAATAATAACGGTAATAATTAAAATGCACCAATAGGTTGCTGCAGAAGCAATTGCCGCTCCAACACCACCGAGTTTTGGAAAACCGAAATGACCGAAAATTAATACATAATTTAATACTACGTTAATTGGTAATGATAGTAATGTAATAATCATCGTTGTGCGAGTTTTTCCTAATGCATCAATAAACCCGCGCAAAACAGTGTAAGTAAATAAAGGGATAATTCCAATTGCAATAATACTTAAAAATTGTGCCGCAATACGTTCCACAGGTTCTTCCAGGCGCATGCCGTTTAAAATAGGTGAAACAGCGAAGAAACCGATAAGGATGACCACGAAACTAGCACAAATTGCTAAATATACTGCTTGTATGACAACTTGGGGAACATCTTCTTTTTTCTTTGATCCAACGAGCTGCGCAACAATTGGAGTAGTAGCCATTAAAATTCCTGTTAATCCGGTACTAACGGGAAGCCATATACTTGTTCCGATAGCAACACCAGCTAAATCAATAGGACTTGCGTGCCCTGACATTGTCGTATCGAAAAAACTCATTGCAAATAATGACATTTGCGTTACGAAAATCGGGAAAAATAGTAATACAAATTGCTTTAATTTTTGTGAGAATGAATTAGTTTCCTTCATAAAATCCCCTTTCCGCTAAAAAAAACAAACTCTTACTATCATACAATTTAATCAAAAAATAGAAAAGAAATACGCGCATACAACATGTACAATCAATAAAAAAAAGATGCACTTTAAAAGGGGATAAGGTATTATGATAAGGTGTGAAAAATTACATATTCGTTATTAAGGAGGCACTACTCGTGGCTGATTGGTTAATTGGAATAATCATGGGTGCTGTTGAAGGTTTAACAGAGTTTTTACCAGTTTCATCAACAGGACATATGATTTTAACAGGTCATTTACTTGGATTTGACGATGAGAGAGCGAAAGTTTTCGAAGTTGTTATTCAATTGGGATCGATTTTAGCAGTTGTTGTTATATTTTGGAAGCGTCTATGGTCTTTAGTAGGTATAGGGAAAGTAACAGAAGGACCATCGTTAAATTTATTACATATTATTATCGGGATGATTCCTGCCGGCGTACTTGGCGTATTGTTCCATAGCGCGATTAAAGAAGTTTTATTTGGGCCAGGCCCAGTTGTCATCAGTTTAGTGGCTGGTGGTATTTTAATGATTGTTGCTGAAAAGTTTTCGAAACCAAGTACAGCAAGAACATTAGATGAAATCACATATAAGCAAGCATTTACAATTGGAATGTTCCAATGTTTAGCGCTTTGGCCAGGATTTTCTCGTTCTGGATCTACAATAAGTGGTGGTTTATTAGCTCGCGTGTCACATACAGCGGCGGCTGAATATACATTCATTTTAGCAGTACCAATGATGGTAGCTGCAAGTGGTTTAGATTTAATTAAAAGCTGGGATATATTAAGTACGGCTGATATCCCATTATTTGCAACAGGATTCATTACAGCATTCGTTGTTGCGATGCTTGCAATTGTTTCATTCTTAAAATTATTAGCTCGTGTAAAACTAACACCGTTCGCTTACTACCGTTTCATTTTAGCTGCGGTATTCTATTTCTTCTTCATTATGTAATAAAAAAACTGCCGAGTTCGGCAGTTTTTTTATTTTACTACTTTTTCCATCATGCTTTCCATTACATGTTCCCAAAGAGTAGTATCATCCGCTAATGTGGCACGGAAATTAGCGTACATTTCTTTTTGTTTCTCTTCGAATGTAGGATCTTCTTTTTCAGGCAATGTAGCGCGCATTGAAGTTACTAATTCTTGTACTTTCGGAGCGCGTGGTCCCCAAACGGCTTGTTCATTTCCATCTTTATCAATGAAAATAAAAATTGGAATGGCACGTGCTGTTCCATTTGTTAAATATTGATCCATTAATTCTAAGTTTTCATCGCGAATTAATAATTTCATATCAATATTTGCAACTTCAGAAATTCGTTTCATAACAGGTACGCATAAAAGAGCGTCACCACACCAATCAGCTGTTAATACGATAACACGCCAGCCATCATTTTGGCGTTCTTCTAATACAGGAAGTAATTCATTTGGAATTAAAAAGTTATTGTAAATGTGTAGTAGCTCGTATTGATTGACTTTCATTTCATTCACATATGTATCAAAGGACATACCTTTATCAGCCCATTGTTGTAAGTTCATAAGTAACACCTCTTTAGTATGATTTGTTGTCATTGTACCAATTTTTATATAGAAAAGCTTGTATTCTTACTCTTTCTTGTCACTTAATAATTGATTTAATAGGAAAAAGAATAGTACGACACATAATTCAGTAAGATTGGACAGTTGTACGCTCTCTATCCAATCATCGGCAGTATGAATGACGAACCAATCTAGCGTAATTTCAATGATTGCAAAAAGAGTAATAGCCAGCCAATTTGGCATGTTTTTTGTCATTGGATATAGCAACGCCTTGAGGAAGCCGAAGATAAAGAATGTAATACCGTCTAAGAAAGTGATTAATAGAAAAAATAGAAGTAAAGCAGTGCGTGATCTATACTCTATACCTGTAATATGAAAGATTCCTACATATACAAAGAATATAAATGCAAAAGTTATAATGAGAAACAGAATAACAAAACCAATAATCAAAGTCTTATCTTTTAGATTGAGATTAGAAAATTTGTCTTCTTCACTCACTATTTCATCCCCTTTTTCTGGAAAACCAACTTTATTGTATCATGAAATATCTATTTAAAAACTACGAATTATGGGAAAATAAGGTGACAAAAAGTAAGATTTCATGTAAAATTATTAATAAGGTTTTTATTTAACTAAATGAAATAAAAGGGGCTGTCAAAGTTGTCTCAAAATCGAGAGCAATTAATGGAAGAACTATCGACAAATGTTTTTGCTATGTTCCGCACGTTGCGTAATGATATTGGAAAGATATTTGGTGGTTACATACCGTGGAATGAGTTCATTGTCCTTAGAATATTGAATCGTACGAATAAAGAAATGGTATCACGTGTAGCCAATGAGTTAAATGTGTCGAATAGTCATATTACAGCTGTTACAGAAAAATTAATTAATAAAGGTTTTGTAACTCGTTCACGTTCTACGTCAGATCGCAGAGTTGTATATTTGGAGATTACAGAACAAGGAAAAGATTTAGTTGCGAAAATGGAAGGGGAGAAAAAGAAATATTTACAAGAAAGATTCTCCGCGCTTTCAGAAGAAGAAATGAATATAATGATATCAATTTCTAAAAAACTTATTTAATTCATTACAAGTAAGAAAACGCTTACGTAATAAAGGAGAAGACCTTCCCTATGTGAGGAAGGTCTTCTTTCGTATGTAAAAGATTATAAAAAAGAAAATATGTAACATACTACTAGTAAAGGAAGGGGGCAGACATATGACAAATCGAAATGGTAGTAAAGGGAGCGGAAATCAAGGCTCACCGAAATCAGGGCAATTTCAGCAAGAGTTTAGTACTGAATTTGAGACTGGTAATGATAATAAAGGAAAAGAATATCGTTCGAAAAAAGGAAGTAAATCAAAAAAGGAGTGAAATAATTCACTCCTTTTTTGATTTAAGATGCTGCGGATTGATCCGTATTATATTTTTCTTCTGATTTTGCGACGATCATTGCGCAAATTGCATCACCGGAAATATTTACAGCTGTTCTTGACATATCTAAAATGCGATCAATACCGATAATTAAGGCAATACCTTCTACGGGTAGATTTACTTGATTTAAAACCATCGTAAGCATTACAAGTCCAACACCTGGTACACCAGCAGTACCGATACTAGCTAGTACAGCAGTTAATACGACGACAGCTAATTGGGACATAGTAAGCTCAACTCCGTATACTTGAGCGATAAACACAGTTGCTACACCTTGCATAATGGCAGTACCATCCATATTAATTGTTGCACCTAGTGGTTGTACAAAAGAACTTATCGCTTTTGGAACGCCAAGTTTTTCTTGTGCTGTTTTCATTGCAAACGGAAGAGATGCATTAGAGCTAGATGTACTAAACCCAATTGCCATTACCGGTCCGAAATGTTTAAAGAAACGGACAATACTTTCTTTTGCTAATACCTTTAATAATCCGCCATAGACGAAGACGCCGTGAATAATAAGTACTAGCATAACGACAATCATATACTTGAACATCGCAGCGACGCCTGCAAGACCCATTTTACCAACGGATGAAGCGAGCAATCCAAATGTTCCGATTGGAGCTAATTTCATAACGAGATTAACAAGATACATCATTAATTCGTTGCCCTGTTCAAGTAATGAATGGATACCTTGAACTCGTTTTCCTAAAATAGCTATACCGAGTCCGATTAATACGGCAAAGGCAATAATTTGTAACATGTTTCCATCAGCCATCGCTTTTGCTGGGTTATCTGGTACGATATTTAGCAATGTATCGACGAAAGATGTTTCGGTTTTTGCCCCTTCATATTTAAGCCCTTCGGTTTTAAAGTTACCGCCAGATCCTGGTTGTATAATCAGTGCAAATGTAACTGCAATAGAGATGGCAACGGCTGTAGTTACAAGAAAGAATGAAATTGATTTTAAGCCGATTCTTCCAAGTTGTTTCGGGTCTCCAAGCCCAGCAGATCCAAGCACGATAGAAATGAATACAACAGGAACAACTAGCATTTTAATGAGGCGAATAAATAATTGACCAAGTGGATTGAACACATATTGATTTAATGGTTCAAAAATGGATGGTGCAGCTAAATTTAAAGTGAGTCCGACGACTAAACCGAGAAATAATGCGATTAAGATTGCTTTTGTTTGTTTCAATAAAACCCCCCCTTTATTTTTGTGAAATTACTTTCTACATTAATTGTACAGAAAAACCGCCTGTTTTGACAGTATTTTCTGAATATTTTGTATGAAAATATGTATTTAAATATAGATTGCTTTTGCTAAAGTAAGCAAAAAAGTTGGGGAATCTAGTTAGAACACAAAGTAGACCATCACATAGGATGGTCTAGGGAAGGGGACAATTTATGTCAATTTAATTAGGGATGGAAGCTATTCAAAGACACTGGGGAATGTCTTATAAATTAGGGAGGAACAGCTTCGATACATATACTATAAAAGTTGGATGTGACCCCCATGTGAACATAGAGTGAAAGAGAGAGGGAGTTTTAAATAGAAAATAGAGTAAACAAAAAAATAAGACCATCACAAATGATGGCCTAAGGAAGGGGACAATTTATGTCAATTTAATTAGGGATGGAAGCTGTTCAAGACACTGGGGAATGTCTTATAAATTAGGGAGGAACAACTTCGATACATATACTATAAAAGTTGGATGTGACCCCCATGTGAACATAGAGTGAAAGAGAGAGGGAGTTTTAAATAGAAAATAGAGTAAACAAAAAAATAAGACCATCACAAATGATGGCCTAAGGAAGGGGACAATTTATGTCAATTTAATTAGGGATGGAAGTTGTTCAAGACACTGGGGAATGTCTTATAAATTAGGGAGGAACAACTTCGATATATATACTATAAAAGTTGGATGTGACCTTGATGTGAACATAGAGTGAAAGGTATGAGAATTTGAGAAATGATACATATAAAATGATTGTTACGAGAGTTGTAGAGTACGAATAAATATAATAGAAAGTTTCTTGTCATAAAATGAAGTGGAGTTCGAGTATAAATAAAAGTTGAAATCTTTAAAAAAAAGGATTATGCTCAACTATATTATAAGAATATAAGGTTTATCCCGCTATGTAAGGTTTCTTATAAGCCTTTAGTTATGAGGGGAAAAGGGAGTTAGTGAACATGGAAGTAACAAAAAGACAAGGGCTGTATAATCGTTTTATACGATTAAATCCACCACAAATATTAGCACTAGGTTTTTTCTGCTTAATTCTGGTTGGCGGTTTGTTATTAAAGTTACCATTCGCAACGAAAGTACATATTAGTTGGGTAGATGCTTTCTTTACGGCAACGTCAGCAGCAACTGTAACCGGATTAGGAGTAGTAGATACTGCAAGTACGTTTACGATGTTTGGCGAGATTGTTATTATGTTTTTAATTCAAACAGGTGGTTTAGGGCTTATGACGATTGCCATTTTAATTGTTTGGGTATTAGGTAAAAAAATCGGGTTACGCCATCGATTATTAATCGGAGAGGCATTTAATCAGACAAATATAGGCGGTCTTGTAAAATTAGTAAAACGTGTCTTTATATTTTCAATTTGTATTGAATTGATTGGAGTTATCTTTTTATCATTTCGCTTTATTCCAGAGTTTGGCTTTGGAAAAGGTGTATACTATAGTATTTTTCACGTGATCGCATCATATAATAATGCCGGATTTGCTCTATGGCCAGATAATTTAACGAGGTATGTAGGAGATCCAATTATTAATATTGGGATCTGCTCTTTAATCGTAATAGGTGGTCTCGGTTTTACTGTATTAATTGATATATGGTATAGCCGGAGTTTTCGAAAATTATCGCTTCATTCCAAAATCATGATTGTTGGAACAGTAGCGCTAAATGTGATAGCGATGATTGTGATTTTTGTATTGGAATATAATAATGTGAAGACGTTGGGGAATTTACCTTTAAATGAAAAGTTATGGGCTTCTTTTTTCCAAGGTATTACTCCTCGTACTGCTGGATTTAATACAGTTGACTACGGGGGGATGGAAGAATCATCTATATTATTTACGATGGTTTTAATGTTTATTGGTGCAGGAAGTGTATCGACAGGTGGAGGGATTAAATTAACAACGTTTGTTATTTTAGTTACATCCGTCCTTTCTTTCTTTAGAAAAAAAGAGGAAATCGTTTTATTTCAGCGCACGATAAAAATGTCAACAGTAACGAGAGCGTTAGCCATTGCTGTTGCCAGTCAAATACTCATTTTTGCAGCAGTATTTGTATTAATGCTTACAGAAAACTTTAGTTTTATTCAGTTACTATTTGAAACAATTTCAGCGTTTGGAACAGTAGGGTTAACGATGGGGATTACTGCAAAGTTATCAGCGTTTGGAAAATGTATTATTATGTTTGTTATGTTTTGTGGATTAATTGGACCGTTAACACTTGTTTTTTCTTTAGCGCGACCAGCAAAACAAAAAATTAAATATCCATGGGAAGATGTATTTACAGGATAAGGTATCCCGCATAAGCGAGATACCTTTTTCTTTTTAAAAAAGGGAGAACAATAATCCGACAAGTGCTACTCGGAATAAAATTGCAATGAGTGCTGCAATTCCGCCGACAATCGCAGCGATACCACCAGTTACAGTAGCTCCGCGATTATAAGCGTAAATTCCTAGTAATACAGAAACAAGACCAAATAATGTTGGGAAGGTAAAGAGTGACAAGATAGATAAGGCAAGAGCGATAAAGCCAGCAGTTGATCCAGCGGCGGACGATCTTACATCATCTTTATTATCTTTCTCATCGTAATCATAATCAATGTGCTGTGGTGCAACCTCAGCTGCATATTCTTCTTTATAGTCACTATAATCACTATCTATTCTATCTCTTTTTTTATACTCATCAAATTTCTCAGTCAAAGTCATGACTCCTTTCATAACAAGGTTCAATAGTAGTATGCATCTCTTTTTCTTTTTTATCCCGCTATTGTAGCCCGTAAACATCTGATTGCTGATGGCTAATAATCAATGGGGGATGAACAAAGCCCTGCTGATTAAAGTTTCACTTTATCCGAACGAGTACAAGGCGTAATTCCACTTAGAAGAGTAAAATTGTTTTTTTGAAATAGGAAAAGTTAGTATGACTTCCTCTATTTTGGAAAGTATAAAAAAGAATAATGAGGAAAGGGTGCAATACATAATGGAACATCCAATTGAAGATTTAATGAAAACAGCAATGACAAATTTAAAAGAGATGGTAGATGTAAATACGATTGTCGGAAGTCCAGTTTCAACAGCTGATGGAAATGTAGTATTAACAGTATCTCAAGTGGCTTTTGGTTTTGGTGCCGGCGGAAGTGACTTTAAAGGTGATTTTATTTCCGAAAAGCATAATAACGGACAAGGGCAGCATAAAGAGAAGAAGCAAAGCCATCCATTTGGAGGCGGAAGCGGGGCTGGGGTTTCTATTAGCCCAGTTGCTTTTTTAGTAGTCGGTTCGAACGGTGTGCAAGTATTACACCTCAATAGTAGTACACATTTAATTGAAAAGGCTTTAAATACGGTACCAAGCACTGTAGATAAATTTGTAAATGGTCGCCAAAAGTGAACTTGCATTTTTTAGGAATTATGATATATTAGAAAAAGTGCGCTTTAAGATGATCGGAATAATTGAACTGTAAATATATATGATGTGTGGAATAAGGGAGAGGAATTTATGATTAATATCAAAAACTTAGTAGTTGGCTTATGTATGTTAGTAAGCGGTTTTGTTGTATATGTAATAAAAGAAAAAGCTCCATTCTAAAACAGACAAACCGTTACTGTCTGTTTTTAATTTACAAAAAATGTTGACAAGTTATTGTATTAGTGTTAAAATTTTAATTCGTGTCTCGGTTACAGCTAGTGTAAAGTAAATAAATCTTATAAATATAATACGAAAAGTTTGCGAAAGATCGGGTAGTCTTACCAACAACTTTTGTGAACAAACCCTATAAATTATTATTGTAGGCTTTATATGTATACTAGTGAATCAAGGAGCGGTCAGTGGAACCGTAATGATGAGAGAGAGGTAGGGCTTTCATCCAGTATATGTTACTTTCCCGTTAGGTGAATATAAAAAAGAGGACTCCTTTTCAAAAGGAGTCCTCTTTCTTTTTGTATAATACATTTAAGTGCGGCTCTCTACTTGCTGACAAATTTCATCTGTTGTTAGACCATGAGCTGCAATTACCGATCCCTTAATTGATGCATCTGCAATACCCATCATATTAGAATCTTGCCCAGTTACAACACAACAATCGCACCCTTGTGCATCATGTTCGGAGCCCAAGGTAACAACTTCATGTCCCTGTTGCTGAAGAGCTTGTTGAACATCTGTTAATGAGTTTTCAACGCCAATTCTAGCCATAATTCTCACCTCCTACCATCTAGTTGCTAGTATGCTCAAGTCCACTGCATATATTTATGAAAAGACGGTAGGAAGTAAATCTTTGTTTAGTCGTTATATACACCAGTAAGCATTTGACTTACGAATTGATCGTTTAAAGTATCTTGGGCAGAAGAAGTATTTGAATGAATGTCAATTGAAGCAATAAAATTATTATGTTCTTTATTATTTGGTTCTACCTCTACATAATTATCGAATTTACAAAAACCTTTCGTATCCATTAGATCAAATAGTTGAAGCATTTCTACTACCTCTTGTCTCGTTCCTTTAATTTGTACACACGCCATATTGATTTCCTCCTTCATTTTGACAAATTGTTTTTTAAAAATAGGATTATGATTACGAAACGAAAAATATGAATGTTATTTTTAGACAGCGTTATTCTTATTATTTCCCCCCTTTTTCAGCAAAAGTCGTTATATATTCCCGAATTTATAAAAACGGACGTCCGTTTATTGAATACAATAGATTCGTATCAATTGATGAAAATCCTTCTTTTAAACAAATATTTTTTTTAGTAGAAATTGACGAAAAAAATTTTTGATTTTTTGTAAACGTTAACAATGCTGTTAAATCAATATAATCAAAGATGTACGTACGATTAAAAATTATAAATTTTCTAAAAATTGACTTGATTTATTTAGAAAGGAGAGTAAACTAGGAAACAATAAAAAATTCATAGAACATAGGAGGCGCTTTCCAGTGAACGAGCAATGGATTTTCTTAAATGGAGAATTTGTTCCAAAAGACGAGGCAAAAGTTTCAGTATATGATCATGGTTATTTATATGGCGATGGAGTATTTGAAGGAATTAGAGTATATAGCGGTAATGTTTTCCGTTTGAGAGAGCATCTTGTCCGGTTATATGAATCAGCAAAATCCATTATGTTAGAAATTCCATATTCTTTAGATGAAGTAACGAATATTGTTGTTGAGACGATTCGACAAAATAAATTATCTAATGGATACATTCGCCTTGTTGTATCGAGAGGAGCAGGAAATCTTGGATTAGATCCTGATTCTTGTAAGAAACCGAATGTAGTAGTAATTGCAGAACAACTATCTTTATTCCCGCAAGAATATTATGAAAAGGGGATTCCGGTTGTAACAGTTGCAACGCGCCGAAATCGTCCAGATGTTTTGTCGCCACAAGTAAAATCTTTAAATTACTTAAACAATATTTTAGTTCGTATTGAAGCGAAATTAGCTGGAGTACAAGAAGCACTTATGTTAAATGATCAAGGATACGTAGCTGAAGGCTCAGGAGATAACGTGTTTATTGTAAAAGGAAATAAATTAATTACACCACCAAGTTCTGCTGGAGCGTTAGAAGGCATTACACGAAACGCTATATTAGAAATCGGTGAAAAACTTGGATATGACGTTAGAGAAGAATTATTTACAAGGCATGATGTATATGTAGCTGATGAAGTATTTTTAACAGGAACGGCTGCTGAAGTAATTGCTGTTACGACAGTAGATGGTAGAACGATTGGTTTAGGGCAAACAGGTCCACATACGAATCGTTTATTAGAAGAATTCCGAAAGTTAGTTGTAGAAGATGGAGAGAAGATTTACGAAGAAAATAAAGTTGGATAACAACTCTTTATAACAATAAGAAAGCGTTGAGAGGGAGGAGTAGTTGATTGTGAAGCCTCACAGAGAGTCGGTGGTTGCTGAAAACCGATGGTTCACGTCGACGAACATCGCCCTTGAGTGCTAAGCTGAAGCATTTGTCTAGGCTTAGACGGTAGCTCCGTTATTAGCTAGACTCATTTATGAGTCACTGAGGCAAGAGTATTCTTGCGAAGAAGGGTGGTACCGCGAAATCTTTCGTCCCTTCAGCACATAGCTGGAGTGTGGACGTAGGATTTTTTTTATTGATAAAAATTTTCAAAAAGGGGGCTTATAAGAACAATGTCTTCAAAAACGGAAGAGAAACTGGCAACTGGTGCACAGCTATTGTTAGAAGCGTTAGAAAAGGAAGGAGTAGAAGTGATTTTCGGTTATCCTGGTGGTGCTGTTTTACCTCTTTATGATGCACTCTATGACTGTGAAATTCCGCATATTTTAACAAGGCATGAGCAAGGAGCTATTCACGCCGCGGAAGGGTATGCCAGAATTACTGGCAATCCAGGGGTTGTCATTGCAACGAGTGGGCCAGGTGCTACAAATGTTATTACCGGTCTAGCAGATGCGATGATTGATTCATTACCACTTGTTGTATTTACAGGGCAAGTAGCAACGACGTTAATTGGAAGTGATGCTTTCCAAGAAGCGGATATTATGGGGCTTACGATGCCGGTGACAAAACATAACTATCAAGTGCGAAAGGCTTCAGATTTACCTCGAATTATTAAAGAAGCATTTCATATTGCTAGAACAGGAAGACCAGGCCCAGTCGTTATTGACCTTCCGAAAGATATGGTAGCAGAGCAAGGAGAACGCTGTAATGACGTACAAATGGATTTACCAGGATACAACCCTAATTATGAACCAAATTTACTCCAAATAAACAAATTATTACAAGCAATTAGGGCTGCAAACAAGCCGTTAATTTTAGCTGGAGCAGGTGTATTGCATGCGAAGGCTTCGAAAGAGTTAACAAGTTTTGCTCGTAAATATGAAATTCCTGTTGTGCATACATTACTTGGTCTTGGTGGGTTTCCGCCAGATGATGAACTTTTTCTAGGGATGGGAGGAATGCACGGTTCTTACACAGCCAATATGGCGTTATATGAATGCGACTTACTTATTAATATAGGTGCAAGATTCGACGATCGTCTTACTGGGAATTTAGCTTATTTTGCTAAAAAGGCGACTGTTGCGCATATCGATATTGATCCAGCCGAAATCGGAAAAAATGTGCCGACTGAAATTCCTATTGTTGCAAGTGCTAAGCGAGCTTTGGAAGTATTACTTCAACCAGAAGGAAAGAAAGAAAATCATCATGAATGGATCTCTTTACTAAAGAGTAGAAAAGAAAAGTATCCATTTTCTTATAAACGAAATTCGGAAAGTATTAAGCCTCAATACGCAATTGATATGTTATATGAAATTACGAAAGGAGAAGCGATTGTAACAACAGATGTTGGGCAACATCAAATGTGGGCGGCACAATATTATCCGCTCAAAAATCCAGATAAATGGGTAACTTCAGGAGGATTAGGAACGATGGGATTTGGGTTTCCAGCAGCAATTGGGGCACAAATTGCAAAGCCTGATGAACTAGTTATTGCAATTGTCGGTGACGCTGGATTTCAAATGACCTTGCAAGAATTAAGTGTGTTAAAAGAACACTCCTTACCTGTTAAAGTGTTTATTTTAAATAATGAAGCTTTAGGAATGGTAAGACAATGGCAAGATGAATTTTATAATCAAAGATACTCGCACTCTTTACTGTCGTGTCAACCAGATTTCGTTGCTCTTGCGAATGCGTATGGCATAAAAGGAGTTCGCATAGATGATCCACTTCTTGCAAAGAAGCAAATACAGCATGCGATTGAATTACAAGAACCGGTCGTAATTGATTGCCGTGTACTTCAATCAGAAAAGGTAATGCCGATGGTTGCGCCAGGGAAAGGTGTTCACCAAATGGAGGGAGTGGAAAAAAGGTGAAGAGAATTGTTACAGCGACAGTTCGAAATCAAAGTGGTGTGTTAAACCGAATTACAGGTGTTATGACACGAAGACATTTTAATATTGAAAGTATTTCAGTAGGTCATACAGAATCATCGGATATATCACGGATGACGATTGTTGTACACGTTGAAAATGAGCAGCAAGTTGAACAGTTAATTAAACAACTTCATAAGCAAATTGATGTTCTGAAAGTATCAGATATTACAGAAGAAGCGATGATCGCAAGAGAACTTGCACTTATTAAAGTCGCAACATCAGTAGCAAGAGCAGAATTATATAGTTTAATTGAACCGTTTCGAGCCGCTGTAATAGATGTTGGGAAGGATTCCATAGTTGTGCAAGTAACCGGTACGCAGGAGAAAGTAGAAGCATTAATTGAATTACTTCGCCCATACGGTTTGAAAGAAATTGCTAGAACAGGTGTAACAGCATTTACGCGTAGTATGAAAAAACAAGATAAGCAAGTTATGTTAATTCAATAATCATTTAAATATAGGGGGAAATGAAAATGACAAAAGTTTATTATGAGAAAGATGTAACGGTAAATGTATTAAAAGAAAAGAAAGTAGCAATCATTGGATATGGTTCGCAAGGTCATGCGCATGCGCAAAACTTACGTGATAACGGATTTGATGTAGTAGTAGGTTTAAGAAAAGGGAAGTCTTGGGATAAAGCGAAAGAAGATGGATTTTCTGTATATACAGTAGCAGAAGCAGCGGAAAAAGCTGATGTAGTAATGATTCTACTACCAGATGAACTCCAGCCAGAAGTATATGAAGCGGAAATTGCGCCAAATTTAAAGGCAGGAAATTCTCTCGTTTTTGCACACGGATTTAATGTTCACTTTGATCAAGTGAAACCACCAGCTAATGTAGATGTATTTCTAGTAGCGCCAAAAGGGCCAGGTCATCTTGTGCGCCGTACATTTGCTGAAGGCGGAGCTGTTCCTGCATTATTTGCAGTATACCAAGATGCAACAGGAGTTGCGACTGAAAAGGCACTTTCTTATGCTGATGGGATTGGAGCGACGAGAGCTGGTGTATTAGAAACGACATTTAAAGAAGAAACAGAAACAGATTTATTTGGAGAGCAAGCTGTGCTTTGCGGCGGAGTAACTGCGCTAGTAAAAGCTGGATTTGAAACGTTAGTTGATGCTGGTTATCAACCGGAACTTGCATATTTTGAATGTTTACATGAACTAAAACTAATCGTTGACCTTATGTATGAAGGCGGACTTGAAAATATGAGATATTCAGTTTCAGATACAGCGCAGTGGGGCGACTTCGTATCAGGACCACGCGTTGTAACGGAAGATACGAAGAAAGCGATGGGTGCAGTGCTAGCAGAAATTCAAGATGGTACATTTGCAAGAGGCTGGATTGCAGAGCATAAAGCAGGAAAACCAAATTTCCATGCGACAAATGAGAAAGAGAATGAACACGAAATTGAAGTAGTTGGACGTAAATTACGTGAAATGATGCCGTTTGTACAGCCGCGAGTAAAGGCAGGGGTCAAATAATATGAAGCAGATTTTGTTCATGGATACGACGCTACGTGATGGCGAACAATCACCAGGAGTAAATTTAAATGAACAAGAGAAATTGCAAATTGCAAGGCAATTAGAGAGACTAGGTATTAATGTCATGGAAGCTGGTTTTGCAGCAGCTTCCGCAGGGGATTTTCAATCGGTAAAACGCATCGCAAATACCATTCAAAATGCTACAGTTATGAGTTTAGCTAGAGCGAAAGAAAGTGATATTCGAAGAGCATATGAAGCGGTGAAAGGTGCTGTATCTCCTCGTTTACACGTATTTTTAGCCACAAGTGATATTCATATGAAATATAAACTTTGTATGTCAAAAGAAGATGTATTAGATAGTATTCACCGCTCGGTTACACTCGGGAAATCATTATTTCCGACAGTACAATTTTCTGCAGAAGATGCGACAAGAACAGCAAGAAATTTTTTAGCTGAAGCAGTTGAAGTTGCGATTCGTGCAGGAGCGAATGTAATTAATATTCCAGATACAGTTGGATATACGAATCCAGAAGAATATTATTCTCTTTTTAAATACTTACAAGAATCCGTTCCTTCATATGAAAAAGCAATTTTCTCTTGTCATTGTCACGATGATCTTGGGATGGCAGTAGCAAATTCATTAGCTGCGGTTGAAGGCGGAGCGTTGCAAGTAGAAGGAACAATTAATGGAATTGGAGAAAGAGCAGGTAATGCGGCGCTAGAAGAGGTCGCAGTTGCTCTTCATATTAGAAAAGATTTCTATAAGGCGGAGTCTTCTATGACGCTAAAAGAAATTAAAGCGACGAGTACATTAGTAAGTAGATTAACAGGTATGGTTGTACCGAAAAATAAAGCGATCGTTGGAGCGAATGCATTTGCTCATGAATCCGGAATTCATCAAGATGGTGTTTTAAAAGAAGTGACAACATATGAAATTATTGAACCAGCGCTAATAGGCGAATCTCAAAATCTATTCGTACTTGGAAAACATTCTGGACGTCACGCGTTTACAGAAAAAATGAAAGAGCTTGGCTATGAATTTACAAAGGAAGAACGAGATGCGGTGTTTGAAGCGTTCAAAAAATTAGCTGATCGTAAGAAGGAAATTACGGAGGAAGATTTACGTGCGCTTATGCTTGGTGAAGCAGCATTTGCAGCTCAGCAATATAACATTACGCAACTACAAGTTCATTTCGTATCAAATAGTACACAATGCGCAACAGTTGTACTAAAAGACGAAGAAGGAAATGCATACGAAGATGCAGCCACTGGTTCTGGTAGTATTGAGGCGATCTATAATGCAATCCAAAGAATTTTAGGATTAGAATGTGAATTGGCGGATTATCGCATACAATCTATTACACAAGGTCAAGACGCACTGGCTCATGTTCATGTTGAATTAAAAGAAGGAACGCATCAAGTATCAGGTTTTGGTGTTGCGCAAGATGTATTGGAAGCGTCGGCAAGAGCATATGTCCATGCAGCAGGGAAATTAAAATCTCTGGTAGAGCTTGTGAAATAAGTGTTTGATGGGTGAGGGAGAAGTTTCCTTACCTATCAAATTAAAGTTCTGAAAATTCAGTTAAAAGGAGTGTTGAAATTGGAAAAACGTATCGTTTGTTTAGCTGGTGATGGTGTTGGCCCAGAAATTATGGAAAGTGCGAAAGAAGTATTGCATATGGTAGAAAGGTTATATGGACATCATTTTCACTTACAAGATGAGTACTTTGGCGGGAGTGCTATCGATTTAAATGGGCAACCATTACCACAACGAACGCTTGCCGCTTGTTTAGCAAGTGATGCGGTTTTACTTGGAGCGGTTGGTGGACCAAGGTGGGATAGCGCGAAAGAAAGACCGGAGAAAGGATTATTAGCTCTAAGAAAAGGACTTGGTGTATTTGCGAACGTTCGCCCTGTAACGGTAGAAAGCGCAACGGCACATTTATCGCCATTAAAAAACGCTGATGAAATTGATTTCGTTGTCGTTCGTGAATTAACAGGCGGAATTTATTTTTCTTATCCGAAAGAACGAACGGACGAAGTAGCAACAGATACACTTACGTATCATCGTCATGAAATTGAACGAATCGTTTCCTATGCCTTTCAATTAGCGAGTAAGCGGAAGAAAAAAGTAACATCTATTGATAAGGCGAATGTTTTAGAATCTAGTAAACTATGGAGAACTGTTACGGAAGAAGTAGCACTTCGTTATCCAGACGTTGAACTAGAACATATTTTAGTAGATGCAGCTGCGATGGAGTTAATTCGGAATCCAGGACGGTTTGATGTAATTGTAACGGAAAATTTATTTGGGGATATTTTGAGTGACGAGGCTTCAGTATTAGCGGGATCATTAGGAATGCTTCCATCAGCAAGTCACGCGGAAAAGGGGCCTTCATTATACGAGCCTATTCACGGATCAGCACCGGATATTGCCGGGAAAAATAAGGCGAATCCAATTGCAATGATGCGCTCTGTTGCAATGATGCTTGGGCAATCATTTGAATTAACGAGAGAAGGGAATGCAATTGAATCTGCGATATCTGCAGTTCTTAAATTAGGAAAATGTACAGCAGATATCGGAGGAGATGAGACGACAACTTCATTTACGAAGGCAGTTATACAAGAGATGGAAGAGCAAGCGTTAGTAGGGAGAGGGAGATAATGGGAAAAAGGCTGCTAGATAAACTTTGGGAAAGACACGTAGTTACGACAAACGAAAATGGATTAGATTTATTATATATCGATCTTCATCTTGTTCATGAAGTAACGTCACCGCAAGCCTTTGAAGGCTTGCGGCTTACAAATCGAACGGTTCGCAGATCGGATTTAACATTCGCAACGATGGATCATAATATTCCAACGAAAGATGTTTGGAATATTACCGATCGCATTGCGAAGCAGCAACTAGATACACTCCGGGAAAATTGTAAACAATTTCAGGTGCCGTTAGCGGATATCGGGGATGAAGAGCAAGGGATTGTTCATGTTATCGGACCAGAACTTGGACTTACACAACCAGGAAAAACAATTGTTTGTGGTGATAGTCATACAGCAACGCATGGTGCGTTTGGCGCACTAGCGTTTGGCATTGGTACGAGTGAAGTGGAGCATGTATTGGCAACGCAAACGTTATGGCAACGAAAGCCGAAAGCGATGGGGATTGAGTTAAAAGGAAAATTACAGAAAGGTGTTTACGCAAAAGATATTATTTTGCATTTCCTTTCAAAGTACGGTGTAGCAGTTGGAACTGGATATGTAATGGAATTTTACGGAGATACGATTGAGGCTATGGAGATGGAAGAGAGAATGACGCTTTGTAATATGGCAATTGAAGGAGGAGCAAAGGCTGGTATTATAGCACCAGATGAAAAAACATTTGCTTATGTAAAAGGACGTAAATATGCACCGAAAGAATTTGAAACATTCGAGAAGAAATGGTCTGAACTTTATACAGATTCAGATGCAATTTATGATTTGCATATTTCGATAGAT
The DNA here is from genome assembly GCF_053345335.1 of Bacillus sp. M5A3_1b. Lineage (NCBI taxonomy): Bacteria > Bacillati > Bacillota > Bacilli > Caryophanales > Bacillaceae > Bacillus > Bacillus sp. M5A3_1b. The sequence continues at coordinate 356,121 of NZ_JBKEZY010000002.1, read as the reverse complement.
GTGACGGATTTAGCACCGTACGTTACGTGGGGAACAAACCCGAGTATGGGTGTTCGTATTGATGAAAAATTGCCAGAAAAGCAGGATACAAATGACGAAAGAGCATTTTCTTATATGGGATTAAGCCCTGGACAAAGCACGTATGACATTCCTGTTCAGCATGTTTTCATTGGATCCTGTACAAATTCCAGGCTTTCTGATTTAGAAATTGCTGCATCTGTTGTGAAAGGGAGAAAGGTAAAAGCGGGTGTGCGAGCGCTCGTTGTGCCTGGATCGAAAAGAGTAAGAGAAGCTGCGATGCAAAAAGGGCTACATCACATATTTGAAGAAGCTGGATTTGAATGGAGAGAACCTGGATGTTCAATGTGTCTTGGAATGAATCCAGATCAAGTACCTGCAGGAGAACATTGTGCTTCGACTTCAAATCGTAATTTTGAAGGAAGACAAGGAAAAGGGGCACGAACACATTTAGTTAGCCCGGCAATGGCGGCAGCAGCTGCGTTATACGGTCATTTTGTTGATACTAGAAAGGAGAGTTATGATGGAGCCATTTCGTATTCATAAAGGTACTGCTGCAGTACTGATGAATGATAACATTGATACAGATCAAATTATTCCGAAGCAATATTTAAAGAGAATTGAAAGGACGGGATTTGGAAAATATTTATTCGATGAATGGCGTTATGATAATAACCGCCATGAAAACCCTAATTTTCCGCTTAATGCACAAAATAGAAAAGGAGCAAGTATATTAATTACAGGTGATAATTTTGGTTGTGGTTCTTCAAGAGAACATGCTCCGTGGGCGCTTGCTGATTATGGTTTTCGCGTTATTATCGCCGGCGGGTTTGCAGATATTTTTTATATGAATTGTATGAAAAATGGTATGTTACCAATTGTAATGGATAAAGAAATGCGAGAACAACTTGCCATAACGGATGCGAGAGAACAAATAGAAGTAGATTTAGAGAATGAGGTAATTAAAACAAGTACGCACAGGTTTCATTTTACAATCGAGAAAATGTGGAAAGAGAAATTATTAAATGGTCTAGACGAAATTAGTATTACGATGCAATATGAACAAGAAATTGTAGAGTATGAAAGGAAAGTAGCTTTACATTAAGAAATAACGGAATGTTCAAAAAGTATTTACATTCAGAATTAAGTATTATATACTATGTAAAAATCAGAGGAGAAAGGGAGTAAGTATTATGAATATCATGCAATCTATTAAAGTGCTTACACAACTACATCATCATACATAAAGCCCTTGAACCTAGCGTGAAAACGTGTAGGTACAAGGGTTATTCCCGTTGTACCTACACTCTACTAAAGAGCCTTGTAGGTATTTTGTCTACAAGGCTCTTTTTATTTTCGGTTTAGGTGAATGAAATGAGCATACATTAGAAAGGGAAAGGTGTGAGAATTTAGATGACAAAATGGAAACGTGCAAACCCAAATGGAACGAGAGACTATTTATTCGAAGAATGTACGTTAATTGAGGAAGTGGAGCAAAAATTAAGACGTACTTTTTTAGGGCGAGGTTATGAGGAAATAAGGACACCTACAATTGAATTTTATGATGTTTTTGCCTTTCAAAATAGACCGATAGATGAAGAAAAGATGTATAAATTTTTTGATGAAAAGGGACGGATTATCGTATTGCGTCCAGATATGACAATTCCTTTAGCGAGAGTGATGGGAACGCAGAGGTGGGATACGCCGCTTAAATTGACGTATGGCGGGAATGTATTTCGGGCGAATGAGTCCCTTACTGGAAAATATAATGAAATTGTACAAAGTGGTATTGAAATTATAGGTATTGATAATGTAAGAGCTGAAATTGAATGCGTCATAAGCGTCATTCAATCACTTCAAAAGGTAAAGGTACAATCTTTTACAATAGAGATTGGGCAAGTGCAATTATATAAATGTATTGTAAAAAAACTCTCCATTCATGAGGAAGAAGAGAGAGCACTTAGGACATACATTGAAAGTAAAAATTATGCGGCTCTATCAAATTTTATTAGAGAAAAGAAATTAGATCGATGTGATGAAACAGTAAGATTACTTGAGAAGTTACCAAGGCTATTTGGAAACTTAGAAGTGATTGAGGAAGCAGAAAAACTCGCCTCAAGTAATGAAATGAAAATGGCGATTGCAAGAGTGAAAGAAATATATGAAGCAATTGAAAAACTAGGCTATGGATCTTACATATCAATTGATTTAGGTATGATCCAACATTTAGATTACTATACGGGAGTTATTTTCAAAGGGTATATATATGAAATAGGAGAAGAAATTGTTAGTGGCGGAAGATATGATGAGTTAATTGGAAATTTTGGAGAGATGCTGCCGGCTGTTGGACTCGCGGTGCAAGTCAATCAAATTGTGAAGGCGCTGCAAGAGCAACAAGAACCATATGAACGAAAGGAAATAGATATTATTATTCATTATGAGCTAAATAGATTAGCAGAAGCGGAAAGATTACGAAATTTACTTCAAAAGGACGGGAAAAAAGTAGAGCTATCCTTATACTCTAATGTAAACGACACCTTTCAATTTGCAAGAAAAAATCAAATAGTAACGGTCGTTGAGGCGAAGAACGAATCATTAGTGGAATATGTATGGAAAGAGAAATGGGTAGTCCAGAAAGAAGGAGAAACTTCATGCGTAACATTCAAATTGCGTTAACGAAGGGAAGATTAGAAAAACATGTGATTCCGCTCTTTGAGCAAATTGGAATTGATTGTTCGGAGCTCAAAAATAAAGGACGAAAGCTTGTCTTTCAAAGTAAAAATACAGATATCTCATTTATTTTAGTGAAAGCAGTAGATGTTGCTACTTATGTAGAACATGGAGTAGCTGATATTGGGGTCGTTGGAAAAGATATTTTAATGGAAAACGAGAAAGATATTTATGAAATGTTAGATTTAGGAGTGGGCGTGTGTAAGTTTTGTGTTGCTTCTATTCCTACGTATAATCCGAAGAGCTACCGAAAGAAACGCATTGCGACGAAATATCCACATATTACTTCTAACTATTTTCATGATAAAGGGGAAGATGTAGAAATTATTAAAATAGAAGGTTCTGTAGAAATCGCTCCTATTCTTGGATTGGCAGATGCAATTGTTGATATTGTGGAAACAGGAAAAACATTACAAGAAAATGGGCTCATTGTATTTGAGGAAATGTGTTCTATATCTGCTCGAATGATTGTAAATAAGGCTGCATTAAAAACTAAAAAAGACGAAATATTCAGTATTGTAAATATGATGGAGCAAGAAATTTTGTCAGGAAAATAGGGGGACTTGTAATGGAAATCGTTTATGAAAATTTTCAAAAGGCGTTATCAAAAATAAAATTGCTACGAGAAAACGCTAATATAATAGAAGAAACTGTTCAAAGAAATGTAAATGAAATTGTTCGAAATGTAAGGGAGAGTAGGGATGAGGCCCTATCTTTTTATACAAAAAAGTTTGATGGTGTAAAGGTTAAAGAATTTCGCGTAAGTGAAGAAGAAATAAAACGAGCGGGTATGTTTGTAGAGAATTCATTTTTAGAAGCGTTACAAGAGGCGAAGAAAAACATTATTTCATATCACGAAAAACAAAAAAGGCAATCCATATTCGATTGCGAGAGTAATGGCATCATTAGAGGACAAATCATTCGGCCGTTAGAGAATGTAGGCGTATATGTGCCAGGCGGAACTGCTTCGTATCCTTCGTCAGTATTAATGAATGTATTGCCAGCAAAACTCGCTGGTGTGAAAAAAATTGTAATGGTAACACCGCCGAGGGAAGGAGGAATTGATCCACATATTTTAGTTGCTGCAAGCCTTGCAGGAGTAGATGAAATTTATACGATAGGTGGCGCGCAAGCAATTGCTGCTTTAGCATACGGGACGGAATCGATTCCGAAAGTGGATAAAATAGTTGGACCGGGAAATTTGTACGTCGCTCTGGCAAAACGAGAAGTATACGGGATAGTAAATATTGATATGATTGCTGGACCGTCAGAAATTGTAGTTATCGCTGATGAAACTGGCAATGCAAAATACATTGCTGCTGATTTATTATCACAAGCAGAACATGACGTGAGAGCAACAGCAATTTGTATTACAACGAATATAGAGTTAGCAAAAGAGGTAGAAAAAGAGATAGAAAGACAGTTAGAAACATTACCAAGAAGCGAAATTGCACGTGAATCGATAAATAGAAATGGAGCCATTTTTATCATTCCTTCTTTAAATGAGGCGCTACAATTATCCAATGAAATCGCTCCAGAACATTTAGAGTTACATATAAAAGAACCGATGAATGCTCTAGCTTATGTGAAACATGCGGGATCTATCTTTCTTGGACCATATGCACCGGAACCGCTCGGTGATTATTTAGCAGGACCGAATCATGTGTTACCGACAAGTGGAACAGCAAGATTTTTTTCACCGTTATCAGTCGATGATTTCGTGAAAAAATCAAGCTTTCTGTCTTATACGGAGGAAGCGTTAAGAGATGTACAACATCATATTGTAGAACTTGCCAATAAAGAAGGATTACATGCGCATGCGAGAGCAATTCAAATAAGATTTGAGGAGGAAGAATAATGCGTGAGTGCAGTCAAATACGTGAGACGACAGAAACAAAAATCAAATTAAGTTTGCAGCTTGATGAAGGCAAAAACGTTTCTGTACAAACGGGAATTGGATTTTTTGATCATATGCTAACTTTATTTGCAAGGCATGGAAGATTCGGTTTACAAGTGGAGGCGGAAGGCGATGTATTCGTTGATGCGCATCATACAGTTGAAGATGTTGGAATTGTACTCGGGAATTGTTTGAAAGAAGCATTGCAAAATAAAGAGGGGATTAACCGTTATGGCTCCGCATATGTACCGATGGATGAATCTTTAGGTTTTGTCGCAATTGATATTAGCGGGCGCTCATATATTGTATTTCAAGGAGAATTAACGAATCCGAAGCTAGGGGATTTTGATACAGAACTAACAGAAGAATTTTTTAGAGCAGTTGCTCATGCTGCCAATATTACATTACATGCTCGCGTTTTATATGGAAGTAATACACATCACAAAGTTGAAGCATTATTTAAAGCATTTGGTCGAGCGCTTAGGGAAGCAGTTGATAAAAATACCAACATTACTGGTGTAAATTCAACGAAAGGGATGTTGTAATTGATTGCTATTATAGATTATGGAATGGGAAATATTCGTAGTGTAGAACAAGCATTAAAATATATTGGAGCAGAGTACATCGTAACGAGTGATAAAGAAGAAATTTTTAAAAGTGATGGAGTGATTTTACCAGGAGTAGGTGCATTTCCAAAAGCGATGGATGTATTGGAAGAAAAAGATTTAGTGTGTGTATTAAAAGAAGTCGGGCGTTCAGGAAAACCGCTTCTAGGCATTTGCTTAGGAATGCAGCTTTTATTTGAAAAAAGTGAAGAACTACAAGACTGTAACGGATTAAGTTTATTACCAGGTGTTATTCGAAAGCTAAAAGTCCCTTATAAAATTCCACATATGGGATGGAATGAGCTAAAGAAAGAGGGAGAAATAGCACTTTGGAATGGAGTAGAGGACGGTTCTTTCGTATATTATGTTCACTCTTATTACGCAGATTGTCCAAATGAAATTGTATATGGAATAAGTGAATATGGATTGAAAGTACCTGGTTTTGTAGCGAAAGGAAATATATACGGCGCACAGTTTCATCCTGAAAAAAGTGGTGACATTGGGATGCAAATGTTGAAAAATTTCAAAGGGGTGGTAGAAGCATGGAAATCTTCCCAGCTATCGATTTAAAAGAGGGACGATGCGTTAGACTGTATCAAGGAGAGTTTAGTAAAGAAACAGTAATGAATGAAGACCCAGTTGCGCAAGCGATTATATTCGAAAAATCGGGAGCGAAAACACTGCACATTGTTGATTTAGATGGTGCAATTGCTGGCGAGTCAGTAAATTTGCTCGTTATTGAAAGGATTTGCAAGGCAGTACGTGTTCCTGTGCAAGTTGGAGGGGGAATTCGATCACTTGTAGCGGTAGAGAAGTTATTGTCAGTAGGTGTAGATAAAGTGATTTTAGGAACAGCTGCTCTTTATGATAAGGAATTTTTAGAAGAAGCAGTTCTTCTATATAAAGAGAAAATCATTGTTGGAATTGATGCGAAAAATGGTTTCGTAGCAACGAGAGGCTGGCTTGATGTGTCTGAAATTTCTTACATTTATTTAGCAAAGCAAATGGAGAATGTAGGTGTTCAAACGATTGTGTTTACAGACATTTCGAAAGACGGGACGCTTGCAGGGCCGAATTTAGAGCAATTGGAGTTACTACAAAAAAGCGTTGCTATTCGTCTTATTGCTTCTGGAGGAGTGGCATCTATTCAAGATGTGAAAAAATTAAATGATATGAATATATACGGCGTCATAATTGGTAAGGCTCTTTATGAGAAAACGATTGATTTAGAAGAAGTGTTAGAGGTAACAAAGTTATGTTAGCGAAACGCATTATTCCATGTCTAGATGTGAAAGAGGGCCGAGTCGTAAAGGGTGTAAATTTTATAGGATTACAAGACGTCGGTGATCCTGTTGAAATAGCCGCCTTATATAATGAGGCGGGAGCAGATGAAATTGTATTTTTAGATATTACGGCAACGCATGAAGGACGAAAAACAATTCTAGATGTTGTAGAAAAAACAGCTTCAAAAGTATTTATTCCTCTTACAGTTGGCGGGGGAATTTCAAGTGTTAAAGATATGTACAATTTACTAAGAGCGGGAGCAGATAAAATTTCAATTAACTCAGCAGCAGTGCGAAATCCAAAATTAATTGAAGAAGGAGCAGAACACTTTGGCTCACAATGTATTGTCGTCGCAATTGATGCTAGAAAAGTAACAGAAGGTAAGTGGAATGTATATGTGAACGGCGGAAGAGTTGATACAGGAATGGATGCCATCTGGTGGGCAAAGCGCGTTACCGAGCTAGGCGCAGGGGAAATTTTATTAACGAGTATGGATGCGGATGGAACGAAAAATGGATATGACCTTCGCTTAACAGAAAAAATTTCAAAAAGCGTTTCCGTACCAGTCATCGCGTCAGGCGGGTGCGGTCATGTTGATCACATTATAGAAGTTTTTCAAAAGACAACAGTTGATGCAGCGTTAGCGGCATCAATCTTTCATTATGGTGAGGCGACAATGCAGGATGTAAAGAGAAAATTAAGAAATGCAAACGTCGAGGTGCGGTTATGAAACCTAACTTTTCAAAAGGATTACTACCAACAGTTGTAATTGAAGAAGGTACAAAAGAAGTTTTAATGCTAGCTTATATGAATGAAGAAGCATATGAAAAAACGCTAGAAACGAAAAGAACTTGGTTTTATTCTCGGTCAAGAAGGTCGTTATGGAATAAAGGGGAAACATCAGGGAATATCCAATATGTGCAATCTCTTTATTTAGATTGTGATCAAGATTCAATTGTTGTTGTCGTAAAGCAAGTAGGACCTGCATGTCATACGGGAGAAAAGACATGTTTTCATTACAAAATTATATAGGGGGATACATATGAAAAACGCTTTTACATTACTATTTGAAACAATTGAAGAACGAAAGAGAAGTCCGCTTCCTGAATCATATACAAATTACTTGTTTTCAAAAGGGGAAGATAAAATTTTAAAGAAAATTGGTGAGGAATGTTCCGAAGTAATTATCGCATCTAAAAATAATGATAAAGAAGAGTTAGTGAAAGAAATGGTTGATGTAATGTATCACTGCTTCGTTTTATTAGCCGAAAAAAATATACCATTAGAAGATATTATGGAGGAAGTGAAAGAAAGAAATGGGAAGCTTTCGAGAGTAGGAGACAGGAGAGAAATAGATACATTATAAGGGGGAAATGTAGATGAAGGTGGATTATCACATTCATTTAGAAGAAGGGCCATATTCAATAGGATGGCTAGCTAAAATAAATGAAGCACTGCAACATTATGAACCACTTAAAGAAGAAAAACATTCTATGGAATGGCTTGTGAAAACACAAGAACGCCTGCAAAGACGTGTGAAAGAAGGGCCATTTACAGTGAAATGGATTGATTTATATTTAGAAGAAGCTTTGCGAAAAGGTATAAAAGAAGTTGGGATTGTCGATCATTTATACCGTTTTTATGAAGCGAAAGAATACTATGAAAGATATGTCGATATTAGTAATTCGAGGCTTGGTCATTTACAGAAGGAATGGTTAGACCAAGTAAGGGTAGCGTCACTACATGATTTTACAAAGGCAATTGAAGAGGCGAAAGAACGATGGAGTAAAAGAGGTGTTACGCTTAAACTTGGAATTGAAGCGGATTATTTTATTGGTGGTGAACAAGAATTACAATCTTTACTCGCATTAGGGGATTTTGATTATGTAATAGGTTCTGTTCATTTTTTAAATGGCTGGGGATTTGATAATCCAGATACGAAAGAATATTTTAAGGAACATGACTTATATGTTTTATATGATACGTTTTTCAAAACGGTGGATTGTGCAGTTCGTTCTAAGTTATTTGATATAATAGCTCATCTTGATAACATAAAAGTATTTAACTACCGGCTAGATGAGAATGAACAACTTTCTTATTATACGGAAATTGCACGTGCGTTAGTAGAAACTAATACGGCAACGGAAATAAATGCGGGGTTGTACTATCGCTACCCTGTGCGCGAGATGTGCCCGAGTCCACTATATTTACAAGTATTAGCTAAGCATGGGATCCCGATTACACTTTCCTCAGATGCCCATTATCCGCATGATTTAGGAAAATATGTGGAAGAGAATATAAAGACGTTACGCAATCATGATATTTCACATTTAGCTACATTTACGAAACGAGTCAGAACGATGCGATTACTAGAAGAAGAAGTAACAATTTCAAAATGATCACGATTTTTTGATGAAAATTCACCTTTTTGTTCAAAATAAGAAAGAATAAAAAGGAGGGTAAAGAAATGACGAAACAACAAAATAAACAAAATGTACAAGGTGCACAGCAACAAGCGTATACTTCTGAAACGAATGCTGCATCTCAATCCGTTATTGAGGAACAAATTAGTGATACAGTTGCAGAAGGAACGATCGATGTGAAGCTTGGAAAACAATCGCAAGAAAAGGCATAAGAAGAGGGGAGACTTGCATCTCCTCTTTTTTTGTGGAAAAGTGTCGATTTTCAAAACTATAATCAAATTCCTTGGTTTTTATATGTGGATTTCTTACAATGAAAGATAAGAGATATCTTATTTTTTATAGAAGAGGTGTTAGTAGTGGCAAAAATATTAGTAGCAGGGAAAATTCCAGCAATCGGATTAGAACTATTAAAGGATCATGATGTAGAAATGTACGATAAAGATGCGTTAATTTCTTTAGATGAATTAACAGATCGTGTAAAAGATAAAGATGCATTGTTAAGTCTACTTTCTACAAAGGTGACAAAAGAAGTTATTGATGCGGCACCTAATTTGAAGATTGTTGCAAACTACGGTGCTGGTTACGATAATATTGATTACTCGTATGCCGGAGAAAAAGGGATTGCGGTAACGAATACACCGAAAGTATCAACTGAAGCGACAGCAGAATTAACATTTGCACTTCTTTTAGCAGCTGCACGCAGAATTCCTGAAGGCGATACATTATGTCGTACAACTGGATTTAATGGATGGGCGCCATTATTTTTCTTAGGCCGTGAAGTACATGGTAAAACAATTGGAATTATTGGGCTTGGAGAAATCGGAAAGGCAGTTGCAAAGCGTGCGAAAGCGTTTGGAATGAATGTTTTATATACAGGTCCAAATCGAAAGCCTGAAGCTGAAAGTGAACTGGAAGCAACATATGTAACATTGGAAGAATTATTACAAACAGCAGACTTTATTACAATTAATTGTGCTTATAATCCGAAATTGCATCATATGATTGATGATGAACAGTTTAAAATGATGAAGAAAACAGCGTATATTGTAAATGCTTCACGTGGACCAATTATGAATGAAGCGGCACTTGCTCATGCATTAAAAACGAATGAAATTGAAGGAGCAGCTCTTGACGTATTTGAATTTGAACCGAAAATTACAGAAGAGCTAAAAGGATTAAAGAATGTAGTACTTGCTCCTCATGTAGGAAATGCAACGTTCGAAACTCGTGATGCGATGGCTGAAATGGCAGTAAGAAATATTTTAGCCGTATTAAAAGGGGAAGAGCCTGTAACACCTGTAAATCAAAAAGTAGTAGTTACAAAATAAAAAGAAACCTTCCGATTCCGGAAGGTTTCTTATTTTTCTTTATTTGCTCTTTTAGATGGTCTTTGTCTAAGAAATTGAGATAGCATATACAAAATATATAGTGGAATAGCAATGAATAAGAAAACAGAAAAATTACCGAACCCTGTTTGGTACATTGTTATAATGATTCCAACTAAAAATAGTGTAATAATGATACTATATCGTGGAATTGGTACATCTTTTAAACTTGGGATACGAATGCGGCTCACCATTAAAAATGCGAACGTTACAAATACTGTAATAAGAACGATTTTTGGAATGGTATGTGAAAATAATGTTAAGAAAGCAACAAGCCCTCCCGCTGCTGTAATCGGTACGCCAGTGAAATATTTCATTGAAGTAGAAGATGGTGTTACATTAAATCGTGCTAAACGGTATGCTCCGAAAAGAGGGAATAATCCCGCTATGTATAGTCCGATGATTCCGTAATTGGAGAAAGATGTGTAATACATGAGAACAGCAGGTGCTGCACCAAATGTTACGACATCCGCCAGCGAGTCAAGCTCTTTTCCCATTTGTGAATCAACACGTAATAAACGAGCAACACGTCCATCAAGACTATCTAACATCATCCCGATAAGTACTAAAATAGCAGCTGATTTATAATATCCTAAAGATGCATAGCCGATTGACAAGAATCCACTATATAAATTTCCGAGCGTAAATAAGTTTGGAATAGCTGCTCTATACAAAATCTGATCCCTTGCTTTCTGTAATAAATTCTTAATTAGTTTATGAAATTTTACTTATTTTATCATACCATAAATTTCTTCCTCATACGAAAAAAATTCCCAATTTGTGAAAGATTTCATAGCGGAATGATTTGAAAAATAAGTGAAAAAAGAAGCAACTTTTATAAAAGTTGCTTCTGGCGCTATTCAAATTTCGTTGTCATTGTTCCGGTTTTATAACGATTGTTAGGGTCGAAACGTAATAAGTCTCCATAAATGAGTTTGTCGGAGAGTTTCAATTCAGTTTTTGCTTTTTCAATATTTGGTTGACATAATGAAATGTCCGCTTCTTCACCTGTATTTCGTTTATAGCACATGTTTTTTGTATAAACATAGTTTTCCGAAACGAAGCTACCATCACGCATTACCATAAGTGGATCTTCTTCTTTAATAAATAGGTCAGTTCCAAATTCAACTGATTGATTTGTTTTAATACCAAGTAAATGAAGTAGCGTTGGTTTAATATCAATTTGACCAGATACTTTAGAAATGACTTTTCCTTCTTGACCAGGTACATGAATAATGAGAGGGACGCGTTGTAATTGCATAGAATCAAACGGTGTAATAGCGTCTTTACCAAGGAACTGAGCCATAGCTGCATTATGGTTTTCAGAAATACCGTAATGATCTCCATAAATGACAATAACGGAATTATCATACAGTCCTTCCTCTTTTAATTGTTTAATAAATAGTTTAAGAGCTTCATCCGTGTAACGAACGGTTGGGAAGTAGCGGTTTACAACACCACTTTCCGAATTAAACTCATCAACATATTGATCTTCTGGATTTAGAAGAAATGGAAAATGATTTGTTAAAGTAATAAATTTTGTATAGAACGGTTGTGGTAAAGATTTTAGCTTTGGAATCGATTGTTCAAAGAACCCTTTATCTTTTAATCCCCAACCGACAGACATTTGTTCTGTGCCTACGTAATCATTTAAATTAAAGTAACGATCATATCCAAGTGCAGGATACATTACATCACGATTCCAAAACGTTTTATCGTTTGAATGGAAGACAGCAGAAGAATATCCGTGTTTTTTTAATTGTTCTGGTGTAGCTGTATATTCATTTGTTGCGTGAGTAAAGAATACAGAACCGCGGTCTAACGGATAAAGCGAATTTTCAACGATAAATTCAGCATCAGAAGTTTTACCTTGTCCCGTTTGATGATAGAAGTTATCGAAATAAAAACTATCTTTAATAAATTCATTTAAAAATGGAGTAATTTCTTTTCCATTTATTTTTTTATTAATAACAAAACTTTGTGTAGATTCCATTGAAATCAAAATTACATTTTTACCTTTTGCAGCTCCAAATAAGTTTTTATCAACTTGCTTATCTTTTGAGTCTGTATAGTTTTTAATTTCAGAGAATCCGTCACCACTTGCAAATACACGTTCAGCCGAAGATTTAGATTGAAGTGTAATATCAAATAGATGATATGTGTATAAACCTAAATTTTTCACGACAGTTTGACGATCAAATGAGCGTGAGAACATTTGTGGCTTATAAATAACTGAAACGACAATTTGTAATGCTAATAGAGCTGTTACACCGCTAAAGAAAGTTCGCTTCTCAGAGCGAGAAAGTGGCGTCTTGTCGCAAAATGTTGGAAATTTACGTGAAAGAAACATTAAAATAATTGCATCTGCAAATAAAAGTAATGTTTTGTACGTAAAGAGTTCTTTTATACTTGTCCCTAAATCAGCCATATTATTTGTTTGAAATAAAACTGGGAACGTAACGAAATCGTTATAAAACCCATAAAACATTGCATTTCCAAATAAAATAAAGGACAGTATAAAACTGATTCCAACTATAATGCGGTTTCGGTGTTTAGATGCAAGTAAAGCAAAACCGAAAAATAAAAGTAACGCAGCTAGTGGATTAATAAAAAGCATAAATTCTTCAAAGAAGTTATCAATTTTAATATCAAATGCTAGCTTGTACACAATATATGTTTTTATCCATAATAAAACGACTGCAACGAGTGCAAATCGCAGTTTTGGAAACAGATGTTGTAGCATAATATACTCCTCTCCTAAAAAGCATGACAGTTCTTGTGAGCCGGTTTGATTAGCTCCTCATTTTATATATACGAACAGTCCTTTGTTATTATGTTTATTATACTATGAGTATCATTATACGAAAATAAAAGAGAGTTGTGGACTTTTTTATAATAATTGAGTAGAAAAAGGGCAGTGGGAGACAATAAAACGGAGTTTCTATGTATGATAATTATCGTGCGCAGAAAGAATCGTGTAATAATACGGAGGTTATAATGCGAAGATTATTATATTTTATAGTATGCAGTAGTGTTATACTTTTTGCTTCACCGAGTGTGTCGGTAGCCCAATATGATGCACCTCTTATGGAAGATGCCCTTTATTCTGTTTTATTTCCGAAAATAAATAAAGCAATTGAAAAACAATATGGGAGCTTGAAGCCTTATCAATGTCCTAAAATTATTAGTTTAAAAAAAGTGTATAGCGGTACATATTTATTTCAAGCAAGTATTGAAGTAACGAAGTATGAACGAGTTGCTGGGAAAATTGCTCCACCATTTGAGAAGGTAACGATTACATTTAATAATGAAGAAGGCGAATGGGAAGTGTCAAAGATTTCAGTAAAGCGCTTACCAAATGATACGAAATTAAACTGTAAAAAAACAATATAAAAAATTGTTTGACAAATAAAATGATCCTTTGGTATTGTTAATAGCAACAATTAGATGTTTGAAAATTAAATAGACTTACCTCATCTACTCTCAAAGGTAGAGGCCGCGATAGGAAAGAGTAAGCTATGGGAGATTTAATGGAATCTGTGATCATAGGTTGAAAGGGACTATTGCCGAAATATAAGAATAACCATCTTATTCATATATTGGGACTGCATTGAATAAATGTAGTACTGTCATAATATTTATTTTATGGAGAGCTATTTGGAGATGTTGATGCGGTTTCTTATTTTGAGGAGATAACAACTCGTTTATTTTTTCAATATATATTTTTCCTAATAAGAAACGCGTGTGAACATTGTTCCGCGCGTTTTTTGTCTATCTAAAAGCGTGCTGCAATGAATAGAAGATTGGGGTTATGAGTTTTAGAGGAAATAAGGGAGGAATTCAAATGTATTTACACGGCACGAGCCGAATCAATGGGCAAGGACACTTAGAAATTGGAGGGTGCGATACGACGCAGCTAGCAAAACAATACGGAACACCACTTTATGTATACGATGAAGAGTCAATTCGAGGAAAGTGCCGCGCGTTTCATCGTGCGTTTAAAGAAAGTGGTTTCTCTTATCAAGTAGCATATGCAAGCAAGGCGTTCTTGTGCATGGAGATGTGCCGAGTGGCTCGTGAAGAGAATATGTCATTAGATGTTGTTTCTGGAGGAGAATTATATACTGCGCTGCAAGCAGGATTTCCGGCATCACGCATTCATTTTCACGGCAATAATAAAACAGAAGAAGAAATTGTGATGGCTCTTCAGGCGAATATTGGTTGTTTTGTCGTAGATAATTTCTTAGAATTAGAAATTTTGCATGATTTAGCAGTGCAACATGGGAAATTTGTGAACATATTAATTCGTGTAACGCCCGGAGTAGAGGCGCACACACATGAATATATTACAACAGGCCAAGATGATTCGAAATTTGGATTTGGCGTGTCAAATGGTCAAGCGATGCAAGTAATTGAGATTGCTTTACAAAAATCAAATTATAATGTGTTAGGAATTCATTCACATATCGGATCACAAATATTTGAAACGGCCGGCTTTGTGCGAGCGATTGAAGTTCTTCGTCAATTTTTAGAAGAAGTGAGAGAGCGAACAAACTATGTAGTAAAAGTGCTAAATGTAGGCGGAGGATTCGGAATACGCTACACAGAGTCAGATACACCATTAACTCTTGAGACATATGTGCGAGCTGTAACAAGTGCTGTGAGGGAACAATTTACAGTATGTAATTATCCCCTGCCAGAAATATGGGTTGAACCAGGCCGTAGTATTGTAGGGGATGCTGGAACGACAATTTATACAGTCGGATCTGTGAAAGACATTCCTGGTATTCGGAAATATGTATCAGTGGATGGTGGGATGACTGATAATTTAAGACCTGCTTTATATAACGCTCGTTATGAAGCGATGTTAGCGAATCGAGGGAATGATGAGAATGAGGAACTTGTCTCGATTGCTGGGAAGTGCTGTGAGAGTGGAGATATGTTAATTTGGGATATCACTCTACCGAAAGTTGCTTCAGCCGATTTATTAGCAATTTCTTGTACAGGGGCATATGGATACTCGATGGCGAATAATTATAATCGGATTCGTAGACCAGCTGTCGTCTTCGCGAAAGGCGGCACATCACAAATTGTTGTAGAGCGTGAAACATATGAAAATATTATTGGGAACGATCGCATACGTATTAAAGAACTTGTGTGAATGGGAAAAAGGAGTTGTTCGGATGGGCAATTCCTTTTTTATAAAATAAAATAATTAAAATATATCGGAAAACTAGGATTGAAAAAAATCAGAATTGTGATAAAATACAAATACAAAGCTTATCAAGAGAAGCGGAGGGAACTGGCCCGAAGAAGCTCGGCAACCTGCTTATAGAAAGCAAGGTGCTAAGTCCAGCAAAATGGAATCCATTTTGAAAGATAAGGTAAAATATATTACCGAACAGTCTTTTCGAAATGGGAAAGATTTTTTTTATGAATAAAAAGGGGGGCTGTTCGCGTGAGCGTACGGGAACATTTTGAGGAAGTATCTGAGAAAATTCAAGCGATGCTTGCTGATATGAAATATGGTTCAATTACAATTGTTGTGCAAGATGGGAAAGTCATTCAATTAGAGAAAAGTGAAAAGGTACGTTTAAAGTAAAAAGCGCTGACTAGAAAAACTAGAGGCGGTTTTAACCTATTATATTAGGTTAAAACCGTCTTTTTGCTTTTACAGGGGGAAAGAACATGTTGACGTATGAAACGTGGGAAGAAAGTAATGTTTCATTTTCAGAAGAAGATGAAACGAAAGGCGCGCTATCTGTATTAAGTTGGGCTTATAAAGAATATAAAAATGAAATTGTATACGCATGTAGCTTCGGAGTGGAAGGGATGGTATTGCTGCATCTTATAAACCAAGTAAATCCATCTGCTAAAGTTGTATTTTTAGATACGAATGTTCATTTTCAAGAAACGTATGAATTAATTCAAAAAGTGCGGAAACGATTTCCTTCATTAAATATTATAGAAAAACAGCCGGAACTTACGCTTGATGAACAAGCGAAGTTGCATGGTGAGAAATTATGGGAAAGTAATCCGAATCTTTGTTGTGAAATTAGAAAAATTTTACCGTTAGAAAAATCATTGGCAGCGGAAAAAGCGTGGATATCGGGCTTAAGGAGGGAACAATCAGAAACACGTAAGCATACAAAGTTTATAAATCAAGATCATCGCTTTCAATCTATTAAAGTTTGTCCACTCATTCATTGGACGTGGAAAGAAGTGTGGCGATATGTATACAAACATAGCTTACCGTATAACCCGCTGCATGATGTTGGATATCCAAGTATTGGGTGTGAGAAGTGTACGTTACCTGTAGGTGAGGGTGGCGATTCGAGAGATGGTAGGTGGTCTGGGAAAGTGAAAACAGAATGTGGTCTTCATTACCAATAAGATGAATTTGAAAATAAAGCTAAGAGAGGAAATAGAAAATGAGTACAAGAAACGAATTAATAAATCGTATAGACGAGACTTACGACGTATCACAAATCGAAAAAGAAATTGAACTAGACAACATTGCGTTAAGTGATTTAGAGCTATTAGCGACAGGGGGATATAGCCCACTTACTGGTTTTTTAGGAAAGAAAGATTATGATTCGGTCGTAGAAACGCTTCGCTTAGCAAACGGGAGCATATGGAGTATACCGATTACATTACCAGTAACAGAAGAAGTAGCAGAGAGTCTAAAAGCTGGAGAGGAAGTAAAACTTGTTAATGCTGAAAATGTATATGGTGTCATTCAAATAGAAGATATTTTTGTGCCTGACAAGGAAAAAGAAGCGTTACTTGTGTATAAAACGACGGATGAGGCTCATCCAGGAGTGAAAAAATTATATGAACGACCGAACGTTTATGTCGGGGGAGCTATTATTCTTACAAAACGCTTTGAAAATAATCCGTTTCCTTCTTATCATTTAGATCCAATTGAAACGAGAGAAGCATTTAAAAAACGTGGTTGGAAAACAGTGGTTGGATTTCAAACGAGAAATCCGGTACATCGTGCCCATGAATACATTCAAAAATCTGCCCTTGAAATTGTAGATGGTCTCTTTTTAAATCCACTCGTTGGGGAAACGAAGTCGGACGATATTCCTGCTGATGTAAGGATGGAAAGCTATGAAGTATTACTTCAAAACTATTATCCGAAAGATCGTGTCTTTTTAGGTGTATTTCCTGCAGCAATGCGTTACGCAGGACCGAGGGAAGCGATATTCCATGCAATAGTCAGAAAGAATTTTGGATGCACTCACTTTATCGTAGGGCGTGATCATGCAGGAGTAGGAGATTATTACGGGACTTATGAAGCACAAGAAATTTTTACAAACTTTACAGTGGAAGAGTTAGGGATTACACCATTATTTTTTGAACATAGTTTTTACTGCACGAAGTGTGAAGCGATGGCTTCAACGAAAACATGCCCACACGGAAAAGAGGATCATGTCATTTTATCAGGTACGAAAGTAAGAGAACTATTAAGAAACGGTGAGGTTCCGCCGAGTACATTTAGTCGTAAAGAAGTAGTGGAAGTGCTAATTAAAGGTTTGAAAAAAGAAGTAGTAACAGAATAAGGAGAGAGTGACATGGATACGAATATTACTTGGCATACAGCATCTGTTTCAAAAGATGAGAGAAGAGTAAGAAATGGGCATCATAGTTTTGTAGTTTGGTTTACTGGTCTATCAGCTTCAGGTAAATCTACGGTGGCGAACGCGGTTGCTCGTAAACTATTTGAAAAGAATATTGGAAACTATGTATTAGATGGAGATAATGTACGCCACGGTTTAAATAAAGACTTAGGTTTTTCTGAAAGTGATCGTATGGAAAATATAAGACGGATTGGTGAAGTGGCGAAGCTATTTGTAGATCAAGGTACTGTTGTTCTTACAGCGTTTATTTCACCGTTTCGAGTAGACCGAAAACAAGTTAGAGATCTATTAGCAGCAGATGAGTTTATAGAAGTGTTTGTAAAATGTCCAATTGAAGAGTGTGAAAAACGTGATCCAAAAGGATTATACAAAAAGGCAAGACAGGGTGATATTAAAGAGTTTACTGGTGTTGATTCACCGTATGAGGAGCCAGAGAAAGTAGAGTTAATTGTAGAAACGCACAAGTATTCTATTGAAGAATGTGCAGAACAAATCGTGAAGTACTTACAACAGCGTAGTTTTATATAGGGGGATAAAAAATGAGTTATGAAAAAGTATGGGCTAACAATGAAAAATTAAATCAGACTGAGAAAAATAAATTGAAAAAAGATGGATTGGAAATCTTTAATGATATTCCTTACTATGCAGAAAATGGCTTCGAATCTATTCCGAAAGAAGAGTGGGACGCATTCAAATGGGCAGGGTTATATTTACAAAGACCGAAAGAAGCTGGATATTTTATGATGCGTGTAAATATACCTTCAGGGATTATTACGAATGCACAGGCAGAAGTGCTTGCTTCTATCGCTGAGGATTATGGGCGTGACGTAATAGATATTACGACAAGACAGGCGATTCAGTTTCATTGGTTAGAAATTCATCAAATTCCAGATATTTTTAAAAGATTAGCAAGAGTTGGGTTATCTTCAGCGGGGGCGTGTGGTGATATAACGCGTAATATTACAGGGAATCCACTTGCTGGTATTGATGCAAATGAACTGTTTGATACAACGGGTATTGTGAAAGAGGTATATGATTATTTCCAACATAATGAAGAGTTTTCTAACTTACCGCGTAAATTTAAAATGTCTATTAGTTCTAACATTTATAATTCAGCAAACGCAGAGATTAACTGTGTTGCATTTACACCTGCAACGAAAGAGATAGATGGTGAGAAAAAAGTTGGTTTTCATATAAAAGTAGGCGGTGGATTATCAGCCCGTCCATATTTAGCTGATGAATTAGATGTATTCGTTTTACCAGAAGAAGTGAAGGCGGTAGCAATTGCGATTGCTACGATATTCCGTGATTTTGGATACCGTGAAAAACGTCATTTAGCCCGTTTGAAATTTCTAGTTGCAGACTGGGGAGCAGAGAAATTTAAAGAGAAACTAATAGAGTATATAGGACCATTGCAAAGTAAAGGAGAAAGTGCTCTCAAAGGATGGAATGCGGGATACTTTTATGGTGTTCAAGATCAAAAACAAGATGGACTAAAATATGTAGGTTTTAATGTGCCGGTAGGACGTCTACATGCAGAAGAAATGTTTGAGATTGCAAGAATTGCTAAGCAGTATGGAAATGGACAGATTCGTACATGTAATTCGCAAAATTTCATTATTCCGAATGTTCCGCCAGAAAATGTAACAGGTTTACTAAATGAGCCGTTATTTAAAGCCATATCAGCAAGTCCTAAATCATTTATTGGTCATGCGGTTTCCTGTACCGGTATTGAGTATTGCAATCTTGCTTTAGTAGAAACGAAAGAAAGATTACGCAAAATCGCAGAGTACTTAGATACACAAATTGCGCTCGATGTTCCAGTTCGTATTCATATGGTAGGATGCCCGAATTCATGTGGGCAACGTCAAATTGCTGACATTGGATTGCAAGGGGTGAAAATGAAAACGAAGGAAAAAGGAATTGTTGAAGCATTTGAAATATACGTAGGTGGAACGCTGTTAGATGGCGGTGCTTATAACCAAAAGTTAAAAGGGAAAATAGATGGTGAGGATCTATCTGATGTACTTGCATCATTTATAAGCTATTTCAAAGAGAATAAATTACCAGCTGAAACGTTTTATGATTTTGTCGGCCGTGTTGGTGTAGAGACATTACAAATAGCGTTAAATAACGTGCTAGAAGAAGTAATAGCGTCTTAGGAGGGACAATATGGATTTATATCGATTTGAAGCTGTGTTAGTAAATAGTATTGTTCCGATTGTTGTTGTTGCTCAAAGTGAAGAACAGGCATTTAAGCTCGCGGAGATAGAGCTTGAAAAGCATTTTTTACCGTTACCAGAAGTAAAGGAGATTTCTCTATTTGAAAAAAAGAAGATTCGAAAAGGTGCAGCATTTGTTATTCATGAGTAGGAAAAAGGTAATACGAAATAATGAAAACTTCCATTCGTATATAAGGATGGAAGTTTCACTTTAATAGTAGAAATGAGGAGAGATGATGGGGAAGGTTTATATCGTTGGTGCAGGTCCTGGTGATCCAGATTTAATTACTGTGAAAGGGTTGAAATGTATTGAGAAGGCAGATGTTATTTTATACGACCGTCTCGTGAATAAAGAGTTACTTTCCCATGCAAAGCCTGAAGCGGATTTAATTTATTGCGGAAAACTACCAAATTATCACACGATGAAGCAAGAGACGATTAACACGTTTCTTATTAAATATGCGAAAAAAGGAAAAGTTGTAACGAGGCTTAAGGGTGGCGATCCATTTGTATTTGGTAGAGGAGGAGAAGAAGCTGAAGCGTTAGCAAAGCAAGGTGTACCATTTGAAATCGTTCCTGGTATTTCAGCTGGGATAGCTGCTCCTGCTTATGCTGGCATTCCAGTGACACATCGTGATGCAAGTGCAAGTTTTGCTATTGTGACAGGGCATAGGAAAGAAGGTGCTGAAGAAGAAGTGAAGTGGGAAAATTTAGCGAAAGGTGTAGAGACTTTAGCTGTATATATGGGGGTTAGCAATTTACCCTACATATGTGAACAACTGATGAAGCATGGAAAAGACAAAAGTACACCTGCTGCTATTATTGAACGGGGAACGACATCAATGCAGCGCACAGTTGTTGGGACGTTAGGAACAATTGTGGATGTTGCAAAAAAAGAACAAATTCAAAATCCGAGCATGATTGTAATTGGAGAAGTGGTCCGTTTTCGAGAAAAAATCCATTGGTTTGAGAAACAGACAGAAAGTACCTATCAAGTAAGTGGAGTGTTATAAAATGAAAGCCATCTTATATATATGCCATGGAAGTCGTTTGAAAGCAGCTAAAGAAGAAGCGGTTGCATTTATTACGTCATGCATGAACCGTGTAGAGGCAAGTATTCAAGAAGTTTGTTTTTTAGAGTTAGCGAGCCCAACGATTAATGAAGGGTTCCGTACATGTGTGAAGCGTGGTGCTACAGAGATTATTGTTATTCCAGTTTTTTTATTAGCGGCAGGTCATGTGAAAAAAGATATACCGCTTGAATTGGAAAAGTTAAATAATCAATTTTCGAATGTTAAAGTGACCTACGGTAACCCGTTTGGTGTATCAGAAACACTTGTGAAATCGGTGTATAGTGGAAGTGGCATTGAACAGGAAGATAAGAATGAAGTGACGCTACTTCTCGTAGCAAGAGGGAGTAGTGATCCTGAAGTATTAAGAGATATAAACTGGATTGCTTCTTTATTTCAACATGAAGAGAAAATTAAAAAAGTAGAGGTTTGTTATTTAGCGGCTGCCGAGCCGAAATTTGAGGAGAAGTTAAAGGAAGTTGTTGAACGAAAAGAAAAGAATATCGTTGTACTGCCTTACTTATTATTTACAGGTTTACTTATGAAACATATTGAAAAAGAAGTGCGCCAATATGAGTTGGATGAGATAAAAATAAGTCCGTATTTAGGAAAGAATGAAGCATTTCAATATATGTTAATTCAGAAAACGAAGAAATTATTGAAGGGAGATCAATATGTATCCACTTACAGTGCGAGTTGAGAAGAAACGTGTTGTTGTCATTGGTGGAGGAAAAGTCGCGGGATTCAAAATTATTCCTTTACTAAAACAAGGTGCGGATATAGTTGTGATAAGTCCTGAATTGGATGCGAATTTAGTGAAACTAGTGGAAGAAAAGCAAATTCGTTGGTATCAAAGGGAGTATGAAAAAAGTGATATTCAAGGTGCTTTTTTAGTTGTTGCAGCGAGTAGTGATGCCGTATTAAATGAACAAATTGCTGAAGATAGCGCAGAAAATCAATTAGTAAATGTTATTACGAACCCGGAAAGTGGCAATGTTCATTTTCCGGCGGCGATTCATCGTGGATTATTGAATGTGGCTGTTTCTACCGGAGGAGCGAGTCCGAAACTTGCAAAAAAAATTCGTGATGATATCGCAAATAAATATGATGAGGCGTATGGATCGTATCTTGATTTTTTATACGAAGTTAGAATAAAAGTGAAAGAATTACAAATAGAGAAAAGAGAGAGAAATATATTGTTGCAAGAAGTATTAAAGTCGATATATGTTCAAAATGAACAAAAAAGAGAATTGTTTTTACAAGAATTAGAGAGAAGAGTTCATATAGGATAATGAGTAAATTGTACTTTACAACTATAAAAATATAATTTATAATCACAAGTAACTTCAATAAATGAAATCGATGAGCAAGAAGAGTATGTATATTTGATACGTTCAGAGAGCTGGGGGAAGGTGTGAGCCCGGTACGATAAAATATACAGAATGGGCTTGCGAGAGGTATGTTGAACATTGTAGTAGGCAACCCGGGTTCCGCCGTTAAAAGGATAGAGTATCGGAATTTTCCTGTACTTGAACAAGTGGGATTTATCAATCCAATTGAGGTGGTACCACGGTATTTACATTACATATATCGTCCTCTACATGCATATTTGCGTGTAGGGGACTTTTTTATTTTCTAAAGGAGGTGTGCGAGTATGAAATGAAAGTGTATAATTAACAAAAGTTTAAATATTCAGAAAAGGAGAATTTATGATGAAAGAAACACAGCAATGGACGTCGAAAATAGGCTTTGTACTCGCAGCAGCCGGAGCCGCAGTAGGTCTTGGTGCCATATGGAAATTTCCGTATGTTGCAGGTAATGGTGGGGGAGGCGCATTCTTCCTTGTATTTTTACTATTAACTGTATTTATAGGTATGCCGCTTCTTTTAGCTGAATTTGTTATTGGACGTAGTACTCAAAAAGAGGCAGTTACAGCGTATAAAGTATTGGTGCCAAATAGCAAGTTATATCCTTGGATTGGTCGCATGGGAGTTGTTACTTGTTTTAGTGTACTCTCTTTTTATAGTGTTGTAGGTGGATGGATTTTACTGTACTTATACTATAGTGTTACAGGTAGCTTCTGGAATGGTGTTGTTGATTATGGAAAATTATTTGGTGAAACGATTTCAAATCCAGTAAGTGCGATTGGAGCGCAATTTATCTTTATGCTTTGTACTATTTTTGTAGTAAGTAAAGGTGTAGAGAAGGGAATAGAAAAGGCAAGTAAGTATATGATGCCGCTATTATTTATTTTGTTTATTGCAATCATTATTCGTGCGTTAACACTAGATGGTGCTTTTGCTGGGGTAGAGTTCTTCTTAAAACCAGATTTTTCAAAGCTGACAGCAGATACGATTTTATACGCGATGGGACAATCGTTCTTCTCACTAACAGTAGGTGCCTCAGTAATGGTCACGTATAGTTCGTACTTGAAGAAAGAAGAACATTTAGCTAAATCAGCAACATCTATTGTAAGTTTAACTGTTTTTATTACAGTACTTGCAGGATTAGCAATTTTCCCGGCGATTTTCGCATTAGGCGTTAAGCCGACTGAAGGACCAGGACTACTGTTTATCGTCCTTCCAGCAGTATTTGCGAAAATACCATTTGGACAATTTTTCTTCATTATGTTTTTAGTTTTATTTTTCTTTGCAACTTTAACATCTGCGATTTCCATGCTTGAAATTGTAGTAGCATCTGTTGCGAAAGATAATGAGAAAAAGCGTCCGTCAGCATCATTATTAATTGGTATTCTTATTTTTGCAGTTGGAATCCCGTCAGCATTATCGTTTGGAATTATGAGTGATGTGAAAATATTTGGTAAGACATTTTTTGATTTCGTCGATTTTTCGGTAAGTAATGTATTACTGCCGCTCGGAGTACTAGCCATTTCGCTATTCGTACCAAATAAAATGAGTAAAGAAATGTTAATGAAAGAATTAGAAGTTACGGAAACGAAAGGGAAAACATTATTTAATATTTGGTTCTTCTTGCTTCGTTATGTTATTCCAGTAACGGTAATTATTGTATTTTTAAATGCGATAGGCGTATTTAAAATGTTTGCATAAAAAAAGACGGAGAAATCTCCGTCTTTTTATTGTGTTGGAGGTGTATTTAATAAGCGATTGTATGCTTTGTAGGCTGTGACGACTGCGATGAATGATCCGATTAAAAATAACGCTGAACCGCCAAACGTAAATAGCCGACCGATATAAGTCTCTCTAGCTTCTTCTATTTCTTGTAGTAATTGTGTATTCATAGTTGATCACCCCGTAAACTATAGGCATTTAGTTATAGTCTATGTGGAAAGCCTATATTATGTGAAGTATAAATAAAAAACTCGGTATGCACCGAGTTTTTTCTATAATCCGATATAAGGAGATGGATCAACTGCATTTGTTTTGCCGACATTCCATTCTCCAAGGTGAAGCTCGAAGTGTAAATGTTGTCCGTATGATTGGCCAGTGTTCCCCATAAATCCGAGTTGAGTACCTTGTTTTACAGTTTGTCCATTTGATACAGAACGGCTACTCATATGAGCATATACTGTTGTGTATGTTTTTCCGTTTATACGGTGAGATAAGTACACAACATTTCCGTAACTAGATGATAATTCTGAGCGAATAACAACGCCATCAGCAGCGGCAATAATTGGAACGGTTCCTGAGGCTGCGATATCGATTCCTTTATGGTTATCTATAGAGCGCACGCCAAACCCAGAAGTTTTTGATCCAGCTGCTGGCTTAATAAACCCACCAATATTTGTATCGTGTGGTGTTGGAGCTGCTTGAGCTGTTTGAGCAGATGTAGTAGCTTGTTTACGAGCTTCTTCCGCCTTGCGAGCTTCTTCAGCTTTACGAGCCTCTTCGGCACGTTTTTCTTCTTCAATTGCTTTTTGAACAGCTTGACGCTGATTTTCTAAAATGCCTTTAGATTCTTCTAATCCTTCAATCTCTGAATCTACTTTTGCTACTTTCGTATGTAGATCGCTAATAAAGGTTTGCTGCTGTTGTTGGTTATTTTGTAATTCTTGCTGTTTTTGTTCTAATTTTTGCTCGGATTCTTTCAATTGTTGCTCTTTTTTCTCAACAGTCTCTTTTTCTTTCGTCACAGCATTTTGGTCAGTTGTTTGCTTTTTAACAATATCTGTATCATTGTTTAAAATTAAACTTACAGAGTACATATTATCAACAAGATCAGCAATGTTTGTAGAATTTGTTAATACCTCTGTAATGATGTTTGTACGAGGTTTTTCTTGCATAGATTGTAAACGTTGTTTAATAACTTCCTGACGCGTATCTATGTTTGTTTGTAATTGCTCTATATGTTTCTTTTTTTCAGTAATTATTTGTTGTGTTTTACTAATTTCTTTTTTTGTATCGTTTAATTCAGCTTCGTTTTTATTAATAGAAGTAGTTAAGTCATCAATTTTCTTTTGTAATTCTTGAATTTCTTTTTCTATTTGTTCTTTCTCAACTGATTTATTTTGTAAGTCATTTTGTTTTCCTTCTAATTCAGATTGAATATTAGATAATTTATCTTGATTCGTTTCAGCGTATACGGGTGAAAGTAACGGAGAAACAAAAAGTGTTCCTGCTGCTAAAACACTAAACGCTGCAAATTTCTTTTTCATGGTTGTCTGGCTCCTTTCCCTATGAATGTTATATATCATAAGAAGAAGAGTGTCTATCGTTGTAACCATAATGTAAAGAAAATTTTATAAAGTTGCTAAGTTTTGTCGGAATTTATCATTTTTCAACGGTAATTGTCATGGTAGATGCACTTTTTGTTCGTGTAAGAAGGATGTATTTTTTGGGTTTTTATGTAAAATAAAGGGAATAATGTATTTGTTTTATATAGTGAAATATTAGATAGGAATCCAATAAAACACTGATAAGGAATCGTTCTCATGTGAGGTTTTCTGACATGGGTTTTGTTTTTGTCAAGAAAATTATTTGCGTTCGGGCAAACTTATTTTGTTGTCAGATTTAAAATTTTGATTTATGATTTTTAACAGGGACAAAATGTAGTGAATTGTCGAATAATATGTAATACTCTTAATTTCAAGTTTTATAGAGATAGAATGAGAGATAGAGTGACACATCGAAGAGGGGGTTACAACAAATATGAAAAGAATAGGACTTGCATGGCAAATATTAATAGGACTTGCGCTTGGTATTGCAGTTGGAGCGATTTTCTTTGATAATCCAGCGGTTGTGAAATATTTACAACCAATTGGTGATATTTTCATCCGATTAATTAAAATGATCGTTGTACCAATTGTTGTAGCAAGTATTGTTGTTGGGGTTGCTGGTGTTGGTGATGTAAAAAAACTGGGCCGACTAGGCGGAAAAACAATTCTTTATTTTGAAATCATTACAACAATTGCAATTATTGTCGGTCTATTAATTGCGAATATTTTCCAACCAGGAAAAGGCGTAAATATGGATCAGTTAACGAAGACAGATATTTCGAAATATACACATACGACAGAGCAAGTGCAAAGTCATTCATTTGCAGATACATTTGTAAATATTGTTCCAACGAACATTATGAAGTCATTAGCTGACGGAGATATGCTTGCGATTATCTTCTTCTCTGTACTATTTGGTTTAGGTGTAGCAGCAATTGGTGAAAGAGGAAGACCGGTTCTTCAATTTTTCCAAGGTGTAGCTGATGCGATGTTTTATGTAACAAACCAAGTTATGAAATTTGCACCATTTGGTGTGTTTGCACTAATTGGTGTTACAGTTTCTACATTCGGTCTAGCTTCATTAATTCCATTAGGGAAATTACTAATTGTCGTATATGGAGCAATGATCTTCTTCGTCGTAGTTGTCTTAGGACTTACAGCGAAAATATTTGGAATTAACATTTTCCAATTCTTTAAGATTTTAAAAGACGAGCTGATCTTAGCATATTCTACAGCGAGTTCAGAAACAGTTTTACCGAAAATCATGGAGAAAATGGAGAAATTCGGTTGTCCGAAAGCAATTACGTCTTTCGTTATTCCGACAGGTTATTCATTTAACTTAGATGGATCAACTTTATATCAAGCAATTGCGGCTATTTTCCTAGCACAAATGTACGGTATTGATTTATCTATTACACAACAAATTACATTATTACTTGTATTAATGGTTACATCAAAAGGTATCGCAGGTGTACCAGGCGTATCATTCGTTGTATTATTAGCGACACTTGGTACAGTAGGTATTCCACCTGAAGGTTTAGCATTCATCGCTGGTATTGACCGTATTTTAGATATGGCTCGTACAGCAGTTAACGTTGTAGGTAACTCTTTAGCAGCTGTAGTTATGTCTAAGTGGGAAGGTCAGTATGACGCTGAAAAAGGACAGGCTTATTTGAAAGAAATTTCTAATAAGCAAGCAGCTTAATTATAATTTGAACAAGCTCTCACATAATATGTGGGGGCTTTTCTATATAGAAGGGAAGCGGACGTAATGAAACGTAAATATGGTGACGGTTCTTCGTGGAAGCGACTAATAGAGAAGGATTATACGGTTAAGCAAGTAGAAGAAGGAATGCTAGGAATATTAGACATAAAAAAGGTAAGAGAGCCTAGTTGTAAAGAATATGATGGTAAAAAACTTTGTATCGCAGGGAATCAATATACGTGGATTCAATATTTTATAGACGGGAAAAACTTTGCGATTACAGCTATGTTAGATGATCAGAAAAAATTAGTGCAATATTATATCGATGTGGCGAAAGAATATAAAATTGATGACCGTGGTTTACCGTATTTTGATGATTTATATTTAGATGTAGTGTTATTACCGAACGGTAAGATGTATGTACTAGATGAAGATGAGCTAGAGGACGCCTATAAAAGTGGCGATGTTACAAAAGAAGAGTACGAGTTAGCTTGGTACACTACGAAATGGATAATAGATGCAATAAAAAATAGTGAATTTTATTGGATTTCAATATTGGAAGAAGAAATCAAAAAGTTAAAATGATTGTTGTATTCAAATTTTTGTATAATTACCAAAAAAATCTATACAAAAAATAATTGACTTTTGTTTTGTAAGCGAGTAAAGTTAGGGAAGAAATTATTATTAAAAAATAAATATGAAACCTTCTTATAAAGAGAGGCGGAGGGACTGGCCCTACGATGCCTCGGCAGCGGACTCGATTTCAGAGTGCTGTGCCAAATCCAGCAAGCATGTGCTTGAAAGATGAGAAGAGCGTTCCTTATAGATGTATAAGACCTCTTCTCATTGGAAGAGGTCTTTTGTTATTCATTAGAAAAGGTTGAAACTAGGGAGAGATGGTACTTTGAAAGAAACGAGAGGAAATGGTTTGGCTTTATTACCACTTGGGATATTTTTGGCGCTATTTATTGGTTCTGGAATTATTACAGGTGATTTCTATAAATTGCCGATACTTGTAGCAATTTCAATTGCTGTAGGAGTCGCTTTAGCGATGAATCGTAAAGAAAGTTTTAATGTAAAAGTAGAACGATTTGCTAAAGGTGCAGGGAACCCGGATATTATGATTATGGTTCTGATTTTTGTACTTGCAGGAGCATTTTCTGAAACAGCAAAAGGGATGGGCGGCGTTGATTCTACAGTTAATTTAGCGTTATCCATTTTACCGCAAGGATTTATCGTAGCTGGAATTTTTGTTATAGGGGCATTTATTTCATTAGCGATGGGAACTTCAATGGGAACAATTGCTGCATTAGCACCAATTGCTGTAGGTATTAGTGGGCAAACTGATATCTCTATTGCACTTACGATGGCTACTGTTGTTGGTGGGGCGATGTTTGGGGATAATTTATCATTTATTTCAGATACAACAATCGCAGCTGTACGTTCACAAGGAACAGAAATGAAAGATAAGTTTAAAACGAACTTTTTAATTGTATTACCAGCAGCTATTATTACAATTGTACTATTAGTAATCGTTACTTTAGGAAGTGACACGCAGATTAAAGCGCATAGCTTTGACTGGATAAAGATTTTACCGTATGCAGGAGTACTTATTACAGCATTGCTTGGTTGGAATGTACTTATTGTGTTAACTGGTGGAACTGTACTATCCGGCGTTATCGGTCTTTTAGATGGGAGTTACACGCTAGAGAGTTTCTTTAAAAGTGTAACGACTGGAATGGGCGGTATGATGGAGTTAGTATTACTTGCTATTTTAATTGGTGGTATGGTCGAACTGATTCAATATAATGGTGGTATTCAATATTTAATGAATATTTTAACTCGTAACATTCGTTCGAAAAAAGGAGCAGAGTTCGGTATCGCTGGCTTAGTGAGTATGACGAATATGTGTACAGCGAATAATACGATTTCTATTATTTTTACAGGTCCACTTGCGAAAAACATTGCAGATCAATATGAAATTGATCCTCGTAAATCAGCGAGTGTATTAGATCTTTTCTCATGTTGTGTGCAAGGGTTAATTCCGTATGGTGCGCAAATGTTAACGGCAGCAGGATTTGCGGCGTTATCTCCGATTGAATTGTTACCATATGCGTTTTATCCGATTTTAGTTGGAGTATGTGGAATTATTTCTATATTAATTGGTTTCCCGAGGTTTTCTAAAGTAGCGGGAAAGAAAGAGTATCACAAAACAGCATAATTTAAAATGAAGTTTATGAATAGTAATGAAAGCCGTACAGAGAATGTTCTCTGTACGGCTTTTTATGTGCGATAAAAGAGTGAATCATCCTATCCTACCGCATATTTTTACAAAAGGCTGAATGCAACTCAGTCTTAAGTCTGAGTCGAAAACGGTTCTTAAGCTCGTTATGGAAAAGTGAAAAAATAGTTAAGATAAGAGTATCAAATCGAAGGGAGGCAAGCACAAGATGAAACAATTTCTAGCGTTTATCGCGGCTGGTATTTTAGCTTTAATTGCTCTTGGCAGTCTTGCTGGTATTATAGGATTCGCAATTGGAGCAGGAGTTGTGTACTGGAGCTATAAATCATTTGTGCGAGCACAATCATTTTTTGGAAAGTTAGCTTGGGGTATTGTTGGTTTGATCGGCTTGTCCATCGCCCTTTCTCATTCCCCAGCATTAATTGGTATCGCAGCATTAGTAGTTTTATACTACGGATACCGTGAGTGGAAAAAAGAAAAAAATGTAGTTGTTGATTCTGCACCAGAAAGTTCTAAACCATATAGCAACTTTGAAGATGAGTGGAACAAGTTAATGAAAAACTAATAAAAAATCAAATCAAATTTATAAAGTAGAAGAGAGGAAGATTATAATGAAACAATCTTTATTCGGACGTGTACGCGATGCAATTTTAGCAGATTTTCATAATGTGTTAGATGAGAAAGAAAGAAAAAATCCAATCGCGATGTTAAACCAATATTTACGCGATAGTGAGCGTGAAATAACAAAAATTGAGAAGTTAATTGAGCGCCACAAAACATTAAAATCTAATTTCGCTCGTGAGCTTGAGCAAGCACGTTATTTCGTTAATAAAAGATCAAAGCAAGCGATCGTCGCTCAAGAAGCAGGCGAATTACAGCTACATGAGCGTGCGTTAGAAGAAGTAGCGTATTATGAAGGGCAAGTAACTCGATTAGAAGAAATGTATGCAGGTGTTGTAGAGCAAATTGATGAGTTAGAGCGTCGTCTTTCAGAAATGAAAAATAAATTAAAAGAAATGAACGCAAAGCGTATGGAATTAATGGCACGTGAAAATATGGCGCATGCAAATCGCCGTATGAATACAGCCATGCATAAAATGGATGAAAATAATCCGTTCTTACGTTTTGAAGAAATTGAAGATCATATTCGCGACTTAGAATCTCGTATAAATGAGGAGCATGAACGTGACACATTTGATATGAAGATTGCAAAGCTTGAGCGTGAAATGAAAGAGAAGAATGATGTATCGTTAACAAAAGAGTTAACAAAATAATAGTAGTATATTATAAAACAGGCTTATGATATAGTGATAGGAGAAAAGGTGTTGGAAAGCAATGCCTTTTCTTCTATGTATATGTAACAAGAAGGGGGGAGCTGAAATGAAGAAACAATTTTCAAAAACACAATTAATGGGGATGCTCCTCATCATATTTGGATTCGGTCTTTTTCTTGATATGATACTTGGACATTTTGAACCAGGTGGTCTCATTTTTGCATTTATTATGCTTATGTTTGGAAGGCATTATCGTAAGAAGAATCGTTATGTAAGGGGAAATGTCTTTTTATTTGTTGGTGGTATCGTATTTTTATTCTTCTTATTTTCATCAGCAGCATTTGTTCTTGTCGTCTTTGCTTGTTTAGCTTTAATTGGTTATCAATTGATTCAACAAGGACATCAGAAAAAAGCAATGAAGGTTGAAATTAAAGAAAAAGGATATATAGATGAAGAGAAGCAAATTTATCGTACAGAACCATATTTAAAAAACATGTTTGTAGGTAATGTGCGAATGATGGATCATATTTATGAACTTGAGGATATTAATGTTCAATATGGTGCTTGTGATGTGGAAATAGATTTAACAACTGCTATGATTCCAGAAGGAGAAACGGTAATTGTTATCCGAGGTATCGTTGGTAATATTCGTTTATACGTGCCATATGATATTGAGCTGTCTTTAAATCATTCTGTTATTGTCGGACGTGTGCTCCTGCCAGGACATGAAGAGACAGGATTTAATCGTAATGTTACATTTAGAACAGAGCAGTATAAAGAAGCTCCTCGTCGTATTAAAATTATTTCTTCGCTTATCGTAGGCGATACGGAAGTGAGGAAAGTATAATGAAGAAACAAAAAAATATTTCGTGGATGTATATTCGTTATTCTATGTTGTCTTCTGTTAGTATCGCACTCATTTGTACAATTGTATATGTATGGAAAAGCGAGCAACAAGTGTATGATTTATTATGGAAGGAATCCATCGCTTCTGTTCCAATTGGCTTGTTTATTATGACTACAAGTTTACTTATCGGGGGAATTGTAGGGTATGCAATCGGTTACTATATAGAGCAGCGTATACAAGGATTAAATACTTTTCTATTTGAAGTGGAGCGAGGGAATTTTCCGAGCGATGTTTCGTTTACTGCAGATGATGAATTTCATGAAGTAGAACGAAAAGTAATCGGTCTTGCTCGTCGATTAGAGGAGCAAGCTGGACTCTTTCAAAAAGTAACGAATGAACGAGCTCATTGGAATGAAGAGATGAGACAAGAAGCGATATCCCAAGAAAGGCATCGATTGGCGAGGGAGCTGCATGATTCTGTAAGTCAGCAGCTTTTTGCAATGTCGATGATGATGTCGGCTATTAATGAACAAGTAGCTGAAATTCCAGAAACGACAAACAAGCAGTTGCAGCTCGTTGAAAATATGGTTGTAAATGCGCAATCAGAAATGAGAGCATTGCTTCTTCATTTACGTCCTGTACAATTAGAAGGTAAGAAACTGACACAAGGCATAGAGGAATTATTGACGGAATTGTCGCGAAAGCAACATATGAAAATTGAATGGCTAATCGAGCCAATAGAATTGAAAAAAGGTGTAGAAGATCATTTATTTCGTATTGTGCAAGAAGCTTTATCCAATACTTTACGACATGCGAAAGCGAAGAAAACGGAAGTACGTCTTCGGAAAATTGATCAATATGCAATTCTAAAAATTATTGATGATGGCGTTGGATTTGAAGTCGGAGTGAATAAGGCTGGTTCATATGGTTTAAGATCAATGCAAGAGCGTGTTCATGAAATTGGTGGGACATTAAAAGTACTTAGTTTCCCCGCTAAAGGGACACAAATAGAAGTAAAAGTACCGATTATGATTGAGAGAGGGGGAGAATCATGATAAAAGTGTTACTTGTCGATGATCATGAAATGGTTCGAATGGGTGTATCAGCATATTTATCAACGCAGCCAGATATCGAAGTAGTTGGAGAAGCTGAAAATGGAAGAAAAGGTTCAGAGTTAGCACTGCAATTAAGACCAGATATTATTTTGATGGACCTTGTCATGGATGAGATGGATGGGGTTGAAGCAACACGTACTATTATTCAGGAATGGCCAGAAGCGAAAATTGTAGTTGTAACGAGCTTTTTAGATGATGAGAAATTGTACCCTGTTATTGAGGCTGGAGCGACAAGTTATTTATTAAAAACATCAAGAGCGAGTGATATAGCAGACGCTGTACGAGCTACTTATGATGGAGAAACGGTATTAGAGCCAAAAGTTACTGGTAAAATGATGTCTCGTATGCGTCAGAAGAAAGAACAACCTTTGCATGAGGAGTTAACAGAAAGAGAGTCTGAAATTTTGTTATTAATTGCAGAGGGGAAAAGTAATCAAGAGATTGCAGATGAATTGTTTATTGCCCTCAAAACAGTAAAGACACATGTGAGTAATATTTTAAATAAGCTAAATGTAAGTGACCGGACACAGGCAGTTATTTATGCGTTTAGACATCAATTGACGAAATGATAAAGTGAAACTTTAATCAGTGGGGGGTATCTCCGCTGATTATTAGTTTACGCCAAATCTTTTTATTGACGTTAATAAATGTAAGCGTTATCATTGAGTTGTTAACAATACATACAAAGGGGAGAGAGTGTATGTTAGTTCAAACGATATTTGGCATGGATAAGTCTAAAAAATTAGGGGATTATGTGAACGCATTACAAGCGCTTTGTGAACAATATAATGTTGAAACAGATAAAATTGCAATTGTTGAGGCGACAGAAGAGTACTATTTATTTTTAGTAAAGCAAGAAGATTGCTACGATGTTGTCAAAGTAGAAACAGTGGATACAAATATCGAATATTATACGAAAGCATATAAAATAAGCAGTTTTAATCATACTGTTTATCAAAAGTAAAAAACTCCCTTTCGGGAGTTTTTTAGGATGCTTTTACTTCGCGGGAATCGGTTATTAAGGGAACTTTTTTCGTACCGCTTAACTTAGCGATTGTAAGGCCGATAATAGCCCCGGCTAATGCTGGTATTAGCCAGCCAATTCCTTCATTATATAAAGGGATAAATTCAAAATATGGTGTGATAAATGAAACTGAAATGCCACCTTGTTTTAATCCGTCAAATACGCTTACGATTGCTGCTCCAATTAAAGCACCTACATAAACAGAACGATATCCACCGAAATATTTATGAAGTAACGATAGTAGGACGAGTACAATTGCAACTGGATATACAACAAGTAGAATTGGAACAGAGATGGCAATAATTTTCGTTAAACCTAAGTTGGCAACTAATAATCCTAATGCACAAATGATACTTGCGAACATTTTGTATGAAAATTTAGTCAATAATGTTGAGAAATATTGACTACAAGCAGATACAAGTCCAACACAAGTTGTTAGACAAGCGAGTGTAACGATTAGAGATAATAGAAGTAAACCGTATGGACCGAATAATTGCTGTACGATAACAGTAAGTAATTGTCCGCCATTTTGTGCATATCCGAGCGAGACGCTAGTTGCACCGAGCCAGCCAAGTGCACCATATACAAGTACGAGACCAGTAGCGGCAATAAGTCCTGCTTTCGCTGTTGCGATGGCAATGGATTTACGATCCTTCACACCTTTAGAGCGAATGGCATTTACAACGATAATTCCAAATGCAAGCGCAGAAATGGTATCCATCGTTAAGTATCCTTCCATAAAGCCTTTGAAGATTGGAGAAGTTTGATACTCTTGCATTGCTGGTCCTGATTGCCCGAGTGGCGTAAATACACTTTTAATAAATAGTAAGAGAATAGAGAGTAATAAAATAGGTGTTAAAATATTTCCGATGCGATCGACAAGTTTAGATGGATTTAAACTAAGCCAAAATACGATAGCGAAGAAGACGACTGTGTATAAAAATAGTGCTAGGTTACTAGAACGAATTGTTTCTGGTAAGAAAGAACTAACACCCATTTCATAAGCGACATTTGCAACGCGTGGAATTCCCATAGAAGGACCGATTGCGATATATACAACTACAGTAAAGAAAATTCCGAATAATGGGTGAACATGACTTGCGAGTTGTTGCATGCCGTTTCCTGATAAAGAAATTGCAATAACAGTTAATAATGGTAAACCGACTCCTGTTAGTAAAAATCCAATCATTGCCGGCCAAAAGTTTTCACCTGCATTTTGTCCAAGCATGGGAGGGAAAATTAAATTACCTGCCCCAAAAAATAAAGAAAATAGCATAAGACCCGTGAAAAAAATATGTTTTTTTGATACAGTGTTCATTGTTTTTCCTCCTTTTTTAAATTCATTTGTAAGAACACAAAAAACTCGTCCCTAAAGAAAGGGACGAGTTATATTTACCCGCGATACCACCCTAATTTATACATGTAGAAATGAGTCTATATGTATACGGCTTTACAACGTACAACATGATACGTGTTCCTTGTAACGGGGGACAGCCGGTAAGAACTTACTGTAACATTCGGTTCTACTTCTCGGAGATGATTTTCGGTTACGCACTGAACGTTGGCTTTCAGCAAATCGCCAACTCTCTGGGGGACAGTCCTATAACGTACTCGTTCTCGTCAATGAATTTTTATTCAAGTATTCTGACAGTATTGTCACATGTTTTTTTTTGAAAGTCAACATTTTTTTGAAAGGTATATTTATATATGGAAATATTGAATGTGATATTCGTTGTTGTAAAGGGAATGGTGAATTGTAAAACGGGAGTAAAAATTTGTAGAGAATTGTAAAACTTATAGAGAAAGTTGATATTTATAGGAGTAAAGAAGGTATTGTTTGAATTTACAGAGAATAATACAACAATCCACTTGCTGGAAAGAACAAACCAAAAGAGGTGACTGGAATGCTTGCGATGGGAGTATTATTTGGCATTATTGCTATAATTGGTTTTATGTGGTTATATTATTCGCGTTCGTTTAAACAAGCAGAAGTTTTACTCTTTCAAAAAGGTAGTTTGTTGACAAATCAGTCTAGATATTTAGTATGTCCGAAGTGTGGAAGTGCACAGGCCAGAAGTGGAGGATATCAAGAGTGTTGCAAAATTAGATTATGAAAGAAGGAAGCCTCACATTATGTTGTGAGGCTTCCTTCCTTACAATTTCATGGCGCTCCAAATTGTCCACCGATCTCTTTCGATAATAGGAGAGATGCTTTGTAATGCGGTCTGGACCTGTTGTAGAAGTTGAGAAAGTTCATGATCTGTTAATTCATATAGAATGGATCGACCTGTTCGAGGTGATAAATCTTGTAGCAATACTTCTACAGAATCATGTATTTTTCGCACTTCCCATTGTGTTTGAGAGGGGAACACGTGAAGAAAATATTTTTGTAATTCTTGCTGTATCGTGGTGGTTTTTGGCCGCCTTTTTGATTCTATTTCAATGAGTTTTGGAAAGGTAGAGAAAAAATATCCACGAATGTGTTCGGGGCTTCCAGGAATTGTACAATCTTCAATAGTTCGGTCTTGTACAATAAGTACACCGTTTTTCTTTAATATACGAGAAGCTTCACGTAGAAATGCAGGAATGTCTTGTAAATGATGAATCACTGCGCGCGAAATAACAATGTCAAATGTATTATTAGGATATGGGACGTTATGTGCATCACCGTGAATGAATGAAATATTTGGAAAGCCGCTACAATTTTCTTTTGCAGCTTGTAATATTTCTTTTGAAAAATCAAGTCCAATGACATTTTTGGCCCCCATAAGAGCAAGTTCTTTCGTATAAATCCCGCCACCACAGCCGATATCAATTATTTGTTTATTTTGTATATTTGTAATACTTTTTATCATTTCTCCCCAAGAAATATGGGCGTTTCGCTGTGCGTATGTGTATTTATTATTTGCATCGTGAAAATTAATGGACATGAAGAAGACCTCCTTTCAATACTTAGTATAGCGTATTTTATAGTGTTTCACGTTTTTGTTTTTTATATGAAGAGTATAAGAATTTCTTATTGTAAAAGGAGGATTAAGTTGAAAAGGAAATATGTATTGTTGTTGTTGTTATTTGCTACGTTATTAGCATCTTGTGGTCAAGTAGAGCAAAAAAAAGAAACAAAAAAAGTGGAAGAGACGGTGAATGAAGTGAAAGAAACGATAGGGGTAACCGTTATACAAAAAAAACATAAAGAGAAAAAGTTACAGGAATCAGAAGCTAAGTTAGTAATAGACATTATAGATAAAGCGGAAAAACAAGAAGTAACAGGTAGTTTTGGTGAACCGGAATATGAAATAAAAATTAATAGGGGTGGAAAAAAAGAAACATATTATGCATGGCTAAGAGGAGAAGACAGACGAGGATGGATACAATATAAGAAAGCTATGTATATGCTGAATAAAAAAGATACAGAAAAGCTTTTGGCTATATTTCCAAATGTTTCAGAACAAAAAGAAGATGAGATGCAGGTAGGTCCTTTAACGGAAGTAACAAAAAAAGATTTGCAGATTACTGCGTTTCATATTAAAGCAGGCGATCAAAAAGTGAATTATACGGTGCGGTATACGATTTCACATTCACTATACAACAAGTTAGAGAAGGAACAAGAGTATTATTTACAAGTCATTTTCCCAGAAAAAGTTCAAAAATTAATTGGAGCAAAAGAGAGTGAAAAAATTTCAGGTGAAAAGGTAAAGGAAGGGTATAAACAATATGAATTGCATGCTACTGTTCCGGTAAAAGATGCTTCAGAATCACAATTAAAGTCATTAGAAAAATATTATGAAAATTATGATTTGAAAATATTAAATAGCAAAAAAGAAAAAATAGGTGTTTTTCAAAATATCATTCAAATTGTTAAAGAGTATGGTGAAAAAATGGATTTACAAAGATAAAATGAAACTTTAATTAGCCCTTACGGATCGAGATGAATGTAAAGTCTATATGACCTTTCCTAGGAAATGATAATAGAGAGGGGAAAACACCCCCTCTCTATTATTTTGCTTTTGCAGATGGCTCATTCATTGATTTTCGTGTAATAAGAAAAGAAATCATAAGAGCGGAAAGGATGACAAGGGCAATAAATACGTGATTGGGCAACAAATCTAATAATAATACGTAACTAACGGTATAAAAAATAAGAGTTGAAGCTAAAAACGATAGAGCGCCTATTATGAGAGATTGTAAATTCATTTGCAAACACCTCCTTATATTTATATTTTTGGCTAAAAATGGATTAAATAAACATTATTTCTAACGATAGAAAAAAATATGTCATAATAGAGAAAAGAATAGTTTTGATGAATAAATATGATTCATTAATGAGAGATAAAGGAGAGGAATATGAAAAATAATAAAAAAGGATTATGGGGAATTATTGTTGCAATAGGGCTATTTTTACTTTCTAAGTTAAAGTGGGTATTTGCAATTTTTAAACTAGCAAAGTTTTCAACGGTATTTAGTATGTTTCTATCACTTGGTGCATACGCGGTTATATATGGTTGGAAATTTGGGGTAGCGCTCATTTATTTGTTGTTTATTCATGAAATGGGCCATTTATGGGCTGCGAAAAGAAAAGGTATACCAACATCGCCAGCAATATTTATTCCATTTATGGGCGCTCTTATTGGGATGAAAGAGATGCCGAAAAATGCAAAAGATGAAGCTTACATCGCCTATATGGGACCTCTTTTCGGATTGTTGTCATTTTTACCTGCGATTCCACTTTATATAATAACGAAAGAGCCATTTTGGGCATTAATTATTTTACTTGGAAGTATGATTAACTTCTTTAACTTGATTCCGGTTTCTCCATTAGATGGTGGACGAATTATCTCAGTTGTAAGTACAAAGATTTGGGGAGCGGGTCTTATTGTATTGCTCGGTTATGCCATTTACTTTAAAAGTATTTTGGGAGGATTTATTTTTATTATCGGCTGTATGGAATTATATAGAGTAATAAAGAGAGATGAGCCAATTAAGGAATTAGGATATAGAATTGATGGAATGAAAGAATATGTTGCAAGACTTGAAGAGGAGTTAAAAGAAACAGGTGCGGTGCATCGAAATATATATATGATGCAACATGAAATGAATATATTAAGGCAAAAAGAAAGAGAGAAAGAATTAAAAGTAGGAGAACTTCAAAAGATTGAAGTGTTAGAGCATCTTTTACCAAAGTTTGAGCCGCTTGATTACGTTCCATATGAAGATGAAAAAGAAACGCATACAATTCATATAAGAGAAGCATTTGAAATGTCAGAAAGAAAATTACAGGAATGGGAGACAGAAAAGAGACAACAGGAAAACTATTATAAAGTTGATATGAAAACAAAATGGACAGTCTTTGCTTGTTATATCGGATTAATGGCTATACTCGGTTACACAGCTTATGAAGGGTACATTGTTTTACAAGAACATTTACCAACGAGAAATGTATAGAAAAATATTGTCGAAATGATAGGAAGAATTTATACAGGAATTATATTTCTACGAGAGAATGTTACAAGTATAGTCTTACATTGTAATATCTTTAGTAGAGAAGGAGTTCTGTATATGAAGAAATTGTTAATTGTATTCGGGATTATTAGCGTAATGATCATTGCGAGCTATAGTCTTATGAAATTGCTATTACATTATGCGAATAAGCCTGCTGAGGTAAGTACAATAGCTCAAATAGAAGATGTGCAAGAAGAGACAAAAGTGCTAGATTTTATTCGTATGACGCATGAAAGTTATAATAATTTCTTAAATTACGGTAAAGCAGAGAATTATACAGAAGGGGACTGGAACCAATTTAAACAATGGTTTCAACAACAAGAATCGTCTTTAAAAAATATACATACAGAAATAAAGAATGAAAAAATAAAACGTGATGTAAATAGAAGCTATGAAATTGTAAAAAAAGGTGTGGAACTTCAAAATATTGAGTATGTAGTTTATGCACATCGTGTATACCATGACTTAGATATTATTGTAAATAAATATAGAGGTGAAACGAACATCTGGGGGTATACAGAGTTTGGAGATGGAAAAGATATAAGGGCAATTGAACAAGCTATACAGTCCAAATAATAAGCTAGCTAGAATTCTAGTTGGCTTATTTTCTTTTGTAAGTGCAATGTTCATATATTATTCACAAAAACACCGTGTTAATAGTGATTAAAATCACAATATGTACTATACAATTCAGTTAAACTAAAAACAGTTAAGGAAATAGAGGAGTGGGATACAATGTTAAGTGCAAAAACAATTGAAATCGTAAAGTCAACAGTACCATTATTACAAGAAAAAGGCGTTGAAATTACAACGAGATTTTATCAAATTTTATTTTCGGAACATCCGGAGTTATTGAATATTTTCAACCATACAAATCAGAAAAAGGGAAGACAACAACAAGCGCTAGCGAATGCTGTTTATGCAGCCGCAACGTATATTGATAATTTAGAAGCTATTATTCCAGTTGTAAAACAAATTGGTCATAAGCATAGAAGTTTAGGTATTAAAGCAGAGCATTACCCGATTGTAGGTACATGTTTACTACGTGCAATTAAAGAGGTCGCAGGTGCACCTGATGAAGTTTTAAATGCATGGGGAGAAGCTTATGGTGTCATTGCTGATGCATTCATTAGCATTGAAGCAGAGATGTATGAAGAAGCGGCACATAAAGAAGGTGGATGGAAAGATTTCCGTAAATTTGTGGTTGTTAAAAAAGTGAAGGAAAGCGACGTTATTACATCATTTTATTTAAAACCTGAAGATGGTGGGCAAGTTTCTTCATTCATCCCAGGACAATATGTAACGATTCAAATAAATATAGAAGGTGAAACGTATACACATAATCGTCAATATAGTTTATCAGATGCTCCTGGAAAAGAATATTATCGTATTAGTGTAAAGAAAGAAAAAGGTGTAGATACACCGGACGGTAAAGTATCTAACTACTTACATGGTCATGTAGAAGAAGGGGATATGTTACCAGTAAGTGCACCAGCAGGAGATTTCGTATTAAATATGGATTCAACATTACCAGTTGTGCTAATTAGTGGTGGAGTAGGTATTACACCAATGATGAGTATGCTAAATACGTTAATTGAACAAAACTCAAAACGTAATGTATGTTTTGTTCATGCAGCGATAAATAGTAATACACATGCAATGAAAGAACACGTTGAGGCAGTAGATAATGAATACGAACAAGTTAAAGCATACACTTGCTATTCTGCACCAACTGAAAAAGATTTGGAAATGAAGAACTTTGATAAAGAAGGTTTCATTGAAGCTGAATGGTTACAAACTATTATTCCGACAACTGAAGCAGAATTTTATTTCTGTGGTCCCGTACCATTTATGAAGCATATAAATGCTGCATTAACTAATTTAGGTGTGGAACAAGAGCATATTCATTATGAATTTTTCGGTCCAGCAGCAAGCTTACAATAGATGAAGTTTGAAATAAGTAAAAAAACGAGGTATTATTTTACCTCGTTTTTTATTTGTTCCCGTAACAGCCGATTTACCGTTTCACGGCGTATACCTATGAGTTGACCGATTTCAGTTTGTGTTAATATTTCATATATAGGAATGTCACCTAAATATAGTGTGAACCATTCTTGTAAACGATGTAGACGTTCTTTCGGAGAGACGGTTGTCAATTGATCGATACGCTGTTGCATCAGTCTTAATTTTGATTGTAGTTGCATAGCAATATTTGCATATGATGCAGGATTTGCCTGAAGTTGATCGTACCATTCATTACTAATTATAGGTTCAACTTCTGTTTTCATTAAAGCGATTGCTGTACCGTGATATTCCTTCGGTGAAATTAAAGAATGGTGAGGTATCGTTTCACCTGGAACGATAATGTTGAATAGAAATGGTGTTCCATCTTCTTCTATCCGTACTACTTTTAATAAACCTGTTTTTATAAAATATAAAGGACCGTCCTCGCCTTGACGGAATAGTACATCTCCTTTGTGTAGAATCAATGTTAGCCCCCCATTTAAACATTTATATTTCTTCTATTTTAGCGTATATGTATAAAGACAATATGCTTTTAAACAGCAATTTCATTGACGAAATATATGCTATTACAGTAGTATACTATTTAGTGTGTAATAGTACTAGCAATGAATACGCTGTAGGGGGTTTAGTATATTGTTAGATGCGATAAAAATGACGGATATGAGAATTCCGGCGAATGCTATCATTCATGTAGAAGAGATGAAAGGTGGAGTCGTGTTATCCGTTGAAGTAGACGGCCAAATTATTTATACGATGGCTTATGATGAAGAAACAGATAGTTATGCTGAATTATATGATCGAAACGATAAGAGGGCGTGCCAAGTACATGAGGATTTTATGGGATGGTCACTTCTTCACTAAAAAAGATGTCAATATGACATCTTTTTTTATTAAAACGATAGAATATACAAAGAAATGAAATATAAGGATAAAATTTGTAATAAATGATTTTGCATTGTTAGCACTTTGTAACTGCAAGTGAATTATTTTTTCGCTATCATAAAGATAACAGTCGCAGTTATAGGAGTGGTCAACTTGAAGAAAGTACATATTTCCAATTATATGTTATTATGTGTTTGTTTAATTTTATTTGTTCTCTTAGGAGGATTTTTATATTCATGTGTATAAGAAAAACGCATTCTAAAAAGAACGCGTTATAAAAAAGAAGTAATGATTAATCTAGTTCCGAGAATAATTAATGTGATACGTAATAAATTAATTACGGCATTACCACTTAATTTTGTATTAATATAAGCCCCGATTTTTCCGCCAATCCATGCACCAGGAATAAGAATTAATGCGTAAACCCAGCTGACATTTCCAAGGGAGATGTGAGTTGCAGAACTTACAATTGCTGATAAAAATACGATAAACATCGAAGTTGCTACAGCAATATGTGCTGGGAATGCAAAAAGTAGCATCATTGCTGGAACAAGTAAGGCACCGCCGCCAATTCCAAATAATCCAGATATAAAACCAACTATAAAGGCGATAAAGATAGCGAGAAGCGGTGGAAATTGATAGTGTACGGTGTTTCCTTCGTTATCTGTAAAAGAACGCTTAATTACCGTCATATTTGATAAAGAAAGGGGGTTTAATTTGTCTCGTAACATAAGAAGGATGGAGACAAAAATAAGGAAAATCCCAAAATATAAAGAAAATGTATCTTGGTTTAAAAATTTGTTTGCCCACGAGCCGATGATACCACCAGGGCCACTCCCGATAAATAAAATAAGTCCACTTTTGTAATCTACTCGTTTATGCTTCATATAAGTAAGGGTGGAAGAGAGTCCTGTAAAAACGACTGTTACCATTGAAGTTCCTACTGCAAGTTGTGGTGATAGACTGTGTAATCCGATTAATAACGGAACAATAATAATTCCGCCACCAAGCCCGACTAGACTCCCGACTGTCCCGGCGATTAACCCGATGAAAAGTAACATGATGTATTCCAAAATTTCCAACTCCTCTATATAACTTATCCACCAATTATTATACACGCTTTTTAATAAGAAAAAGGTTTGTTCACAAAAAAGTCGTCTTCCTAGAAAAATAAGGAAGACGACTTTTAATTAAAAGATTAAGTGTAATAAAGCGTAAAATAATGCAGCTAACGAAGCTGAAATAGGAAGTGTAATAACCCATGTAATTAACATGCGTTTTGCAGTTCCCCATTTTACACCTTTCACACGATGTGAAGCACCAACCCCTAAAATAGAAGAAGAGATAACGTGCGTTGTACTAACCGGTAAGTGAATGAATGTTGCGCCGAAAATAACAAGTGATGATGATAAATCAGCAGCTACACCATTTACAGGACGAATTTTCATAATTTGTCCACCGACAGTTTTAATAATTTTCCATCCGCCAACAGAAGTACCAAGACCCATTGCGATTGCACAACATAATTGTACCCAGAACGGGATGTCGTCAGAAGTATGATAGTTATTGGCCATAAGAGCCATCGTAATGATTCCCATTGCTTTTTGTGCATCATTCGTACCATGTGTATAAGCTTGTAATGCTGCAGTGAAAATTTGGAATAAACGGAAGTTTTTGTTCGTTTTCGTTAAATTAAAGTTTTTAAAGACCACTTTAAAAATACTGTATACGATATAACCAATAACAAAAGCGATAATCGGTGAAATGATTAAAGCTTCAAGAATTTTTATGAACCCTTTAAGATTTAACGAGCTAATACCGGCAGCAGCGATAGCTGCACCTGCGATTGAGCCGATAATTGCATGCGAAGAACTACTTGGAATACCGTAGTACCAAGTAATTAAATTCCAAGCTATTGCCGCAAGCAAAGCAGCTAAAATTACAAGAGAACCATTTTGCAAGGCAAATGGATCAACGATATCTTTTGTAATCGTTTTTGCTACACCTGTAAATGTCATCGCACCTAAAAAGTTCATAATAGCTGCCATAATAATTGCATGTCTAGGCTTTAGAGCTTTCGTTGAAACAGCCGTTGCAATAGCGTTTGCTGTATCGTGAAATCCATTGATAAAGTCAAAAGCTAAAGCGCAAATGACTACTAAAACGGTCAGTATCAAGAGTGTATCCATGATCAAACTCCTTACGCGTTCTTCATAATAATTGTTTCTAATACGTTTGCAACGCTTTGGC
Organism: Bacillus sp. M5A3_1b; assembly: GCF_053345335.1. Lineage (NCBI taxonomy): Bacteria > Bacillati > Bacillota > Bacilli > Caryophanales > Bacillaceae > Bacillus > Bacillus sp. M5A3_1b. The sequence goes on along the minus strand of NZ_JBKEZY010000002.1, from coordinate 311,285 downwards.
AGCTATCCGCTACTTCTTCAAGCTCTTCGTAAATCTCTTTGTATTGAATAATCTTAATCGGATCTTTCTCACGAGAGAATAAGTGCTTAATTGCATGACGGCGAATATCATCACATTGTGATTCGTAATCTTTAATCTTAATCGCGTTCGTACGAATGTCGACTAACTTCTTTTTAGACAGTAGTTCAACAGAATTTGCAATCTCAATCGCACATTGATTAATTGCTTCAACAAATTTAATCATGTATTCATCAGCTTCTGTAATAGAATACATTTCGAATAGACCAGCACTATGATCTAATCCGTCTAATACATCATCCATACTCATTGCAAGTTGTAGGATGTCCTCACGTTCAATTGGAGTAATAAACGCTTTGTTTAGCTCCATAATGATTTCGTGAATAAATGAGTCACCTTTTGACTCATACTCTTTCATGCGCATAGAAAACTCTTTTAAATCGCTAGCATTTTTAATTTTATACTCCACGAAAAACTGCGCGCCTTCTTTTAAATTTTCTGAAACATTCATTAGCATTTCAGAAAATTTATCTTTTTTTGATTTAAATACCATTATTAGTTACCCCCACAAAAGTAATATATGTAAAATATATTGGCTAATCAATTCTAACAAAAAACTGTCGTTTTTTAAAACATTTTATCGAAAAGTTTACAAAAACTTAACATAACTCTCATTGTTGTATTAATAATATTAATAATCAATAGTGAATATCTTACTTGTAGAATGTCCTTTTCTTGCAAAAAGTATGAATGTGAAAGAAAAGCTTTACACTATAGGAACGACTACGTTATTATAATAAATTTAAAAGGAGGTATATTCTTCCTTTTGAAAAGAAGAGTGTAAACAAACGAAGGAAGTGAACGAATGAAATTGAAGAACACTCACTTAAAAAAAATGCAGGAGTGGTTCAACAAGAGGAAGAAACTTCGTAATTCATTAATTGTATTAGGGAGTTTACTCGCTACTCTATTTATTGCTATAAATATAATAATTTCCATTCAAGACATATCTGAATTAAAACAAGCTGTTCCGCAACCGACCTTAATTTATGATGCAAATAATGAAGTTGCGACTAAATTAGCTTCTTCTAAAACAGAAGGTATTAAAAGGGGAAATATTCCTGATATTATGGTTCAGGCAATTGTTGCAGTAGAAGATAAGGAGTTTTTTAACCATCACGGTATTTACTATAGTGGAATTATAAGTGCAGTTTTTAAAAATATTACAGCAGGAGAAGTTGTAGCAGGGGGAAGTACAATTACACAACAACTTGCGAAAAATGTATTTCTGACACAAGACCGCACATACTCTCGAAAAATAAAGGAATATTTTTTAACAAAAAAAATAGAGCGTACGTATACAAAAGATGAAATTATTGAAATGTATATGAACCAAATTTATTTTGGCGAAGGTGCTTGGGGTATAAAAAGGGCAGCTAAATCTTATTTTGATAAAGATGTAAAAGATTTAACGGTTTCAGAGGCTGCAACGATTGCTGGCTTGATTAAAGCACCGTCTGCATATTCACCATATAAAAACTTTAATAAGTCAATCGAACGACGTAATGTTGTATTAAGTTTAATGAAAGAGCAAGGATATATTTCTGACGAGCAGTATAATAAAGAAAAAGAGAGCGGTCTTGTGTTAAAACGTGGTGTGGATGATAAATACAAGGGGAAATACTCTCAATATGTAGATTATATTGTTAGGGAAGCTATGGACAAGTACGAATTAACACAAAATGAAATTTTAGCAGGTGGTTATCGTATTTACACAGAGCTTGATCCGAAAAAACAACAGGCTGTAGAAGACGTTGTGAATAATGAGAGTTATTTCAAAGATAATGGCTCAGACCAGCTTATGCAAACGGGTGTAGTTCTTATGAATCCAAAAACAGGTGGTGTACCAGCTTTAGTTGGAGGTAGAGGACCGTATCAGTTTTTACAGTTTAACCATGCAACCCAATTAAAAAGACAACCTGGCTCAACGTTAAAGCCTCTGGCTGTATATGTACCAGCGTTAGAGCAAGGGTATGAAGTATACGATATATTAAAAGATGAACCATTTAATATTAAAGAATATAAACCACAAAATAGTGATCACACTTTTCACGGTGATGTGACAATGTATGAAGCCGTGGCAAAGTCGTACAATGTTTCGGCTGTTTGGCTATTGGAACAAATTGGATTGGATAAAGGGTTGAAATCTTTAGAGCGATTTGGTATTCCATTAGTGCCAGAAGATCGTACGTATCCAATTGCTTTAGGTGGGATGCATGTTGGGACCTCTCCATTTGTAATGGCTCAAGCATACAGTACATTTGCAAATGACGGTGTCCAAGTGGAAGCTCATGCGATTAGAGAGATACAAAATGCTGAAGGTGAAACAATTGGACAGTGGTATAAGAAAGAGACACGAGTGACGAGCGAGAAAATTGCTCAAAAGATGACATATTTATTAAAAGGTGTTGTCGAAAAGGGAACGGGCGAAAAGGCGAAAGTTAATAATGTTGATACGGCAGGGAAGACAGGAACTACTCAAATTGTAAATGGACCAAGCACCGGTGCAAAGGATTCATGGTTTGTTGGATACACACCAGATTTAGTAGGTGCGATTTGGGTAGGATTTGATAAAACAGATAGCGATCATTATGTTCCAGGGGGGAGTCAAATTACGACGACAATGTTCCGGGATATTATGAAAAAAGCGAATGCCAATCCAGCTCAAAAAGCATTCCAGTTATCGCTCATATCTGAGGCTGATTATAAAAAACAATTGAATACAATAGAAGAGGAAAAACGAAGAAAAGAAGAAGAGAAGAAAAGGAAAGAAGAGGAACAGCAAAGAAAAAAAGAGCAACAAGAGTGGCTCGATAAAGTAAAAGAATGGATTCCTTCACTTTGGTAAAAGAAAGAGGCGAATAACGAAATTCGCCTCTTTTTCGTATGAGAAATTAAGTGAACTTTTAATCGGTGGGAAGAGCTGTATCTATCCTTACGAGTTGTTAGCCCATATCAATTGGGATAAATAGTATTACTCGTTAAGTGTAACATTTGTACTGCCAAAGGATTGAGAATCGTATGTGATAATTATTTTTCCTTTACTAATAGGCTCGTAAGGTAATTCTTCTTCGTAAACACCATTATTTTCATTATGGATAGAAAGCATGATTTCATCAATTTCTTTATTTGTATACTGAACTTTAATCGTTTCAGCAATTTGAAGTAACGCTTCGGAACTAGCAGCTTTCGTAATAAGCATTCCTTTTATAACTTTTTTTTCATTATTTGAGGCATTGGAATAAGGGATGTTGCTTTGTTTTGTATACAAAAGTTTGTATGGAACAGTTTTTCTCTCTGCTTTTGATATAGTGGAATATTTTAGAGTTAAAAAAAATCCTACACATAAAATAATGCATACCATAAGAGCAACCCAAATGCGTATTAGTGACATAACTCTCATTTTCATCCCTCTTTCATATCTTTGACTTCACTATTTATCATACAAAATGAGGATTAAGACAGAGTAAATTTGAGGTAAAGAAACGTAAAGAAGGAGCACTTATCCTCCCAAATAAGTGCTCCTTTCTATATAAAGAGAGATTTAATACACAGTCAATTAAACATATCACTATAAATATGATTATTCGGCAAAAATTAGTAAATTCGGAAGACAGTTAGTACTGCAGTGGTTTCACCTGTGTTTGGAATAGAGATAGTGTTTGCTGTAGGTTGTACAGAGATTGTTGTGCCAGCTGTTAAAGTAATAATCGTTGAGAAAGAAACCGCACTACCGATAACGTTAGTTGAGAAATTACGAGTAGGTGGTTGGCCGTTAAATGAAAGACCGAAACCAAATGGTGAAGAGCCTGGGAAGGTTGTAGACGCGGAGAAGTTAATATCGTATACACCAGTTTCTAAAACAGTTAGAGTATCAGAGCCGTTAAAGGAGATGTTTGTTAATTCGAATGTTTCATTGAATTGTATATTGCTTCCTGGTGATACTGTTTGCGCATTTGTGTTACCTAAGACAGCTGTAGTTACAGGAATTGGAGTACCCGCTGCACCTGTTGCGCCAGCTGGTCCTTGAGCGCCAGTAGCACCTTGAGCGCCAGCTGGTCCTTGAGCACCAGTAGCACCTTGAGCGCCAGCTGGTCCTTGAGCACCAGTAGCACCTTGAGCGCCAGCTGGTCCTTGAGCGCCAGTAGCACCTTGAGCGCCAGCCGGTCCTTGAGCGCCAGTAGCACCTTGAGCGCCAGCTGGTCCTTGAGCGCCAGTAGCACCTTGAGCGCCAGTAGCACCTTGAGCGCCAGCTGGTCCTTGAGCGCCAGTAGCACCTTGAGCGCCAGCTGGTCCTTGAGCACCAGTAGCACCTTGAGCGCCAGCCGGTCCTTGAGCGCCAGCCGGCCCTTGAGCGCCAGTAGCACCTTGAGCGCCAGCTGGTCCTTGAGCGCCAGTAGCACCTTGAGCGCCAGCTGGTCCTTGGGCACCAGTAGCACCTTGAGCGCCAGCCGGTCCTTGAGCACCAGTAGCACCTTGAGCGCCAGCCGGTCCTTGGGCACCAGTAGCACCTTGAGCACCCGCTGGACCTTGAATACCTTGAGCACCCTGAGGTCCAGTAGCGCCTTGAGCACCCGCTGGTCCCTGAGCACCTTGAGGTCCTTGGGCGCCAGTAGCACCTGTTGCGCCAGCTGGTCCTTGAGGTCCAGTAGCACCTTGAGCACCCGCTGGTCCCTGAGCACCTTGAGGTCCTTGAGCGCCAGTAGCACCTGTTGCGCCAGCTGGTCCTTGAGGTCCTTGAGCACCAGCCGGTCCTTGAGGTCCAGTAGCACCTTGAGGTCCAGTAGCCCCAGTAGCACCTGTTGCTCCTCCTCCAAGGCAACCTGACCCGTATTGAACTAGGATAGTTTGGATCTCTGTTATGAGTTTAACTAGTTTGTCGATAGTGCAGCAATCTACTTTGAATAACTTAGCGATATACAATAAATAATTAAGCAAGCTTTGTAGCTCAACGTACAATGCTCCGCATGAGAAAGGTTTTGTTTTTAAAATAGTTAATAGATTAGCGATAATAGAATTTCCAATTTGTTTTTGTGCTGGAGATAAATCTAAGCAATTGAGGAATTTTTGTAGGTTATTTAGGGCAGTAATCAAGTTATCGATATTATTTTGAGAAGGGTTTTGAAAGACAGCTTGAATAGCTTGGCCAAGAGCTTGAAGAAGTCTAACGAATTCTGTAAGTTCGGACTTAGAGATGTTAATATAACTACAAGCTCTGACTTCGCAACAATCATTACCATAAAATACTTTTCCTTTATTTTTATTGTTCATCTTTTCATTCCTTTCTTTCATAGAATCAATAGTCGTTACTATATATTAAAATGAAATTTATACTAAATTCGTGATGGACAAACTACCATTTCTAAAAAAATAAGAAATTGGCCCTCTTAGCAAAAATAAGTAAGATAAAGAGAAGGTTTATATAATGTAAAGACGAAAAATTCAGCATAAAAAACTGCATGCTAATTGTTGTAGGTATTTAACAATTGGCATGCAGTTTGTGGAGGAGTACCTCATTTGTAGTCATTTAATCTTTCAAGGGTTGTTTTAGGTAAAATTGGAATTGAAATAGTGAAAGTTGTACCATCTTGATTACTGGTCATTTTTAATGTACCGTTATGATTTTGAATAATTTTCTTCGTTACTGACAAGCCCAGTCCTGTGCCCGAATCTTTTGTTGAGAAGAATGGATCAAAGATATACTCTTGAATGGCTGTTGGAATACCAATTCCATTATCAGTGAAAGTAATACGAACAAAATTATCTAGACGATAACTAGTAATTTGGATAGAAAGTTTTTTTTCACCTTGAGCATCGACAGCATTCTGAAATAGGTTTAAAAAAACTTGTACAAGTTCATGACGATCAATATGGACTAATACATCATCTAATTCGGTAGAAAAATTATAATCAATTGAAATATTATGTAAAAAGACTTCACTAGCTAGTAACTGTTGAATATACTCACGTAAAAATGTATTAATAGGAAACGGTTCTCTTGTAAATTCGCGTGTTTTTGAAATAGCTAAAAATTTTGTAATAATACTATTTGCGCGGTCTAATTCAGGAATAAGTAAGTTTTCAAATAATTCTTTATTAGATGGAGAAACAGTTTCTTGTAAAAATTGTAAATAACCTCGTACGGTTGTAAGAGGATTACGTACTTCATGTGCAATCCCAGCTGCAATTCGCCCTGCTAAAGAAAATTTCTCTGCATCACGTTCTGTGTTTAAATAATGAAAGACACTAATAACTCTAAAAATCTCTCCGTTATAATCACGAATAATTCGGTTATTTAAAATGCCATAGTTTTTGTCTAAAACTTCTTCATTATATATTTCTGTTCCAGTTCTTAATGTTTCAAGAGCTTTAATTTTTTCTTCTGGCAATTGTAGTAATTGTTGAATTGGCTTTCCGATTATATCATTTCGTACTACACCAAAATCATCTGCTGCAGCTTGGTTACATAAAGTGATATTTCCTTTAGCATCAACAAAGGTTACATGATGTGAAAAAGCATCAAAAATATGAATGAAGTATGTTTCAAGTTGCTCAAATAAAAATAATGAATCGCAAGTAAGTTGAAAATCAGCCTCTTTATTCTCTTTTTTTATGTTTTGAATGGAATGAGTCGTTCTCGTTTTCTTTATTTGTAAACCAATATGTGAATTTTTGTATGTGAAATGATGTGGTAATTCATTCACAAGTTCTTCATAAAAACGTACTTTATTTTCCAATTCTTCTATTCGTTTTTCATGAGATACAATATCATCGTTTGGAAGCATAAATAAATAACCCCTCAATTTAAAAATTCTTCCATCTAGTATATCATATTTTTATACGGATACTCTTAAAGAAGGGGCTACTTAATAAAATTGATTAGCTGAAGTGTTCGGGAAGTGAGTAGAATGAATAGAAGGTGAAGTTAAAAAGGGAGGGATATATTTGCTTTTCATTGGAGTGACAGGGTGGGGAGATCATGATTCTTTATATATAGATCCCTATGAAAATAGAAATAAATTACGAACATATAGTGAGTATTTTCCTATAGTGGAAGTGGATAGTTCATTTTATGCGATGCAACCTGCACGAAACTATACAAAATGGGCAATGGAAACACCGAAAGATTTTGCTTTTATAGTAAAAGCATATCAAGGAATGACAGGACATATGAAAGGTGAAATCCCTTTTTCTACGTTTGATGAGATGTTTGATGTGTACAAACAATCTATTCTGCCTTTAATAGAAGCTGATAAATTAAAAATGATTTTATTTCAATATCCACCATGGTTTGATTGTAAAAAGAAAAATGTGAATTTTCTTCGATATACGAAAGAAAAAATGGAAGGTTTACCGTGTGCCATAGAATTTCGAAATCAAACATGGTTTTATCCCGAAATGAAAGATAAGACGATACAGTTTCTAGAACATGAGAAATGGATTCATACCATTTGTGATGAGCCGCAGGCCGGGATAGGTTCGGTACCTCTCGTATTAGAAGTAACGAATGCAGAGATGGTGTTAATACGTTTTCATGGTAGGAATGTTCATGGGTGGCTTGATAAAGGGGAAAATTGGAGAGCGGTTCGTTGCTTATATCGCTACAACAATAAAGAATTAGAAGAATGGGTAGAAAGACTAGAGCAATTAAAAAAGAAGACAAAGGACATATATGTACTATTTAACAATAATTCGGGCGGAGATGCAGCGGATAATGCGAAACAGCTTATGAAAATGATGGACATTACATATGGTGAGCCGAAGCCTGAGCAATTAAATTTGTTTGAATGATAATAAACAAGAAAGGCACTGTACAAACAGGGGGAATGTACAGTGCCTTTCTATATGAAAAAGAGGGGTAACAATGTTACTGAGCGTTTGGTTGATTCATCAATTGTTGGCTTCGTAATAAATGATAATGGTTATCATTATCATTGTCAATAGTTTTCCGAAAAATAAATAAAAAACTTTTTATGAGACATTAACGGGTAGGAAGATTCCTGATAAAAGGTTTGGCTGAAGCAAAGAAGTTTTTCAGGGGAGAATGCTAGTAAACTCCTAATAAAGTATCAAAAAAAGAACAGCAATTAATGCTGTTCTTTTCCAGTGACGAATTGTTGTAAATCAAAAGGAGTTATCGCTTGGATAAACTCTTTTGAGATAAGTGTTTGAACAAGAGTACTTTCAGAAATGGAAGCGCCTGTTTTCTTTTCATAAGCTTGTTTTAATAAATCAAGTTTTTCAGCCGTATCTTTCGGTAATTCAATTGTTAATGTGTTCATAATTTCTCCCCCTTACTATTAGAGTACCACTACAATATAGGAGAGACAAGAAAAGAGAATGTGAAACATAAAAAAGGTTACCATTTATAAATGGTAACCTTTTTTATGTATAAGAGTTATTAAGCAATACCGATATACTTTAAAGTTTTTGATGGAGTACTATGATCAAAGAAGTGTTGTAAAAATGCGATATCAACACCTGATTTGTATGCACAATATCCCCAAGTTTTTCGAAGTGTATGTGAGCTAATCCCTTCTAATCCAACTTCTTTTGCAGCTTTGTTTAAAATGTACCATGCATGTTGTCTCGTAATAGATTTCGTTCCTTTTTGAGACTTTAATAATGGTTCATTACGTTTCCAAGTTTTACGTTCTTTCATGTAGTCTTCGATCGCGTGCTGCAAGTCTTCATTTACAGCAAACCATTTATGTTTCTTTACTTTTTCATTGTAAAATAAAATGGAATGGCGAACATTTTCATTTTCATCGATTACATCACTAACTTTTAATTGTAAGATTTCACTTACTTTTAAGCCAGAATTTACAGCTAATACGAATAATAAGCCATCACGTTTCGAAGATTGTAAAAGTATATTTTTGATAGTTTCTAATTGTTTTTCATTTTGAATAGGTTGTCCTGCTTGTTTCATTTCACGCACTCTCCTCATTTATGTGTGTAAAGGAAAGGATTAACTTGTTTCCTACTATAAAGGGAGAGTGTGAATTTCATGTGAACTCCTAGTGAAATTAAGACAAATTATTTGACTTCTTTTACTTTTTGTAAATTAAAGTAGAATACAACACTATTAGTCGTGTTATATACACCGTACTCGGCATGGTGGAGGTCTAAAATGTTTTTTACAATTGATAACCCGAGACCGGTACCTCCAGTATGACGGCTACGAGATGCATCTAAACGGTAGAAACGATCCCAAATTTTTTCAAGACTTTCTTCAGGGATAGGGTTTCCTGTGTTTTCGATTTCGAATTTCACTATATCTTCCAGTTCTATAACGGAGACGTGTATTTTTTCTCCATCTGGCGTATAGCGAATTGCATTGCTAAGTAAGTTCACAACGACTTGCTCAATACGACTACGATTCGCGTTAACGAATATAGAAGAGTCTACATCTACGTTCACTTGTAAATGCTTTTCCTCCATGCTAAATAATAACTTTGTATAGACTTGTTGAATTAATTCACCGATTGAGAATGTCGTCATATCTAGTTTGTACGTACCAGATTCTAGTTTTGCTAATTCTAACATTTCAACAATAAGTCTGTTCATGTTTTCTGTTTCTTCTAAAATAACATCTGTGTAATACGTCGTATCTTTACTAACGCCATCTTTAATTCCTTCTGCGAAACTTCTAATTACACTAAGTGGAGTTTTTAATTCGTGTGATACACCAGAAATGAATTCTTTTCGCGTTTTCTCTAATTGACGTTCACGTTCAATATCTTGTTGTAATTTTGTATTGGCAACATTTAATCGATCGATTCGGTCTTTTAAGTTTACAGATAACGTATTAATACTACCGGAAAGCCCGCCAATTTCATCGTCTGCTGTCACAGGTAATTTTTCACTAAAATCAAAATTGGCCATTTTTTTTGTAACGCGATTCATTTTAATTAATGGTTTCACAATGATTTTTGAGTAGTAGAAGGATAATAAAATAATTACGAGAAATACGATGATTAAGGCATAGACATAATAATCCTTTAAAACGAGCATCGCTTCATTAACAGGTTGTAAAGATGCTATCGCAAAAGCGTATTCTGTAATTTTTCCATTTTCCACAATAGGTTTTACAAAGATACTATTTTTTATATTCTCTCCACCATCTATTATATAAGTGTTTAATTGGTGTGAGTTAGCAGTGCCATTTCTAATAATCTCTGCAAAATATTGAACGGCTTGTAATGTTTCAAAATCATTTGCAAGACGAACATCTGCTTTGGATGGAAGCTGTAACTTAGATACGATACCAGTAAACTCAATTTGAGTCACAGTTTTGGATCGGCTTGTAAGTCTATTTTTAGCAGGGTTTCCATTAATGGATTGAAAATCTGAGTTGACATTTTCGTTTTGCCATCGATTATAGTTTGTTGTCAATTCTAGTGGTGTTATGGTGGAATCTTGTACAAAACCGACGACGTTTATCATCCCATCTTTTTTCAATCCTAAGTTTTCGAATTTATTATATTCTTCTGGCGTTAAAACATTATTGAGTGGAATGGAATATGCTTTATTATTTTTAGGATTAATTACATCAATGTAGAAATTATTGTCACTTTTAATAATGCCGTTCGTATTTAAAAACTGCATTTCAGCATTTGTTTTGTCATGAAATTCTTGTTTTAATTTTCGAATTTCCTCATAAGTTTTACCACTTTCTTCGTAAGTATTTACGAACTTCTCAAAAGCAGTTTGAACTGTTTTTACTTTTTTATTAATGTAAAATTTCTCTAAAAATAGAGATTGTCCTAAGAAAAAAAGGAGGAATATGATTGTAAATAATGTTGATGTTAATAAAAATAGTTTAAAGACGATACTTCTGTTTTTCACTGCGTCACCTCTTGTGAGAAATACTGTAAATGATTTCTTAATTATAACAAACGTTACAAAAAAGTAGAGGAGAAAATCTGTCTCTTCTGAAAGTAGTTTTTAATAAAAAGTCACATAAAAAGAACTCGACAGACGTATGACGAGTTCTTTAATGTATTATTGTTGAATTGCTGCATCTAAAGCGATTTCAATCATTTCGTTAAATGTAGTTTGACGCTCTTCAGATGTTGTTTCTTCACCAGTGAAAATGTGATCGCTTACTGTTAATACAGATAACGCATTTACACCGTATTTCGCTGCTAATGTATAAAGAGCAGTTGTTTCCATTTCTACTGCTAGTACACCATAATCTCCAAGTTTTTTAACCATGTCCATGCTTTCGCGGTAAAATAAATCTGCTGTTAAAACATTACCAACACGAACGTGTAAGCCTTTTTCAGTTCCAGCATCGTAAGCTTTCTTTAAAAGGTCAAAGTTTGCAGCTGGTGCAAAATCAAAACCTGGGAATGTTAAACGGTTCATATTAGAATCCGTACAAGCTGTCATTGCAATAATAACGTCACGTACTTTTACGTCTTTTTGAATCGCACCGCAAGTTCCAACGCGAATTAAATTTTTAACTCCGTAGCTTTGGATTAATTCGTTTACATAAATAGAAATAGAAGGAACACCCATACCTGTACCTTGAACAGATACGCGTATTCCTTTATAAGTTCCAGTGAAACCTAACATACCACGCACGTTATTATAGCAAGTAACGTCCTCTAGAAATGTTTCAGCGATATATTTTGCACGTAATGGATCACCAGGTAATAGAATAGATTCAGCAATTTCGCCTTGTTTTGCTTCAATATGTACACTCATGAAAAGTCCTCCTTATAATGTATTGATAGAAATCAATATCATTTGCATTATACACTATCAATCCTTTCAATTAAAATCTTTTAATTATTTGTAATATGTGCAAAGCAGGAGGATTTCATAAATCATAATCTAGAATATATATGTAAGAAGTTTTGTATAAACAGAGACAATAAAAATGGTAGGTGATATTTTGAAAAATCTTGTCATTGGACTTGTTGCTTTACTATTTATTGTAGTAGGCGGATTTTACATAAAAAAGTATCAGGAAACTACAGAGACTGTAGGTGATGTTCAGGAAGTAAAATGGGATGTGTCAAATGGAAAAGGAAATGAGAAAGTAAATATTTTGTTTCAATTACTAAATAATAAAAATAACGAAGTTCGTGGTGTGAATGATCAAATTCGGGCAGTTATTGTAGACGGACAATTAAAACATGTACAACAAATGAAACCTACATTTGCAGGGAATGGATCATATAAGGTATCTTCCAACATAGCGAAAGATGAAAGATATACAATATTTTTATATGAAGACAAAAACAAGTCTGTGAAATCATTTGCGAAGAAAGATTTTGGGAGAGAAATAGAGGAGAAAAATAAGAAAAAAGTAAAATTTCCAATCGATAGTGTGCTTACAAAAAAAATAGGGGAGTATGAAGTTTCTCTATTATTTGGTGCATTACATCCGAATGAACCAGCGACGTTAACATTTCAATTCCAAGCGAAAAAGGGTGAGAAATTGAAATTACATTCAGAGAGAGGAGAAGTGGCAGCGCTCTATATCGTGGACGAAACGAGAGAAAACTTTTTATACGCAATACCTGTTGATACAGATGAGCAATTACAATACCGTATTACATTTCCTATAGAAGGAACGTATAAAATATGGGGAGATTTCTATATAAATGGTAAGAAATATGAAAAAGAATTTATTGTACAAGTTCAAAAAAGAAAAAACAGCTAAATGTTTAGCTGTTTTTTCTTTTTCCTATTAATTTTGTTACAGAGAGCATTGTAATTGGTAAAGAATGATTCTTTCTAAATGCTAAATATTTACCGCTCCATGCTGGTTTATATTTTTCTTTAAAATGACGTAGCCCGCTGAAGCTATACGTATAACGAACATTATTAAAGATGGCAGCAGCAACTCGTTCGGACCAAAAAGATTGTGTCGATAAACCTACATTTGAAAGTGGTGCCATACCAATATTAAAGGAGTGGTATTCATTTTCTTTTGCCCACTGGAATAGGTGGATGAAAATTGCATCCATAATGCCGCTAGGTGCATCTGGATAATAGCGCATTAAATCAACAGACAATGATCCGTCTTGATATACGGGCATAAAGGTTGTAAATGCAATGATTTTTCCATCAGCATCACATAATGTAGCGATAGGTGCTCGGCTAATATATTCACGATCAAAGTATCCGAGTGAAAAACCTTTCTCTTTTTTTCCGCCGAGCCACGCATCTGAAACTTTTCTTAACTCTTCAAATAATTCGTTTGAGAATGGTGGCTGATGAATAGAGAATGTATAGCCTTCTCGTTCGAAACGGTTGAAAGTCGCTCGCATACCGGCTCGTTTTTTTCCTGTTATTGTAAATGTGTTCAAATCAACGACAGCTTCTTCACCAAGTTTAAAGAAGTTGTAACCAAAATCATGATATAAACTCATCCATTTACTTTCTATTTGGTAGAATACACAAATGTATCCAAATCGATCAGCCTCAGCTAAAAACTCTTGTAACACAGTACGGTAGGAGGAAGGATCCCCAATTGGATCACCTAGCACAACGAGACGTTTTCCAGTTATAGAGAAGAGAAGGAGCGCTTTCCCATCACTACTGAAGAAAAATTGTTTATCTCCTAAAAATCCTAAATGACTAAGTACATTACCATCATGTTCATCTAAAAAGTTTTGCAACCTTTTATCATTAGCTGGTTGCCCGGGAAATTCATTTCGATAACGATTGGCAATGAGTGAGCCAATCAGTAAAAATGTAGGAACGAAAAAGGCAGCTGCTAATGCACTTCGTTTCACTTGCGTAATATTACGAACGACAAAATCAGGTTTAAAAGCTTCTTTCGCACCTGCAAATAAAATACCTAAGTTTTTATATAAATATAAAGTTATGAGTAAGAATATAAAAACTTTTACCATATCAGAAAGTGAGACTTCCATTTTCTCGCGTACAAATCTTTTACGAAGCATATATAATACAGCGAGTACGATTAATAAAATAAACGTCTCTTCAATATCAATCCCTTTTAGCGTATTAAAGATGGCTGCTCCGATTAAAGAAATAATCGTCATATAGTAAGAACGCTTTGTTCCATAATATATCCCTCGCGAAAGGATCAGGAGGAGAATACCAAATGTTAGTGATAAGCTAAAAGAAAATTGAATAAGATGTTTTGGAGCTAGAATATGTAAGGCGTGTGCTCTGTTTATACTTGTCGGTAGAATGGTCGATAAAATAACCATTAATCCAGCAAATACTGTTAAAGCAGCAGAGGCCCATGAACCTAGTTTTCCTAGAAAATCACGCTGCAAAGTCCATATAACACCAGTTGTTTCTAATGCAGGCGCAATAAAAGGTTTATCTTCAAACTTTTTAATGGCCACGCCTGTCATTTCAAAAGCTGCAAAAATAAGACCAAGGCAGAAAGGTAAAATGTAATAGACGAGGCGATATAATAACATAGCAGGTAGTAATACGCCTGTATCAATGCCGTATTGTCCGAGCCCAGTTAAAAAGACAAGATCAAATGAACCAAGTCCACCAGGAACGAGACTAACAACACCAGCTAAAGCAGCAATTACATACACACCTAAAAACTTTTGAAATTCGATATCGATACCAAATAATATTAGTATGACGTACATAACAATACCGGCAGATACCCACTCAACTAATGAAACTAATGAGTATAAAACAGTTGGATTTTTTTCTTCTTCCCCTTCTTCTTGCCCTTCGGTTTGCTTTGGTTTTCTATTTTTTAGTTTAGAAAAGCCAATGTATATAGGGACGAAAAGGGCGAAGAAAATAAGAACAGGCCATAGCCACGGTTTTTCATGCAAAATAAAACTTGTGTCTAATATTCCAATAAGACCGAGGAAAGAAAGAATTGCGAGTCCGTTAATAAAAGCAGTTGTCATCCAGGCGATACTTTTAATAAGTTTGCCATTTTCTTTTATGTATGGACGATAAAGCATTGTGCGTACACCAGCTCCAACGAGACCACCAAACCCAATAAATCCATTTAAAGTATTAGCAATCCATGAGATACGAAAAATCTTTTGGACTGGTATATCAGCTTTTAAATAACGAAGCATAACATAGTCATAAAAGAACATTGTTGATACGGCAAATGCACCAAGTGTAATTGCTAAAAAGACTCCTCCGGTTGGAATGTTTTTAATTGTATTGATTGCTTCTAAAAAAGAAATGCCTGCTAATTCTTTTTTTGCTTGAAAGAATACAATTGTTAATACAACAAATGGGAAGATAATTTTCCCGATTTGTAAGAAACGTTTCCATGAAAACGACATAAATACAACTCTCCTTGTATAAGAAAACTGAGACAATAATATTATTATGACAAACTTCAAGAAAAATAAAAAGGTAAATTCCTGTATAGAGAAGCTATTTTTTATATGGGTCATATTTAAAAGAGTATTTCGTTTGTCAGAAAATTAAGTTAAAATGAATTGAAAGAAGGAAGAGAGGGGAAGTAGATGATTATAATAGGTTATGCGGGATATGAGTTAGAGAAAGCGAAACCTAATACATCAGAAGATTTCTTTAATAGATCTGAAGTGACATATATATTAAATAATAAAGAGAGAACTTTTTCCGTTTTATACGTTCGATATTTTGAAGAAGTTTTACAAGAAATTACTCCTTTTAAAGGAAATCCAGTATGTAAAGTAGAAGAACAAGACATATATTTACGGGATATTGTAGCGATATGTTGTTTACTGAAAGAGAATGAGCATCGCATGCAAAAACGTTTATATTTAAATAATATAGAAGCATTCCAACAATATTTTGATGAGGAAACAGTGGTGAAAGTACAAGAAATATTAGCTGAATTACATAAAAATAAAAGAGTAGAAATAGCGTGAAATGGCAAAGGAGAGGGAAAAAATGTCTAATCTAATGGTTGAAAATCAAACAGAACAAGTTTCTATGTTTTTAGAAGATGTTATTACTTTAATAACCAATTATGTAAATTATCATACGTTGCCTTCTTTATTAGAAGAAAAACCAGCAGGGAACGAGCAATATTATAAAGGGTTATTAGCATCAATAAGACGTCTTCTCGTTTTTTGTGAAGAAGGACATGATGCATGTTTTGTTTTGTTAAATAGCCAGCCATTTCGAAAAACAGCAGCTGAGAAAATTTTATATAAAATTTATCATCAAGTAATTGCAGAGTTTTTCTCACCAAAGAGTGATCATTGGTATGAAAATAGTCGGTCTGCCTATACTGGGAAGAACTCCATCGTTTTTCAACAAACGCCACCAGCATCTATAGAGCAAGTGATGAAGAGTTTAGAAGGAAAATTTCAATTGATGCGTGAAGAACTAGAATATTATGAGACGGATTACCAAACAAAGATGTTACACAAATATTAATTGCGAAAAAGAAGCTAAGGGGACTTAGCTTCTTTTCCTTTTGTACAGTTATATAAGGGATTTCCTTTGAATATATTTATGGGGATAGCATTAAGGAGGTGTAACATGAGTCAGCAAGGTGTATTTACAGATTACTTTCATGAAGTAGAAAGCTGGTGTGAAAGTGTTCTTCACGTATTAGATAGCCGTGCAATGGAAGTGTATGATGTCCATATGCTTGCTTATAAAATTCAAACGTTATTAGATCGTATGAAAGAGCATGAGTATGATACAGATGCAGAGTTTATGTATGAAATAAGTGATGATGTAGAACATATTCAGCATCATTTGCAGGAAGTATTCGTGCAAGGAGAAGAGGAATATGAACTATATGAAAGAGGGGATAGTGAACGAGCTGTTCCAATTGGAGGGCATACACTTCCGCCATTACCTTATCCGTATAATGCGTTAGAACCGTATATTTCTAGAGAAATTATGATGTTACACCATGATAAACATCATCGCAGTTACGTGGAAGGGTTAAATAAGGCAGAGAAAATGATGGAAGAAGCGAGAAAAACAAATCAATTTGATTTAATTAAGCATTGGGAAAGAGAAGCGGCTTTTCATGGATCAGGTCATTACTTACACACGATATTTTGGAATAACATGAAAAAAGATGGTGGCGGAAGTCCAAGAGGGGCTCTTTCACAACAGATTGAACAAGATTTTGGGAGTTTTTTACGTTTTCAAAAACATTTCACAGAAGCAGCTTCTAAAGTGGAAGGATCAGGCTGGGCGCTTCTCGTTTGGGTACCACGATCTGGAAGATTAGAAATTTTGCAGAGTACACTTCATCAATTATTTACACAATGGGATACGATACCGCTCCTCGTGCTAGACGTGTGGGAACATGCGTATTATTTACAATACCAAAATCGAAAAGATGAATATATTAAAAACTGGTGGAATGTTGTAAATTGGCCTGATGTAGAAAAAAGATTTGAAAGTGCGAAACAAATTGAATGGACACCGTATTAGACGCAGGTTCTCTGCGTCTTTTTTATTAGAAGGAGAAAGAGATTTTGTTCATATTTTAAAAGGCCAAGCATACACTTGTACAAAAAGTGCCAAAAGGACGTGGGGGGAAATATGAGACGAATTTGTGTAATAATCACGCTTCTTATTATGTGCGCAAGCGTTATACCAATTCCTACATATGCAAAGATGAACGGTAATGTCAGTGCTCGAAATGCTGTATTAATGGAGCAACAGTCCGGTCGTGTATTATACGGAAAAGCAGAACATGAGCCACAAAAAATTGCTAGTATAACAAAAATTATGACAGCCTTGTTAGCTGCTGAATCAGGAAAAATGAAAGAAATGGTATCGGTTAGTAATGAAGCGGTGAGAGTAGAAGGATCAGCAATTTATTTAAAGCCTGGACAGAAAGTGAAGTTAGAGGATTTAGTATACGGACTCATGCTTAGATCTGGTAATGATGCAGCACAAGTAATTGCTGAAAATGTAGGAGGAAGTATAGAAGGGTTCGTATATTTAATGAATGAAAAGGCGAAACAAATTGGAATGAAAGATACTCACTTTTCAAACCCACATGGTTTGGATGGAGATGGATCCCATTATTCATCAGCCTATGATATGGCACTTTTAACAAAGTATGCAATGGGGAACGAAACCTTTAAGAAGATTTTTGGGACAAAAACGTATAAATCAGATTCGTGGGATTATCCGTGGAAAAACAAACATAAACTCGTGACATCTTATTATGAATTTGCGACAGGAGGAAAAACAGGTTTTACGAAGAAAGCAGGACGGACACTTGTTACAACAGCATCAAAAGATGGACTAGATCTAATTGTCGTAACTTTGAGCGCTTCTAGTGATTGGGATGATCATATGAATTTATTTGATAAAGGTTTTGAACGTTTCAAGCAAACGAACGTTGTAGGACAAGGAGCTCTTGCTGAAATAACTGAAAAGAAATATGCCAATCATGTATATACAAAAAATAGTTTTGCGGTGCCATTAACTGAGCAGGAAAGAAAGAATGTCGTATTAAAAGTTGAACTTGATAAAAGTGCAAAACTTAAAGATGGAGTAAAGGTTGGGAAGACGGAAATTTATGTTGGCAATGAGAAAGTTGGAGAACGGAATTTATTTTATAGTAAACGAAAGTTAGTAGCTACAACGGGAATGTATTGGAATAATGTGAAAGAAATTTTTTCTCATATGATAGGTGTTGGGAGCGATGGTTAATCTCGTATGGGTAGCGATGGCAGTCATAGGGATTGTATATGCCATGATAAATGGAACGATGGAAGCAATAAATAAAGCCGTATTTGACGGAGCAAAAGATGCAGTAACAATTTGTATAGGACTTATTAGTGTATTAGTATTTTGGCTCGGTTTAATGAAAATTGCAGAGGAAGCAGGGTTGTTAAAAAAGTTAGTTTCACTTTTTATGCCGATAGTAAAAAGGTTGTTTCCAGAAATCCCGAAAGATCATCCGTCAATGGGATTTATTTTATCGAATATGATGGCGAACTTTTTTGGGTTAGGTAATGCAGCAACCCCACTTGGTATTAAAGCGATGGAACAATTGAAAGAGTTAAATGGAGGGAAGGATTCGGCGAGCCGTTCTATGGTGACGTTTCTCGCATTAAATACATCAGCGATTACTTTAATTCCTACTACTGTCATTTCGATTCGAATGACGTATGAATCAGCGAATCCTACTGAAATTGTTGGGGTAACATTCATTGCACAAGTACTCTCTATGATCGGAGCGATTTGGATTGACCGCTATTTTTACCGAAGAAGGAGTAGGAAGGGGCGGAAAAAATGAGCATTGTAAATACGATATCATTATGGGTAATCCCTTGTGTAATCGGTTTTATCCTTTTATATGGCACGATAAAGAAAGTGCCGACGTATGAATCGTTCGTTGAGGGGGGAAAAGAAGGGATTCAAATTGCGATCTCTATTTTACCGTTTATGGTTGGAATGCTTGTATCTATTTCGATTTTTCGGGCGTCTGGAGCGTTAGATGCAATGATATCAGTAATGAAGCCGATGTTAGATTTAATTCATGTCCCAGCAGAAATTGTTCCACTAGCACTTATACGCCCTATTTCAGGCTCTGCTGGTTTAAGTATTACGACCGATTTAATTGCCACATATGGGCCAGACTCGTTTATTGGAAGATTGGCTTCTACGATGCAAGGGAGTACAGATACGACTTTTTATATTTTAACAGTATACTTCGGAGCTGTTGGAATTAGAAAGATGGGAGATGCATTAAAAGTAGGACTTTTTGCCGATTTAATCGGGATTATTTGTTCAATTGTGTTTGTTTCTTTAATGTTTAAGTAAGGCGGCTATTCATTTTTTATGCTATTTCGCTTATAATACGTATACGACCACTATTAAGGTGTTGCTTAATAGTGGTTTTTTTATGCGGTATTTTTGACAAAATGATGAACTTTTATTGTGAGCAATATGAAGAATATGGACAATAATAAAAGGTAAAAACATGATTTGCCCTTTATATGTTTATTATCATCGCTATGTTGTTTAAGTAAGATGAAGCGAATAGCCGTCAAGCGTATGCGGTTGCCAAGTCTTTCTAATGTAAGGTAAGATAAATTCGAGGTGAAAAAAAGAAATGGAACGATTACAAAAAGTGATTGCGCAAGCAGGTATTGCATCGAGAAGAAAGGCTGAGGAATTAATTCAGCAAGGAAAAGTAAAAGTGAATGGAAAAATAGTGAAGGAGTTAGGAACAAAAGTAACTCCTCAAGATAAAGTAGAAGTAAATAACATCCCTCTTGAAAAAGAAGAACCTGTTTATTTTTTACTATATAAACCAACTGGCGTAATTTCAAGTGTATCAGATGATAAAGGAAGAAGTGTTGTAACAGACTTTTTCCCTGAAATTAGACAACGTTTATTCCCAATCGGACGCTTAGATTATGATACGTCTGGCGTATTATTGATGACAAATGATGGGGAATTTGCAAATGTATTAATGCATCCGAGATATAAAGTTGAAAAAACGTATGTTGCAAAAATTAAAGGGCCATTAACAGGTGAGAAAATTCGCATGTTAGAACGAGGTGTTGCATTAGAAGATGGGAAAACAGCACCAGCACAAGTGAAAATTATTTCTTGGGACAAGCGTAAAGAAACTGCGATTGTACAATTAACGATTCATGAAGGACGTAATCGTCAAGTACGCCGCATGTTTGAAGCGTTAGATTGTAAAGTAGTGAAACTAAAGCGTGAACGTTACGCCTTTTTAGAAGTGGGTAGCTTGCGACCTGGTGATGCGAGAGAATTGTCACCACATGAGGTGAAACAATTACGTGCATTGGCTTCTACAAAGCCGCGCTAACCGATAGTGTGAAACTTTCACCAGTGGAATGCTCCGCTGGTGATTTATTAAAAAATACATATATTCATCACTCGTCGAAGAGAGGGGAGACAATATGAAAAAAAATCGCTTATTATTTCGTGTTATTATTCTACTCATTTTATGCGGTGCTGTAGGATTTACACTTTATCAAGGATATTTCACTAAAGAAGAGAAAATGCAAATCGGAAAAGAAGCACCTAATTTTGTTGTAACAGATTTAGAAGGAAAGAAAATTGAATTAAAAGATTTAAAGGGAAAAGGTGTATTTTTAAACTTTTGGGGCACTTGGTGTAAACCGTGTGAAAAAGAAATGCCTTATATGAACGAATTATATCCAAAGTATAAAGAAAAAGGCGTTGAAATTATTGCGTTAGATGCAGATGAAACGGATATTGCTGTTAAGAATTTTGTGAAACAATACGATCTTAAGTTCCCAGTCGCAATTGATAAAGGTGGAGAAATTATAAAAACGTATGGAGTAATACCGTTACCAACAAGCTTCTTGATTGATAAGGATGGTAAGGTGATTCAAGAGATTAAAGGTGAACAAACGATAGAACAATTGGAAGAGTATTTAAAGAAAATTACTCCGTAATAAAGAAAGCCTTTACATACGAGGCGCTTACCTATAGCGTCTTTGATTTAAAAATTCTGAGTATTGCGGTAACTTGAGGGTAGAATATACAATAGTACATATAGATATAGGGGCGGTGAGAGTGTTGAAAGAAATTAAGTGTGAATGTGGACATGTGAATCCGATAGGAACTGTTTTTTGTGAAGCATGTGGGAAACCATTTGAAAGCAATGAAAATATAAAACTATTGGATATGCGTTATGAGGGGAGTGCTCGGAGATCTCTCACACAAACAAAAACGATAGTCGATAAAATTTGGAGCTTTTTCTCTTCTGTAAAAGTGGGTGTATGGCTCATTGTAATCACTTTAGCTGCATCAGCAATAGGAACTATTTTTCCGCAAGAAATGTACATAACTCCAGGAATTGCACCAGCTGAATATTATAAGCAAGAATACGGATTTTTAGGGCAACTATACTATCAATTAGGATTTAATAATTTATACGGTTCATGGTGGTATATGATTTTAATTGCTTCAATTGGTATTTCACTTGTGATATGTAGCTTAGACCGTGTCATTCCACTTTATAAAGCTTTAAAGAAGCAAGGGGTGAAAAGACACCCTAGCTTTTTAAAGAGACAAAGATTATACGGTACTGGTACACCGCAAGATGGTGATCTTGAAAGAGTGCAAAAGAATTTAAAGAAAAGAAACTATAACGTGAAAGTGGAAGACGGAAATATTTTGGCGGAAAAGGGACGGTTTTCACGCTGGGGTCCATATGTGAATCATATCGGTCTCATTATCTTTTTATTCGGTGCAATGCTCCGTTTTTTACCGAGTATGTACGTAGACGAAGCCCTTTGGTTACGTGACGGTGAAACGAAAGAAATACCAGGAACGGATGGTCAATACTATTTAAAAAACGAGAAATTTATTAAGGAAGTTTATGATAAAAGTAAGGACAAGGAAGTTTTTGATGAAGCGATTGATCGTGTAGGCGATAAAATGATTGCGAAAAACTTCCAAACGAATGCTGTATTATATAAAGCGGTCGGCGAAAATATAGCAGGACAAAAACCGAAATTAGAAAAAGTAAAAGAAGCGGAAATTCGAGTGAATGAACCGCTGAAATTTGATCAATTTGCTATATATCAAGTGGATTACAAAGAAAGTGAATTTAAAAGCATGTCATTCCATTTGCAAAACAAAGAAAATAATCAAAAGTGGGGACCGATTAAAGTAGATTTAACGAATCCTACAGAAAAATTTGATTTAGGAAATGGTTATTCTTTAGAACTATTAAGCTATTTTCCAGATTTTTATTTTGATGAGAGTGGAAGACCAAATACGAAAACGAAATTACCAAACAACCCTGCATTTGTGTTTAAAATGTTTACGCCTGAAACACCAGATGGTGAAGTGAGTTTTGTTGGTATTCAGCAAAATATAGAACCTGATGGAAATAATAAATATAAAATGTCGTTTGCAGGTGTGGAAATGCAAAATGCAACGGCACTTACTGTAAGGAAAGATTTAACGCTTTGGATTCTCGGTATTGGAGGATTTATATTTATGGTGGGTGTCATTCAAGGGATGTATTGGAATCATCGCCGTATTTGGATACAACGCGTTAATGATGAATGGTGGATTGCAGGACACACGAATAAAAATTGGTTCGGTTTAAAGAAAGATATTGAAAGAGTACTAGAAGGTACGGCAATTCCGCAGCCAAGCGATAAAGTAGTGGATAAAAAAATTAGTTAAGGTGGGGAAACGATATGGTGCAAATAAGTAGTAACTTTCTCTTTACCGCATTTATTTTATATTTAATTGCAACTCTATTTTTCGGGGGAGCAATTAAAGAAAAAGGTCATAAATGGGCAAATATAGGAATAACGATTACAATTTTAGGGTTTATTGCACAAACAGTATATTTTGTTACAAGATGGATTGCATCAGGACATGCACCAGTTAGTAACTTTTTTGAATTCGGTACATTTTTCGGCATGATGCTTGTCGGAGCATTTATTGTCATGTATTTTATGTATCGCGTAAGTATAATCGGACTTTTTGCATTACCAGTTGCACTTTTATTAATTGCCTATGCAAGTATGTTTCCGAGGGAAATATCTCCGCTTATTCCTTCTTTAAAAAGTAATTGGTTGCATATTCACGTGACGACTGCAGCAGCAGGACAAGCAATTTTAGCAATTAGTTTTATTACGGGCGTTATGTATTTATTGAAAAATGTAGACCAATCAACGAGAACCAAACGTACATTTTGGTTAGAAACGGTAGTGTTCACACTTGTTTGTACAGTTGGTTTTATTGGAGTGACAACGTTATTTTCTAGTATGAAATATGAAGCAAAGTTTCAATGGATTGATAAAAATGAACAACAAGTGGAAATGAAGTACAATCTTCCAGCTTTAGTAGGACCGCACGAAGGAAAGTTATTGACAGAAAATAAATTAGAACCGACAGTTGAAGTTCCAGCGATTGTAAATGCGAAAAAATTAAATACTGTTATTTGGTCAGTGTTAGTTGGGACATTACTTTATATTGTATTAAGACTTGTTTTACGCAAACGAGTATCGGCAGCACTTCAGCCGTTAGTAAAGAATACAAATAGTGATTTACTGGATGAAATCGGATATCGTTCTATTGCAATTGGATTCCCGGTTTTCACATTAGGTGCATTAATTTTTGCCATGATTTGGGCTCAAATAGCGTGGACACGTTTTTGGGGTTGGGATCCAAAAGAGGTTTGGGCGCTTATTACTTGGCTTTTTTATGCGGCGGTATTACATTTACGCTTATCAAAAGGGTGGCACGGAGAGAAGTCAGCGTGGTTAGCGGTAATTGGTTTTGCAATCATTATGTTTAACTTTATTGTAGTAAACTTAATTATCGCGGGTTTACATTCATACGCATAGAGAAATAAAATAGGAGAGTGAATGTCACTTTCCTATTTTATTTTTGTCAATTTTTCTTCTTTTTTGAGAAAAACATGACAAAGTAGCGGTTGATTTTGTAAAATGATGTCGAGGACATTATATCCTGTTCAAAAAAAATACATAGTTTTGGAAAAAAATTGAACAAACTTTATTATTCTTGTGAAGCATAATATGGGAAGTGAAACATTTAGAAGATTGCTTAAATAAACGAGAATAGTGCAACATACTAGTGTAGAAGGGTAGGTGTAAACCGTTGTGGTAAAAGTACGCAACGGGTAGAAATGGAAAATGAATCAAGAATTTTAATTGTAGACGATGAGGATCGTATTCGTCGTTTGTTGAAAATGTATTTAGAAAGAGAACAATATACAATTGAAGAAGCGGACAATGGCGATACAGCTTTAGAAATGGCGTTACAAAATGATTACGATTTAATCCTATTAGATCTTATGATGCCAGGTAAAGATGGTATTGAAGTGTGTAAAGGGGTTCGTGAGAAGAAAGCGACGCCAATTATTATGTTGACGGCAAAAGGTGAAGAAGTAAACCGAGTACAAGGGTTTGAGGTAGGAACTGATGATTATATTGTGAAACCATTTAGCCCACGTGAAGTAGTGCTTCGTGTGAAAGCGGTCTTACGCCGTTCTGTACCAACAACGTTCTTTACACAAGATACAACGACAAAAGATGTTACTGTGTTCCCTCATTTAACAATTGATAATGATGCACACCGTGTTACAGCAGATGGTAATGAAGTAAACTTAACACCGAAAGAGTACGAATTACTATTATTCTTAGCGAAAGCGCCTGATAAGGTATTTGATCGTGAGCAATTGTTAAAAGAAGTATGGCAATATGAATTCTTCGGAGATTTACGTACAGTTGATACGCATGTAAAGCGTTTACGTGAGAAGTTAAGCAAAAAATCACCAGATGCTGCGAAGATGATTGTTACCGTTTGGGGCGTAGGTTACAAATTTGAGGTTGTGAACGACTGATGCTTTGGAGAAGTGTAGTAGGGAAGTTATGGATGACTATATTACTTCTCGTTTCGTTTGTGCTCGGATTTGTTGCGATTTTACTTTCACAGTTTTTTAGAACATATTATGTTGATATGAGTGAAGCTAGGCTTCAAAAAGTTGCAACAAGTGTTTCAGAGTTAATTGAAGAAGGTGCCGATGTAAAAACGATTGAGAATATCGCGTACAAATTCTCTGATCCACTTTCAAGGATCATTATTGTAGAAGATGGTAAAGAAATATCTTCTTCGCCGAAACAAGAAGGATTAGTCACTCTTACAATGGATGATTTGAAAGAAGACAAAGAATTAGCGGCTGTTTTTACAGACAAAAAAGAAATTAAGAATAACATTAGAAAAGCCTCTAATAGTAGAAAGAATAAAAACACTGAAAATGATATTATGATTGTCGGAAAACCAGTGCATTCAAAAAATCAAAGTGCAGTGTTCGTATACGAATCTTTACAAGTACCGATACAAGGTATGGAGAGAACGACTGATTTTATATTCTTATCAGCAGGGATTGCGATTATATTAACAACGTTCTTTGCATTCTTCTTATCTACTCGAATTACAGCACCACTCCGTAAAATGCGTGAGGTTGCTTTTGAGGTCGCGCGTGGGAAGTTTGATGCGAAAGCACCTATGGTATCTCAGGATGAGATTGGTGAGCTTGCAACGGCCTTAAATCAAATGGGGAAACAGTTGAAGTTTAATATGAATGCCCTGCAGCAAGAAAAAGAACAGTTAGCTAGTATTTTAAGTAGTATGGCAGATGGGGTTATTACGTTAAATCAAGAAGGTGAAGTCGTTGTAATTAATCCGCCGGCTGAACATTTCTTACAAGTTTGGCAAGAGGAAAAGGAAGTAGAGCTCAGTAAAAAACTACCTTCTGAACTTGTTGAACTATTCCATCTCGTTGTAGAAAGTGAACAACAACAAGTGGTTGAAATTAATTTACAAAAAGGGAATTATGTAGTTCTTATGACGCCGCTTTACAACCAAACGAAAATTCGTGGTGCTGTAGCTGTATTACGTGATATGACGGAAGAACGCCGTCTTGAGAAGATGCGTCAAGACTTTATTGCGAACGTATCACATGAACTTCGTACACCGATGGTAATGCTTCAAGGGTATAGTGAAGCGATTTTAGATGATATTGTGCAAACGAAAGAAGAAATTAATGAGTTTGTTCAAATTATTTATGATGAATCCGTTCGTTTAGGTAAACTTGTAAATGAACTATTAGATTTAGCGCGTATGGAAAGTGGTAATGTAGAGTTACATATAGGTGAAGTTGATATTCATCCTTTCGTTGAAAAAATAGGTCGTAAATTCCAAGGAATTGCAAAGGATAAAGAAGTCGCATTAACGGTTGATTTCCAGAATCCAATTGAACAATACCCGTTTGATGCAGATCGTATGGAACAAGTATTGACGAATTTAATTGATAACGCAATTCGTCATACGAATGCAGGCGGACATGTAACGCTTGTAATTAATACGAAAAATAATGGTCTTACTTTTGAAGTACAAGATTCGGGCGCTGGTATTCCAGAAGAAGATATTCCATTTTTATTTGATCGTTTCTACAAAGCTGATAAAGCAAGAACACGTGGGAAAAAAGGTGGAACGGGGCTCGGGCTTGCGATTGCAAAAAATATTGTGCAAGGCCATGATGGTAAAATTGCTGTTTCAAGTGTTGTTGGAGAGGGAACTACATTCTCTGTATATTTACCGAATCGTATAATTTAGATATGCGTTTTTAAAGTTGATAATGAATAAAGTTCTACTGTTTTTTATTTTTTTGTAAAATCAATTAAATAAATAATAGTAGAACTTTTTTTCTATCTTAGTCGAATGAAGAATAGCAAGAGGGGTGTCGTGAAGCGATGAAATTATATACGAAAACAGGAGATAAAGGGACAACAAGTGTAATAGGCGGCAGAGTGGATAAAGATAATATCCGAGTTGAAGCATATGGCACGATAGATGAGGCGAATTCTCATATTGGATATGCAATGACTAAGCTACAAGGCGGATCTTTTGGAGATATTTACAATGAACTTGAAAATATTCAACATGAACTATTTGATTGCGGGGGAGACTTGGCGATAGTAGAGGGGAAAATTCCTTATAAAGTAACGGTTGAAATGGTTGAAAGCTTAGAAAGAAGGATTGATTCGTATATAGAAGAAGCACCGCCGTTAGAGCGTTTTATTTTACCAGGTGGAAGCGAAGCGGCAGCTGCTATTCATATTGCACGTACAGTTGTAAGGCGAGCAGAACGATGTGTAGTGTCCTTGCAAAAAGAAGGGAAAATAAATGAAGTTGTTCTAAAGTATGTAAATAGATTATCTGATTATTTGTTTGCGGTAGCTAGAGTAATAAACGCTCGATTACAAGTAAAAGATGTGGAGTATAATCGCAGTGCAATCGTTTTTCGTGATAAAAAAGAGAAGGAAGTGGAGTGATTCACTTTCTTTTTTTGTATACTTTTTTCTGTAATATACCAAAATAGAGAAGGTATGGTGTTAATTAGAAAACGGAGGATGTATATGAAAGTGTTAAAATGTAGCATCATGTTATTGACGGTATTGTTTTTATCTCAATTACATGTGTACGCAGAGGGAAATCAATGGACATGGCCTGTTGAAGGGCAGATAAGTGATTATTTTGGGACAAGGCATGGAAAACACTACGGTATAGATATAGCAGCACCGATTGGCACGCCTGTGGCAGCTATTCAAGAAGGTAAGGTAACAAAGTCTTATTATTCAAGTAGTTATGGAAACGTTGTATTTATTAAACATGGAGAATATGAGGCTGTGTATGCGCATTTAAATAAGAGATATGTAGTTCAAGGGGATTATATTTCAAAAGGAGAAATAATTGGAGAAGTAGGAAATACAGGAGAATCGAGAGGTGCACACTTACATTTAGAAGTTCATCAAGGAAGATGGACGATGGCGAAAAAGAATGCGATGAATCCATTGCTTGTTCTAAATGAACAGAGAAATGAAGTTGTGTCCTCATCCTTATATGTCGTCCAAAAAGGGGACACTTTAGTTAGTATTGCACGGAAATTTAGTATGTCAGTTAAGGAAGTTAAAGATAAAAATGGACTGCAGCAAGATCGGATTTATCCAAATCAACAATTATACGTAAAGTAAAAAAAGAGCTAGTTAAACTAGCTCTTTTTTTTACCAAAAAATAAAGACACATATAAATCCAGAAATAGCTAAGTAGCTATATAAGTAAAATACTTTCGTTCTTGTTTTTTCGTTCGTTCGAAATAGTACAATAGTCGGTTCAATTAAACCGATTGTCAAACAAAGTAAACCAAGAAGCATACAACCGATTGAAATGGAGTACAGGGCGATTTGTGGTGCTTGAAATGGAATCATCCATTTTAATAAAAATGCAATAAGTGCAGTGTAGCAAATGCTGCCGATGTATTTATTCAACGGTGCATTAGAACGGAACCCTGGAAGTTTTTTTAAGAAAGAACGGGAAACAACTTCAGTTTGTAAAGATGTGTGCTCTTCAATTATTTTTTGAGCTTCTTTTCCTTTTTGGAAAAGGGATAATATCCAGTTTCGCTCACCTTGAAAAATAAATTGAGAAGTTGTCAAATAATGATCCACCTTCACTTTATTCCAACTCTTCCATGGGTGACGCTCACACAGTTTTAATTTACTCTCTGTTTTTTTATCATACTGATAAATACTGATGCCATCTTCATCGAAAGCAGCATAGTATGTCTCGCTTGAGAATGTGCCTAAATCAATTGGACAGTAGAAAAGTAATTCTTTTTTTAAGTAAAAGTATTCTTTTCTTAAGTTTTTTTTCATTGCTTCTCGAATAGAGTGTCTCTTTTCTTTTTTCATGACATTTCCTCCATAATCCAGAAAATGTTCTTATCTTAACAATTCAACATCTTATCACTTTTCATTATATATGACTAGGGGATTCATAGGGGAAATGCCGAATACTAAAAAATCTGGGGTGTATTGTAAAATATAGTAATTGGTTTTAATTATATAAAATTAATAACTTATTTTTAATAAGTTACACTTTTTTTGTTCACAATACGATTATGTTGTTGTATAATAAAGTGGAAAATAGAATATCGGTCTATCTTCGGGGCAGGGTGAAAATCCCGACCGGCGGTGATGAACTATATGTGATTTTGTTCTAAGCCCGCGAGCCGTTAAGGCAGGATTTGGTGTGATTCCAAAGCCGACAGTATAGTCTGGATGGGAGAAGATGGAGGTTCAAGCGTTCAAAAAAGATATGGATTTGAACGTCTGTTTGATGTGCCTTAAATTCTCCCTTTGTGTAAAACACAAAGGGTTTTTTCGTTCTATGAAAAAGTAGGCATAGCAGAACCTTTCCACTTTCCATGAGATGATCGATGGAAAAGGAGAGAGAAAGATGAAACAAAAAAACAGTGTAGTGCAGATGGTGAGTGTAGCGATGCTAAGTAGTATTGCATATTTACTGATGATGTTGGATTTCCCGTTTCCAGGGCTTCCGCCATTTTTAAAAATTGATTTTAGTGATGTACCAGCTCTAATTGCAGCAATTATTTTCGGGCCAGTTGCAGGGATAATTGTAGAGGCGATAAAGAATATTTTACATTACGGGATTCAAGGGAGTTTAACGGGAGTGCCAGTTGGAGAAATTGCTAACTTTATTGCAGGATGTTTATTTATTGGACCGGCAGCTTTCTTATTTAGAAAGTATCGTACTGTTAAGAGTTTAACGACAGGATTAATGCTAGGGACAATTACAATGGCGCTCATTATGAGTGTATTAAATTACATCATTATATTCCCAGCTTACACTTGGTTTTTAAATTCACCAGCTATGTCTAGCGAGGCTATAAGAACAACGGTTGTAACGGCAATCTTACCATTTAATTTGATTAAAGGAATTGTTGTGACAATTGTATTTGTAGCGTTATTCTCACGCCTGAAAGTATGGGTGTTTGCAAAAATGAAAAATGCATAAAATATAAAATAAAACCATTAGTAGTATGGAACTACTAGTGGTTTTTTATTAAGTAGAATGAAAATAGAAAACAAAAAATATCCCTCATATGAATGAGGGATATTTTTTGAAGTTAATAAAAGACTATTCGAATTTTAAAGAGTCGCCATCAAATGATTCATCAGCAACTTTAATTGAGTCAGTTGGACAACCTTCGAATGCATCCATCATATCTTCAATTAATACATCTGGAATTTCAACGATACCTTGGTTATCGTCTAACGTTACAAATGCAATACCTTCATCATCATAATCATAAATGTCTGGTGCAGCAGCGCCGCAAGCACCACATGCGATACAAGTATCTTTATCAACGATTGTATATTTTGCCATCTTTTTTCCCTCCTGATAATATGTATGTGAAAAGCTCGCCATAAAAATTATAACCTTATTGTAAAACGGTTTTTAAAACTTTTCAACATAAAATTATAATGATAATCCTTATCAATTAGAGTGTCAACTAATTTTTGCATTATGTCATAAGATTTTCAAAATACGTAAATGTTATTTCGTTTGGTACAATATACTATATACAAGTACATAGTGCCGATATGATAAGTTTAATGAGTAAGTGCAATCATACTAAAAAGTAATTAAGCTAGATTGAAAGGTGGAAGCGGTAATGCAACTACAATATACTTTATTGTATTGTTTAAAACAATTGAATGGTGAAAGGACCGTTTCTTCTATTTATTATTTATTAAAAGGAAAACGATCTTCGCAAACGTTACAAGATGGAAATATGTTCCGAATTTCATTTTTGTTTGGAATATATAAATCGTTAAATAGAACAGACTATGATCGTGAAGTTGCAAAGTTGTTGCAAGCAGATTTGATTCGAGAAATACATGAAAATACATATTTGTTAACATCTAAAGGTAAAATGCAGTTACATACATGGGAGGAAGTGTATGCTTTTCCTGCGCATTTACATGGTTTACACTATGGTGAATTAGGTGAAACATTTTGGAAACGATTATCATTAATTATTCAAACTATATCTAATTTACAACAGAATAATACGAAGTTTATTCCCATTCAACAAGATACAGAAATAATGATGTGGGTAAAACGTTTTTTAACAGGTATACCATATAGGCGAAGTGAATTGGCTAAAAGATTATGGAAAGAAATATATAATCTTTTAGGAAAAGGTGATGTGGTAGAAGCGACGATTGTAACATATAGATTAACAGGATATGAACGTATCGGTTGTACATTGCAGCAATTAGCGGAAATTACGAAACAAGATATATTCCGGGTGTATTTTTTATTTTGGGGTACAATTCACTTCTTTATACAAGAAGTTCACGATAAAGAAAATGAATTTCCGCTATTGGCTGAGATTATCTCTTATCCAAATGAGAGAGCTGATTTATTTAGTTTATCAACGAAAAAAACATATAATTTTTGGAGACAAGGACGCTCTTTAGATGAAATAGCGACAATTAGAAATTTAAAGGTTGCAACGATAGAAGATCATTTTGTTGAAATTGCTTTGCGGGAAAAAGAGTTTTCAATCGAGATGTTTATGGAAAAAGACAAAATAGATAAAGTAACAAAAGTAATTGAGGCATTACAAACACGTAAGTTGCGTGAGTTGAAACAAGCGGTTGGAGAGGGTATCTCTTATTTTGAAGTTCGTCTTGTATTGGCGCGGATGGAGGGTATAAATGAAGCTTGAGGAATATTTATATAGATGGTTTGGATATTCTGAATTTCGTACAGGGCAAAAAGGGGTCATTACAGATTTATTAGAGGGAAAAGATGTTATAGCAATGCTCCCGACTGGAAGAGGGAAGTCTATGTGCTATCAACTTCCAGGGCTAATGCAAGAAGGAACCGTGCTTGTTGTATCACCATTATTATCTTTGATGGAAGATCAAGTTACACAATTAAAGTATGTTGTGAAAAACCGAGTAATAGCATTTAATAGTTTTCGGACATTACATGAAAAAAGAGAAGCGATGAAAAAATTAGCTTCATATAAATTTATTTTTGTTTCACCAGAGATGTTGCAGTCGGAAGTGTTAATAAGAGAATTGAAGAAAGTTCATATTTCATTATTTGTTGTGGATGAGGCTCATTGTATTTCACAATGGGGTTATGATTTTAGGCCAGACTATAAAAAACTAAATGTAGTCATTGAAAATATCGGGTCTCCTACGGTGCTAGCATTAACGGCAACAGCGACAAAAGATGTACTCCGAGATATAGCAGAGAGTTTAGATTTGAAGAAAGTGACGCAGCATGTATACTCTATTGATCGTCCAAATATTGCGATGGAAGTACAATTTGTGGAGACGATAGA
Source organism: Bacillus sp. M5A3_1b (assembly GCF_053345335.1). NCBI lineage: Bacteria > Bacillati > Bacillota > Bacilli > Caryophanales > Bacillaceae > Bacillus > Bacillus sp. M5A3_1b. The sequence goes on along the minus strand of NZ_JBKEZY010000002.1, from coordinate 278,515 downwards.
AGAGAAGAAAGAAGCGCTTTTGGATCAGGTGATGTATTTACAAGGGCCAGGGATTGTATATTGTTCAAGCAGAGCGTGGACAGAACGTTTAACGGAGTATTTAAGAGGAAAAGGCGTGACTGGTGTCGCTTTTTATCATGGTGGTATGGAACATGAAGAGCGTATGTTAATTCAACAGCAGTTTATGAATGACCAGTTGCAGCTTGTAATATGTACAAGTGCTTTTGGTATGGGAGTAAATAAGTCGAATACGAGCTATATTATTCATTTTCATTATCCGACTAATATAGCTTCCTATTTACAAGAAATCGGAAGAGCTGGAAGAGATGGTGAACCGAGTATAGCTATCTTACTATGTAGTCCGTTAGATCACGATTTACCAATTTCGATAATTGAAGATGAATTGCCAAGTCAGTCGCAAATACAATTTTTATTCTCTTTACTACAAGAAAGAATGTTTCAAACGAAAGAATTACCAATAGAAGAGGTAGAAGAAATTTGTTATAATGCAGCAAGATTTAATGAACAATATTGGCGTTTCATCCGCTATCATCTTGAACAGCTTGGAATCATACAACAGCGAAAATTAAAATTAGAGAGCTTGTCAGATGAAATTATGAACAGATTAATAGCTGAAGTAGAAATAAGGCTACGTAATAAATATAGTGAGCTAGAAAACATGAAGTCGTGGATACAAGTGAAAGAATGTAGGCGTGAATATTTGTTACAACAGTTCGGTTATAGAAAAGAGAACGAGTTGAAAAATTGCTGTGACTATTGTGGTATTACAAAAACAGATTATAAAAAAAGACAAGCGCAACAATCGGATTTCGACTATAATTGGGAAACAGAGTTACAAAAGCTTTTCGGTCTAGAAAAGATGGGGGAATGATGAACATTCAAAGGCATAATATTGAAGATATGAGTCCGAAAGAAATAAGGCTGAATCTGTATATCACACAGTTCATTATTATCGGTATCGGTTGTTTACTAGCATATGTATTATTCCGAGATATAAAATCGGTGTATAGTCTGTGGAAGTGGGAACCGGTGTCTATACTTATAATAGGTGGCTTGTTGGCAATTGGTATTGTGTTATTAGATTATGTTGCAATGCGAGTATTTCCAGAGTCTTGGTTTGATGATGGTGGTATTAACGATAAGATGTTTCAAGGAATGTCAGTTATGCACCTACTCGTTATTACGTTCATTATCGGCTTTGCAGAAGAATTTTTATTTAGAGGTGTAGTGCAGACGCACTTTGGAATTGTAATAGCGAGTTTAGTATTTGCAGTGTTACATATTCGGTATATAACAAAGCCATTTTTGTTTTGTTTCGTCTGTTTCATTAGTTTTGTCTTTGGTTATGTGTTTGAATGGACAGAAAATTTGTTTATAACAATCTTTGCACACTTTCTTGTTGATTTTATAATGGGACTCCAATTAAGAAAATAAATGTAAGGTGGTGGTGAACAACATGAGAAAACGAATTCCTGATTTCGAAGAGGAATTAGAAGTTGAGCGAGTGGAAGAAAAAGAAAGTTTACCGCCGCGTAGTGAAATTCATAGAAATAAAGAGAAAAAAGAAAAGTTTAAAATGAATCATATTTTCGTCCGAGTTTTAACATTTCTATTCATATTACTACCAATTAGTATCTTATGGTATACAGATAAATATATTCAGGTGAAAAGTGATGGTAATAACGCTGGGAAAAGTGCGTTTGAGGTCATTTTCTTTGATTCAGCTAAATCTGAGTCTGAGGCAACATCTGAGAAAGTAGTAACGCATACGGTAAAAGAAGGAGAAACTTTAGAAAGTATAGCGAAGCAATATTTTTCAGATGAAACTGGGATTGAAGTGATTAAAAAGTATAATGATTTACAAGAAGATGAAGTGAATGTAGGTCAAGAAATAAAAATTCCGATAAAAGATAAGTCCGCAAAGCAGGATAGCTAGTAACATACCTACTATAAAAGCTGAGGATTATCTTTATGCGGAAGGGAGTGAAAATATATGATATGGATTATCTTATTAAGTGCTCTCATATGTATTGGTATTATATTTCTTCTTGTAATGTATACAGAAGCGATGCGTAATACTGTGTTAGAACATACTTTACTTTTTGAAGAATTTCCGAAAAGTTTTCAAAAAGTAAAGATGTTTTTTATTTCTGATATTCATAGAAGGGTCATTTCAAGTTCGTTAATTGAACAAGTAAAAGGAAAAGTAGACCTTGTAATTATTGGCGGTGATTTAGCGGAAAGAGGTGTCCCTTTATCGAAAATTTCTGCAAATATACAAAAGTTAAGAGCGATAGCTCCTGTATATTTTGTGTGGGGAAATAATGATTATGAGATTGAATATCATGAATTAGATGCTTTGTTATTAGAAAATAATGTGAAAGTTTTAGATAATACAAGAGTTGTATTTGAGTCTGAACTAGGAGAAAAAATTTGTTTGCTCGGTGTAGATGATGTTGGTTTGAAGCGTGATCGTTTAGATTTAGCTTTGGCTGATTGCAAAGAAGATGGTTTTCGCATATTAATTAGCCATAACCCTGATATAATAAATAAAATGTCTGGAAAAGAACAAATTTCACTTGTGTTAAGTGGACATACACATGGAGGACAGATTCGATTATTCCCATCTAAAAAATATTTAAAAGGTGGCGTATATAAGCATTCAAATATGACTCTTTTTGTTAGTAATGGGTATGGAACAACGTTGATTCCACTTCGCTTCCGAGCACCTGCTCAAACACATATTATTACGTTATGTGGAGGGAAATGATGCCAACTCTAAACGGGAAATATAACATAAAAGCTGTTTCCAATATAATTGGAATTCAGCCGAGTACGCTTCGTGCATGGGAAAGACGATATCAAATTATTGCCCCAATGCGGAATCATGCGGGGCATCGATTATATACAGAAGAGCATATTCAAATTTTGAAATGGTTAATGGACAAAGTTTCTTCCGGCATGATGATTGGACAAGCAGTTCAATTATTAGAAGGGAATCGTTTGCAGAGTAATGTTCAAAAAGAAATACATTACGATAGAGAAGTTGTTTTAGTGGACGATTTACTGCAAGCTTTGTTAAAATTTGATGAAATTACAGCTTCTGCATTGTTAAACGAGGCTTTTAGTATTTATGCAACAGAAAAAGTCATAGCAAGTATTGTTCTTCAAGTGTCAAATAAATTGTTAACGTTAAAAAATAATAATGAAGTTACAATGGTGCAATTCCAATATGTCGTATCATTTTTACAAACTCGTCTAGGAATGGTGTATCATAATGCAGCATCATTTTCTTCTATACACAAAGTTGTTGTGTTAGAAAATAATATGTTGAAAGGGTTTGTTTTCTCAACGTATTTACGCTTAAAAGGATATGAGGTGATATATATTAGGTCAAGCTTAGCGGAAGATGGTATTTTGTTAGCTGTTGAGAAAATACAACCTACATATGTAGTAGTCTCTTTTGATGAGGAACGAGAACTTAAGAACGCGATGAAAGACATGAATTTGTTGCAAGAAAAAAGTGAGAAACTTTCTGTTGGGTTTATAGGAGAAATAGGTGCTCGAGATCAGTTGAACATTCAAACATGCCTAATTGGTGATACGAAAGAAGAATGGGATGATTGGTTAAAAATGTTAGAATAGTTGTTCGAAAAGAACCATCTATTTTCTATTTCATATAATAAAAATTATATTCATTGGTTACGTAGGGAGGGTATGAGATGAGGCTGGAACGATTAAATTACAATAAGATAAAAATTTTCTTAACATTTGATGATTTATCTGAACGAGGATTAACGAAAGAAGATTTGTGGAGAAATGCACCGAAAGTACAGCAATTATTTCGTGATATGATGCAAGAAGCAAATAAGGAACTAGGGTTTGAAGCGGATGGCCCGATTGCAGTTGAAGTATTTTCTCTACAAGCGCAAGGAATGGTCGTAATTGTAACGAAAGAACATCAAGATGTGGATACAGATGATGAGTTCCGTGACGAGTTTATTGAAATGCAAGTGACTCTAGATGAAAGCGAGCATATACTTTATGAGTTTGCTACACTAGATGACGTAATTAACCTGTCGAATCGTTTATATAACCTTGATGTAACTGGCGGAAAACTATATACGTGGGATGGGCGTTTCTATCTTTGGATGGAAGAAGAGGAGCAAGTTCAATTACTGAAGGCAGATTTTATAGCTATTTTAGCGGAATATGGTAATCCGTCTACAGCAACTATTTATCGTCTAATGGAGTATGGTAAAGAATTAATGGCTTCTCAAGCAATTGAACAAATACACAATTACTTTGTGAAAAAACAAAACCTTAGCTAATATAACAAAGCTAAGGTTTTGTTTTTTATTTGGAGAAACCTAAAATGTTGGTCTGAAAATGTCAAAACGATTAATGGTATAGCGGGAATCATAAATATTTGGGCGCTCTTTACTATACTTAAAAATATCTTCTTAAGTTGTTATATATAAGTAAAATAAAAAATATTTAAATATTTAAGTATTTTACTTTTCTAAAAGCAATAAAAGGACTATAATGATAGTGAAAACGCTTGCAACAGGAAATAGTTTGTATATATTTGTTAGCGTTTTCTATTGCATTCCAAATTTAACGGTGTATACTAGGCAATGAAGGTTTACTAAACAAGTGAAATTACAGGGGGTTTACTTACTATGGTAGCCGAAAAGGGAACTCAAACAAAAACACAACAACAAAGGGAACAACATTTTGAACTATTGAATTCGACACAAATTGTTATTAGTGAAGCGTTAGAAAAATTGGGTTATCCAAACGAAGTATATGAATTATTAAAAGAACCAATTCGTATGATGACAGTGAAAATACCAGTTCGTATGGATGACGGGACTGTTAAAATATTTACAGGATATCGTGCACAACATAATGATGCTGTTGGTCCAACGAAAGGTGGAATTCGCTTCCATCCGAATGTAACAGAAAATGAAGTGAAAGCACTTTCAATCTGGATGAGCTTAAAATGTGGTATTGTTGATTTACCATACGGTGGAGGTAAAGGTGGAATTATCTGTGACCCACGTGAAATGTCATTCCGTGAGTTAGAAAGATTAAGCCGTGGTTATGTACGAGCAATTAGCCAAATCGTAGGACCGACGAAAGATATTCCAGCTCCAGATGTATTCACAAACTCTCAAATCATGGCATGGATGATGGATGAATATAGCCGTATTGATGAATTTAATTCACCAGGATTTATTACAGGTAAGCCACTTGTATTAGGTGGATCACATGGACGTGAAACAGCAACGGCGAAAGGTGTAACAATTTGTATTCGCGAAGCTGCAAAAAAACGCGACATTGATATTAAAGGTGCACGCGTTGTTGTTCAAGGATTCGGTAATGCTGGTAGCTTCTTAGCTAAATTTATGCATGATGCAGGCGCGAAAGTTATTGCAATCTCGGATGCTTACGGTGCATTGCATGATCCAAACGGATTAGATATTGATTATTTATTAGACCGTCGTGATAGCTTCGGTACAGTAACAAAACTATTTAATAATACAATTTCAAACAAAGAATTGTTAGAACTTGATTGCGACATTTTAGTTCCAGCTGCAATTGAGAACCAAATTACAGAAGAAAATGCTAATAATATTAAAGCAAAAATCGTTGTTGAAGCTGCAAATGGTCCAACAACATTAGAAGCAACTAAAATTTTAACAGATCGCGGAATTTTACTTGTTCCAGACGTATTAGCAAGTGCTGGCGGTGTAACAGTATCTTACTTTGAGTGGGTACAAAATAACCAAGGTTACTACTGGACTGAAGAAGAAGTAGAACAACGTTTAGAAAAAGTAATGGTAAGATCATTTGATTCTATTTATGAAACAGCACAAGTTCGTAAAGTGAACATGCGCTTAGCTGCGTATATGGTCGGTGTTCGTAAAATGGCTGAAGCAAGTCGCTTCAGAGGTTGGGTATAATATTATATCGTGAGAAAACGTGATTCCTTTCGAGGGAATCACGTTTTTTTGTTGAAGTATTAGTGTGAGGTGTTGTATATGGAAAATGAAATGATGGAACGAGTAGAACAATTAGAAGAAAAGGTTAAGAGGTTAGAGGGAGAACTCTCAAGAACGATGAAAGCCGGAAAAACAAGTAATGTTCGGATGTTCGGAGAAGGACTACTGTTTTTAATATTTGGTGCAGTTGTAGTAGGGCCGATTATCGCTTTTGTAATCTCAATTCTTACTTGGATTGTTGAAAAATAAAATAAAAACAAAAAAGAACGCTTGTTCTACACGAACAAACGTGCTATACTTTCCTTAGATAAACAAAACGGAAATGATTTTAAGGAGAGATAAATGATGAAAATGACAGTAGACCAAAGATTTATGATGCCAGCAGATGTTGTAGAACGAGTGGAAGTATTAAGAAACAAACAAAGTAAGCGCGGCACATTATTACAATCTGTAAATAAATTTTTCGGTTTAGATACGAAAGAAGATTGTGTTTGGTTTTACGGTTTTTATGGAGTTGCTGTAAGTATTTTATTATTTATGGTGTTCACATCAAATATTTTCGATTTTCTCTTCGCGTAAGAAATATGCGATAAGGACATTGCTACCGAATACATATATAAAGAAGTAAGGTAATCTTCTGAAGCGGGAGTTGGTAGTAATGGCGATGTTTCCTATAGAGCGTAACTATATTGGGTATGGAAGTTCACGACCGGGAATTCCTCTTTCTAAAGTAAGGTTTATTGTAAGTCATGATACGGGGAACCCTGGTAGCAATGCGATAGGGAATCGGGATTATTTTAATGAAATACAACCGAAAGCTTCGGCACATACATTTATAGATGATAAAACAATATTGGAAATTGTTCCTATAAATGAAGTTGCCTATCACGTTCGATATGGTGTGCCGACAGATAATGACTTATATGGTTATGATGCTAATAAGGCTGCCATTGGAGTGGAACTTTGTTATGGCGGTGATGTTAACTTTTGGGAAGCATATACCCGTTTTACGTGGTATCATGCGTATTTATGTCAAAACTTCGGCTTGAATCCGAAGAAAGATATCGTATCACATAAAACACTTGACCCAGCTAGAAAGATTGATCCTGAAAATGTATTAGGGAAACAAGGTATTAAATTTCAGCAGTTTTTAGCAGATGTCTATCGGATGTATGTTTCGTTTAGATGACAAATATATGAAAAATGAATACAATAAAGATAGGTGCCTACTGCTGTAAGTAGGTTTTTTCTTGTTTTTATAAATAGCGTATTGGTAGAAGACTAGGAGTGAGCTGAGTATGCAGAAAGAAACAGCTATCATAATTGGAGGCGGTCCGTGCGGATTAGCAGCAGCAATTTCGTTGCAAAAGGTAGGGATAAATCCGTTAGTAATTGAAAAAGGAAACATTGTAAATGCGATTTATAATTATCCAACTCATCAAACATTTTTCTCTTCTAGTGAAAAATTAGAAATTGGTGATGTAGCTTTTATTACAGAAAATCGTAAGCCAGTTCGAAATCAAGCGCTTGCGTATTATCGTGAAGTAGTAAAGCGTAAATCTGTACGTGTAAATGCTTTTGAGCGAGTGGAGAAAGTACAAAAAGATGGAGAAGTTTTTCATGTTGAGACAACAAAGCGTGACGGAAGTACAGAAATATATATAGCGAAATATGTTGTTGTAGCAACTGGATATTATGACAATCCAAATTATATGCATGTTCCCGGCGAGGAACTGAAGAAAGTAGCTCACTATTTTAAAGAGGGACATCCTTATTTTGATCGAGATGTAGTAGTTATAGGTGGGAAAAACTCGAGTATAGATGCCGCGTTAGAACTTGTTAAAACCGGTGCGCGTGTAACGGTTTTATATCGCGGAAGTGAGTATTCACCAAGCGTTAAGCCGTGGATTTTGCCGGAGTTTGAGGCGTTAGTACGAAGCGGCACAATTCAAATGCATTTCAGGGCTCACGTGAAAGAAATTACTGAACATACATTAACGTTTACAGTCGATGATGAGGCATATACAATCCAAAATGATTTTGTATTTGCGATGACTGGTTACCATCCTGATCATAGTTTCTTAACGAAGATGGGTGTTCGGATTGATGAAGAAACAGGACGTCCGATTTATGCAGAGGATACAATGGAAACGAACGCTGAAAATATTTTCATTGCAGGTGTAATTGCTGCTGGAAATAATGCGAATGAAATATTTATTGAGAACGGTCGATTTCATGGGGATGCGATTGCGCAAACCATTGCGTCAAGGGAAATATAAAAAGAAGCTGTCGAAATAAACTTCGACAGCTTCTTTTTAATTGTGCATAAACATATTTTGGATTGTTTCATGAGAATTTGTATTTTCTAATGCAACTAATAATTTAATACGTGCTTTTTGAGCATTTAAACCGTATGTGAATACAATACCCATATCTTTTAATTGTTTGCCGCCACCTTCATATGAATATACATCTTGCACGATGCCATTGAAACAGCGAGAAACTAATACGATAGGGATTCCTTTGTCGATTAATCGTTCTAGACTAGGAAGTGTTCTTGGAGGTAAATTACCTTGTCCAAGTGCTTCAATAACAATCCCGTCTACTGGAAGGTTTTCAATTGCTGCTAACAATGTATCGTCCATACCAGCGTATGCTTTTAGAACAACTACGTTTTTAGAAACCTTATTTACTGAATATGTTTCATGGTGTACTAAAGCGTGATGGAATACAACGCCGCGCTTTGTTACCATACCAATTGGTCCATACTGTGGACTCTGGAATGTTGCCACGTTACTTGTATGTGTTTTCGTTACATTTGTAGCGCAATGGATTTCGTCGTTTAATACGACTAAAACACCTTTTTCAGCAGCTTCACTACAGCTAGCTACTTTTACAGCCGATAAGAAGTTATATAGACCATCAGCACCTAATTCATTACTAGAACGCATTGCACCTGTTACAACGATTGGAATAGTTGCTTGCACTGTTAAATCTAAGAAATAGGCTGTTTCTTCTAATGTATCCGTACCATGCGTAATGACTACGCCATGAATGTTGTCTTGTTTTACTTTTTCATCAATGATGACTTGTAATTGTAACATTTCGCTCGGTGTCATATGAGGAGATGGTAGATGGAACACGTCTTCAACGATTAAATCAACATCGCCTTCTAAATCAGGAATAAATTTTAAAAGAGGATTTTTTTCACCTGGCTGTACGACCCCAGTTTCTTTATCTTCCTCCATTGCAATTGTTCCACCTGTGTGTAAAACTAGGATTCTTTTCAATGCTTATACCCCTTTCAAGTTGAAAAATACATTTAGAACATAACATGTTTTGAGTAAATTCGACAATGGAAATGTATAAAAGTATGCATCGAAAATGACAATAAAGTTAGCTGCTATATATACGATGTATAAAATCACGAAACGAAATGTGTAAAAGTAGGATAGGAGGGAGCAATTACATTGAAAAAGATGGAGAAAATTTTTATTCGTATATTAGTAATACAATTCATTTGTCTTTCTGTTGTGCAATTGTTATTTATACATAAGTCATCAGTGAAATATTTATCTAAAATTGTTTATTATGAAGGTGTCATGGTAAAAAACAAAGCAGAAATCTTACAGGTGAATAGGTAGTTTTCATTTTCTTCTATGAAGGATTATGCTACAATAATTGAGGATTTAATGACGTGAAGCAAATGAGAAGAAGCAGGAGAATACCTGCTTTTCGTTTTGTTTTATAAGTGAAAAAATGAGGTGTTACAATGGATAAACGAATTTCAATTGCTATAGATGGTCCAGCAGCTGCTGGAAAAAGTACGGTTGCAAAAGTTGTGGCAAAGAAACTTTCTTACGTTTATATTGATACAGGCGCAATGTACCGCACGATTACATATGCAGCCCTTGAACAAAAAGTGGACATTGAAAATGAAGAGAAGTTAATGGAAGTTGTAAAGAATGTAAATATTGAGTTTCAGCAAGGAGAAAATACACAACTTGTATTTTTAAATGGACAAGATGTTTCTGAAGTAATTCGTACACCTGAGGTGACGAATCGAGTATCTATTGTGGCGAAACATCGCCTTGTTCGTGAAGAAATGGTACGTCGTCAACAAGAGTTAGCGGAAAAAGGCGGCGTTGTAATGGATGGCCGTGATATTGGTACACATGTGTTACCAGATGCTGAAGTGAAGATCTTTATGCTTGCTTCTGTTGAAGAAAGAGCAGAAAGAAGACATTTAGAAAATATAAATAAAGGTTTCGATTCTAATTTAGAGCAGTTAAAAAAAGAAATTGCTCAGCGTGATAAATTAGATTCAGAACGCGAGGTTTCTCCTCTAAAGAAAGCTGATGATGCATTGGAATTAGATACAACTTCTTTATCAATTGAAGAAGTTGTCCAAAAAATTATGAGTATTGTTTCAGGAGTGTTTGCGAAATAAAGAAAGGGGATAACCTCTTTCTTTTTTTGTTTATATAGAAATGTAAAGGATGCGTGAATTGTGAGTCTCTTTCCTTGACAAATGATCGGATTTGTAAGAAGTTAGTAAAAGAAGGATAAAACTTTCAGAATATATTCGCTATTATATTTCAAAACATACTTTCTTCAAGATGATTTTGCTGTATACTATTTATATAGGTTTAATATATTTTCTAGTGAAATGTATGAAAACTGAGTATGTGATGATAAATTCTTAAACATGCAAATGAAAACATATGTTTTCATTTCGTATATACATAAAAAATGCTTTGTCAATTCTGTAGGGAGGTATTTCCATGGTAGAGAAAATGAATGAAGAAGTTATGGATTCAAAAGAATTACAAGTTGGTGACGTTGTTACAGGTTCTGTAACGAAAGTTGAAGAGAAACAAGTGCTTGTAAATGTTGGATACAAAACAGATGGCATAATTCCAATTAGTGAATTAGCTAACGTTCATATTGAAAAAGCAAGCGATGTTGTAGAATTAGATCAAATACTAGAATTGAAAATTATTAAATTAGAAGAAGATGATCTTGTCTTATCTAAACGTGCTGTTGATGCAGAAAAAGCATGGGTAGAATTACAAGAGAAATTTACTTCTGGTCATGTGTTTGATGTTACTGTAAAAGATATCGTGAATGGTGGATTAGTTGTGGACCTTGGTGTTCGTGGTTTTATCCCAGCTTCACTTGTAGAAGTACATTATGTAGAAGATTTTACTGACTATAAAGGCAAAACATTAGCCGTGAAAATTGTTGAATTAGACCGCGAAAAAAATCGTGTAATCCTTTCGCATAAAGCAGTAGTAGAATTAGAACTAGATTCTAAGAAAAAAGAAGCGATTTCTTCATTAAAAGAAGGAGACGTTGTTGAAGGAACAGTGCAACGATTAACGGATTTTGGTGCTTTCGTTAACGTTGGTGGTGTGGACGGTTTAGTTCATATTTCACAAATTTCACACGAACGTGTAGAGCAACCTTCTGAAGTATTAGAGCAAGGTCAAAAGGTAAAGGTAAAGGTATTATCTGTTGATGCTGATACACAACGTATTTCTTTATCAATTAAAGCAGCTCAGCCAGGACCTTGGGAGAATGTTGCTGGCGAAATAAAAGCTGGAGATATTCGTGAGGGAGTAGTAAAACGTCTTGTTACATTCGGTGCATTCGTTGAAATTTTACCTGGCGTTGAAGGTCTTGTGCATGTATCTCAAATTGCAAATCGTCACGTGAAAAATCCGAATGAAGTATTGGAAATGGGACAAGAAGTAAAAGTGAAAGTGCTTGAAGTCCATGTTGCAGAGAAACGTATTTCTTTAAGTATAAAAGAAACGCTTGAGGAAAATAATGTAATTGAGGATTACAGTCAGTATGAACCAAATGCTGATTCTGCTACTTTCCAATTAAGTGATATTATTGGTGAACAACTGAAAAAATTAAAGAAATAAAGAGGGGTACAAGTGGTAAGGGCAAAACGTAAATTAGATCATATTGAATACGCTCTTTCTACTGGTCAGTCTCGTACGCATGGATTTCATGATATTGATTTTGTGCATCAAGGATTGCCAAATTCAAGTTATGACACAATAACATGTGAAACAAAAATCGGCGAACTTTCACTAAGTTCGCCGATTTTTATCAATGCGATGACTGGTGGTGGGGGAGAGAAAACGTTACATATTAATGAGCAATTAGCATATGTAGCGAAACATCATAATCTTGCTATGGCTGTAGGGTCGCAAATGGCGGCGTTAAAAGATGAAAGTGAGGCTGCTTCTTATACGATTATCAGAAAGGTAAACCCAAATGGTGTTTTCTTTGCTAATTTAGGTAGTGAGGCAACTATCGAACAAGCAGAGCGTGCCGTTGATATGATTGAAGCGAATGCATTGCAAATTCATTTAAATGTCATACAAGAGTTATCGATGCCAGAAGGAGACCGTGACTTTACTGGTGTACTTCAGCGTATTGAGAAAATTGTATTAAATAGTAAAGTTCCTGTCATTGTGAAAGAAGTTGGATTTGGGATGAGTAAGGAAACCGTACAACAGTTAGCGAGCATAGGTGTAACGGCAATTGATATTGGTGGACAAGGTGGTACAAATTTTGCTGCTGTTGAAAATGAAAGAAGACAGCGAATGCTTTCTTATTTTAATGACTGGGGCATACGAACAGCAACCTCGATTATTGAAGCAACCTCTACAAACAATAACCTCTCTTTTATTGCATCTGGGGGTATACAAACAGCGCTTGACGTAGCGAAAGCAATCGCATTAGGGGCGAATACAACTGCGTTTGCTGGATACTTTTTACGTATTTTAATGCAAGATGGTATCGAGAAGTTAGTGGATGAAATTGATCTTTTACATACAGATTTGAAATTTATTATGACAGCTCTTGGTGCAAAGACGATAGAAGAGTTACAGGCTGTACCTCTTGTTGTAAAGGGCGAAACGTATCATTGGTTAACGCAGCGTGGTATTGATACGACGCATTATAGTAGAAGATAAAAAAATCAACCGTTTGGTTGATTTTTTTGTTTTTGTTCGTTTTAGTAATATAAGGTGAGGAATGGAATTAATATTCTATCAAAATAAAATTATTCCTATATAAACACTATCTTGTGCAAGTTGCGACTGAAAAAGAGGCTGGAAAATGTAGATAGTTTGCTACTGAATTATTGGGGAGAGTTTAATTTCGCAAAGGAAAAATAGGTAGAGATAAAACTAAACCATAGAAAAATTCGGATGTTAAATGTTATTTTGATATAAGTAAAAATCATTAAAATAATTATGTAAAAGACGGTTTCGTACAATATCGAAACCGTCTTTTTGTGTTCATTAGTGCTGATTTTGTTTTCGGGCTTGCTCTGGTGTATCCAGTCCAGTTGCACCCGGATATTGTAGTGATTGGTCACGATCAGATTCAACGCGTCGTGATTCTCTTAGTTTTCGTTCTTGACGATCTTTACCCATAATGAATAGCACCTCCTTATTAAAAGTGTTGCTGTTATATGAAAAAACTATGCGCGAAGAAAGTGGATTAACTTTCATAAAAAGTTCCCATAATGGAAAACATAGGAGGTGAAATGATGGAAGGGAGTACTTTTTATTTTTTAGCTTGGATAGGGTGGATTATTGTAACTTTTTTTATGAAAAAGGACTCTATGCGGTGGAAGATAAGCGCTTGTATATTGATTTTTATTATTTGCTCTCCGTTACATGTAACGATTGCTTCATTCAAGGTATCAGTAAATGCACTTTTGCTTTGTATTGTTGCTTTTATAGGAATCGCACTATATTCTATTTGGAAAAAATTATATAGCTTACTTTCGGCACTTATTATTGCAATGTTATATACAAGTTTTCATTTGTTAGAAGTATATGATCCGATTTGGATTGTGGTGGACAGGTTGTTTTTGGTAAGTGGTGCTCTTGTGTATGCATCGGTTTTATTGCATGAGGATCGCATATTACGATTATGTTCTCTTTATATAGGAATGTTACAGGGGGAATTGTTAGTGACACTTATTTTTCGAAAACTACATTTCCCTTATGATTACGGAAGTTTAGCGTTTTTTGATATCGTCGCCGTTGCTACATTTTTCATGGCAATTTTGTTTTGGATTGCAAAAGCATCAGTATACATGGAACAGTTCAAGAGGAAATCACGTAAAAGAAAGGCGAGGGTAATACATGACTGAATATACACCGGCCATTTTATGCGGAGTAATAGCGGGGACAGTAACGAGAGTGCTAATGCTCCGGACAGATACGCGTCAATATCCGACGAGGCTCCACGGGAAAATTATTCACGTTGCGATGGGGTTAATTGCAGCGGCTTTAGGAGCGATTGCAATTCCGTCAATTTTGAAAAAAGATTTTTCTGCTATTACATTTCTTACATTAGCAGCAACACAGTTTCGTGATGTGCGTAATATGGAAAGAAATACCCTTCAACAATTAGATGGATATGAGCTCGTACCGCGTGGAAATACATATATTGAAGGGATTGCATTAGTTTTTGAAAGTCGAAACTATTTGGCGATGTTAACGTCGTTTGCAACGACGTTTGCGTATATAGGATTCCATTCATGGATTGCTGGAGTAATTATGGCTATAATCGCATTTATTATCGCGAAAAAATTAATGTCTGGCAGAAGGTTACATGATCTTGTTGATATCGAGCATGTTCCACTTCGTTTTGAAGGAGCGGGGCTGTATATTGATAATATTTACATTATGAATATTGGATTACCAGCAAGGCAAGAGGAAATTATGAAATATGGAATGGGCTTTATTTTAAGACCGAAAACAATTGATGCGATGGTGACAATCTCAAACTTAGGACAACGACAAGCTATTTTACATGATGTTTCTGTTGCTTTAGGGATTTATAGAGATTCTGGTACGCCAGCGCTTGTGCCGCTAGCAAAGCGTGATTTAGAAGATGGTAGGGTTGGGATTTTTGTCTTGCCACAAGATCAAGATGCAGAGAAAGCGATAGGTGTCATAGGGAATGTGCCGACGTTAGAAAGTGCTGTTCATATGTCATCGGAAGCCCCGAAAGGAAGGGGAGATAAAAGATGATGTTAGAAAGTGTAATTCTCGCGGTTATTACAACAACGCCGGAGAAATTTGCTGGTGGTGCCCCTTTGTTTACTTGTGAATCGACAGATGAGTTAGAATTTGTTGCAAATAATTTAGAGGCAATTTTAGATGGTATTGCACATCGCTTACAAGAGAATGTATATATTATTGTGAAACATTAGTAACGTGTGGTATAATGTGAGGTGTTTTGATACGCTGAGAAATATTCTGGAATGCAAATCCCTTCTTGCACAAAGAAGGGTTTTTTACATAATAAACAGAAGCAAGTTGAAAGGATGAAAGTATATGCCGAAACCAGTAATAGCAATAGTAGGCCGCCCGAACGTAGGAAAATCTACTATTTTCAATAGAATTGTTGGAGAAAGAGTTTCAATCGTAGAAGATATACCAGGTATAACGCGAGACCGTATTTATAGTGCGGGAGAATGGTTAAATCATGAATTTAACATTATTGATACAGGTGGAATTGATATTGGAGACGAGCCGTTCTTGACACAAATTCGTCAACAAGCGGAAGTAGCGATTGATGAAGCAGATGTTATCATTTTTATGACGAATGGTCGCGATGGTGTAACTGCAGCAGATGAAGAAGTTGCTAAAATTTTATATCGTTCTAAAAAACCAATTGTACTTGCGGTAAATAAGGTTGATAATCCAGAAATGCGTAGTGATATTTATGATTTTTATGCATTAGGATTTGGCGAGCCATTCCCGATTTCAGGTACACACGGTTTAGGACTTGGTGATTTGTTAGATGAAGCTGCAAATCATTTTCCAAAGATTGAAGAAGAAGCGTATGATGATGAAACAATCCGTTTCTCTTTAATTGGACGTCCAAATGTAGGGAAATCATCACTTGTAAATGCACTTCTTGGTCAAGAACGTGTAATTGTAAGTAATATAGCGGGAACGACACGTGATGCTGTTGATACACCATATAGTAAAGATGGTCAAGATTATGTAATCATCGATACAGCTGGTATGCGTAAAAAAGGGAAAGTATACGAAAGCACAGAAAAGTATAGTGTACTTCGTGCGCTTAGAGCGATTGAACGTTCTGACGTTGTTTTAGTCGTTTTAGACGGAGAAGAAGGAATTATTGAACAGGATAAAAAAATTGCTGGATATGCTCATGATTCAGGACGTGCTGTTATTATCGTCGTAAACAAATGGGATGCAGTGAAAAAAGATGAAAAAACAATGAAAGCATTTGAAGAAAACATCCGTGCTCATTTCCAATTTTTAGAGTACGCACCGATTGTATTCTTATCTGCGAAAACGAAAAAACGTACACAAACATTATTACCAGTTATTAATGAAGTAAATGAAAGCCATAGTATCCGTATTCAAACGAACGTATTAAATGATGTAATTATGGATGCGGTAGCGATGAATCCAACACCAACTCATAATGGTAGCCGTCTGAAAATCTTCTATGCGACACAGGTTGCGGTAAAACCACCAACATTTGTTATATTTGTAAACGATACAGAATTAATGCACTTTTCATATGAGCGCTTCTTAAAGAATCGTTTACGTGAAGCGTTTGGTTTTGTAGGAACGCCGATTCACATTATCGCTAGAGCAAGAGACTAATGGAGAGGATGTGATTTTATGACAAAAATCACAGTAGTTGGAGCAGGTAGCTGGGGAACAGCGTTAGCGATGGTATTAGCTGACAATGGACATGATGTACGTATTTGGGGAAATCGTTCTGAACTTATGGATGAGATTAATACAAAACATGAGAATAGTCGATATCTTCCAGGAATTACATTGCCAAGCACAATCGCAGCCTACTCTTCTTTAGAAGAAGCATTAGTAGATGTAAATGTAGTACTTCTTGTAGTACCAACGAAAGCGTATAGAGAGGTATTACAAGATATGAAGAAATATGTAGCAGGTCCGACTACTTGGATTCATGCAAGTAAAGGGATTGAACCTGGTACATCAAAACGTATTTCGGAAGTGATTGAGGAAGAAATTCCAGAGGACTTGATTAAAGATGTTGTTGTACTATCTGGACCGAGTCATGCAGAAGAAGTTGGTTTACGTCAAGCGACAACTGTTACGTCTGCAGCAAAGCGTATGGAAGCGGCTGAGGAAGTACAAGATTTGTTTATGAATAGTTACTTCCGTGTATACACAAATCCAGATATCGTTGGAGTTGAGCTTGGTGGTGCGTTAAAAAATATTATCGCATTAGCTGCTGGGATAACTGATGGACTTGGATTAGGTGATAACGCGAAAGCGGCATTAATGACACGTGGTTTAACGGAGATTGCTCGTTTAGGAAGAAAAATGGGCGGAAATCCATTAACGTTTGCTGGTCTAACTGGTATGGGAGACTTAATTGTAACTTGTACAAGTGTTCATAGCCGAAATTGGCGCGCTGGAAATATGCTTGGAAAAGGACACTCTTTAGAAGAGGTGTTAGAAAGCATGGGTATGGTTGTAGAAGGTGTAAGAACAACGAAAGCTGCTCACGAATTAGCAGAGAAAATGGAAGTTGAAATGCCGATTACAGCTGCTTTATATGACGTGCTATTCAATGGGAATAATGTGAAAGATGCAGTAGGCTCATTAATGGGACGTGTTCGAAAACATGAAGTGGAAGCTATACCTGACTTACTTTAAAGAAAAGCGACAGAAGTACATTTGTACTTCTGTCGCTTTTTATTTTTATGGGTCTTTTCACCATTTTTTTAATTTTGCATAGGATGAAGAGTAACTTGAGGAGAGGGTGAAAAGAATGGATAATAACATTTTTAATAACATTGAAAAAGAAGCGAAAGTGAATAAAGAAGATATTTTTAAATTAGCATCATCTGTACAGAATGCGAATTTACGTGATGAGACTGTGCTTCGTCAATTGATTCATCAAGTGGCTCTTATGGCAGGACGTGAAGTGCCGAAAGAACAAGAGGATCAAATTGTAAAAGCAATTATTAACAATAATATGCCCGCTGATTTTGGTTCGTTAAGCAAAATGTTTAAAAAATAAGATATAAGAAACAAAGAGTTTGTAGATTGCATATGATAGCCATGAAAGTATGGGAATAGAGCTGTTTTGGGCATATTTGGTCAACCGAAGCGAGAGATACACTCGCTTCGGTTTTATTTTTATTTAGATTAGTGGAAGATGCGAAAAAACCTGTTGATTAAAGTTATATATTCGTAATTTGTAGTAAAATGTTCTTTTTGTATTTGTTTAAAGATTTTAATTTGTTAAAATAGTATAAAAATAGATTAATAAAAAGGGGTGTGTATATGTCAGAAGGGCTCATAAAAATGTGGTTTGCTTTAGGAGCAATTGGATTTATGTTTTTTGCAGTAAGTTTTATTTTACTAAGTAGATACAAAATAAAGAATAAATTTTTGAAAGGGATTACAGCGTTAGTAGCGTACACCCTTATGATTGTGTCAGGAATTGTTATTTTTCTTGTTGTATTTAGTGGACCTGTACAGCAGTAAAGGGAATGGTCTCGAAAATGCTACATACGGAGCAAGTTATATTAGTATGAAAAGGTGATTGCTAGTGAAAAAAGTCCATATTATTTTAATATTTTGTTGTATGAGCCTTTTAACAGGATGTCTGTATCCGAAAGAAAATATGAAACAAAATGCCGTTCCTTATGAAGATCAGATACAGGTTGTTCAAAAAGCTGTAGTGACATTTAAGGAGCAAAATGAGGGGATATTGCCAATTAAGACGCGGGATATGAGTACGCCTATTTATCAAAAGTATCCAATCGATTTTCAAAAGATTGCTCCGCGTTACATACAGGAAGCGCCAGGAAATGCGTATGAAAGCGGAGGAGTATACCAATACGTATTAATAGACGTTGAAACAAACCCGACAGTAAAGTTAATTGATGTTAGGATGGCTGAACAAATTCAGCAGTTATCATTAAAGCTTAGGATGTATCGGGATGAACATCAATATCCGCCTTTTAAAAAGGTAATTTCAGATGGTGTATATGAATTAGATTTCAAAAAACTAGGATATAAAGATGTGCCGCAAGTGACAAGTCCGTATTCTGGTAAAGGGCTTCCTTTTGTAATCAATGAAAAGGGAGAAATTTATGTTGATTATCGAATCGATTTATATGAAGCGTTGAAAAAAAATGAAGGGCAATTTAAGGAAGGGGAAGATATTCGGAATATACTTTCGAAAGATTCTCCATTTGTACCTGCGTATTCTTTACCGTATACGGTAAAGAATGGAGAACCAATTTTTTTAAAATCATAAGTCATGAACCTTTCTTTTAGTGAATAAGTTCTAGAAGAAAGGTTTTTTATGTTACACAACTTGCGATGCAAACAAAAGGTATTTTTTAATAGTCATATGAAATTGGACAAAATTATATGATATATTGTCCGAACTTCTAGAATACCATTATATTATATCAGATATTATAGGCAACGTTAGAGAAGGTATTAGTTGACTATAAATGTGGAATTATTCCCAAAAATATTGAGGGAGGGAATCACTTGGAAAAGGTAGATATTTTTAAAGATATTGCGGAACGCACAGGCGGTGATATTTATTTTGGAGTTGTAGGAGCTGTTCGAACAGGGAAATCAACATTTATTAAAAAATTTATGGAACTTGTAGTTATTCCTAATATTGAGAATGAGTCTGACCGTCAAAGGGCGCAGGATGAACTGCCTCAAAGTGCTGCTGGTCGTACAATCATGACGACGGAACCGAAGTTTGTTCCAAACCAAGCGGTTTCTATCGAAGTAGATGAAGGTCTTGAAGTGAATATTCGATTGGTAGATTGCGTTGGATATACGGTTCCAGGAGCAAAAGGCTATGAAGATGAGAATGGCCCTCGCATGATTAATACTCCTTGGTATGAAGAACCTATTCCATTCCATGAAGCTGCAGAAATCGGAACACGTAAAGTAATTCAAGAACATTCCACAATTGGTGTTGTAATTACAACAGATGGAACGATTGGGGAAATTCCAAGAAGAGATTATATAGAGGCAGAAGAACGCGTAGTAAATGAGTTAAAAGAAGTCGGAAAACCTTTCATTATGATCATTAACACTGTACAGCCGTATCATCCAGATACAGAGCAATTGCGTCAAAGTTTATCTGAAGAATATGATATCCCAGTCATTGCGATGAGTGTCGAAAGTTTAAGAGAAACAGATGTGTACAATGTGCTTCGAGAAGCGTTATTTGAGTTCCCAGTATTAGAAGTGAATGTGAACCTTCCGAGCTGGGTAATGGTGTTAAATGAAGGGCATTGGTTACGCCAAAGTTATCAAGAAGCTGTTCAAGAGACTGTTAAGGATATAAAACGTCTTCGTGATGTGGACCGTGTCGTGTGGCAGTTTAGTCAGTATGAATTTATTGATCGAGCGAGCTTAGCTGGCATTGATATGGGGCAAGGCGTAGCAGAAATTGATTTATATGCACCAGATGAATTATATGATCAAATTTTAAAAGAAGTAGTAGGGGTAGAAATTCGAGGGAAAGATCATTTATTAAAGCTTATGCTCGATTTATCTCATGCGAAAATAGAATACGATCAAGTGGCGGATGCCCTGCGTATGGTAAAGCAAACAGGATATGGTGTAGCAGCACCTGCGTTAGCTGACATGAGCTTAGATGAGCCAGAAATTATTCGTCACGGTTCAAGGTTTGGTGTGAAACTAAAAGCTGTAGCTCCGTCTATTCATATGATTAAAGTAGATGTGGAGTCAACGTTTGAGCCAATTATTGGTACTGAAAAGCAAAGTGAAGAATTAGTTCGTTATTTAATGCAGGATTTTGAAGATGACCCATTATCAATTTGGAATTCTGATATATTCGGACGTTCACTTAGCTCTATTGTTCGAGAAGGCATTCAAGCGAAACTATCTTTAATGCCAGAAAATGCAAGATATAAATTAAAAGAAACGCTAGAAAGAATTATTAATGAAGGATCTGGCGGATTAATTGCGATTATATTATAAGAAAAAATCCCTCTCATCGTAGAGGGATTTTTTTTGATTTTCGCGTATAGAATAGCAAAATAAACAGTCATTATCTAATATATTGTTGTAAATTGTCAAGTTTCATCAGAATTTCACATTTTAAGAGTAACAATTTCCTTAAAAATATTGAATTATAAAGGAGAATCGTATAATATAGGCGTTGATAATGATTTATCTACATCTTTGTAGTATAGAATTTGTAAAAATTGCCTACAAATGAAAGTAAGACTCATTTTATGATCATTATACAGTCTTATCTTTGGGAGGAGGTGAATGGCATGAACAAGACAGATTTAATCAATGCTGTTGCAGAAGCAAGTTCCCTTTCTAAAAAGGACGCAACAAAAGCAGTAGACGCTGTTTTTGATTCTATCTTAGAAGCTTTAAAACAAGGTGATAAAGTACAACTGATCGGATTCGGTAACTTCGAAGTTCGTGAGCGTGCGGCTCGTAAAGGTCGTAACCCACAAACAGGTGAGGAGATTGAAATCGCTGCAAGTAAAGTACCTGCATTCAAACCTGGTAAAGCGTTAAAAGATGCGGTTAAATAATCCTTACATATTAACAGGGAAGAAGAGTTTCCTTTTTGGGAACTCTTCTTTTTGCTTTTAAAAACATAAATATGCTAGAATGTGTTCGTATCACTTTTAGGTTTTCGGGAGGGCTAGCGGATGGCAAAAGTTAATTTAGAACAAATTGAACATGCAGTGCGCCTTATTTTAGAGGCAATCGGAGATGACCCAAATCGTGAGGGAGTACTTGATACACCAAAGCGTGTGGCAAAAATGTACGCAGAAGTGTTCGCGGGTATGCATGAAGATCCGAAAGAACATTTGCATAAAGTGTTCGGAGAAGATCACGAGGAGCTTGTACTAGTAAAAGATATACCGTTTTATTCGATGTGTGAGCATCATTTAGTTCCATTCTATGGAGTTGCTCACGTTGCATATATTCCACAAGGCGGAAAAGTGACAGGGTTAAGTAAATTAGCTCGAACTGTAGATACAATTGCACGTCGTCCACAACTGCAAGAACGTATTACATCAACAGTAGCGAACTCTATTATGGAAGTACTAGAACCGCATGGTGTAATGGTAGTAGTAGAAGCGGAACATATGTGCATGACGATGCGTGGTGTGAAAAAGCCGGGCGCGAAAACTGTAACAACAGCGGTACGTGGTGTGCTAGAAAATGATGCTGCGGCACGTAGTGAAATTTTATCTTTTATTAAAACGAAGTAAAGAAAAGTGGGAAACTGCTTTTCTTTTTTTTTTTTTTTTAATAAATGATATAGTTTTAGGAAGACAGAGTGAGAATAGAAAGACTACTTACAAGAATGAAAGATGTTATTTCATTCGGTGGAAGTTTGGAAAGAGTAGCCAAGTTTTGGTTATAGAAAATAGAATGAATGTGTTATAATAAGTTTTATGAATTAGAAAACAAGGGTGATTTTTGTGTGTGACATCTACGGAGGGTATGCGGGTATAAGAGAGAAATTGATGGAGAAATTACGCCATCCTTATTTTATAAACTATATTGAAGAACCATATATTGATGAAGAGAAAATAGCATTGTTATATGGTGCTTTAAAAAGTGCAAAATTACATATAGAACAAATTGAGCATTATGTAGTAACGATTATGCTTGTTCAAATTGCGCTTGATACACATGAAAGAGTATCAAATAAAGCAGGGGAAGAAGCGAATGAATCGCATAAACGTCGCCAGTTAACAGTGCTTGCTGGAGATTACTATAGCGGGTTATATTATTACTTATTGTCTATGAATCGTGATATTGTTTTAATTCGTGCGCTTGCTGAAGGAATTAAAGAAATTAATGAGCACAAAATAATGTTATATCAAAAAGCACATAAAACGATGGATGACATAATGGGAAGTGTAGTAACGATTGAGTCTGTGCTCTTACAAAAAACATGTGATCATTTTCATTTATCTCATTGGAAGCCGTTTATAACGTATGTACTAGGAAAAAATCGTCTTCAAAAAGAATGTGAACGATACGCTGATAAACAACATTCACCTGTTTTTCAAGCTATTCAAGAGATTTTGAACGATAAAGCGGATGCAGAAACAGTTATCAATGGATGGATGATGGAACTCAGAAAGAAAGAAAATCAATTTTTGGAAAACCACACAGATATAAGTGAAATAAACTCTGTGTTAAGAGATAGATCGAAGACATAAGCAATTTTACATTGGAAGAAGGTACGAGCATGCAACAATCAAAAGAAGAAAGAGTACATGATGTATTTGAGAAAATCTCTGATAAATACGATGTGATGAATTCTGTCATTAGTTTTCAAAGACATAAAGCGTGGCGTAAAGAGACGATGCGCATTATGGATGTAAAACCAGGTAACAAGGCTCTCGATGTATGCTGCGGGACAGCGGACTGGACAATTGCGCTAGCTGGAGCGGTAGGTGAACAGGGCAAGGTTGTTGGTTTAGACTTCAGTGAAAATATGTTATCTGTCGGTAAGCAAAAGGTGGAGGCGTTACAATTAAAACAAGTAGAACTTTTACACGGGAATGCAATGGAACTTCCATTTGAAGATAACACATTTGATTATGTAACGATTGGATTTGGTTTACGTAACGTACCGGATTATATGCACGTATTAAAAGAAATGACGCGTGTAGTAAAACCAGGTGGAAAAGTAATTTGTTTAGAAACATCTCAACCAACAATGATTGGTTTTCGACAAGGATATATTTTATACTTTAAATATATCATGCCGTTATTTGGAAAGTTATTTGCGAAAAGTTTTAAAGAATATTCATGGCTGCAAGAATCTGCTAGTACATTCCCAGGTATGAAAGAATTGGCTCATATGTTTGAAGAAGCTGGACTTGAACGTGTACAAGTGAAGCCGTTTACTTTTGGGGTAGCAGCGATGCATTTAGGTATGAAACCAGAATCAAAATAGAAAAAAGAAAAAAGAAGTTTTAGGTTAAGGTGAACAATATGAAGTTACAACTTATGTACTCTTTTTTACGATCGGATATTAATGTGATAGAAAAAGAATTAAAAAAGACAGTTGCTTCTGAACAGCCATTGGTAGAAGAGGCGGCATTACAACTTATTGAAGCTGGTGGGAAGCGAATTCGTCCTGTATTTGTGTTGCTTGCGGGAAAATTTGGAGATTATAAGTTAGATGCAATTAAACATGTAGCTGTTGCGTTAGAACTTATTCATATGGCTTCTCTTGTTCACGATGATGTTATTGATGCTGCATTTTTACGACGTGGTAGTGCAACTGTGAATGCGAAATGGGGAGATCGTATTGCAATGTATACAGGGGACTATTTGTTCGCTAAGTCTCTTGAATGTATAACAAATATCGAAATTCCAGAGGCGCATCAGGCGCTATCGCATACCATTTTAGAAGTGTGTAAAGGTGAAATTGAACAAATTAAAGATAAGTACAATTATGACCAAAATTTACGAACGTATTTAAGAAGAATAAAGCGAAAAACAGCATTATTAATTGCTGCGAGTTGTCAACTAGGAGCAATTGCTGCTGGCGCTAATCGTGATACGGTAAATCGACTATTTTGGTATGGGTATTTTGTAGGAATGTCGTATCAAATTATTGATGATATTTTAGACTTCGTTTCCACAGAAGAGAAGCTTGGAAAACCTGCTGGTGGTGATTTGTTACAAGGGAATATTACGCTTCCTGCCTTATACGCTATGGAAGATCCCGTGCTTCGTAAGAAAATCACATCTGTACATGAAAATACAACAGCGGACGAAATGAAAGGAATTATTGAGGCTGTAAAAAATAGTGACGCTATTGATCAAGCATTTGCGTTTAGTGAACGTTATTTACATAAAGCATTAGAAATCATAAAACCACTTCCGCGTGGACAAGCGAGGTATGCATTACAAAATGTAGCAAAGTATATTGGGAAACGAAAATTTTAGTGTTTTTTCTAAAAAATAAAATAATCTCTCTATTTCAAAACTATTGCGCAATTGTGATAAGGGTGTTAATATGTGTGTGGGGATATACAATTACATACATAATTCAGAAGTGGAGAGATTTTTTATGGAAAAAACATTTCTAATGGTAAAACCAGACGGTGTACAACGTGCCTTCATTGGGGAAATCGTAGCTCGTTTTGAGAAAAAAGGCTTTCAATTAGTTGGTGCAAAATTAATGCAAGTCACTCCGGAAATTGCTGGACAACACTATGCTGAGCACACAGAGAAACCTTTCTTTGGTGAATTAGTAGACTTTATTACATCTGGACCTGTATTCGCAATGGTATGGCAAGGTGAAGGTGTAGTAGATACAGCTCGTAACATGATGGGTAAAACAAGACCACATGAAGCAGCTCCTGGAACAATTCGTGGAGATTTCGGTGTAACTGTTGCGAAAAACATTATCCATGGTTCTGATTCGTTAGAAAGTGCAGAGCGCGAGATTGCTATTTTCTTTAAGGAAGAAGAATTAGTTGACTACTCAAAATTAATGAATGAATGGATTTACTAATTATTTTGAAATAATTTGTAAACGCTTTAATCACTGTGATAATAGTAGAAAGTGCAAGGAGAATAGGGGTATTCTTCTTGCACTTTTTTTGTTGCAATTAGTTACGAAGTTAGAGCTGTTATGATATATTGATATGTAAAGTAAAAGGCCTATCGGAGAATAAGCGAATGGCTGATCAAATATATAATTTCTTTCATATTTTTAGAGTAAGGAAAGATAATATCATTGCTTAATATAGCGGGATAAATACATATGCGAAAAGAGGAATAACGTATGCGATATATTACAGCTGGTGAATCTCATGGTCCACAACTTACAGCGATTATAGAAGGTGTTCCGGCAGGACTGCCTTTAGTAGCGGATGATATAAATGAAGAGTTAGCTAGAAGGCAAAAGGGGCATGGGCGTGGTAGACGCATGCAAATTGAAACAGATCAAGTGCAAATTGTAAGTGGTGTTAGACACGGAGAGACATTAGGTTCTCCAATTGCACTTGTTGTTGAAAATCGTGATTTTGCACATTGGACAAAAATTATGGGCGCAGAGCCTTTAACGGAACAAGAAGAAAAAGAAATGAAAAGGAAAGTAACAAAACCAAGACCTGGGCATGCTGATTTAAATGGTGCGATTAAATATGGTCATAGAGATATGAGAAATGTACTGGAGCGTTCTTCAGCACGCGAAACGACAGTGCGTGTTGCTGCTGGTGCGGTTGCTAAAAAAGTGTTAGCAGAACTTGGTATTACAGTGGCGGGCCATGTAATTGAAATTGGCGGTGTACAGGCTCAGGAAATTACGTATAGTTCAATTGAAGAATTAAAAAGTATTACAGAAGCATCACCTGTACGTTGCTTAGATGAAGAAGCAGGTAACCAAATGATGAAAGCAATTGATGATGCGAAAGCAAATGGTGATTCAATAGGTGGAATCGTTGAAGTGATTGTGGAAGGAATGCCAATTGGGGTCGGTAGCTATGTACATTATGATCGAAAACTGGATGCAAAATTAGCAGCTGCAATTATGAGCATTAATGCTTTTAAAGGCGTCGAGATTGGAATTGGTTTTGAAGCAGCGCATAGACCGGGAAGTGAAGTTCATGATGAAATTCTGTGGAATGAGGAACATGGATATACACGAAGAACAAATAATGCAGGTGGATTAGAAGGCGGTATGACGACTGGAATGCCAATTGTTGTGCGCGGTGTGATGAAACCGATCCCTACACTATATAAACCTCTTCAAAGTGTAGATATTGAAACGAAAGAGCCTTTTACAGCGAGCATTGAACGTTCAGATAGTTGTGCTGTGCCAGCAGCTAGTGTCGTTGCAGAAGCGGTTGTGGCTTGGGAATTAGCGACAGTTTTAATAGAACAATTCGGATTAGATCGTATGGACCTTATTCGTGAAAATATTGAGAAACATAATGAATATGCGAGGGGATTTTAATGGGAAACATACATATTCAAACGAAATCAAAAGAATATGATGTACATGTAGGAAAAGAATCGTTGTCACATTTGACAACAATCATTCAAAACATGCAGCCATCTGTATCAAGCATCATGATCATTTCAGATGAAGTTGTTGCAACTTTACATTTACAGACAGTTGTAGATGCATTGCAAATAAAGCAAAAAGTATTTTCATTTGTCGTACCGAGTGGCGAAAAAGAGAAGTCTTTTGAAAATTTCTATGCGGCTCATACGTCAGCTCTTGAAAATAAATTAGATAGAAATTCTTTAATTATTGCACTTGGAGGCGGGATGATTGGAGATTTAGCTGGTTTTGTTGCTGCATCGTTTATGCGTGGAATTCGCTTCGTTCAAGTTCCAACGACTTTATTAGCTCACGATAGCGCAGTAGGTGGGAAAGTAGCGATCAATCATCCGTTAGGTAAAAATATGATCGGTGCATTCCATCAACCGGAAGTAGTTGTATATCATACGCCGTTTTTACAGTCACTTCCTGAAAAAGAGTGGCGTTCAGGTTATGCAGAAGTGATAAAACATGCTCTTATTGGTGATGTAAAGCTGTATCATTGGTTAAAAGAAGAAGTGCAAACATTAGCGGATCTTCGTGATGAGAAGCTAATCCATATATTAACGAAGGCAATTCCTGTAAAGGCAAATATTGTATCACAAGATGAAACAGAAAAAGGCGTACGTGCTCATTTGAACTTTGGACATACGTTAGGCCATGCTCTTGAAAAAGAACTAGGATATGGAAATATTACTCACGGTGACGGAGTAGCGGTTGGAATGTTATTTGCCTTGTTTTTAAGTGAGCAAGTGTACAAGGTTAATCTTTCTTATGAAGAGATGAAGCAGTGGTTCTTAAAGTACGGATATCCAAAAATGCCAAGTGATTTGAATGTAGAGCGTCTCGTTCAATTGATGAAACAAGATAAGAAAGCGAACGCTGGAGCAATTCATATGGTGTTAATGCAGGAATATGGGGTAGTGAATGTCGTATCTATTCCAGATGAGACTGTTCATATTGCGTTAGAGGCATTTCAAAAGGATATGGTTTAAGAGCTAAGAAGTGCTTGTTTAAAGGTAGCCTCGTAATAGTGACGGTTAAGATAAACGATTGCAGTGAGAAATTACAACCTTATTGTAATTGAATTGAATAAAACGACTGGGGGAAGAAAAATGAGAGTGAAAGAGCAATTGTTAACTTTGAGAGCATATGTACCTGGGAAAAATATTGAAGAAGTAAAAAGGGAATATGGGTTATCAAAAATTGTGAAATTAGCGTCGAACGAAAATCCATTCGGTTGCTCAGCACGCGTAACAGAAGCATTAACTTCTTTAGCGAGTCAATACGCTCTTTATCCAGATGGATATGCATTTGAACTTCGGACAAAAGTAGCAGAGCAGTTAGGTGTCAAAGCAGAACAACTGTTATTTGGTAGTGGATTAGATGAAGTCATTCAAATGATTAGTCGTGCATTACTACATGAAGGAACAAATGTTGTAATGGCGAATCCAACATTCTCGCAATACCATCACCATGCTGTTATTGAAGGAGCAGAAGTTCGTGAAGTACCACTTAAAGATGGCATTCATGATTTAGATGCAATGTTACAGCAAGTAGATGATAAAACGAAGATTGTATGGATTTGTAACCCGAATAATCCGACAGGTACATATGTAGAGAAACAAAATTTACTTTCATTTTTAGAATCAGTTCCTAAGTCAGCGCTCGTTATTATGGACGAAGCATATTATGAATATGCGGGGGCAGAAGACTATCCGCAAACATTACCACTTCTTGAACAGTATGAAAATCTTATGGTTTTACGCACGTTTTCAAAAGCATATGGTTTAGCTGCTTTCCGTATCGGATATGCGGTTGGTAATGCGAATTTAATCGGGCAGCTAGAAGTAGCAAGGTTACCATTTAATACATCGACTGTAGCGCAGGCTGTAGCACTCGCTGCATTAGAAGATCAAGTGTTTTTACAAGAATGTGTGAAAAAAAATGAAGAAGGATTAAATCAATATTACGCATTTTGTAAGGAATATAACGTATTCTATTATCCATCTCAAACAAATTTCATTTTCTTAAAACTCGGTATTCCTGGTAATGAGGCTTTCGAACGATTAATGAAGAAAGGATATATTGTTCGTTCTGGTGCTGCATTTGGTATACATGATGGTATTCGTATTACTGTCGGTTTGAAAGAAGAAAATGATGAAATTATAGAATTATTGAAAGAGCTTGTAAATGAGCAAGTAAAGAAAGAAGAAACATACTCTTAAGAGTTTGTGAAGGCTCCTAATATAGGAGTCTTTTTTATTTAAATGAAGGCCTGTAAAGCTTGATCCGTGCGTGTTAATAATTAATAAGGGAAGTTATTTGCACGGTAATGAAAGAAAACGGTACAATAGAAAGTAGTAATGCGGTATCGGTGGCATATTTGAATCGTTGTCAGTGAAAGTACAAGATGAAGTATGCTCATCCCCTCACTGATTATTAGCCCGCACCAATCGGGGTAAATGAACAGAAAATAATATTTGTTAGAATTAAAGGAGACGTTTATGCAAAAGTTTGAACAAGCTGTTTCATATATTGAAAATGGTGAAGCGGAAAAAGGATTACAATTATTAAAAGAACAATTAAAAATTGCGAATGATGAAGAGAAGTATGATATCGCTCGCTATTATCATACACTTGGATTTACGGATGAAGCGTTAGTTATTACAGAAGACTTGCGTTTATTGTATCCGGAAGAAAGTGAATTCACTGTATTTTTAGCAGAATTATATATTGATCTAGACAAAGAAGATGAAGCGATTGAAGTGCTTCATGATATTCCAGAAAATGATGACTTATATGTTCAATCGTTATTACTTGTTGCAGATTTATTCCAAATGCAAGGTTTCGATGATGTAGCAGAACAAAAACTATTAAAGGCGAAAGAAATGATGCCTGACGAACCTGTTATTACGTTTGGATTAGCAGAGTTATATAGTAGTAAAGGTGAAGAACAAAAGGCAATCACTCATTATGAGTCGCTATTAGCAGAACATAAAGTCATGGGTGGTGTTGTCATTGCACTTCGCCTCGCAGAAACGTTAAGTGCGATTGGAAATTGGGAAGAAGCGATCTCTTACTATGAAGCAGGTTTAGAGGAACAAAAAGATATCCACTCATTATTTGGATATGCCTTCACATTATACCAAGGTGAAGAATACCAAAGAGCAATTGGTGCTTGGCAAGAACTAAAAGAATTAGATCCGGAGTATGCATCGCTGTACATGTATTTGGCGAAAAGCTATGAAAAAGAAGGAATGCTTCAAGAAAGCTATGAAACACTTCAAGAAGGAATTAAAGTAGATGAGCTTTCTGTACCATTTTATGTAGAATTAGCGAACATTGCGGCGAAATTAGGAAAAATAGCGGAAGCAGAGGAAGTGCTTCAAAAAGCGCTTGAGTTAGATCCAGGACATTTAGGTGCGATATTAAAATATGCGTATATCTTAAAAGAACAAGAAAAATATGAAGAGTTAATTGCAGTTGTAGAGCGTGCGATTGATAGCGGAGAACCAGATACACAACTACTTTGGGATCTTGCGTTTGCAAAAAAACAATTAGAAATGTATTCGGATGCATTAAAACACTATGAAAGTGCATATACTTCTTTTAAGAATCATCCAGACTTCTTGGAAGAGTACGGTTATTTCTTATTGGAAGAAGGTATGCGAAAAGAGGCGAAAGAAGTATTTACTCAGTTAATACAACTAGACCCGACACAAATTCATATTGAAGAATTGTTATATAATTTAGAGGATTTTTCATAAGTTGGAAGGAAACTGAATACCGCTTCTTGAATCTAAAAAGAAAAGAGAAAGACAGAGGAGGGACTTAATTGCTATGAATACCCCTGTTTCTGTAAACGAGAAGAAGGATTTTGTAAAATGGTTTTTGAATAATTACCAACTGAAACAGCGTGAATGTGTATGGATTTTGAATTATTTAATGAGTCATGACCAATTGATGCATAAAGTCCACTTCGTAGAGCATGCAAAATATTGTCCGCGTGGTTTAGTGATGTCCGCGAATTGTGTGAAAGACACACCATTTCACTTTTTTAAACAAAATGTTATGACAACAGATGCTGAAAAATCGTTTCATGATATTCGTTTAAATCGAGATGAAGATATTTATATTCAACTCAATTTTAAATCATCGTTTCAAAATGCCAATTATGTAGCTGTATTAGAAGAAAACCCGTATTTACCAAAGCATATTGAAGTAAATGAAAAAGATCGTTTACTTGCAGAAAGATTTTTAGAAGAAAGTGTATTTTCTTTTAGAAGAGAACGTCTTTTGAAACAAATTGATGAAGCGCTGGATAAGCAAGATAAGGAAGCGTTTCATAAGTTAACAGCTGAGTTAAAGATGTTATAGAATTCATTTGGATTCATAAAATTTTACAAATTTCAGACTTTTTTAAGAAAAACTACCTTAATATAGGTAGTTTTTCTTTTTTTACCTCTTTTAGTATGGTTTAATATATATAAAGTGAAAGTTCTGTCATTTGAAAATGAAGGGAGGGAAGACATTTGAAATGGAGTGTAAAAGATGTGGAGCAGTTTGAGCAAGCTAGAGATTATGTAGATACTGGTGTTATACCACTTTTATCAATTTCGGCAGCAAAAGAAATGAAAATGGTAGTAGAACAAGGTGAATTTATCGAATTGTTGAGTATGGAGTTGGAAAGAGAATATAAAGGAAGAGTACTTTTACTACCTGCATTTACGTATTTAGTAGAAAGTCAAAAAAATGAAAAAGGTCGTTTGCAAGAATGGACAAATCATTTGCAAAAGCAAGGTTTTAAGCATATTGCTTATGTTACAAGTGATTTTTCATGGAAAGAAGATATGCAAGAGTTACAAGGAGATTTATTTTGGTTTCCTTCATTAGCGTTAGAACAATTCAGTGATCAAGCAAAAAGAGAAGTTATTCATGCACATATAAAAAATATAATGGTGATGTTAGAAGAAAAATGGGGAAAGTAATAATAAACAGAAAGTTCTTATTATTATGAGTAGTATGATATTGACCTGTACCTAAGCGTATTATATCATGATAGTGTCCTAGTTTTTATTTTTTATATAATTTATCACGAGGGGACAATTTCTGATAGAGGGGGGAAATTTTCGTGAGCGAGAAAGAACATCGTGTATCAAGAAGACAGTTTTTAAATTACACCCTTACAGGGGTAGGAGGCTTTATGGCAGCGGGTATTTTAATGCCGATGACGCGATTTGCGCTTGATCCGGTGTTAAGAAAAGAAGCGGGAACGGATATGGTTGCTGTTGCACAAGTAAAGGATATTACAACAGAGCCGAAACGTTTCGACTTTAAGGTGAAGCAGGTTGATGGTTGGTACAAGTCCGAAGAGCCAAAATCAGCTTGGGTTCATAAAGATGAAAGCGGAGACATTGTTGCGTTCTCTCCAGTATGTAAACATTTAGGATGTACAGTTAACTGGAATTCGGACAAAGCACATCCGAATCAATTCTTTTGTCCATGTCACGGGGGCCGTTACACAAAAGACGGGATGAACATTAAAGGCACGCCGCCCCTTGCTCCGCTTGATGTATACGAGTCCAAAGTAAAAGATGGAACGCTGTATTTAGGCAAAGCGAAGCCAAAAGGGGGTGCAAAGTAGATGCTAAATAAAATTTATGATTGGGTAGATGAAAGGTTAGATATTACACCAATATGGCGTGATATCGCTGATCATGAAGTACCTGAACATGTAAACCCGGCACATCACTTTTCTGCATTCGTTTATTGCTTTGGAGGACTTACCTTTTTCGTTACTGTAATTCAAATTTTATCAGGAATGTTTTTGACGATGTATTATGTGCCTGATATTAAAAATGCTTGGGAATCGGTTTATTATTTACAAAATGAAGTTGCATATGGGCAAATTGTTCGTGGTATGCACCACTGGGGCGCTAGTCTCGTCATTGTAATGATGTTTTTACATACACTTAGAGTTTTCTTCCAGGGTGCGTATAAAAAGCCTCGTGAGTTAAACTGGATTGTTGGTGTTCTTATTTTCTTTGTTATGTTAGGTCTTGGTTTTACCGGATATTTATTACCGTGGGATATGAAAGCGTTATTTGCTACGAAAGTAGGGATCCAAATTGCAGAGCAAACGCCGCTCATTGGTCCTTACATTAAAACATTACTCGCTGGTCATTCCGAAATTGTTGGCGCTCAAACATTAACTCGCTTCTTTGCTATTCACGTCTTCTTCTTACCAGCAGCACTTCTAGGTTTAATGGCCTTCCACTTCATCATGATTCGCAAACAAGGTATTTCCGGTCCACTATAAGAGATTGCTAAATTAAAGGGGAAAGAACTAAAGGAGGGAGATTATGCATCGCGGTAAAGGGATGAAGTTTGTAGGAGATTCTCGGGTACCAGTAGCTCGAAAACCAAATATTCCCAAAGACTATTCTGAATACCCAGGGAAAACAGAAGCATTTTGGCCAAACTTCTTGTTAAAAGAATGGATGGTTGGTGCAGTTTTTTTAATCGGTTATTTATGTTTAACAGTGGCGCATCCGTCACCGCTTGAAAGAATGGCGGATCCAACTGATGCTGGGTATATACCACTTCCAGATTGGTATTTCTTATTCTTGTATCAGTTATTAAAGTATTCTTATGCTTCTGGCTCATTTACTGTAATTGGAGCATTCATTATGCCAGGGATTGCGTTTGGCGCATTACTGTTAGCTCCATTTCTTGATCGAGGTCCAGAAAGACGCCCATTGAAGCGTCCTGTAGCAACGGGATTTATGCTTTTAGCAATTGCATCCATTATCTTTTTAACTTGGGAATCTGTAGCACACCACGACTGGGAAGCTGCAAAAAAACAAGGAGCAATTGTAAAAACAGCACCAGTTGATAAAAATGATGATGGTTATAAATTAATGCAAAAAAATACTTGTTTAACATGTCACGGTGACAATTTACAAGGCGGGGCAGCAGCACCGGCACTGCAAAACTTAACTTTAAAGCCAGAAGAAATTGCTAAGATTGCGAAAGAGGGAAAAGGTTCAATGCCTAAAGGGGTATTTAAAGGTACAGATGAGGAACTGAAGAAGCTTTCGGAATTCGTTGCAAAGTATAATAAAAAATAATAAAAAGCTGACTGCAAAAAAATTGTAGTCAGCTTTTTATTTTGATGAAAGAAAGTTTACTATATAATAGAGTAGAGTTTGAGGAAAGAATGACTTTGTTTGAAAGGTGTTGGACATACAGCTTGGTTTATTTGTATGCAATGTTAAGACAACGCTCTATATTATTATTTTTATTAGTTGTTAACATATTAGGTACAATATACGGATTTATATGGTATGGAAATCAATTAAAAGAAACCTCACCTATATTTTGGCCGTTTGTACCCGATAGCCCGATGGCGAGTCTCTTTTTTGTCTTTGTTTTAATTGCTTTTTTAAGAAAGAGAAATTGGGGATTAATAGAGGCGCTAGCGATTGTTACTTTGATGAAATATGGTATATGGGCTGTTGTTGTAAATGCAATTATGATTTATGTAAAAGGTCCTATTGGTCTTATGGGGTATATGTTAATGCTTTCGCACTTTGCGATGGCAGTACAAGGATTGTTATATGCACCGTTTTACCGTATAAAAAAATGGCATTTTGCGGTAGCAGCTATATGGACATTACATAATGATGCAATTGATTATTTATTTTGGCAAATGCCGAGATATGGAATTATGCATTTGTTTGTAGAAGAAATTGGTTACTTTACGTTTTGGCTAAGCATCGTCACACTATGTCTTACATATTATTATTGCTTGCGTGAGAACCGAAAACAGTTTTCTTTATGATAGTTAGAACATGTAGGGGGAGAAAATGAAGAAAAATAAGAGTGGTACAAAAATATTGGATCGATTGATTACTATAGTTGTTTCATATAGCATAGCATTTTCTATATTTGCACTCGCAACAACAGCGGTTGTATACGGAAAATGGCTATATTATTTTGAAATTGATTTTTTAAACATCCCAGACTTAGCGGATATGACGAAGGCTGATATTAAAAAAAATTATGATGTGCTTATCACATATTTATCTCCGTTTTATGACGGGGCATTACAGTTTCCAACATTAGATATGTCTACAAATGGCCGTATTCATTTTGTAGATGTTAAAAATATTTTAGTAAAGATTCAATATGTAATGTATGCGACAATTATGATTGCAATAATAGGCGGGATTTATTTATTAAAAAAGAAAAATGAAAAGTTTTTACTGCACGGATCAATTTTAACAATTATCTTACCAATCGCGCTCATGTTACCGATCGCTATTAATTTTGAAAAGAGTTTTGTATTATTCCATAAGCTGTTATTCAGTAATGATTATTGGATGTTTGATATTGAAACGGATCCAATTATATTAATGTTACCAGAAGAATTCTTTATGCATGCTGCGTGTGCAATTTTATTATTTATTTTATGTGGCAGCATACTTTGTTACAGCTTGTATAGATATTTCGTAAAAAAGAAAAGGATTTCAAAGGAAAAATTCTCTGTTTAAAGAGAATTTTTTTGTTTGTAAAACGATAATATATTTTTCGGTCCAGTTCTGTTCTATTCTTGTCCCAATTAACATATTTTGTACTAGTAGTTATAGGGGGGACCGTGATGAAGAGAACATTAATTGGATTGATAGCATTTCTAATTATAATGTTTCCGTTACGTATATATGCTGAAGAGTGGAGTGGACTAACAGGGTTGTTAGACGACTCATTACAATTAGTGAAGCGTAATGAAGATGAAAAAGCAGTACAAGTATTACAACATTTCTCGGAGCAGTTTGTCATAAAGGGGAATGAAAAGAAGCAAGAAGTAACGCCAGATCAAGTTAGAGTTATTTCTTTAGCTTACGACAAGGCGAAACAATCACTCGCGGAAACAGATTTAGGTAAACAAGTTAAAATTGATAATGTGTTAGCCCTACAGCTCGCTGTTGATGCGAAAGTGTCGAAATATCAACCACTTTGGATGGAAAGAGAAAAAAAAGTAATGGGTGCCTTTTCTCAAATGGAAAAAGCGATGAAAAAAGAAGATACGGGACAGTTTCAACAAACGTTAAACACATTCTTACATGAATTTAATATTATTTATCCAAGCTTAATGATTGCTTTGCCAGAAAACGAAGTGCAGCGTGTAAATGCCCATTTATCTTATTTGGATGAATTTCGTAACGTTATGTTAAAAACGAAAGGTGGGCAAATGCAAGTAGGAATCATTAAAGGGGATTTGCAAAAAATATTTCACACAGTAAAAAAAGATGAAATTGCACCCTCTCTCATTTGGTTTATGACAATTACTGGAGGTCTTATTTTATTCACATTAACTTATGTTGGATGGAGAAAGTATAAAGGAGAGAGAGAAAAAAGAAAAAGTAATGTACACTCTAAAAATAGATAATGCAATAAATAAAGATATGGATTGTAAGGTTTATTCATTGACAATGATGTCAGAAGAAAATAGAATGAGAAGTACTATAATTAAAACTTCAATGGAGGTTCAAAGGTTCATGATGTTTTATTTAATTTACTTCGCGATCATAATGATCATACCGTTGTATGCACAGTCAAAAGTACGTAGTGCCTATAGCAAGTATTCACAAGTTTATTCAACATCAGGTATGACAGGAGCGGAAGTGGCTCGAAAAATTTTAGATGAGAATGGATTATACAACGTAGCTGTAGAAGAAACACCAGGTCATTTATCAGACCATTATGATCCAACTGCCAAAACAGTTCGATTATCAACAGACAACTATTACGGTCATTCAGTTGCTGGTACAGCAGTTGCAGCACACGAAGTAGGACACGCAATTCAAGATGCAAAAGACTATAACTTTATGCGTATTCGTCATTCGTTAGTGCCAGTTGCAAACTTTGGATCAAATATTTCCTGGGTATTTATTATGATTGGTGCCTTTGCATCTATGTCTAACTTATTGTTATTAGGTATCATCTTAATGGCAGCAGGTGTTGTGTTCCAGCTCGTTACATTACCTGTTGAGTTTGATGCATCAAAGCGTGCGATGCAACAAATTGAAGCGTTAGGTATCGTATCAACAGATGAATATGGGCAAGCTCGTAAAGTATTAAATGCGGCAGCATTAACATATGTAGCAGCTGCAGCTGTAGCGGTATTTGAATTATTACGTCTCGTATTAATGTATACTGGTATGCAGCGTAGCGACGACTAAAGACTATCAATTTTGATAGTCTTTTTTTGTTTTGTGAATTGAATTATATAATGTATTGCAAATAGAAATAATAGAAGTAATACGGAAAGGCGGTGGGGAAAATGAAATATCCAAGCCATTTAGTAAAACAAGTGAAAGAACAAAGTGCTCTTTATCAGCTAGAAGGTTTCTTAAGTGGACAAGGTCCTGAAAATCCGAAATTTATGTTGTTAGGAGAAGCGCCTGGTGAAACAGAAATTCATAATGGGATTCCGTTTAGCGGGAGGGCGGGAAAACAACTAATGGATTTTTTAGAGCGTATTCAAGTTAAAAGGGAAGAAGTATATATCACGAGCGCTGTTCGAAGTAGACCATATAAGTGGCGAGAGAAAAAAGAACGAAATGGTGAAATCATACAGAAAAAGTATAATAGAACGCCAAATCAAGGAGAAATACTTGCCCATGCCCCGTTGTTAGATTATGAATTAGAGAAAATAAACCCGAAGCTTATCGTCACACTTGGAAATATCGGCCTTCAACGTTTAACAGGAAAACATAAAAAAATAACTGATGTGCACGGAAAATTATTAAAACAGCCTATTCAAAAAGTAAAGGATATGCAAAGTGCAGCGTTTACATGGTCAGAGAAAGAATATCATATTTTCCCGACTTTTCATCCTGCTTCCATTTTTTATAATCGGAGTTTATTGGAGCTTATTTATGAGGATTTAGAGAAACTTAAAAAACATGTAATAAAAAACTAGAAAAGCTAGAGAGCTTTTCTAGTTGCGTTTATTTATGTAACGGATTTTTATTTTCATCTAACGTAAAACCTTCACCAACTACATCATGTACATCACTTACAGCAACAAAGGCATGAGGATCTACAGAAGTAATAATATTTTTTAATTTCACGATTTCATTTTTAGCAACAACGCAATATAATACGTTCCGTTCCACTTTTGTATACGATCCAACAGCTTTTAAAAAAGTAGCTCCGCGTTCCATATCAGATAAAATTTTGGCAGCAATTTCATCGTTTTTATCTGAGATAATAGTTGCTCCTTTTGCCGCATAGGCTCCTTCTTGCATAAAATCAATGACTTTCGCCCCGATAAAAACAGCAACTAACGTATACATGCCCTCGCGGTACGATAAATAGGTAAGAATAGAGACGATAATGACGATAGCATCAAACATAAACATCGTTTTCCCCATACTCCAGCCAACATATTTATGAGCGAGTCTTGCGATAATATCCACACCGCCAGTAGTCCCGCCATATTTAAATATGATTCCAAGACCGACACCGATAAATGCCCCGGCGAATAAAGCCGCGAGTGTCATATCATTTTGTAAGTTTACATGTAAGTTGAGAACTTCGTAACGTTGAAAAATCCATAGAAATAAAGATACGCTGAAGGTGCCGATTAGTGTATAAATAAATGTCGTTCTTCCAAGTAACTTCCAACCAATAAAAAATATAGGGATATTTAAAATTAAGTTTGAATAAGAAGGATCAAGCTTAAATAGAAAATACAATAATAGTGTAATACCGGTAAATCCACCTTCTGCAAGGTGATTTTCAATATTGATATTCACAATACCGAAAGAAAAAATAGCGGAACCGATTAAAATGAAAATGATATTTCGAATCTTCAAATTTGATGTCATATAGAAATCCTCCTAATTATGTAAATGGCATTGCTCCGCTGATACGGTAAAACATAATGATAAGTAATTTCTAGCTTTTAGTAAAAATAGTGAAGGCTATAAAAAACCGCAAAAGAAGTTTCACTTTACCCCGTTCCAATGGCTGATAGGGGATAAAGCTCTGAAGGAGGGCAAACCAGCCGCTGGAACCCAATTGGTTCGGGCTAATCTTTTGCAAAAACCGCAAAAGAAGTTTCACTTTACCCCGCTCTAACGGCTGGTAGAGGGTAAAGCAGTGAAGTGAGATCAAACCAGCCATAAGAGCCCGATTGGTTCTGGCTGATCTTTTGCAAAAACCGCAAAAGAAAGTTTCACTTTACCCCGCTCTAACGGCTGGTAGAGGGTAAAGCAGTGAAGTGAGATCAAACCAGCCATAAGAGCCCGATTGGTTCTGGCTGATCTTTTGCAAAAACCGCAAAAGAAAGTTTCACTTTATTATATTCTATCTAAAAAGGGGGCGCAAATAGGTGTTTTGCAGGGAATAATATTTGTCAAATCGCGATGAATTGGCTAACATGAAAGAGGAAGGATTAGAGGTGAATTGTATGGAAGCAAAAACGATGAAGGATATGCAGAAAGAAGTAGATGCATATATTGGTCAGTTTAAAGAAGGTTATTTCAGTCCACTTGCAATGATGGCTCGTTTAACGGAAGAAATGGGGGAGCTTGCAAGAGAGGTAAATCATTATTATGGTGAGAAACCGAAGAAAACAACTGAAAAAGAACGTAGTCTGGAAGAAGAGCTTGGAGATGTATTATTTGTTATGATTTGTATGGCAAATAGTTTAAATATTGATTTAGAAACGGCACATAACATTGTAATGAATAAATTTAATACACGTGATAAAGATCGCTGGACACGTATTGATGAGGGAGAGAAAGAATAATGAAAGAAATTAAAGTAATTATCGCTGGACCAAGAGGACGTATGGGACATGAAGCAGTCCTTCTTATGGAAAGAACGGAACATTTTAATTTGGTAGCAGCAGTGGATTATAAGCATGGTGGAGAGAAAATTTCTGATTTACCGGGCATGCCAGCGTTACAAGCGCCAATTTACGCAGATTTACATACTTGTTTAGAGGAAGTAGAAGCAGATGTGTTGTTAGATTTAACAACGCCAGAAGTTGGGAAACAACACGTTACACTAGCAGTTGAGCGTGGACTTCGTTCTGTTATTGGTACAACTGGATTTACAGAAGAAGAACTAAAGCAATTAAGAGAGAATGCGAAAGAAAAAGCAGTAGGAACAATTATCGCTCCAAACTTTGCAATTGGTGCAGTTCTTATGATGAAATTCTCACAAATGGCAGCGAAGTATTTCCAAGATGTTGAAGTAATTGAATTGCATCATGATCAAAAGTTAGATGCACCATCTGGTACAGCAGTAAAAACAGTAGAATTAATTCGTCAAAATCGTGAAGCAAAGCAGCAAGGTCATCCGAATGAAGTAGAACAACTAAAAGGTGCTCGTGGTGCAAATGTAGACGGCATTCACATTCATAGTGTACGTTTACCAGGACTTATTGCACACCAAGAAGTAATGTTTGGTGGAGATGGACAAATGTTAACGGTTCGTCATGATTCATTCAATCGTGCATCATTTATGTCGGGTGTAAAACTATCAATTGATACAGTAATGAATCTAGATCATCTTGTGTACGGTTTAGAAAATATTATCGACTAAAGGGGAGACAACGGATGAAAATTGCCTTAATCGCACATGACAAAAAGAAAGATGACATGGTTTCGTTTGCATACGCATATAAACCAATTTTTGAACAACATGAATTATTTGCAACAGGGACGACAGGACTTCGTATTATGGAGGCAACTGGTTTAGTTGTAACAAGATTTCAGTCGGGTCCTCTTGGTGGCGATCAAGAAATTGGTGCCATGATTGCAAAAAACGATATGGATATGGTGATTTTTTTCCGAGATCCACTAACTGCTCAGCCGCATGAACCAGATGTAAATGCATTGCTTCGTTTATGTGATGTATATGCGATTCCACTTGCAACGAATATGGCAAGTGCTGAAATGTTAATGCACGCATTAGAGCGAGGAGATTTAGATTACCGCAAGTTTAGAAAATGAGGGGAACAATTATGAGTGGATTACATATATTAGCGTTTGGTGCTCATGCCGATGATGTTGAAATCGGCATGGCTGGTACCATTGCTAAATATACGAAGCAAGGGTATGAAGTAGGTATTTGTGATTTAACAGAAGCTGACCTTTCTTCTAATGGAACGATAGAATTGAGAAAAGAAGAAGCAAAGGCGGCAGCTCGTATAATGGGAGTAAAAACGAGACTGAATTTAGCGATGCCAGACCGTGGTTTGTATATGAAAGAAGAGTATATACGTGAAATTGTAAAGGTGATTCGTACATATAAACCGAAACTAGTTTTCGCGCCGTATTATGAAGATCGTCATCCAGATCATGCAAATTGTGCAAAACTTGTGGAAGATGCTATTTTTTCAGCGGGAATTCGTAAATATATGCCAGAGGTTTCGCCACATCGCGTGGAGTCTTTTTATTATTATATGATTAATGGTTTTCATAAACCGAATTTTTGTATAGATATAAGTGAGTACCTTTCTATAAAAGTGGAAGCATTAGAAGCGTATGAAAGTCAGTTTTCAACAGGGAGTGATGGTGTGAAAACGCCGTTAACAGAAGGGTACGTTGAAACTGTGGTCGCTCGAGAGAAAATGTTTGGAAAAGAAGTTGGAGTCTTATATGCCGAGGGATTTATGAGTAAGAAACCGGTTTTATTACATGCTGATTTAATAGGGGGGATGTAAATGAAATTAAAAATAGGTATTACATGTTATCCTTCTGTAGGTGGTTCTGGGGTTGTTGGAACAGAATTAGGAAAGCAATTAGCGGAACGCGGGCATGAAATTCATTTTATTACATCGGGTTTACCATTCCGGTTAAATAAAGTGTATCCAAACATTTATTTTCATGAAGTGACGGTAAATCAATACTCTGTATTTCAATATCCACCATACGATTTAGCGTTAGCGAGTAAAATGGCAGAGGTTGCACAAAGAGAGAACCTAGATATTTTACATGTGCATTACGCAATACCACATGCCATTTGTGCTTATTTAGCAAAACAAATGATTGGAGAGCGTATTAAAATTGTTACAACCTTGCATGGAACAGATATTACTGTGTTAGGTTCCGACCCTTCGTTAAATAATTTAATTCGTTTTGGTATTGAGCAATCTGATGTTGTGACGGCTGTCTCGCATTCATTGATTAACGAAACGCATGAGCTTGTAAAACCAAATAAAAACATTCAAACGGTATATAACTTTATAGACGAGCGTGTATATTTCAAGCGTGATATGTCTCAATTAAAGAAAGAATACGGTATAAGTGAGAGTGAAAAGATACTGATTCACATTTCAAATTTCCGTAAAGTGAAACGTGTGCAAGATGTTGTTCAGGCATTTGCTAAAATTGTTACAGAAGTAGATGCGAAGTTGCTTCTTGTTGGAGATGGACCAGAATTTTGCACGATTTTACAGATAGTAAAAAATTTACATATTGAAGATCGCGTCTTATTCTTAGGGAAGCAAGATAATGTTGCAGAGCTACTTGCGATGAGTGATTTAATGTTGCTTCTTTCAGAGAAGGAGAGTTTTGGTCTTGTTTTATTAGAAGCGATGGCGTGTGGTGTACCTTGTATCGGAACAAGGGTTGGAGGTATTCCAGAAGTCATTCAACATGGTGAAACAGGATATTTATGTGAAGTTGGCGATCCAACAGGAGTGGCAAATCAAGCCATTCAGCTATTAAAGGATGAAGAACTTCACCGTAATTTGGGAGAGCGAGCAAGAGCAAGTGTTTACGAGCAGTTCCGCTCTGAAAAAATCGTCTCACAATATGAAACGATTTACTATGATGTACTAAGGGATGACAAAAATGGAAAGATTTAAAAAAGCTAGTTCTATTATTGAGACTTTAAAGCAACGAGGACATGAGGCCTACTTTGTCGGCGGAAGCGTACGAGATCTTATTATCGATAGGCCGATTGGAGATATTGATATTGCGACATCTGCTTTACCAGAAGAAGTGATGGCTATATTTCCAAGACATGTTCCTGTTGGTCTTGAGCATGGAACTGTAATTGTGGTAGAAAATGGTGAACCTTATGAGGTAACCACTTTTCGAACAGAGAGCGAATATGAAGATTTTCGAAGACCTAGTAGTGTTCAATTTGTTCGTTCATTAGAAGAGGATTTAAAACGTCGTGATTTCACAATGAATGCAATTGCGATGACAGAAGAAGGCAAAATGGTTGATTTATTTGCTGGACAGCAAGCGATTCAAAAGAGAGAAATTGTGACAGTTGGCAATGCTGCGGATCGTTTTCAAGAAGACGCCCTGCGAATGATGCGTGGTATTCGTTTCGTAAGTACGTTAGGTTTTTCTTTAGAAATGAAAACGAAACAAGCAATAGAAACATATGGACATTTGCTAGAACATATTGCAATTGAGCGAATTACAGTGGAGTTTGAGAAACTGTTAACTGGTACATATTGCGTGAAGGGCTTGCAAGAATTAGTAGAAACGAAGCTATTTTCTCATCTGCCATATTTACAAATGTCAGAAGAGAGATTATTAAAAGCTACGCAGTATAACTGGGATTCTTTTGAAACGGACATTGAGGCATGGGCATTCTTCTTATATTGTATTGGGGAAGAGCATCCATCTGTCTTTTTACGTCAATGGAAGTTTTCGAATAAAAAAATAAAAGATATCGTTGCAGTTTTATTAACAATCCGTACGAGAAAGGAGAAGGATTGGGATACAGTTCTTCTTTATAAAACGGGAATTCATATCGCTGAAATGGCAGAAAGAGTATATGAAGCGATGATTGAAAGCTATGATAATACATCTGTTAAACGGGTACAAACGTTGTTTGAAGCATTGCCAATCAAGAATCGACAAGAAATGAATGTGACTGGGAATGATTTATTAAACTGGGCAAATAAAAAGCCAGGTCCGTGGGTTGCTGAAATGATTCAAAAAATTGAGGAAGCAATCGTACAAGGAAACGTAGTTAATGAGAAAGAGTGTATAAGGGAGTGGCTGCAAGAATGCAATCTACTATAAGAAAGCAGTTATTGCAAGTTTTTTCAGAAGCGGATGGCGCGTTTGTATCTGGCCAAACGATTAGTGATAAACTTGGTTGTTCAAGAACCGCTGTGTGGAAACATATGGAGGACCTTCGGAATGAGGGATATGAACTTGAAGCTGTGCGTCGATTAGGTTATCGAATTGCGAGTAAGCCAGACAAAGTGACTGCTAATGAAATTCAGTTAGGGTTACAAACGAAACATATTGGTAGAACGGTATATTTTGAAGAGTCTGTTGAATCTACGCAGCATATTGCAGCAAAACTTGCTTATGAAGGTGCAGAAGAAGGAA
The DNA here is from genome assembly GCF_053345335.1 of Bacillus sp. M5A3_1b. NCBI lineage: Bacteria > Bacillati > Bacillota > Bacilli > Caryophanales > Bacillaceae > Bacillus > Bacillus sp. M5A3_1b. Next base: position 233,952 of record NZ_JBKEZY010000002.1, on the reverse strand, counting down.
CGATTGTTGTTGCAGAAGAACAAACAGCCGGCAGAGGTCGTTTAAGCAGGAAATGGCATTCACCAAAAGGAACAGGAATTTGGATGAGTATTATTTTACGTCCATCAATCCCGGTTCATCATGCACCACAACTTACTTTATTAGCGGCTGTTAGCGTTGCACAAGCGATTGAAAAGTGCACGGGTGTAAACGTAGGAATAAAATGGCCAAATGATATTTTAATTCAAGGTAAAAAGGCTGTAGGTATATTAACAGAAATGCAGGCGGATCCCGATAAAATTAATGCTGTTATTATGGGGATTGGTATTAATGCGAATCAAAAGCAAGAACATTTTGATGAGGAAATTCAGCATATTGCTACTTCTTTAGCGATTGAATCCGGTAAGCCAATTGTTCGTGCAGAGCTTATGCAACAAATCTTTTTACAACTAGAAAAATTATATGAAGAGTATTTACAAAATGGTTTCTCTGTCATTAAAATTCTTTGGGAAAGTTACGCTGTGAGCATCGGGAAAGAAATTACCGCTCGAACGATGAGGGAGACAATTACAGGGGTAGCAAAAGGAATTACAGAGGATGGTGTATTGCTTCTGGAGGACCATGAAGGGAAAGTACATCACATTCATTCTGCGGATATCGAAATTAAGTAAAAGAAGTTCCTATTAGGAACTTCTTTTTATTTGACGATTACTTTGCCTTCCATTCCTTTAAGGAGATGGTACCGACATATTAATTCATATGTACCAGCACTTGTAGGTTTCACGGTAATATTTTTTTCTTTTCCGGACTCGACTACGACGTCAATTCCGAGTGTTTTTACTGTAAAGGTGTGCTCGCTTTTACCTTTGTTTTTCAAAAGCAATGTTGTAGATTGTTCGATCGGAATCGTGATGACATTAGGGTTAAAGTAATTATCATTCAGTTCAACCTCAATTACTTTCGTTGAATCGATAGGTTGTGTCACGACGTTAACTGAAGCAAATACATGGAAGGAGCTAAACGTTATCATCCCTACAATTATCACAAGAAAACCGGTAAGTCGAAATAACCATTTGTTCATAGACATTCGCAATTCTCCTTTTATAAGTATGTTTCCTCCATTAACCTGCATCATTATTTGAAGAGTTATACTATGCATGTAAATTAAGCGATTTATCTTTCTATAATGGAGTGATGTTTAAAAATTTCACATACCGTAATAGGAATAAAAAATTATTTTTTCAAAAAAATGTAGTAATTTCTTTTTGGAGTTTGCTATAATTAGTTCGAATATGGGCAGTATCAGAGCGAACTGCACCATGATTCAAAGCAATACGAAAAATAATAACTTGGATTCTGCCTTGATCCAATAACGGACTGGGACAGAGGGATGAATAATGCCGACTAACACACAACCCTTCTGCCCTTTTATGGCCAGAGGGGTTTTTTATATGATTTCGGCCATCTCCTCTCTCCTGTATAAAGGAGGAGTAGTTTTTGAAAACAAAAACAGATTTTTTGAAGATGAAAGAGCAAGGTGAGCCGATTACGATGCTAACGGCGTATGATTATCCGTCTGCTAAGTTAGCAGAAGAAGCTGAAGTTGATATGATTCTAGTTGGAGATTCCCTTGGGATGGTTGTGCTCGGCTACGATTCAACAGTACCTGTAACAGTAGAGGATATGATTCATCATACGAAAGCTGTACGCCGAGGAGCGAAAGAGACGTTTATTGTAACTGATATGCCATTTATGTCGTATCATGTGTCGCCTCAAGATACGATGGTGAATGCACGCCGCATTGTTCAAGAGAGTGGTGCTCATGCACTGAAGGTAGAAGGTGCAGGGGAAGTGGTATCAACTATTCATTACTTGACGAATGCGGGAATTCCTGTCGTGGCACACTTAGGCTTAACTCCTCAATCTGTAGGAGTACTAGGTGGGTATAAAGTACAAGGAAAAGATGCTGAAAGTGCAAAAAAATTAATAGAAGATGCGAAGAGATGTGAGGAAGCTGGTGCGATAGCGCTTGTGTTAGAATGTGTGCCAATGCAGTTAGCGGAATTAATTTCGAAGCAACTAACAATTCCGACGATTGGAATTGGAGCAGGGAAAAAAGTAGATGGGCAAGTACTTGTTTATCATGATCTTATCTCATACGGCGTAAATCGTGTTCCGAAATTTGTAAAGCAATATACGTCTGTTCAAGAGGAGATTGTGCGAGGGATTTCACAATACGTTACTGAAGTAAAGACAGGGCAATTTCCAGAAGAAAAACATTCATTCACAATGAAAGAGGAAGAATGCTTAGCGTTATACGGAGGAAAACAATAATGAAAATCGTAACTACAGTGCAAGAGATGCAGCAAATTACAAACGAACTTCGTATAAGTGGAAAAAGTATTGGTTTTGTTCCAACGATGGGTTATTTACATGAAGGCCATGCGACTTTATTACGTAAGGCAAGAGAAGAAAATGAAATTGTGGTTTTAAGCGTGTTTGTCAATCCGCTACAGTTTGGGCCGAATGAAGATTTAGATCGATACCCTCGTGATATTGATAGAGATGAAAATGTAGCAAAAGAAAACGGTGTAGATTATTTATTTTATCCGAGCGTAGAAGAAATGTATCCAGCAGAACAAACGACAACAGTAGCAGTTGTAAAGCGTACCGATGTATTATGTGGCAAACAAAGACCTGGTCATTTCGCTGGAGTTGCGACTGTACTAATGAAACTATTTAATATTACATTGCCAACGCGTGCTTATTTTGGTATGAAAGATGCACAGCAAGTTGCTGTCATTGAAGGATTTGTCGCTGATTTTAATATTCCGGTTACGATCGTACCAGTGGATATTGTAAGGGAAGTAGATGGATTAGCGAAAAGTTCTCGTAACGTGTATTTATCACAAGAAGAGCGTGAAGAGGCTCCTCATTTATATCGCAGTCTATGTAAAGCGAAAGAAAGAATTGAAGCAGGCGAACGTAATGCAGAAATCATTACAACTCTTGTGAAAGAGTATATTGAGACGTATACGAAAGGCACTGTAGATTATGCTGATTTATATGCCTATCCTTCACTACAAGTAATAGATAAAATTGAAGGACGAATCATTTTAGCAATTGCAGTTAAATTTGAGAATGTACGATTAATTGACAATATAACATTAACGGTTAAATAAGGGGGAGCATCTATGTTTCGCACAATGATGAGAGCGAAGTTACATCGCGCTACGGTAACAGAAGCAAACTTAAATTATGTAGGTAGTATTACAATTGATGAAGATTTAATGGATGCAGTAAATATTGTAGAAAATGAAAAAGTACAAATTGTAAATAACAATAATGGTGCGCGCTTAGAGACATATGTTATTAAAGGAGAACGCGGTAGCGGTGTTGTTTGTTTAAATGGTGCAGCTGCAAGGCTTGTACAGCCAGGGGATAAAGTTATTATTATTTGCTACGGTTTAGTGGCAGAAGAAAATATTCATAACCAAGAGCCGAAAATTGCAGTATTAGACGATGATAATCAAATTATCCAAATGTTAGGCGCTGAAAAAGCGGGTACGATATTATAAGTAAGAAGGCTATCTCTATTACGGAGATAGCTTTTTTGTGCATCTTTTCATTAAGATGAGATAAAACGTGGTATAGTAACATTATATAATTTTGTGTTTGATAGGTAAGAAATTGAGGTGTTACATATATGAGTAAACGTTATGTCGTTGTGGATTTAGAGACGACAGGGAACTCCTGGAAGGACGGGAAGGATAAAATTACCCAAATCGCAGCTGTTGTAGTGGAAGATGGAGAGATACTAGAGATTTTTTCATCTTTTATTAATCCGAAGAGAGAGATTCCGCCATTTATTACAGAATTAACAGGGATTGATGAGAGTATGGTTAAGCAAGCCCCGTTATTTCAAGATGTAGCCCCGATGGTTGTTGAGCTATTGCAAGGTGCAGCTTTCGTTGCACATAACGTTCACTTTGATTGGAATTTTTTAACGGAAGAATTAAGGTGGGCTGGATATACAGAAGTACATTGTCCGAAAGTTGATACAGTGGAGTTGGCGCAAATTCTTTTGCCGACAGCTGATAGTTATAAATTACGTGATTTAGCTAAACAACATGAATTAGAGCACGATCAACCGCATCGTGCGGATAGTGATGCTCTTGCAACAGCGGAATTATTTTTACAATTTTTAAATGAAATTGAAAAGTTACCACTTGTCACCTTGCAATCGCTTTATGAATTGAGCGATGTTTTTCAAAGTGATATAGCGGATGTACTTTCTGAAAATATTTTAAAGAAAATGATGCATGGTAGAAAAGTGGCAGAGGGGTATGAAGTGTATCGAAATATTGCGCTTCGAAAACGGAATTATGCTTTAAATCTCAGTGAAACATGTTCATCTAAATTTGATGCTTTCTTGCATAAGGCAATCGATAAACTTGAATTGAATATGCCAAAGTTTGAAAAAAGAGAAAGCCAACAGATTATGATGAAGGAAATATATACAGCACTAAGAGATTCTAGGTTTTCACTAATTGAAGCAGGAACAGGAACAGGAAAGACTCTTGCATATTTACTTCCAAGTATTTATTTTGCAACGAAAAAAGAAGAACCTGTCATCATAAGTACCCAAACAGTACAACTGCAACAACAAATATTAGAAAAAGAAATTCCATTATTACAGAAAATAATGCCATTTTCATTTGAAGTAGCTCTTTTGAAAGGAAGAAAGCATTATCTTTGTCTACATAAATTTGAATATGCTTTGCAAGAGGAAGAGAAAAATTATGATATGGCGCTCACAAAGGCAAAAATTTTAGTGTGGTTATTGCAAACAGAAACTGGCGATCGTGATGAATTAAATATTCCTGAGGGCGGAAAGTTACTTTGGAACCGTATTTGTAGTGATGTACATAGTCCAGGTGGGATGCAAAGCAACTGGTATAGCCGTTGTTTTTATCAACGAGCAAAGAATAAAGCATTATTTGCAGATATCGTTATTACAAATCATGCGTTATTATTTCAAGATTTTTCAAGTGAAGAACCACTATTTGCTTCATGTGAACATATTATTTTTGATGAAGCTCATCATATCGAGGAAGCGGCGAGTAGAACATTAGGTGAACAGTTCTCCTGTATGTATTTTCAATTAGTTTTATCTCGTCTTGGTACGCTAGAAACAGATGATGTACTTTCTAAAGTATATAAAATGATGAAAAAATCAGAGCAAGCCTCTCGTTCGACTTTCCGTATGGTGAGTCATAGTTTGAAGGAATTGAAATTTGATGCGGATGAGCTATTCCAAATGTTACGTGCTTTCATCTTTAAACAAACAAAGCAGGAACAAGGGATAAGCAATATGCCACTCATTTATCGATATAACACGGAAGTAGAGAAAGGTAAGTTATGGGATAGCATTACAGAGTTAACAAATCGTTTTGTATACGATGTAAGAAAATTATTGACTATACTTGAGAAGCAAGTTGATATATTGCAAAGTAAATTAGAATGGGAGATGCATGTTGTTACAGGTGAATTTATGCATTTAATTGAGTTGTTGAGAAAGATGGAACAATCTTTACAATTACTCATTTTAGAAAAAAATTCATACGTGACATGGATGGAGACTGAAACGAAGGGAACAATTCATTCAACCGTTTTATATGCACAGCCTGTTCATATTGGTGAAAGGCTTGCGGATGAATTTTTAACACAAAAAAAGAGTGTTATTTTCACATCAGCAACGTTAACAGTAAACGATTCATTTGACTATATAAAAGAGGAGCTAGGTTTACATGATTTTGCTCCCAATACATTACAGGTTCCATCACCATTCCGTTTTGAAGAACAGATGAAATTAATGGTTTCAACAGATGTGCCTTTTATTAAGCAAGCAAGTAATGAAGAATATATTGAATCTGTGTCGGCACATATTGCAAAAATAGCGAAAGCTACAAAAGGTAGAATGCTTGTTTTATTCACTTCGTATGAAATGTTGAAAGAAGCGTATACGAATTTGAAAAATGATGAGGAATTAGAGGGGTATTTATTATTAACGCAAAGTGTAAATAATAAGAGCCGAAGTCGTCTCATTCGTAAATTTCAAGAGTTCGACAAATCGATTTTGTTAGGAACAAGTAGTTTTTGGGAAGGGATAGATATACCTGGAGATGCCCTTAGTTGTCTTGTTATTGTACGGCTTCCCTTTACGCCTCCTCATCAACCGATGATGGAAGCAAAAGGAGAGTGGTTAAAAAATCAAGGAGAGGACGTATTCGCTAAGTTAGCACTCCCGCAAGCAATCTTGCGTTTCAAACAAGGATTTGGTCGTCTGATTAGAACAAGTACAGATACCGGAACAGTATTTGTATTAGACCGTCGTTTGATAAGCGCTTCTTATGGAAAACGTTTTTTACAATCAATCCCAACTGTTCCGCTTTATGAAGGCCCTCTAGAAGAATTATTAGAACAATTAAAGGCATGGCCAAATAAATAAAATTGGAAGAAAAATACGCCTGAAGTACATTTAAGCTTCAGGCGTAAAAAATGTGGGGAGGAGGAATTTTATTTTTCTTACTTCTTGTATACAAAATGTATTGGTTTTCGACTTGAAACCTTTTTTTGCAGTACATGTCCTGCTATAATAGATGGGTGATGAAGCAGGGGTTGTAAAGAATGTACTCTTATTGTAACCGTATTGCGTTCTTCTATAATTAGAAATTTTTGTGTAACGGAGGAGTTTTTTCATGGATAAGAAAATCGAAGTCCTATCAACGACGCGTATTAAATATTCGTCTGACTTGTATAAAATTGTTGATAGTTTGAATCGTACGTTAAAAGAACAGGACCTCATGTTCGGATTAGCATTAGACGAAAAAGATAAAGAAATAGCTGTATTTACGATTTACAGAACGTAATGATACAATGAAAAAGTGGATCTTTGCAATCGTTATCGTAATCGTTGCTAGCGGAATATATGGGGCGTATGTTTACAATAAAGCAATGGAAAAGAAAATCCATAAAGAGGCAAAATCTGTAGAAATTGCGAAAGAAAAGGCAAAGCTTACAAAAGTAAAATCTGTTGATTATTATAATGGAAATTCTTCATATACAGTCGTACAAGGTGTAGACGAAAAAGGAGAACAAATTATTGTTTGGGTGCCTAATAAAAAAGGGAATGTCCTTGTGAAGAAAAAGAGTGAAGGTATTCCTGAAAAAGAAGCTTTGCAAAAGTTGGCTGAACAAGCTACAGGAAAAGGTGATGAGCCAAAGCCAAAGCCAAAAGAAATTATAAAAGTAAAATTAGGTGCTCAAAACGATATTCCGTTGTGGGAAATTACATATATTGATCAGGAAGATCGTTATACGTATTATTATTTAGAGTTTCAAAATGGGGCTTATGCTGGTCACTACAGCATTGAAAAATAGATGTAGGGGGAACTACAAATGAAATTAGCAAAGCGAGTAGCTGCTTTAACACCATCTGCAACTTTAGAAATTACAGCAAAGGCACAAGCATTAAAAGCAGAAGGTCATGATGTAATTGGATTAGGGGCAGGAGAACCTGACTTTAATACGCCAGAACATATTATGGATGCTGCACATAAAGCGATGTTAGAAGGACATACGAAGTATACACCAACAGGTGGATTACAAGCGTTAAAACAAGAAATTGTGAAGAAGTTTACACGTGATCAAGGAATTGCGTATGATCCATCTGAAATTATTGTATGTAACGGTGCAAAGCATGCATTATATACATTATTCCAAGTGTTACTTGATGAAGGAGATGAAGTTATCATCCCAACTCCTTATTGGGTAAGTTATCCTGAGCAAGTAAAGCTTGCTGGAGGTAAGCCAGTTTACGTAGAAGGCCTGGAAGACAATGAGTACAAAATTACAGCGAAGCAGCTGCGTGAGGCAATTACAGAGAAAACGAAAGCAGTTATTATTAATTCACCGAGCAATCCAACAGGAATGATTTATAGCAAAGAGGAATTACAACAGCTTGGAGAGGTATGTTTAGAACACGATATTTTAATCGTTTCAGATGAAATTTATGAAAAATTAATTTATGGTGGAGCAGAATATACTTCGATTGCCCAGCTTTCTAATGTATTAAAAGAACAAACACTTATTATTAATGGTGTATCTAAATCTCATTCTATGACAGGATGGCGTATTGGATATGCAGCAGGAAATAAGCAGCTTATTAAAGCGATGACGAACTTAGCGAGTCATAGTACGTCAAACCCTACTTCAATCGCTCAATACGGCGCAATTGCAGCATATGCAGGCTCACAAGAACCTGTAGAAACAATGCGTCAAGCATTTGAAGAAAGATTAAACATTATTTATGATAAATTAATTCAAATCCCTGGCTTTACTTGCATTAAACCACAAGGTGCATTTTACTTATTCCCTAATGTAAAAGAAGCTGTAGCTTTATCAGGATACGAAACTGTGGATGATTGGGCAAAAGCTCTATTAGAAGAGGAAAAAGTGGCTCTTGTACCAGGTACAGGATTTGGTGCTCCAAATAACGTTCGTTTATCATATGCGACATCTCTTGAACAAGTAGAGAAAGCATTAGAACGCATTCATACGTTTATGAAAAGTAAAGTGCAAGCTTAATTGTATATTTTATTAACGCAATACAAAAAACCTTCCTACATAATAGGAAGGTTTTTTTGACGAATTGTGGCAAAAAGAAATAGCGAAAGGTGTGTTATACTAGAGAGCGAGGTGTTTGGTGATGAAAAAGAAAATGATGTTACAGTGGTTTGAGCAGGGAAGCATTGCAATTCCAAAATTACTTATGATGCATTATAAAAAATTAGGGTTAAATGAAATGGAATTTATGGTTGTACTTCATGTACACACATTTTTAGAATCGGGCAATTCGTTTCCGACTCCGTCAGAGATTTCAGAACGGATGACGATTACTGAAATGAAATGTATGGAAGTAATTCAGACATTGATTCAAAAAGGTTTTTTATCACTAGAAGGTGGACAAAAATCAGAAGCGATGATGTGTGAAAGTTATTCTTTACAACCGCTATGGGAAAAAATATTGCATTTCTTAATGAACGAATCAATAGAGGAAGAACAAAAAGAAATAAAACAACTGCAAGTAAATTTATATACAATATTTGAAAAAGAATTTGGAAGACCACTTTCTCCGTTTGAATGTGAAACGTTGGGTATGTGGGAAGATCAAGATCAACATCATCCGAATTTAATTCAAGCGGCCCTCAGGGAAGCTGTAATGAGCGGTAAGCTTAATTTCCGATATATTGATCGTATTTTATTTGAGTGGAAAAAGAATGGTATTAAAACAGTAGATCAAGCCCAAAACCAAGGACGGAAATTTAGAGCAAATCAACAACGAACGCAGCAAACGACAAAACAAGAGACGAAATTTACTGGGAAAGTGCCTTTTTATAATTGGTTGGAGCAGTAATGTAGGAGGAAGTATATGTTAAATAAAGCGCAAATTCGCTATTGTTTAGACACAATGGCGGATATGTATCCAGAAGCACATTGTGAATTAATTCATGATAATCCATTTGAATTAGTAATCGCGGTGGCGTTATCTGCACAATGTACAGATGCACTTGTAAATAAAGTGACGAAAAATTTATTTCAAAAATATAAAACACCAGAAGATTATTTAAGCGTGTCTTTAGAAGAATTACAACAAGATATACGTTCCATTGGATTGTTTAGAAATAAGGCGAAAAATATTCAAAAATTGTGCCAGATGTTGCTAGATGATTATAACGGGAAAGTTCCAGAAGACCGTGACGAGCTGACGAAATTACCAGGAGTAGGAAGAAAGACAGCGAATGTAGTTGTTTCGGTTGCATTTGGAATTCCAGCGATTGCTGTTGATACGCATGTAGAGAGAGTGAGTAAACGGTTAGCGATTTGTAGGTGGAAAGATTCGGTGTTAGAAGTAGAAAAGACATTAATGAAGAAAGTTCCGATGGATGAATGGGGCGTTACACATCATCGTATGATTTTCTTTGGGCGTTACCACTGTAAAGCACAGCGACCACAATGTGAAGAGTGCCGATTACTAGAAGTGTGTCGTGAAGGAAAGAAGCGAATGAAGGGGAAATAAAGGGTGGAGCGAGTTATAGAAATACCGAAAGAATTTCGGTGCTTACCATTTTTTACAGAAAGCGTAACTTCGATTACGTATCATACAGATCAGTCTTTTGAAGAAATAATACAAAATACTTACTTTATATTTGATATTGAAAGACAATATGAGCCGTGGAATGAAATTGAAAATAGTATTCCTGTACTGTTGAATGTATGGAAAAGTAAGCATGAAGACATTGCTACACTATTTCGAAACAGAAATAAGCAAGAAGCTGAAGGTCCAATGATTCTTTTTGCGGCACATTTGTTATCGATTATATATTGGCTAAATGAGCAACCTGTTCATAGTTTGAATGAAATGGAAGCTTATACGAGTAAATTGGAAGTACAACCAGTTAATTTTATGGAGCGATATTCGTTCATTATAAAGAAACCGAATAATTATCATTCCTATATTCAGTTAGCGCAGTTGTATATTGAAATAGAAAAGCTATATGTTAAGAAAATGATAACAAAAAAGAAGTCCTTTCCTCGTTAAGAGAAAGGACTTCTTTTTTTGTATTAAGACTCTGTTGTGACAACATTTCCGTCTGCGTGAGGTGTATCTCCTCCGGTATTTTGTTGTTGTTCTTGTTGCTTGTGTTGTTCTTCTTCAGCTTTTTTTCTAGCAGCCTCTTCTTCAGCTTTCTTTCTAGCAGCTTCTTCTTCGGCTTTCTTTCTAGCAGCTTCTTCTTCAGCAGCCTTTTTCTGAGCTTCTTCTTGTTGTTTACGTTGTTGTTGTTGTTGCTGTTGCTCTTGTTGTTTACGCTGCTCTTCATCAGCTTTTTTCTGAGCTTCTTCTTGTTTTAATTTATCTTCATTAGCCTTTTTCTGAGCTTCCTCATCAGCTTTTTTCTTAGCTTCTTCTTCGGCTTTCTTTTTGGCAGCTTCCTCTTCAGTTTTCTTAGCATCTGGAGTTCCGCCAGGCGCAGTGAAGGATGCTCCAACTGCTGGGCTTGTTCCAGTACCTTTTTTCGCTACTACAGAGAAGCTGTAAGTAACGCCAGGTTTAATACCACCAAGAGAAGCTGTCGTACCACTTATTGATAGGCTACCACTTGAACCGTCAGTCGCTTTATAGCTTGCTGCATACGCATCAACTTCTGTTGGTCCAGACCAGTTTAGTGTAACAGTACTAGCGCCATCGAAAGTGACATTAAGACCACTAGGTGCATCTACTTTAATTTGTTTAATTGCATCTTTTTTCGCACCTTTTACGTATAACTCTCCGTTTATTTCTTGTACAGAAGAAGGACGCTCGAAACGGGATTTATCTGTAGCGAATTTGCTCATCATTACTTGGAACATTTGTTGTGCAATTCTAGTATAACGGTCACTAATGTAGTTTTCTGGGCCATTTTTTTCGTAACCAGTCCATACTGCCATTGTATATTGCGGTGTATATCCAGCGAACCAACTATCTCTGTTTGCATCAGCTGGAATACCATATTTTTTAAGAACGTCTTCATCAAAGTTTTGTGTTCCTGTTTTACCGGCAACATCAACACCTGAAACGTATGCTGTTGGACCAGTACCGCCAGCACCAGGTTTTACTACGTCACGAAGAACGTCAGTCACCATGTAAGCTGTGTAGTCTTGCATCGCACGTTGTTCTTTCGGTTTAAAACTTTTCTTTTTCCCATCTGGGAAGATAACTTCTTTTACGAAGTGCGGTTTATTGTAGTTCCCACCGTTACCAAAGGCTGCATATGACCCCGCTAATTGTAATGGAGAACTATCGTTACTACCAATTGCTGTTGATTCATATGTTTTGCCGTCTTTAAATGTCATACCTAAACCTTCAGCAAACGCTTGTGACTTAGGAAGACCAACCGCTTGAGCTGTCTTTAAAGCTGGAATGTTTAATGACTTTTTCAAAGCTTCACGTAGTGAAACGTCACCTTTGTAACTATTTGTTGCATTTCGTATTTTTTTACCAGTGGAATACGTATACTCTGAGTCATTTAATTGATGATATGTAGACCATTGTAAATTCTCAATTGCTGGACCGTAGTCGAAAATTGGTTTCATTGTTGAACCAACTTGGCGTTTTAAATCAGTGGCCATATTATGACCTTTGAAAGTAGACTTACTTTCTTTACGCCCAGCTCCAATTGCTCGAACTTCTCCAGATTGTGTATCCATAAATACGAATGATCCTTGGAATTGATCGTTCGGATACTTAATAAGATTGCCATCCATAATTTTTTCAGCATAATCCTGAGCATCTTGGTCAAGTGTTGTATGAATCGTTAAACCATCTGAACCGATATTTATATCGGGATATTCTTTTTCAACTTCTTTTACAACAGCATCTAAAAATGCTTGATACTTCATCTCAGTTACTTCTGAAGCCGGTTGAAGACCCTTAGTTACAGAGATTTTCATTGCGTTATCCATTTCATCTTTTGTTATATAACCATGTCGATTCATTAATGACAATACGACATTACGACGATTTGTTGCTCGTTCAACATTTTCCTTTTTGGTTGGATCATAAATGTTTGGACCTTGGGGTAAACCAGCGAGCATAGCAGCTTCATGTAACTGTAAGTCTTTTAAATCTTTGTTATAATATTTTTGGGCTGCTGTTGCAATACCGTACGAACGGTTACCTAAGTTAATCTTATTTAAGTACATTTCTAAGATCTCATGTTTAGAGTATTGTTGCTCTAATTTGTAAGATAGGTACCATTCTTGTACTTTTCTCTTCGCAGTTTTGTCCATCGTTAGAAAATAGTTTTTGACTACTTGTTGTGTAATCGTACTACCACCTTGAGATCCGAACCCTCCAGTGACATTTTCCATAACTGCTTTTGTAGTTCGTTTAAAATCAATTCCATTATGATCATAGAAACGTGAATCCTCAGTTGCAAGGAATGCACTTTCAACTACCTTTGGAATTTGATCATACGTAACGTGGGTTCGTTTTTCAGCACCGTATTCATAGAAAAAGTTCCCATTCTTATCAAGAAACTTTGTTGATAAAGGATTGACAAGTTTTGATTTGTCTAATTTTGGAGCGTCCTTCACCATAACAAAGAAAGCGGAAACGCTAGCTATAAGACCAACGATACCAAGAAGTAGACAACCTATAAGGAATTTTTTAAAAAAGGAGCCCTTTTTCTTTGGTTTTTTTTCTTTATTTGTTTCTTGCTTTTGATTTTGATTTTTTACATGATTTCGTTCTGTACGAGAACGATAATTATCTGACATTATACTTTCTCCTACCTTTCATTCTCTCCCCAAAAGTCGAAAAAAGAGCCTTAGTGATGACTCTATCACGAAAAATAAACCGTGTCTAGTACACGGATATAATCAATCCGAGGGTGATAACCGCATGATAATAAAGATCCATGCTCTTCTATTTCTTCTTTCGTAATCGATTTCCGTCCACCAGTATTTTGACGATTCCAAAATGCAATAATATGTTTTGCATCTAGTAAATAAAGTTCATCAAAAAGTGTAAATTTAATAATAACAAATGCAATTCCATCATGAACGATTACTTGCTTCATATGTTCAATTTGATGAAGGTGGAAGTTTTGAAGTGGAAAGCTGGTTTTATTTTTTGTTTCTTTCGCTTCAAAATCGATGTATTTCCCTTTGTATACACCGTTGTAATCTGTTGTAGAAGGTTGTTTAAAATACGCTTCTTTTACCACTGCAGCACTTCGAGCGGGGTAATCTACTTTTACAATTTGAAGAGGTGTAGGTTTTTTATGTACACATGCAATATTATGGGTTAAGTAATATTCATTTGTTTCATTCAATTCCTCTTCAAGGGACATACCTCTATTACTATAAGTATGTTTTTTAATTGGTGTTTTATGGGGTTGTGAAGCTTGATTGTACCGTTTTCCGTTTGGGTAACGAATGGTCATAGTGTGTCCACTCCCAACTTGCTAAGAATTACTTACAAAGGTGATTATAACAAAAAATGAAAAAAGATGTGACCTTTTTGAAGAAAGGTATGATGACTTATTTATGTTTACATGGAATGATTATGAGAAAATTAAACAATATCGTAAAAATATGGTTTGTACAGACGAAGAAAAAACAATCGTTTATAACATTAAGAGGCAAATAGAAATGGCTAATATGGACAACATTTCTCGAACACAGTCTTATCAAGAATATTATGTAAGGAACAGTGAAATTAGGTGGGCCTTTTTAGCAAGTATGGTCTCGAGAAATGCGGGATGGAATATGACTGATTTAAAAGGGAGATATTATGCTACTGTTTTACCTCAAACAGTAAAAAAACATTTGTTTCTGACTTATGAAGAAGCGAATTGGATTATTTTTTTAGATGCATTTCCTCAGCTATTGTTATACGAAGAAAGTAAGAGGAGGCAGGTACCACTATTCTATTTGTTACAATATTTTAACGTATCAATTTTTATGGAAAAAGAATGGATTTATTTTTGGGAAAAAAAAGATATAAATAGGCTCATGACAGCGCTTATTATAAATGAGCAAAATAAAATTCAAAAACCAGTTATTGAGAATGCATATTTTAAAAAACATGTATTCCATACTGCACTTTTTAAATTGCAAGAAATGCTTCATATTAGTGCTGTTATTTTTCCGACTGTTGAAGGGAGGATGTATGGTTTTTCAGTTTATCAATTTGAAACGTTACAAAAGCGTATAGAACTAGGGCAGAAATTAGCGGAGTTACTGTTTCATCCGAATTATAAAAGTTTATTCCATAGGTTTGCATTGCAAACTATACACACAGGATCAAGAGCAGATTATGAATATTATGTAAGAGAAGCTAGAAAATCTTGTACGCCAGCCCTTAGAGAGGTTTATCCTGTCGTTGCACATAAGGAAATAAGTATGAGAGATTGGTTTTGTAGAGATATGGAAATAAATGAGTTGTTTCTACAGGAAGAGTATAAGGGTGAAGTTGATATAACAGAATGGTATAAAAGAAAGAGGGAGCAAATCTATGTTGCTTCTATCGTAAATCGTTTTGTTAAAAGGATGGATGAGTTCGTGATATAATAAAAAAGAAGTCCCGTCTTCATAAATGAAGACGGGACTTCTTAATGTAAAGTAATCCTGCCGTGTATGCTAAGAATTTAATCTCAAAACGTAATGAATATAAGAGATTAAGGATGCTCAGAAATTAGCTTTTTGTAAAAGTGCTAAAGTTTCACTTTATGTAGCAGGGAAGTTTGGACCATCTAACTTAGGGTTGCCAGTCTCGGGTTTATTTTGTTTGTTTTGTTTTTTCTTTTTTTCGTTTTTGTTCTTTACCATTTTCATACACCTCCTTTTTGTATTGTTACCATTTCTATAAATGACATACAAAATGATTTCTTTGACGAATAACAACTAGTTTTGTCATGTGAGCAGGAGTGAGGAGTCATTCGGCGAAATTACATGACAAAGGAAAAGCAAAGAAGGGGGCGTTTTGTATATGGCGATGGTTCAGAAGGAAGATGTAATGAAAACAATGGATCAAATGTTAAGTTCTCTCGATTTGCTGGAAATGAATATAGGGATTAGAATGAATCATGCATTGAAGGATACGGGTGAAAAAATATGCAATAAGATAGAAATAACAGAAATGCATATTGAGCATATGGAAAATAAATTAGTGCATCACGAAGAAAAAGGGAATTGGGTGAAGGCATTTCAAAACGTCGTAGTGAGTGCATAATAAGGTGGGAATAAAATGAAGTATGAAGCATTAATACAATCTTCAGAAAAACTCATGCAGTATAATAATGAAGCGAATGTGAAAAAAAGAGAAATGATTGAGTACGATTTTTATAAGGATATGAAACCATTTGTAGATATGGTAGATGAGGAATTAAAAGTGTGGAAAGAATTAGCTTATAAATGGATTAAGGAAGAAAAACCGAAGTATATACATGTACAGCAAATTGATCAAGTGTACGATAATTTACAGACAAATGTGTTGCAATGTTTTGTAAATAAAGGTAAAGGTAAGCGATTCTTTGAAACACATCAAGCCATTTCGTATACTTTGCAAAATATAATTGAGCAATGTAAGTAACAAGAGGGGAAACCCTCTTGTTTTTTTATGCTTCTGTCATTGTTGTAGGTTTTGTTGCACCGTTTATTTCTAATTCTTTTATTAATGTTCGGTAATCTGAAATGCATATTTTTCCTTCGAGATACCACTGTCTCGTAAAGTCTAACAATTCATTTACATTCTCTGTGTAATACCCCTTTTTTTGAGAAAACGCTTGTTTTAAATCCCCTAATACCATGTTGATTCCTCCCCCATGAGAATCTTCTTCTTCACTATCATAGCATGGAAGGGTTTTCTTTTTTAATTTTTTAAAAATTTAAACTTCCGACAAAAATAGACAGAGACTCCGCCACACAAATTATTTTACAAGTACATATTATATATGTAGAAACTTATGTGAAGGAGGAGAGAATGCATGTTTCAACAATCTAA
This sequence comes from Bacillus sp. M5A3_1b, assembly GCF_053345335.1. NCBI lineage: Bacteria > Bacillati > Bacillota > Bacilli > Caryophanales > Bacillaceae > Bacillus > Bacillus sp. M5A3_1b. The sequence goes on along the minus strand of NZ_JBKEZY010000002.1, from coordinate 217,364 downwards.
CGTATATCAGCAATCTAATCCATATGCACAGCAAAATATGTACCAATATAATACGGATACATATTTACGGTATAATATGTATCCTTTCGAGCCTAATTATGGAAATCAAAATTATTACCAGCCATTTGAAGTGTCGTTTATGAATCAACCACAACAACAGCAGCAACCCCATACGAATCAACAACAGCAGCCCTATATGGATCAACAGCAGCAACCCTATACGAATCAACAGCAGCAACCCTATATGGATCAACAACAGCAACCTTATATGAATTCACAATACTATATGCCACCACCATCTCCCTATGGAAATCAACAAGCGATGTTTTATCCACCAAAACAACCGTACCCGACGCAGAATAAACAAAAACAACAACAGCAACCGAGTCAATTTTCTAGTTTTGTTTCCCAATTTAAAAACTCAGATGGTAACTATGATGTAAATAAAATGATGAATACAGCTGGACAAATGATGAATGCGATGAACCAAGTGACAGGTATTGTAAAGCAAGTTGGAGGTTTTTTTGGTAAGTAATCTTGGGGGTTGTCTATAAAAAGCATTACGTATAAAGCAGAAGGCTAGACAAATTTCCTTGTAATAAATGGGTATATATAACAAACGGCTTTCTCTCTTTTCTCATATTGTAAAGTGTAGTCAGATTTTTTTAACGAGAGAGGAGAGAAAAAACTATGCATCATTGTCATCCTTGTTTTGGAGGGCATAAGCCTGTAGGACCTATCTGTACAACTGCTCCTGTCATTCATCCGACGAAACAATGCGTAACACATTCTTTTTCAACAACGGTGGTGCCACACATTTTCCCAACGCATACAACACATGTTCATCATCAACAAATTAAAAACCAAAACTTCTTCCCACAAACAAACTCGAATGTAAATGTTGTAGACCCGATCGATCCAGGGTTCGGCGGCGGATGTGGACCATGTGGTCATGGACATCATGGACATCATGGACATCACGTATCACCATTTGGACCAGGACCAAATGTATCACCATTCGGACCAGGACCAAATGTATCACCATTCGGACCAGGACCAAATGTATCACCATTCGGACCAGGACCAAATGTATCACCATTCGGACCAAACGTTGGTGGAATATTTAAAAAGTAAATGATATGTTAGAACTAGCGAAATGCTAGTTCTTTTTTTGTAATTGGAGTGTTGATATGAAAGTTATTGCTGTAACGGGATATAAGCCATTTGAACTTGGTATATTTAAAAATGATCATCCAGGGGTGGAATGTATAAAAAAAGCATTGCATCGAAAATTAACTACTTTTGTAGAAGAAGGTTTGGAATGGGTGATAATAAGTGGGCAGTTAGGAGTCGAATTATGGGCTGCTGAAGTTGTTTTTGAAATTCAAGTAGAATATCCAAATCTAAAATTAGCGGTATTTACTCCGTTTTTAGAACAAGAAGAAAGCTGGAAGGAAGATAACCGTGAATATTACGAATGTATTCTCTCTCAAGCAGACCATATTGATAGTATTACGAAACGGAAGTACGAAAGCCCGGAACAATTTAAATTAAAAAATCAATTTTTTATTGAAAAAAGTGATGCACTTTTAGCTGTATATGATGAAGAAAAACCAGGGAGTCCCAAATATATTGTAGAAGCAGCAAAGAAAAAAGGAGAAATAGAAAATTATCACAGTTATTTTATTCTTTTTTCTGATTTACAAGATATAATAGAAGAGGAACAGTGGAATAATGCTGAGTAATATGTAATATAGTACTCGTATATATGATTGACAAAAGGCATTGTTTCTGAAAAAATTTAGGTAATGAAAGTTTTGGCAAAAATTTGAGGTGAAGAAAATGATTTCGGATAAAATTAAATTAACGGCGAAAGATATTTTAGAAAAAGAATTTAAAACAGGCATGAGAGGCTATCAACAAGAAGAAGTAGACAAGTTTCTTGATATGATCATTAAAGACTATGAAGCTTTCCACAAGGAGTTTGATCAATTAAAGCAACAAAATGCTCGTTTAAAGCGTGAATTAGAGGAACAAAAATTAGTAGCAACGCAAGTGCCACAACAACCAGTTGTACAAACACCAGTTGCACAACCTGTATATAACAACACGAATACGGACATTTTAAAACGTCTATCTAATTTAGAAAAAGCTGTATTTGGAAGTAAGTTATACGAATAATTTCTAGTGGTAAAAAGGTTAAAGCATTTTACATAGAAAAAAACATTGCAAAATCTTTTTGTTTCCACTATACTAATGGATGTCATAACGTTTGGGTAATCGCTGCAACGCTAACGTTGTAGAGGAAAGTCCATGCTCGCACGGCCTGAGATGGCTGTAGTGTTCGTGCCTAGCCAATTCATAAGCTAGGGTATTCTGGCTGTAAGGCTGGTTTAACGGCAGGGAAAAAACCTAAGTCCTTTCGGATATGGTTTGACTACCTTTAAAGTGCCACAGTGACGAAGTCCTTGAAGAAATGATAGGAGTGGAACGAGGTAAACCCCACGAGCGAGAAACCCAAATAATGGTAGGGGAATCTTTTCCAAGGAAATGAACGATGGGAAAGGACAGGTTGTATAACCTGTAGATAGATGATTGCCACCGGAGTACGAGGCGTGGGCCGTTTGCAGTACAAAGGAACAGAACATGGCTTACAGAACGTTATGAACCAACTATGAAATAACTCAGCTCTCCTTTGTTAGAGGAGGGCTTTTTATTTGTATGAAGTTATAAATTATGAGTTAAAATGGTTAATGAGAAAATTCTTCGTAAAATGTAATGATTAATAGGACAAATTGCTATTAATTATTGTTTAACTATACATAAGAGGTGAATGCAAATGGGAAAAGTTACTTTAATTGCAACAGCGGCAATGGGTATTGAAGCGTTAGTTGCCCGAGAAGTTCGTGATCTTGGTTATGAATGCCAAGTGGAAAACAGCAAAGTAACATTTGAAGCAGATGAAAAGGCGATTTGTCGCACGAACTTATGGTTACGTACTGCGGACCGTGTGAAAATTAAAGTTGGCGAATTCAAAGCGACAACATTTGATGAGCTGTTTGAAAAGACGAAAGCATTAAACTGGGGAGATTATATTCCAGAGAATGGGGAATTCCCTGTAATTGGTAAATCGTTAAAATCTGAGTTGTTCAGTGTTTCAGATTGCCAACGTATCGTTAAAAAAGCTGTCGTTGAAAAATTAAAAACAACATATAAACGTACAACTTGGTTTGAAGAAGATGGTCCGTTATTCCGTATTGAGATCGCAATGCTCAAGGATATTGCAACATTAACAATTGATGCAAGTGGTGTTGGACTTCATAAACGTGGATACCGTATGGATCAAGGGGAAGCCCCATTAAAAGAAACATTGGCTGCGTCTTTAATTAAGTTAACAAACTGGAAGCCGGATCGTCCTTTCGTGGATCCTTTCTGTGGATCAGGTACAATTCCGATTGAAGCAGCATTAATTGGACAAAATATTGCACCAGGATTTAACCGTGGCTTCGCATCAGATGAGTGGGGCTGGGTTGGTAAACAAAACTGGCGTGAAGCTCGTCAAGAAGCTGAAGATTTAGCGAATTATAATCAACCACTACAAATCATTGGGTCAGATATTGATCATCGTATGATCCGAGTTGCTCAAGATAATGCAGAAGAAGTGGGCTTAAGTGATTTAATTACATTTAAACAAATGCAAGTAAAAGATTTCACGACAAAAGAGGATTATGGCTATGTTGTAACGAATCCTCCATACGGAGAACGTTTAAGTGAAAAAGCACTCGTTGAACAATTGTACAAAGAAATGGGACAAGTATTCCGCCCATTAGATACATGGTCAGCGTATGTATTAACAAGCTACGAAGCATTTGAAAAGTGTTATGGAAAAGATGCATCGAAGAAACGTAAACTGTTTAATGGGTTTATCCGTACAGATTACTACCAATACTTCGGAAAACGTCCACCGCGTAATTCATAGTATAAAACTCCTCCAGCGCGCATATACTGGCTATTATGTAATGCGTAAAGGAGGACGTGATATGGATAGTTTCCAATTATCTATGATTCAAAAAGCTATTCATCGTACGTATGATGAGATCGGGAAAGAAGTGGATAGCCAAGGTACGATTGTAGAGGAAATACAAAAAGCACAAGAAGAATATTTGTCAGCTCTTTCACACGAAACAGCGATTGATAAACGGTATTTAAAGTCATTAATATAGAAAAAAATTTTCCTTTTTCGAAAGGAAAATTTTTTTTCGTGTATTTCTATGTATGGCAACAGGGGAAAGTGGCTGCACACATATGAGTAGCAGTTGCTATATCTTTTTATAGAAAAACTTTTTGGTTGGAGGCTAAGGATGTTTACTGAGAAGAGATTACCATTTGAAGTAGGAAAACAAGATAATTTTTATGATAAGTTGAATGAATGGATTGGAGATGTGTTTTACGATATCCTTCCGGAAAAAGGCTTTGAAGAGCGTGATGAACAAATTTTTATGGCGTTTCAATTAGAGCGTGCTTTCCAAGAAAAGAAAGTAATGTTCGCAGAAGCGGGTGTAGGAACAGGGAAAACAATTGTATATCTTCTATATGCAATTTGCTATGCGCGTTATACTGGAAAACCAGCTATTATCGCTTGTGCTGATGAAACGTTAATTGAGCAGCTTGTGAAAGAAGAAGGAGACATTGCTAAGTTATCTGAAGCATTAGGACTATCTGTTGATGTTAGACTTGCGAAATCAATGGATAATTATTTATGTTTACGTAAACTTGAAGATGTTATGAGTGGACGAGCTCCAGAAGTAATTGAAGATGTATACTACGAATTACCACAGTTTGTATTCGATCATGGTACGATGCAAAACTTTACTCACTACGGCGACAGAAAAGAATTTCCACTTTTAAATGATGAGGAATGGTCAAAAGTAAATTGGGATTACTTCCAAGATTGCTTCACTTGTGATTCTCGTCATCGTTGTGGTCAAACTCTTTCTCGTGAACATTATCGTAAAGCGGCAGATTTAATTATTTGTTCTCAAGATTTCTACATGGATCATATTTGGACGTACGATGCTCGTAAGCGTGAAGGGCAAATTCCGTTATTACCTGAAAGTAGCTGCGTTGTATTCGATGAAGGACATCTTGTAGAATATGCAGCTCAAAAAGCTTTAACATATCGTTTAAAGCAAACGATGATGGAGCAACTTTTAACAAGATTGTTGCAAAATGATATTCGTGAAGAGTTTGCACATTTAGTAGAAGAAACAATTTGGCAAACAGAGCGATTCTTTGATGTGTTACAAGAAAATAAAAAGGAAATCGCCGGTTCTGATCGTTTAGAAATTACTGTGACAGAAAAAGTAACAGCTGAAGCGAATAGACTTTATGCGAAAATTGGTGAAGTCGGTGATGCATTAGTATTTGAAAGTGAAATGCATACAGTAAACACGTATGATTTAAATATCGTTGATGAACATTTAGATGTATTAGAACATTCACTTCGTCTGTTCATGCACGAGAAAAATGTAATTACATGGGGTGAAGAAGGTGATGGAGCCTTCACGTTAGTGATTATGCCACGTGCAGTTGAAGAAGTATTACAAGAGAAAGTATTCTCGAAGAAAATCCCGTATATTTTCTCTTCTGCTACATTATCTAACAACGATTCATTCGCATTTACAGCAAATAGCCTAGGGGTAAAAGATTACTTATCATTCTCAGTTGCCTCACCGTTTGATTATGAGGAGCAAATGGCAGTAAACTTACTATCGCATACGAAAGAGAACGAATGGGAAAGAAAGTGTCAATATACACTTGAAAATATACAGAAAACAAATGGACGTACACTTGTATTATTCCGTACAACACAAGAACTTGCAGCGTTTAAAGAATATGTAAGTAAAGAACAAATGTCCGTTCCGTTCCTATATGAAGGGGATCAAGAAATTAGTCAGCTCGTTTCTCGTTTCCAAAATGAAGAAGAGACTGTACTTTGTGCTGTTCATTTATGGGAAGGTTTAGATATTCCAGGTTCATCATTATCGCATGTTATTATTTGGTCATTACCATTCCCTCCAAACGATCCTGTGTTTGAAGCGAAGCGTAAACATGTAAATAATCCATTCTGGGATGTAGATGTACCGTATATGATTTTACGTCTTCGTCAAGGGATTGGACGTTTAATTCGTACGAGCGACGATAAAGGGGCTATATCAATCTTCTTATCTGATACAGAAGATGAGAAAGTGATAGAAGCGGTGAAAAACGTACTACCAGTAGAAGGTAAAGAATTATAAGGAGAAAGCTTGGCGCTTGCCAAGCTTTTTTTCTATTATAAAAGGAATTTAGGTTTCCATGTCGAATTAAGTTTGAGGTAGAAAAGGGAGGTTTTATACGATGACAGTAGCTACATATGAAGTAGAAAAACAATTTTTAACATATGTGAAGAAGATACAAAATTACGGTGAAGCATTAAGCTTAATGTTTTGGGACTTAAGAACAGGTGCGCCTAAAAAAGGTGTAGACCAGCGTTCGGAAGTAATTGGTATGCTTTCATCAGAAGTGTTTGTCATGTCGACTTCAGATGAGATGGGAAATTATTTAACAGAGCTTGAAGCTTTAATAAGTGAAAATAAACTTTCTGAAACGACGAAGAAAATGGTTGAAGAGTGTCGTAAAGAATATGATAGAAATAAGAAAATTCCACAAGCGGAATACGAGGCGTATGTGAAATTAGAAGCGAAAGCGGAAAGTGTGTGGGAAGAAGCTCGGGAAAAATCTGATTTCGAAATGTTCCGTCCGTATTTAGAACAAATAGTTGAATTTAAAAAGAAATTCATTACATATTGGGGTTACGAAACATATAAATATAATACATTATTAGATATGTATGAGCCAGGTATTACAGTAGAAGTGTTAGATCACGTATTTGGTCAACTTCGTGAGCGTATCGTTCCGCTTGTAAAAGAAATATCGGAGTCACAAAAGAGATTAAAGACAAGTGCTTTATCAGAACATTTTTCAAAAGAAAAACAAAAGAACTTTACATTAGAGTTATTAAAGCAATTGAATTATGACTTTGAAGCAGGTCGCCTTGATGAAACGGTACATCCATTTGAGATTACATTAAATAGAGGGGACGTTCGCATTACAACACGCTATGATGAAAAAGATTTCCGTATGGCAGTGTTTGGAACAATTCATGAATGTGGCCATGCTGTATATGAACAAAATATTGCAGAGAAATTCGAAGGTACACCGCTATGTAGTGGAACTTCTATGGGTATTCATGAGTCACAATCATTATTCTTTGAGAACTTTATCGGTCGTAATAAATCATTCTGGAAGAAAAATTATGATTTATTAAAAGAGTATAGCGATGGTCAATTCAATGATATATCAGTAGATGAGTTTTATGATGCGATTAACGAATCGAAGCCATCGTTCATTCGTATAGAAGCAGATGAGCTTACATATCCGCTTCACGTCATGGTTCGTTATGAACTTGAGAAAGAATTATTTGATGGTACATTACAAGTGAAGGATTTGCCAGCGGCTTGGAATGATAAGATGGAAGCATATTTAGGAATTCGTCCGGAAAGCGATGCACAAGGTGTATTGCAAGATGTTCACTGGGCTGGTGGTTCATTTGGATACTTCCCATCTTATGCGCTTGGTTATATGTATGCAGCGCAATTTAAGCAAAGAATGTTAAAAGACATTCCGAACTTTGATGCATTATTAGAAGAAGGAAACGTAACACCAATTCGTGAATGGTTAACAGAAAATATTCACCAATACGGTAAAACCAAAAAGCCACTTGAAATTTTAGAAGATGTGACAGGTGAAGGATTAAATGCAAACTACTTAGCAGATTATTTAGAAGCGAAGTATAAAGAAATCTATGAGTTATAAAAAAGAGCTGCTTAATTGCAGCTCTTTTTTTCAAGGGGGATAGAAGAATGGATTATACATATACAGTAATGACGCAAGAAGAAGCAGAAGAAATTGCATATAACTGGCATTATGAAGGGAGGTATTCCTTTTACGATATAGGTGCAGATGAAGAAGATTTAGCTGAGTTTTTACATGATGAGAGTAGAGGAGATCATACATTTTCTGTGAAGGAAAACGGCACTCTCATTGGTTTTTTTACTGTTTGTAAAATAAATGACGGAACGGTTGATATAGGTCTTGGAATGAGACCTGATATAACTGGAAATGGATTTGGTTTACAGTTCGTAAACGCTGGACTAGCTTTTAGTAAAGAAAAATATGGTTGTAATTATATAACGCTATCAGTAGCGACATGTAATGAGAGAGCGATTAAAGTATATAAAAGAGCAGGATTTGAAGTTGTTGGAACGTTTATACAGAAAACAAATGGTAGTTGTTTTGAGTTTTTGAAAATGAATTATATATGTAAAAATGATTAAGAAACAGAGGAGATCTTCTGTTTCTTTATTTTGATTTAGAAGTATAGGATACATATTTTTGTACTTGTTGTAATTGAGAGTTTTGAAATTTTGACAGAGGATGTGTATGATTGAACTTTAGTAGCAAATAGCAGGTTTAGCAAGGAGAGGTAGAATGATTACAATTAAAACGAAAAATGAAATAGATTTGATGCATGAATCTGGGAAATTACTTGCTTCATGTCATAGGGAAATTGCCAAAATGATGAAACCAGGTATTACGACAAAAGAAATTGATACGTTTGTTGAAGCTTATTTAGAAAAGCATGGTGCAACATCTCAGCAGAAAGGTTACAACGGGTATCCATATGCGATATGTGCATCTGTAAATGCTGAAATGTGCCATGGGTTTCCCGCCAATGTTCCTTTAACTGAGGGGGATATTGTAACAATTGACATGGTAGTAAACTTAAATGGTGGTCTTTCAGATTCTGCTTGGACGTATAGAATTGGAAATGTTTCTGATGAAGCAGAAAAGTTATTGTTAGTAGCTGAGAATGCTTTATATAAAGGGATTGATCAGGCGGTAATCGGTAATCATGTAGGAGACATTGGCTATGCAATTGAAAGTTATGTAGCTACTGAAGGTTTTTCGGTTGCAAGAGATTTTACGGGGCACGGGATTGGTAAAGAGATTCATGAAGAACCAGCAATTTTTCATTTTGGAAAGTCAGGACAAGGGCCTGAGTTACAAGAAGGGATGGTTATTACAATTGAACCGATTGTAAATATAGGTATGCGATATTCTAAAGTAGATTTAAATGGATGGACTGCGAGAACGATGGATGGGAAATTATCAGCTCAATATGAGCATACAATTGCGATTACAAAAGATGGGCCGATTATTTTAACGACGCTTTGAAATATTATGTAAGAGTTTACAAAACTCGAACGAAAACAGTTCTTTTTAAAATTTTGTACGTGTTTTTTCGGTAAATGCTTTTCAAAGTATAAAAAGTGCGTTATAATCCTTCTATAAAATAAATAGTTAGCTACACTCATATAATCGCGGGGATATGGCCTGCAAGTTTCTACCGAAGTACCGTAAATACTTTGACTATGAGTGAGGACGAATATATTTGCTTGTTTAGCATTCTTTTTTGCGAAACTCCAAAAGCGCGTCTCTCACTTGTAACGAGTGGTGGCGGCTTTTGGAGTTTTTTATTGCATAAGAGGGGGAACAAACATGAAAGTATTACAAGAAAAGATTTTGAACGAAGGAAAGGTTTTATCTGGTGACGTATTAAAGGTAGATGCATTTTTGAATCATCAAATTGACCCAGTACTTATGCAAGAGATTGGAAAAGAATTTGCTAAACGTTTCAAAGAAGAGAACATTACAAAAATCGTAACGATTGAATCTTCAGGCATTGCACCAGCAGTTATGGCTGCATTAGAGCTTGGTGTAAAAGTAATCTTTGCAAGAAAACGTAAATCGTTAACGTTACAAGATAATATGTACGTTGCAAACGTATATTCATTTACGAAACAAGAAACGAATGAAATTTCATTATCTCGAAATCATATCGATGAAAATGACCGTGTTTTAATTATTGATGACTTTTTAGCAAACGGTCAGGCTGCTTTAGGTTTAATGAGTTTAGTAGAGCAAGCTGGAGCAAGTATTGCAGGAATTGGTATTGTTATTGAAAAAGCATTCCAAGATGGAGGAAAGAAGCTTCGTGAACAAGGAGTTCGTGTTGAGTCACTAGCAGAAATTGCATCACTTGATAACGGAACAGTTACATTTGTACAGCAAGAAACTGCGGAGGTGAAATAAACGATGAAGCAACATCCATTTAAAATCGCATCGCTTGGTATGCAGCATATGCTTGCTATGTATGCTGGAGCAATTATTGTTCCGCTTATTGTGGGCGGCGGACTTGGTTTAAATCAAAAAGAGTTAACATACTTAGTCTCAATTGATTTATTAATGTGCGGCGTTGCGACAATTTTACAAGCATTATCAAATCGTTTTTTCGGTATTGGACTTCCAGTTGTACTTGGTTGTACATTTACAGCGGTTGGCCCAATGATTGCAATCGGGAAACAATACGGCGTGTCTTCTATTTATGGAGCAATTATTGCTGCCGGGTTATTCGTTGTTATTTTTGCGAAATTATTTGGAAAGCTTGTAAGACTGTTTCCACCTGTTGTAACAGGATCTGTCGTTACCGTAATTGGAGTTACACTTGTTCCAGCAGCGATTAATGATATGGCTGGAGGAGTAGGAAGTAAGGATTTTGGTAGTCTTGAAAATTTAGCGTTAGCATTTGGTGTATTACTATTTATCATCATTATGTATCGTTTCTTTGATGGATTTATTCGTTCAATCTCTATTTTACTTGGCCTATTGTTCGGTACAATTGTCGCAGCATTTATGGGGAAAGTAAGTTTGCAAGCGGTTGGAGAAGCGGATTGGTTCCATGGTATTCAGCCGTTTTACTTCGGTACACCAACATTTGAATTAACGCCAATTATTACGATGATTTTAGTTGCTTGCGTAGGGATTGTAGAAGCAACAGGTGTTTATTTTGCATTATCTGATATTTGCAATAAAAAGATTGGTGAAAAAGAATTAACAAAAGGTTATCGCGCAGAAGGATTAGCGATGGTGTTAGGTGGTATTTTTAACGCATTCCCATATACAACATACTCTCAAAACGTAGGACTTGTTCAATTAACTGGAGTAAGAAATCGCGTTATTATTTATACTTGTGGTGGTATGTTAATCGTTCTTGGTTTTATTCCAAAAATCGCAGCTATTACAACTATTATCCCGAAATCAGTACTTGGCGGTGCAATGTTAGCGATGTTCGGTATGGTAATGGCATATGGCATTAAAATGTTAAGTAGTGTTGATTTTGGTAAACAAGAAAACTTATTAATCGTTGCATGTTCTGTTGGAATTGGGCTTGGGGTTACAGTTGTTCCGACATTATTCTCACAACTTCCTGAAAACATTCGTATTTTAACAGATAACGGAATTGTACTTGGAAGTGCGTCAGCAGTACTATTAAATATTGTATTTAATATGGTGCCGCAGCGTAAAGTGAAAGAAGAGCCAGTGTCTATGCAAAGTGCAGTAAGAGAAGCGTAAAAAAGCAAGGTCTCATTATGAGACCTTGCTTTTCTTTTTAAGTGGCATCATTTTCCCATACGTACCAAGACGCCAAATGTACTCAAGTGGCCCGTATTGATAACGTGACAGCCACCAGCGGCTAATAAAGATTTGTAACGTATAGAAACTAATGCAAAATAGAGGACCTACCCATAATGGAGCAAGATAATCATTTTTGAACAATAGTCCGAATACAAGTAATGTAACAATTGTATGTGAAATGTAGTTTGTTAACGCCATTCGACCAACATACTGGAACGGACGTAATAATGTTTGCCATCTTTCTTTTTGTAATAAACGCATTAACGTGACAATGTAGAAGATGAACAATGTCTTTCCGCTTATCATCGTAATACCCATAAGTGAAAATGGTGTGTATGGTTGATTGTTCATAAAGAAGTAAACCATAATAAACCACATCGGTAATGTTAAAATGAACATAATGATTTGCCATTTTTTAAGTTTTAGATCTAATTCTTTAGCACGGCGGAAAATGTCTTTTTTACCGGCATATAATCCTAGTAAAAACAATCCTAGTGTTTCAGGAAGCATAATAAGACTGTTACTTATTGCTTCAGAATAGAAAGAATGGAATCTGTCTGTAATTTGTAAGCCCCAGTTTTCTAACGGCATAATGGCTATGGAAAGGCCTAGTTCATCTACCGGCACTAATAACATGAGAAGAGAACCTACTAATGTGAACAATTGCATGAAACTTAATAGTACAATTGACCATATTAAAATAGTGCGTGGCTTTCTCTTGTAAAATAAAAATAAGAAAAATCCAGCGATTGCATAACTATGTAAAATGTCTCCGTCCCATAAAAGAACGTAATGTAAGAAACCAAATAATAATAAAATAAGTAAGCGGCGAACAAATAAAGTTTTTGGGCGATCTGTTTTCGCTTCAGCACGAGTCATAAAAATGTAAAAGCCTAGGCCGAATAAAAACGAAAAGATTGTATAAAATTTTGTTTGAATAAACATATCGTAAAATAGGCGAATATAGCTGTCTATCCCTTCGTAAATTCCTGTAATATCACGTGAGTCAACCCCGGCGATAATTGGCCAGTTAACAAGAAAAATACCTAGTACAGCTATCCCTCTAATAATATCGATGGAATGTATCCTCTCGCCTTGTGAAATATTTTGTGTCATTATTTTCCTCCTTGTTAAGTAATTCCCTTTTATTATACAAAATGTAAAGAGGAGGGTATATAGGTAATTTCCAATTTTTAAAACTGTTAAGATATGTATTATGAGATATAATAAGAGTGCACAACAAGTTTTAACCTTCTTCAAACCAGGCAGTAAAGCTCCTTTCTATAAGGAGCTTTCTTTATGAAAAGTATTGATAATGATTCTCTTTAATGATAAAATGTATTCAAAAGTGATAATCATTATCAAAAAAAGGTTGGTGCATGAGCATGGTATATGCATTAGTAGCAGGTACAGTCGCTGTATATGCAGTTATTGCAAAGTATGTTTTAAATGGAGTAGGAACAGCAAAATGAGTGATATGACATAAAATCCCTTTCATTTGTAAAAAGAATGAAAGGGATTTTTTATTTTTAATGAGAATATGCTGAAAATTTAGTATGATAGTAAAGTGAAACTGTAATCGATGAGGGGATGTATCTCCTGATGATTATGAGCTCGCAAATAGCGGGAAAAAGTATATACATCTTGGATAAAGGGGAACAAGGGGATGACAAACATAGTACAGACAAACGGTATGAAAAAACTTGTTTGTTTTTATGAAGAGTGGCAAAAACACGGCGATGCAGAGAATAGTGTAAAGTTGTTTGAGGTGATTCAAAAATATAAACAAGAACAGCTTATGATAGCGTTCTGCGGTCACTTCTCTGCAGGGAAATCAACGATGATGAATCATCTATATAAAGCGCAGTTGTTACCAACAAGTCCAATTCCGACAAGCGCTAACGTTGTCAAAATTGAAAAAGGAATGGATCGTGTTGTTGTAACAGTTAAATCTGGAGAACAGTACGAATATGATGGTGCATATTCAGCTGAAGAATTAAAACAAATTTGTAAAGACGGTGATGAGGTAATTGGTGTTCATATTTATCGGAATGATGCGCCAATTCCTGAGGGTGTTATGTTAGTTGATACACCAGGGATTGATTCAACAGATGATGCCCATCAATTAGCGACAGAATCAACGCTGCATCTAGCAGACGTGATTTTTTATATGATGGATTATAATCACGTCCAATCGGAAGTGAATTTGCAATTTGTTAAAGAATTGAAGCAACGTAATAAAACGGTTTATCTCGTTGTAAATCAAATAGATAAACATAAAGAAAATGAATTATCGTTTGAGGATTATAAAGATAGTGTAAAACAATCGTTCTCTAACTGGGATATTGAAGTAGATGGAGTGTATTATACTTCATTACGAATGATGAACCATACACATAATGAAATTGGGAGCTTAGAAACATTAATTACTTCTATTATGAAAGAAAAATTGCAGTATGTAAGAGATGGAATGGAGCGAGAAACAGAATATTTAATGGGGGAACATTTTTCATTTATTCTTTCAGAAAATGAAAAAGCTCTTTTGAAATATGAGGAAGAGCTAGCGTCGCCGCTTTCTATTTCAGAGATAGTTGAAAAGAAAGAAGAGCTAACGGAAACTAAACAACGCGAGGCTAGTAAAGAATCTCATGTGAGAAACGAATTTATAAAAGGCTTACAAGCTATATTAGATAACGCGTATTTAATGCCATTTGAAATGAGAGAATTGGCAAATGCGTATTTAGAAACGAAATTAACTAAATTTAAGGTCGGTTTGCTGTTTGCGAAAGGAAAGACGGAACAAGAAAAACAGAGACGTTTAGATGCTTTTTATTCTGCTTTGCAAAAGACTGTTGAAACGCAACTTGATTTTCATGTGAAAGAATTTATCGTTGCCTTCTTAAAAGAAGAAGGATTGTTCACAGAGGAAATTGGGAAAGACATATATGCTTTAGAAATTGCTTTTGGACCAGAAATGTTAGCTGAAGTCATTAAACAAGGTGCAGGTTTCACAGGTGATTACTTACTTCTTTATACAGCGGATGTAGCGAATGAACTGAAGAAACGTTATTTTACAAAAGCGCAGCAAATTTTTGATAAAAGTGCAGTCGTTTTAAAGCAAAAGGTGAAGGAAGCAGTTGCACACATTGAAAAAGAGATTGAAAAATATATGATGTTGCAAACGGCAAAAGAAACGCAATTGCAATACAGTAACAATTTAGAGACATATGAAAGTTATTTGCAAAATGTTTGGCACGAGCGTGTTGCTACACCAGAAGGATTGCAAATAGAGGAGATATTGCAAAGTAAAACACAAATTGTTAGTGAGAAATTCACACTACAAGAGCAGGAAAGCGTAAACGATAACGTAATGGCTCGTGAGGAAGAGATAAAAGGAACGGTAGCATTAAATATTCAGCGTATATTAGAGAAAGTGAAGAAAGCTGAAACGATATTAGAGCCATTGCCAGCGCTGAAACATGTACAACAAGAGGTAATAGAAAAAAGGTGTCGT
Organism: Bacillus sp. M5A3_1b; assembly: GCF_053345335.1. NCBI lineage: Bacteria > Bacillati > Bacillota > Bacilli > Caryophanales > Bacillaceae > Bacillus > Bacillus sp. M5A3_1b. Next base: position 202,210 of record NZ_JBKEZY010000002.1, on the reverse strand, counting down.
GTGGAAACGAAACAATTTACAGTAGCGTTATTCGGAGCTTTTAGTGCTGGGAAATCATCATTTGCCAATGCATTGCTTGGTGGGAATGTACTTCCTGTATCACCAAATCCGACGACGGCAACGATTAACCAAATTTTGCCGGTTACAGAGGAAAAACCACACGGAACAGTAATGGTTCAATTCAAATCAAAGCAAGCTCTATTAGAAGATATGAAAGCTGTTTATAAGTTGTTTCATTATGAGATTACTACGTTAGATGAAGCGTTAGCACAAATTGATAAAGTTATGAAATATCCTTCACCAACTGGGAAGCAAAAAACAACATTTAGCTTTTTACGAGCGGTACAAAAAGGGTATGATACGGTTTCTGCTCATTTAGGGGAGCAAGTACAAGTTACATTAGAAGAGTTTTCTGATTATGTAGCGAATGAAGAAAAATCATGTTTTGTTGAGTACATGGAGCTTTATTATGATTGTGCTTTAACAAGGCAAGGAGTAGCGCTTGTAGACACACCTGGAGCGGATTCTATTAACGCCCGCCATACGGACGTTGCGTTCCAGTATATTAAAAACGCAGATGCTATTTTATTTGTAACGTATTATAATCATGTGTTCTCTCGTGCTGACCGTGAATTCTTAATCCAGCTTGGTCGTGTAAAGGATACTTTTGCACTTGATAAAATGTTCTTCTTAATTAATGCGGCCGATTTAGCAGAGTCTGAAGAAGAACTTGAAATGGTAAAAGGTTATATCGCAGACCAGCTACTGCAATATGGTATTAGAAATCCGCGTTTATTTGCAATTTCAAGTTTATGTGCACTTGAAGAGAAGCAAGGAAAGAATATTGAAAAAGAGAAGTACGGTATTTTACAAAACTCTGGGGTTGCTAAGTTCGAGGAATCATTTACATCCTTTATGATGAGAGATTTAATGCTAGTATCTGTTCATGCTTTATATGGTACATTGCAAGGAGCAAATCAGCTTTTAGTAAATATGATAAACGGTGCAAAGCAGGGGAATGAAGAGAAAGAGAAGCAAACGAAAAAATATGAAGCAGAGCGTGATCAGCTACTTCATATTATTTCATCATATAGTGTGCTTGCTGAAGAGCAGGCGATGCAAAATGAAGTGAAAGAATTGCTTTATTACGTGCAACAGCGTCTATTCCTACGCTATAACGATGTGTTTACTGAATTTATTAATCCAGCATCGCTGCGAACGGATGGGAATGTGAAAGTGCAGTTGCAACAGTGCGTTATGGAATTAGTGGCATTTATTCAGCATGATTTACTACAAGAAATGCGTGCGACATCATTACGCCTTGAGAAATGGATAGATGAAGCGATGAAGCGTGCAAAGAATGAAATTGTGGTGAACTGTAAAGTAGAAAATGAATCAATTTCTATGAGTGGAACAGTGGATTATGAATATAAAGATATTGCACATAAAGAACCATTCCCTTCAGTTGAAATAAAAGATTTCAAAAAAGCACTGGCGCATTTTAAAAATGAAAAAAGCTTTTTTGAAAAAAATGATAAAGCTTTCATGCAAGAAGAGGCTAAAGTTGTATTAGAGCCTTTCGTATCAAACTATGTAGCTGATGAAAAAGATTTATTTGTTCATCATTATAAGCAAGAGTGGGATTTGAAATGGAACTTATTCCAAAAAGTGATGCAGCAAGATGTGATGAATTATTATGAAAGTGTATTATTTGCATTGGCTGAAACAATTGATGTATCACTATATGAACAAAGTAAAGAACAATTGCAAAAGCAGTTAGTAGAGATTGAAAAAGAAATTTATGTGATATAGTCGTTATGAGAAAAAGATTCGTTCAATTTTCTTTTGCAATACTGTATCTAAAGATTTGACAAACCCAGCAAATTCATCGGTAGAAATCATATGAGTAAGAACGAGGCGTCTGCCGTCTGGTGTTTCACCGCATAAGACGAATGAAGAAAATTCATATGTTTTGTTTTCTACTACTAATTTTGGGTAGGAATACGTGTCGCTTTTCTTCTTCTTTCCATCAATAGAGATGACGTTGCACTTTTTCTCATTGTTGTCCATGGTGAATCCCTCCTTTCTATTATTTATGGTAGACAAGGAGGGATTAGAACAATAGAGAAAGGGGAGTTTTTTATGTGTGTAGTAATAGAGTATATTTCGAAAGAAGCTATACCGAAACCTTTATTATTGCTTGCTGATCCGAGTGAGGAGCAAATTGATGCATATGTACAAAGAGGGAAAACATATGTAGCTAAGCAAGAGGGGAGAGTTATCGGTGTATATGTTCTTTTGGAAACAAGGCCGAAGACGATGGAAATTATGAATATTGCGGTTGTAGAGCATTTGCAAGGAAAAGGGATTGGAAAGCAGCTATTAAGTCATGCCGTAGAAACTGCTAAAGGATATGGTATGTCAAAACTTGAAGTTGGTACGGGCAATTCTAGTGTTTCACAACTTGCTTTATATCAAAAATGTGGATTTCGTATTTTTTCTATTGATTTTGATTACTTTTCGAAGCATTATGAAGAAGAGATTATTGAAAATGGGATTGTATGCCGTGATATGATTCGGCTTGCAATGGAATTGAATGAGAACGTATAACTTATTTAGGGGGAAGAGAAGATGGAAGTACATAAAGCAATTACAGCACATTCTCGTAAACAAAATGAAAGTGTAAAAGCATGTTTACAATTAGATGCGCAGCGTGAAGCAGCTATTGAAGCAGCCGTATCTCTTGCGTCAAATGGGAAAGAATTTTCGGTTGATGTCATTAATGTTGTAACAAAGCAAATTAATGATCTTGCAAAAAATGGTGTTACACTAGAGCGTAAATATGTTACAGAAGAAATGGTTATGGAGTATGTAAGTCGTTTGCAAGAGAAAGAAGGTCGTTAAAGATGATAGTTACAGTCGAATGGTTACGTGAGCATATAGAAGATGAGAATGTCCGTATAATCGATTGTCGTTTTGATTTAGCGAATCCTAATTGGGGTAGAGAAAAGTATGAGGAAGAACATATTCTTCATGCATTATATTTTGATTTGAATTTAGATTTATCAAGTCCTGTAACAGAACATGGTGGTCGCCATCCATTGCCGAATATTGAGGAGTTTGCAGACAAGCTTTCACAAGCTGGTATTGATGAACATACGACAGTAATTGCATATGACAGTCAAGCGGGTGCAAATTCTTCTCGTCTCTGGTGGTTATTAAACTATGTAGGACATGAGAAAGTATATATATTAGATGGTGGATTTCCAGCTTGGAAAGAGAATGGACTACCGATAACAACGGAAATTCCTGTTGCTATACGAAAAACATTCAAAGCAAATGTACAAGATTATATGCTTGTAACGATGGAAACGGTGAGAGAGAATATTCATGCAGGTGCAGATGTTACGTTAATTGATTCTAGAGAGCCAAAGCGTTATGCTGGTGTAGAGGAACTAGTTGATCCAAAAGCAGGACATATCCCGACAGCAGTAAACTATTTTTGGAAGGATGGAATTGTACAATCAGGGCAATTTAAGAATGAAGCTGGGCAACAAGAACGATTCCGAAATCTTTCGAAAGATAAGGAAACAATTGTATATTGTGGTTCTGGTGTTACAGCCTGTCCAAATATCCTTGCATTGAAATTAGCTGGATTCCAAAATGTTAAATTGTATGCAGGTAGCTGGAGTGATTGGATTTCTTATCCAGAAAATCAAATTGCAAAAGAAGAAGATTAATCACTTGCATGCAAAAATAATTTGTATTAAAATAAGGTCACAAGCAAGAAATTGCTCGAAAAACTTTGTATTTTACACATTGGAAACAATGTGATAATATAACGACAAGTAAATAATACATCCTGCGGTGTACGTAACTTATTTATGTCTAAAACCGATGTTAGTTATACGGAAGCTCAATATTTAGCGACCATCATCAAGCCTTCCTTGTGGAGGAAGATGTACGGTAACTGTGAGGGCATCCACCTGCGAGTAGCGGGTTTTTGGACATTTACGAGGAGCGGCACGTGCGGGGGGCTTATTTCAACTAACATTATATAAAATTCCTACGGTGTACGTAGCTTATGCATGTCTTAAACCAATAAGTTTAATATGGAAGTTCAATATTTAAATGTAGCTAACATGCCATCTTTTTAAGAAGGAAGTTACAAACATTTGTGAGAGCATCCACCTGTGAGAGCAGGTTTATGGACATCTAGAGAGAACGGCATATGTGGGGCTATATAAAAACCTTACGTTTTATACGTAAGGTTTTTTTGTTGCATACATATATCTATTTTATCTGGATTCACCTGTGAAGTTTCCATAATAAATATAGCACTTTCTATCTTCATCAATCTCTCTTGAATCTAAAGCGAACTCCATATGCATGCCGTCGCGCTGAATATATATAATGTCTGAATGAAGAGATGGCAAAATTTCTTCATAGTTCCATACATCTTTCCGATCTATTATGCTTGAACTCGTTTCACTTAGTTCTCTAACCTCAAAACCGATGTGAGAGTATGTAGGATCTGAAGTGTCATTTGCAAACTCTTCTTTTTGAATATATATAACTGCTATTCCGTCTGGATCTACTGAAGTAGCAGTAACAACATATGTCTTGTTATCCTTTATAAAATATTCACATGTCATGCGCGCGATGATTTCAGAATTAGAAATATTTGCGTAGTTCCATAAAGCAGGATACCTTTTCGTTTCATCATTAAGTCGATATTCTAAGCGCATTTTATCCCTCTTCTTCCTTTTTCTTCTACTTTATCATGCTATCTTATATAATAGGAATAGAATTTAAAAAGGGGAGTGCGAAGGTGACAAAAACGAAATGGCTAGTAGGTGGTGTCGTAACGTCTTTAATGACTGGCACCTTATTTGGCTGCGCACAAGATCTTCCCCCAAAACCGAATGATAATAGTTGTTCAGATTGGGATTGGGATGATGAACTTGGGGTATGGCAGTGTGATGATAGTAGGTCAGGTTATCGTGGGCATTATTTTTATGGTGGGAGTTACTATCAAAATAAATCCACTTTTAAAAATTCATCGGCGTTTAAATCTTATCAATCGTCTGCGGAATTTAAAGGTGGAATTGGAAGCGGTTCAAAGGGAGGATTTGGGGGCTAACATATGTCGCAATACATAAGAGAACGAAAAGCGTTTTATTCGAAATATCCGAATTTTTGGTCGGATTTATATGAATGTGAGTATAGTTTGTTTCATGTTTTCTCTATAACAAATCAGACTATGAAACAATTGCAATTAGCAACTGAACGAATGGGGAAAATATTTTTTAAGACTGCTAAACTTTTGCGGAATTTAAGTGACGAACAGCTTCTTGAACTTGGGTATCCTTCTGCAAGCTTATCGTTTATTAGAATGAAAGGATTATATCCTGAATCTATTATTTCACGATTTGATTTCGTTTTAACAAGTGATAACCAAATTAAAATGCTTGAGTTTAATAGTGATACACCAACTTTTATTATGGAATGCTTTCAAATGAATGGAAAAATTTGTGGGAAACTAGGCTATGATGATCCAAACTTGGGTCAAGAACGATTACTATCTTCTGGTGTTACAAAGGCCGTAATGGAAGCGACAAAGGGAATAGATAACCCAAATGTTGTTTTTACAGCACATCATGAACATATTGAGGATTGGAATACGACTATGTATTTGAGTCAGTTATGCCATGTTGAAAATAAAGTAGTGCCAATGTCAGAACTTAGAATTACAAAAGATGCTTTAGTGGATAGGGATGGAGTACAGATTGATATTTTATATCGCCAAACATATCCGATAGAAGATTTAATTGAGGATCAAGATCCTGAAACAGGAGACTTCGTAGGTGTGGAACTGTTGCAACTTGTAAAAGCCGGAAAGCTTTTTATAATAAATCCTTTGTCAGCATTTTTGCTTCAGCCAAAATCAATTCAGTGTCTGATTTGGGGGTTAGCAGAAGAAAAGGCCTTTTATACAAATGAGGAACAACAGTGGATTAAAGAATATATGTTACCTACATATTTAGAACGAGATTTATTTTTAGGAAAAGGCTCTTTCGTTCAAAAGCCTTCATTTGGTAGAGAAGGAGACACAATTACCGTTCGCGATAAGGACGAAAATATTATGATTCAAAATGCACACCAAACGTATAAAGCGTCACTGCCGATATTTCAAAAGTATACAGAACTTCCAGTCGTATCTTTGGAAACAGAGAAAGGGATGGAGAAACTGTCGTATGTGTTTGGTTCGTTTCTAATTGCTGGAAAAGCGAGTAGTATCGGTATTCGCGCTGGGGAAAAAATTACGGGGAATGAATCGTACTATTTACCGGTAGGTATAAAAAAGGAGGAAAGTATATGATTAATTTTTTATTATATTTAGCAGTAACACTGGGCCTTTTATGCATTGGTCTGTTCCTCATGGAAGTGACAACGAAAGTAAAAGAATTTAAGTTAATGGCCCAAGGGAATAAGGCGGTAAGCTATGTACTTGGAGGACGATTACTTGGATTAGCTATTGTTTTATATTCGACAGCAGCTAATTCCATTTCACTTCTTGATATGGTTTCGTGGGGAGCCGTTGGGATTTTGGCTCAAATTATCGTCTTTTATTTAGCTGAGTGGCTTACACCACGCTTTAATATAAACAAAAGTCTTGAAGAAGATAATCAAGCAGTCGGTCTTTTTCTTATGTTTTTATCGCTTTCCATTGGGATTGTAATTGCTGGTTGTATAACTTATTAAAACCTTTACGTTAGTTCGCCATACTTTTCGAAAAAATTGTAGGCTACTGTTGACATCTATTTTAAATAAGAGTAACATTTTCTATGTAATAAAAATAAGTCTCTGTTAGGTGAGGCTCCTGTATAGAGAAATGCTACTGCCCAAAAATGTCGAGAGACGCCAATGGGTCAACAGGAATGATCGAATTAAGGTTTTTCTTAACGTAGCTGGTAATGTACCTATGCTATACAGTGCTAAAACTCGGCGAGGGAGAGGTCCGTAGATTTCTAATTGTTTAGGAATCGTTTATTTGTGTATGCCATGACCTTTACTCTTTTCGGAGTAAGGGTCTTTTTGTTACAAATCTATGAGTAACTTCATAGTATAAACTATAAAATTAAACGAGGAGGTGAGGAGCATGTCAAATTCTGACTCGGTTCCGTTACCCATATACTTCAAATCAAAAATATATGATGTAGGCAGGAAACGACTTGTTCCTCCCTCTATATTTATCATAATGTAGCGTTTATATGCATGTTTAAGCGCTAAACACTGTTACGGTAAAAGTGGATAAATTGAGAAACAAAGCGTTTCTTCCTATGTTGTACAGGAGGAGACGATAATATGTTATATGCAAACAAAACTGTGGGTAACACGTCATATAAATTAAGTAAAAAATCAATGAAAGAACAAACAATGCTTCAAAAAAATAAAGATTTATTAATTGAAATCGCAACGAGAGATGTAAAATCTGTATTTGCGTATTTTAAAACAACAAGAGACGGATTATCTATGAAAGAGGCACAAAAACGCATTCAAGTATACGGCCGAAACGAATTAATTTCAAAAAGAGCGCGTATTGCGGAAGTAATGATGAAGCTAAGTGGAATGATTCCAGGTTTTTCAAAACAACATGTGCGTGATGGATTACAATGTGAGAAAATTACTGTGTCTCGAGTAGAATGTTCTAGTGTAACAGGTTTAAACGGTAAATTAAAAATGATGAATGTGCCAGTACAAGAGCTTGTTCCTGGGGATATGATTTTTCTTTCAGAAGGTGATACAGTACCAGCAGATGTACGTATCATTTACGCGAATGATTTATTAGTAAATGAATCCGTGCTAACAGGAAAAGATGCAAGGATTGAGAAATTTGAAAGTTGCTATCACCTTGAGCGTAAACGATTCATTCCTTTAAAACGAATGAAAGACTATAATCCACTTGAACTTGAAAACGTATGTTTCAAAGGGACTCATATTGTTGGCGGAAATGCAAAGGCTGTAGTTGTTTCGACTGGGAAAAATACGTATACAGGAATTCTTCATACTTGTTGTAGTAGAACGTCTTAATGTGTAAATGATGCTAAATATACAAAAACAATGTATAATAGACAAAGTTGAAAAAACGTAGAATGGTAATCTATTTATATAACCTTACGTGATGACGTGGGGTTATTATTTTTTTGGTAGGAGAGGGATTATGAAAAAAGTATTATTAGTTGATGGTATGGCACTATTATTTCGTGCTTTTTACGCAACAAGTGTCTACGGACAATTTATGAAACGACAAGATGGTACCCCTACAAATGGGATTCATGGTTATATGAAACATTTATTAACAGCTATGCAAGCAGTTGAACCGACACATATCGTAACATGCTGGGATATGGGTAGTACGACATTTAGAACAGAATCGTTCTCGAATTATAAAGCGAATCGTGTAGCGCCCCCTGAAGAATTAATTCCGCAATTTGATTTAGTTCAAGAAATGACTGCGAAATTGTCTATTCCAGTTATCGGTATGAAAGGGTATGAAGCGGATGATTGTATCGGCACGCTTGCAAAACAATACTGTAATGAAGCGGAAGTGTATATTTTAACAGGTGATACGGATTTACTTCAGCTTGTTGATAAGAACGTTACAGTAATGCTCTTGCGCAAAGGAATCGGAAATTACGAATATTACACACCAGAGAAAATCATGGAAGAAAAAGGCGTAGAGCCGTGGCAAATCGTGCATGCGAAAGCATTCATGGGAGATACGAGCGATAATTACCCAGGTGTAAAAGGTATCGGGGAAAAAACAGCGTATAAATTGATTCAAGAGCACGGAACAGTAGCAACTGTACTAGAAAATGTAGCATCATTAACGAAAGCGCAGCGCACAAAGATTGAAAGTGATTTAGAGAACTTAAATATTTCATTACAATTGGCACAAATTCATTGTGAAGTTCCAATTTCATGTTTACTAGAAGAAGGATTACACACAATGGATGAAGAAAAACTTAGATTCGTTTGTGAAGAAATGAATTGGGGAAGACCTGAAATATTAATCAATATGCTATAAATAGTTTTGAAAGAGGGGTGTTATATAAGTCAAAGTTTGACTTATATAACACCCCTCTTTTTGTTTTTACGAACAGTATCGTAGTAAATAAAATTATATCGAACTCAATTTTAAATATATAAATGTTTCGACAAAATATATTGATAGAAGTTGATGACAATAGCAACTTTTATAATGAAATGAAGCAATTTCAAAATGGTTTTAGGATGATCACATTTTTGTATGTTCACAAAGTTGTCAGAAAATAAATGAAATTTTCATATGAAGTTCAAATGGAATTCACAACAATCAATTATTATAAGGACACACAGATAATTCCTTATCTTTTATATAAACCATCCCCCAAGGAGGAAAATGAAAATGAGAAAAAAAGTGAGAAAATCTTTTAAACAATTATTAATTGAAAATAAACAATCACTATTAAATAATAAAGAAAATATGAAAGAAATTGAAGAAAGAATTGAGAAACGACATGTAGCATACAGAGTTGCTAGTAATTGAGTAAGATAATTTGGCCTATGAAAAAAGCTTGTAGTTTGGATACTATCCAAACTACAAGCTTTTTCTTTTTTATTATTTCCACCAAATCCAAGTCCAAAAGTAATTTCGTATATTTCGAGGAGTAATGCGTATAAAACGTTCCCCGTCAAAGAAGCAGTTTAAATTTGGAAGTGTTTCATTTGGATTTTCTGAAATAAAGGTGACGATATTTTCGTTGCTTGTAACGGTTACTGTAATTGGTGGGTCGGTAGGTGAAACTTGAAGTTGTAATGAAATATTGGCCGTATTTTTAAATTCATTAGTAACAGGTGGACTTATCACTTGTACTGTGAATAACACGATAATTGTTTCGTCTGGTTCCAAATTATTAGCGACTAGGAAACCGATATTCGGATTCGCTATTGGAGAGCGTTCGCCGTTAATAAAGACAGTGCCGTTCATAAATTGTAAACCTGCTGGAATGGTATCTTGCAAAGAAACATTTGAAAGTGAAATATCAGAAGTATTCGTAATACGTACCGTATAATCAAAATATTGTTTTAAATAAGCCGAGCTGACGGAAGTGTTTTTTACTACTGTCGCAGTTATAAATTGAACTGGTATACGAACGATATTTGAATTAACAATGAAAGTAATAATTGGGTCTTGTGGTGTCAACTGGAATGCGGCTGTAACTGTTGCGGAATTAATAATTGTACTGTTTGAAGGAATAGAAGTGACGAGGACTTTAAATGTTATCGTTGCTACTCCATCTGCTGGTAGGGCGCCGATATTAATACCAGTGTCTGGACGAACATTTGGTACCGAAGTACCGTTAATGGTTACGCTGTTTTCTATAAATGTTGTACCAGTTGGAATGGTATCTAAAATAGAAGTACTTATCGTAGGAATCGGGGAATGGTTCAATACCTCTAATGTGAATGTAATAACATCTCCTATAACGGCGATAGATGTGTCGGCTGTTTTGTTAATTCGAACCATTGGGTCTATTATAGTTGTTGTAACGGTATTTGTTTGCTTTGTAATTGTAATAGGCGGTTCATTCGGATCAATGGTAACAGTATAGGAAACAGAAGCATTGTTATTGATTGTAGATTGAAGAGTGGAAGGAGATATTGTTACTTGGAAAGTAATGATAGTAGATTCATTAGGAGAAAGGTTTCCTAATGTAATACCATTTTCAGGATTTGCATTAGGCTGATTGATTCCGTTAATCGTAACGCTGCCCGTAACGAAGGTTGTATCTACTGGTGCGGTGTCTATTGCAAGAAGGTCTTCAATCGTAACATTACCGCTATTTGTAATCGTAATTGTATACGTTAAAGTTTGACCAGGTAAGACATTCGTTACATCAACAGACTTAATAGCAAAGACATTATCATTTTGGACAATCGTTGTGACGGTATTTGTTGTAGTTGTATTCGTAACAGGTATGTTATTTGGGTTGACTATATAGTTAAAGGTAGTAATTGCGTTGTTGTTGAGTTCATTTGGTGTTGGGATAGAAGTCACAGAAACTTGGAATGAAGCGATAGCATTTCCGCCTACAATTATAGTACCAATTGGTATACCACTTACTGGATTAACTCCCGGAAGAGTTTCTCCGTTTACCATGACGCTATTTTCTATAAACGTAGTACCTTGAGGAATCATATCTTGAATGACTACATCATTTGCTGCAACATTACCAGTTTGATTGAGTGTAATTGTATAAGTTAACGTGTCACCGACTGTTGCAAATGCAAGGTCAACAGCTTTATTACTATTTAAATTTGCATGATTAATTGCTGTTACGGCAGCTGATGAAAGAATAGTTTCGGTAATAGGCGGCTGGTTTGGTATGGTGTATTGGTATTCAATTGTACTCGTGTTAGAGATTGGATTTGTTTGCGGAATTGAAGTAACCCGTACTTGGAATAGAATGGTTGCTGTCGTATTAGGTGGAATGTTATCAAGTTGTATCCCGTTAAGTGGATTGTCATTTGGACGAGCGGTGCCATTCACAATAACACTATTCTCTATAAAGCTCGTATTTGCTGGGATAATATCTGTAACGATAATGTTTTCTACTTGTATATTCCCATTGTTTGTGATGGAAATGGTGTAAGGGATAATCGTTTGTAGGTCAGCATATTGAATAGGTGTTGTTTTTATAGCGAGCACATTAGCAGAAATAACTTCAGTGAAGGTAATATTACTAGTCGATATTTGTTCTTCGCCACTAATTGTATAACGAGAAGTTGATTGGTTTTGGATACGACTGCTTGCTGGAAGAGATACCACAGTAACGGAAAACGTGACAGGGATAGAATCATTAGGAGCAATCGTTCCTACAAGTATACCAGTACTTGGATTCGCGTTAAGCTGAGGAATATTATTTACTAAAACGCTACCATCTATAAAGGTTGTTCCAACAGGAATATTGTCTGTAAATACAACAGCAGTAGCATCTGCATTTCCTATATTCGTTAAAGTTGTAGTATAAGTTAAAATGTCACCAATCGTAACAGAATTCAAATCAACAGTTTTCAGTGAAACGATATCAGCGTCATTAATTTGGACGAAAGTAGTATTGGAAGTAGTCGATTTTTGAATAGGTGCAAAGTCAGGGTTGAAAATAAAATCGTAGACGATGTTTGCAGTATTAGGTGTTGGGTTTACAGCAGGTAAATTCGTAACGGAAACTTGGAACGTTATTGTAGTCACTTGATCTGACGTAATATTAGGGATGGAAAAGCCGATATTTGGATCTGCTGCAGGAAGTGCAGTGTTGTTAACTGTTACACTTCCCGGAATAAATACTGTTCCATCCTCTATAGTATCTGTAAAAAAGGTGGAGTTAGTTGTAGTAGATCCGTTATTTTGAATGAGTACTGTATATTCAATGGTTTCATCAATATTAGCTAATACTGTATTTGCGGATTTTGTAGCGATAAGAATCACATCAATAAATTGTATATTTGTAGTATTGGAAGATGTCGTTTCTGAAATTGGTGGCAAGCTTGGGTCTGGCTGATACTCATAGTGGATGACGGCGATATTATTAATGTTATTTTGAGAAGGTGCAGAGACTACATTTACTTGGAATGTAACGATAATTGTATTGTTTGGAAGGATAATATCAAGGGTGATTCCGGTAATTGGATTTTCGTTAGGTCTCGGTATGCCATCTACAAGAATGCTATTTGGAACGAATGTGGTGCCAGCAGCAATTGCGTCAATTAGGAGAGTATTTGTAATAGGTACTGTACCAGCGTTTGTAACTGCGACTGTATATGTGATGATTTGACCTATGCGTGTAATAGATCTGTTAGCGGATTTAATTGCACTCACATTTGCCGTCCGCACTTCAGTATTTACTGCATTTGATAATGATCTACGCTGAATAATCGGAGAACTAGGGTCAATTTGGTATTCATACGAAGTGTCTGAAATGTTAATGACTGTGTTGCCCTCTGGTATATTTGTAAGTTGTACTTGGAATGAAATAGTGACTGTTTCATTTAGTTGTATCGTGCCGAGGGTTACTCCATTTTCAGGGTTCACACCAGGCTGAATCACATTATTTATTGATAAGCTATCTTCAATGAATATAGTACCTTCTGGAATGTTGTCAATGAACAACGTATTGTTAGCTGGAACAGTTCCTATATTTTGTAGTGTATTTGTGTAGGTAATATTTTGCCCGATGGATACGAAAGTAACATCCGCCTGTTTAACAGAAATAATATTTGCATTTTGAAGTGATGTTGTAACAATATTAGAATTTGCAGAGCGATTCACTGGTGGAGCTGTAGGAATACTTACATATTGGTAATTTACAGATGATTGATTTACAATTTCGGTTTCAGTAGGTGGATTATTTGTTTGTACTTGAAATAGTATCGTTTTGGAACTATTTGGTGGAATCGTTCCAATTGGTATTCCGTTTTCAGGATTTGCATCAGGCTGAAGTACACCGTTAATTGTGACACTGTCTGGAACGAATGTAGTCCCAGCTGGAATAGCATCTGTAAAAGTAATATTTATTGCGTCAACATTTCCGGTATTTTTCACTTCAGAAATATAAAGTATAGTTCCGCCAATATCTACAGTGATTGGATTGGACGTTTTTGTAACTGTCAATTGTGCTTGCACGAAATTTGTAATGACAATATTACTTGTAGATGTTTCAGTAATAGGCGGTTGCCCTGGGTCTGGTTGAATTGTATATGTTGTATTAGATTGATTTGTAATCGATTGTTGCGAGAATGAATCGTTAATAAGAATTTGGAACGAAATAAGGTGAGTAGCGTTTGCTACTAGGTTAGGCAAAGTAACACCTGCATTTGGATTTGCACCAAGTATAGCTGTTCCGTTAAGTGTAAAACTATTTTCTACGAATGTAGTCCCTTCTGGAAGCGTATCTGAAAATATGAGATTAGTAGCTGGAATATTTCCGGTATTTTCTAGCGTTATCGTATAGGTCAAAATGTCACCGGTTGTTGCTTGTTGTGCATTGACAGCTTTTAAAGAAAGAACATTCGCATCCGAAATTTGTGTGAAAGCTGGATTAGACGTAATTGTTCGAGAGATGATAGGAGCAGCTGGATCGGCGATAAAAGTATAGTCAATACGGGCTATATTAGAAATTGGATTCACGCTTGGAATGGATTGAACGATAACTTGGAATGTGACGGTGACGATTTCTGAAGGTGCAATGGCGTTTAAGGAGATTCCTACGTTTGGATCAGCACCTGGGGCTGAAACGCCATTTATGGTTACGCTATTCGGAATAAATGCAGTTCCTTCTGGGACCAAATCTGTTAAAGTAACTGTATTTGCAGTTGTATTTCCGTTATTTTGAACGACTACCGTGTAAGTGATTGTACCGTCAGTAGATTGTACGAGAGAATCTGTATTTTTAATTACAGATAGCGATGCATCAACGACAGCTGTATTTACCGTATTAGATGAAGATGTTGCTGTAACTGGAGGTTGACTTGGGTCGACAATATAAGTGTAACTTGTAAGTGCTTGATTTATAATCGCTCCTTGCGGTGGAATAGAACTTGCAAGAAATTGGAACGTAATAGTAGCAGAATCACCTGGTGCGATAATACCAACTGGAATACCGAGAGTTGGACTTGCATCTGGAAGTGAAATCCCGTTAAGCGTGACACTATTTGGAACAAATAATGCCCCTTCAGGAACTCCATTAATGAGTAATACAGAATTTGCAGGGAAGTTTCCAGTATTCGTTAATGTTGCTGTATACGTAATTATATCTAAGGTAGATACAATTGTACGATTTGCTTCTAAAACAGTTGTAACAGTCGCGTTATTAATTTGTGTGGAAGCACTATTAGAAGTTATTGTGCCTGTAACAGGAGGAGAGGCCGGATCAACTATAAATTCGTATTGAATAGCTGCAACGTTTGTAATTGGGTTCGAAGGTGGAGTAGATGTAACTATGACTTGGAACGTAACGGCTGAGGAACTACCAGCATTCACGGTTCCGATATTAACCCCGTTATTTGGATTTGCCCCTGGAATGATACTTCCATTTACAGAAAAACTATTTTCAACAAAGGTCGTTCCAGCTGGAATAAGATCTGAGAAATTTAGATTCGTAGCGTTTGTATTGCCGCTGTTTTGAATAAGGACCGTATAAGTGATCGTGTCTCCGATATTTGCAAAGGCTGTATTAGCAGTTTTTACAGCTGAAAGTATCGCTGAATTAATAGAAGTAACGAAGACGTTCGTTTCCACATTGCCAGGCTGGGCCTGTAATGCATTTCCTACGTTATATTGGAAGTTCACAAATCCTAAGTTTTGGAGTTCAGGTGTGAACGTTGTTGGGTTGCTTGTGATTTGAACTTGGAACATGATTGTTACAGTTTGATTTGGAATGATTGTATTTATGCCAATACCGTCAATGATAGAAGCAGATGCTAATGGTGTGCCATCAACAATAACTGATCCTGCAACAAATTGTGTCCACGATGGAATCGGGTCTGAGAAAATAACGTTATTAGCAGGAATATTTCCTGTATTCGTAATCGTAGTTGTATACGTAATTGTATCACCAATCGTTGCAAAAGCTTTATCTCCGATTTTAGTAGTAGTTAAAATAGCACTTTCAATTGTTGTTGTAACACTATTTGAAGTAATGTTTTTTGAAACAGGAGGATTAGCTGGATTGACAATGTGTTGGAAACTAACACTAGCTTGATTGGTAATTGGATTTATAGGCGGAATTTCATCGGCACTAATATGAAATGTTACAATGACAGATTCGTTTGGCCCAATATCACCAATTGGAACGCCTGTAATTAGGTCTGCATTTGGGATGGTAGTTCCGTTAAGTGTAAAACTATTCGGTTCAAAGGAAGTTCCGTCTGGAATTAGGTCGGTAAAAATAACATTCGTCGCACTAACATTTCCGCTATTTGTAATCGTAACTGAGTAGACAATATCTTGCCCAATATCTACTGCTTCCACATTTGAATTTTTTTGTGCAGTAAGGATAGCGCTATTAACTTGTGTTGTCGTTGTATTAGATTGATTAGAAGTTGAAATGAACGGCTGATCTGGATCAACAATATAACGGTAAGTGGTAAGAGCCGAATTAGAAATAGGATTGTTGATTGGGAGGGTTGAAACGATGGCTTGGAATGTGACGATTGATGTGTTTCCACCATTAATGGAACCGATATTTACACCAGTAGATAAATCAGCGTTTGGAATGGTTTGCCCATTAACTGTGAAACTGTTTGGAACGAAACTTAAATTGCTATCAAGTATATCGATAACGGTAACATCAGTTGCAGCCACATTCCCGGAATTAGGAAGGGTAAGTGTAAATGTTATTGTATTACCAACATCCGCAAAAGTAAGATTTGCTGTTTTTGTACTAATAATAGTTGCATTGTTTATTTGAAGAAGCGTCGTGTTAGAATTAGCTGTACTTGAAACGGGAGGATTAACAGGATCAACAGTAAACTCATACGTCGTTGATGATGTATTTGGTGCAGGATTAATAGGTGGGATGCTGTTAACTGTAACTTGAAATACGATACTATATATTTCATTTGGTGGAAGTGTTGCAAGTAATACACCGGTATTTGGATTCGCGTCAGGTTGTAAAACACCATCAACAGTTAATGTGTTAGGAACAAATGTGAGTCCGCTCGGTAATACATCTGTGAATACAATGTTGGCTGCATCTGTATTTCCTATATTCGAAATAGAAGTAGTGTAAAAAGCGGTTTGCCCGACGTCTATAAAGGATACACTTTCGTTTTTCGTCATGGATAATATAGCTTCGTTAATTTGAGTTGAAACAGGATTGCTAATTGAAGTTTCTGCATCAGGCGGTGAGACTAATTGATACGATGTTGATGAGAAATTTACAACTGGGTTTTCGGTTGGTAATGACGTTACAGTAACTTGGAACGAAACTGTTACTGTAGTCCCAGCTGTTATAGTCCCAATATTTACACCGTTCGATGGGTCCGCACCGCTTTGGGGAATACCATTAATAGAAAAAGAGTTTGTAATAAATGTAGTTCCGCTTGGCATTGTATCAGTGAATATAACATTTTGTGCGGTGGAATTTCCGTTGTTTGATAGAGTGACGGTATAGGTGAGTGTGTCTCCAATACGACTAAAGGGTTTATCGACTTGTTTTAATGAAAGAATGGTAGCTGTGTTAATTGTAGTGAACACTGTGTTTGAAGTAACATTCCTTGAAACAATAGGGGCATTAGGATCAGCGATAAATGTATAAGAAGCACTAGCGGAATTGGCAATAGGATTTTGAACTGGAGTAGAAGTAGCTGTAACTTGAAATGCTATTGCTATTGAGTTGTTAGGAGCGATTGCACCAATCGTTATACCTGTATTAGGATTAAGACCAATTTGCGTGATACCATCTATTGTAACGCTATCAATAATAAACGTTGTACCATCTGGTATAAGGTCAGTGAACGTAATATTAGTTGCGTTTGTATTACCACTATTCGTTAAAATTGTCGTATAGGTAATGGTATCACCTAGCGTTACAAGTGTTTGATCGACCGATTTTACCATTGTTATCATAGCATCTAGTACAGGGTTTGTAACGATATTCGTTGAAGTAGAAGTAGTAGCAGGAGCTGCGCTTGGATCAACAGTATAAGAGTATAAAATCGTATCATTACCCATAATCGAACTTGAAGGTGGCACTGAAATAACATTTACTTGGAAAGTAACAGTTACTGTTTCACCAGGAGCGATATTTGGTATAATTACCCCAAGTGCTGGCTGTGCACCAATTTGCTGAAGACCATTGATTGTGACCGAATTTGGTATAAATGTAGTGTTAGCTGGAATAGCGCTTGTGAATGTTATATTCGTTGCTGGTGTATTACCGGTATTTGTAATCGTAGTTGTATACGTAATTGTATCTCCGACAGACACTATAGATTTATCAGCACTTTTTGTTGTAGTTAATATTGCACTATTTATTGTTGTAGTAGCGGTATTAGATGAAGTGGTTTGTGTTATAGCTGGTTGACTTGGATCGACAATGTGCTGAAATTGTATAGAACTAGAATTAGAGATGGGATTTATACTTGGAATGTTTGTTACAAGTACGTTTATCGTAATAGTAGCCGTGCTACCGGGATTTATATTTCCAATCTGAATCCCGTTCCCGGGATTTCCAATTTGCTGAGCACCAGAATCATTTACAAGAGTACCAGATATAAATGTCGTTCCATCAGGCAAAATATCCGTGAAAAGTATATTTTGTGAAGTGACATTTCCAGGGTTGCTTAATGAAATTGTATAGGAAAGTGTATCCCCGATCTTTGCAAAAGTTTTATCTACAGATTTAATTGCCAAAATTTCTCCGGAATTTATTTGTGTTGAAACCGGATTAGATGTTGTACTTCGTGAAACGAGTGGTAAATTAGGCCCTGTCATAAATTGATAATTAATAGAAGCTCCGTTTACAACGGGTGAGTTTGGTCCCCCAGGTCCGATTGGAAAAATAGGATTTGGGATGCTAACTACTTGCACACGAAAGGTGACATTTATAAAATCTCCTGCAATAATATCCCCAATTGGTATCCCGTTCGCCGGATTTACTCCAGGTAATAAAACCCCACCTACTCGAACGCTATCTTCTATAAATACTGTATTATTTGGAATCGGATCTGTAAAAGTGATATTAGTAGCAGTTGTGTTTCCTATATTATCCAATAAAACTGTATAAGTTAAAAATGAATTTCCGGGTGCGATGTCAGAAAATATACGATCGACACTTTTTGTTGCTTGAATAATTGCTTCGTTAATTTGCACTAAAGTTGGATTACTTGTAGCTGTTTCTGTCACTGGCGGCTGGGTAGGATCCACAATGATAGAATATGTCGTACTGGATTGATTCAACGTAGGATTTGTAGCTGGTATTGAGCCAACGATAGCTTGGAAGCTAATTGTTGTTGTTCCTCCAACTGGAATGGGGTCTAAAGAAATCCCGCTATCTGGTCTAAATCCAAGTTGTGGGATGGTATTAATTTGTAAGCTATCAGGAACGAATGAAAGTTCAGGTGGTAATATATCGATAAAAACAGGTGTGTTTGCGGTAGTATTTCCGCTATTAGTGAGAGTAGTTGTATACGTAATTGTATCTCCGACAGCAGCAAATGCACTGCTTGCAGTTTTTGTTGCGATTACGGAGGCTGTATTTACTTGTGTAAAAGTTTTATTGGATTGAACGGTCCGTGAAACAGGCGGTTCATTTATATCAACAATAAAGCTATATTGAAGCGATGATTTGTTAGGAATTGGATTAGGATTTGGGATTGTTTTAATGTTTACTTGAAAGCTGAGTATAACTGATGCATTTGAATTTATGTTCCCGATATTGATACCGTTTTGTGGATTTGTATTAGGAATAGTTATTCCATTTACTGTAAAACTATTTGGGATAAACGTCGTACCATCTGGAATTAAATCTGTAAAAATAACATTGTTTGCGGTAGTGTTCCCGGAATTAATAATGGTAGAAGTGAAAGTGAGTGTATCTCCAATAGTAGCGAATGTTGAATTGACAGTTTTATTTATAGATAGAGTAGCATCAATAATTGGAGTAACCGTCGTATTCGTAATTGTACTACCAACAGCAGGTGATTGGTTTGGATTCACGTTATATTCATAATTTACAAGAGCATTATTTGTTAATGTGCCACTAGGTGGTATCGCTAAAATTTGTGCTTGAAAAGTAATGAATATAGTATCACCTGGAGGAATATCTGCTAAGTGAATACCAAGTGATGGATCTAATCCTGGCTGTGGAACATTATTAATAGTTACAGAATTCTCGATAAATGAAGCCCCTGCGCCAAGTCCATCCGTTAAAACAGTTGCACTAGCGGGAATATTTCCTGTGTTCGTAACTGCAATCGTATAGGTAACGATATCTCCAATTGCAGCAGTCGGTGTGTTCACTGATTTCGTAGCGATGATTGTAGCGTTATTAATTTGAGTTGTTATTACGTTACTTAACGCATTGGAGGATGTTGGAGGTAAGTTAGGATTTACGAAATATTGGTACGTTGTGTTACTTTGGTTCGGGATAGGGTTCGGATTCGGAATGGAATTTACTTGCACTTGGAACGAGATGGTCGTATTTGCATTAGGATTTATCGGATCAATTGCTATGCCATTTGCTGGATTTGCATTAGAGAGCGTAGTACCATTTACTGTTACGCTATTTGGAATAAAAGATGTCCCGCTTGGAATGGTATCTGTAAATACTATACTTGATGCAAGTGTGTTCCCATTATTTGTTAAAGTAGTCGTATACGTAATAATATCATTTACGTTCGCAAACTGTTTATCAGCAGATTTTGCAGAGGTAATCGTAGCGTTATTAATAGCTGTTTGTACAGTGTTAGAAGCAACCATCTGCATGATGGCTGGTTTGGATGGATCGTACGTGTATTGGAATGTAGTGCCTGATTGATTCGTAATTGGATTTACAGCAGGAATAGTTGGTACAAAAACTTGGAATGAAACGGTACGTGATGAATTTGCCACAATCGTACCGATCAAAATGCCGTTAGCAGGATTTGCATTTGCTATAGGGACACCGTTAATCGTTACAGTATTAGGAAGAAAGATGGTACCATCTGGAATGATATCTGTAAACGTTACATTAGTGGCAGGGATATTGCCGTTATTCGTTAAAATTGTTGCATAAGTTATGACATCGCCAACATCAGCGAAATTTGTACTTGTTAGTTTCGTAGCAACAAGATTTGCGGTGTTAATTTGTGTCGTTACGATATTGCTAGTGGCATTTCTAACAACAGCAGGGAAATTTGGATCTGCGATAAAGCTATATTGTAGTGCAGCACTATTTTGAACTGGATTTGGTGAAGGTAAACTATTTGCACTAATTTGAAAAACAATGGTTGTAATTCCACCTGTGGGAATTGTTCCAACTTGAAGACCAACACTTGGATCAGCACCTAGCTGTAAAGCGCCGCCTATAAAAATACTATTTGGTACAAGAGTCGTACCAGGAGGGAGTATGTCGGTAACAACTACATTATTCGCTGGAGTATTCCCAAGGTTCGCTAAGGCAATTGTATATGTGATTGGTTGCCCAACATCAGCAATAGTTAAATCTACCTGTTTGACAATAACTACATTTGCTAAATTAATTTGTGTGCTTACAGTGTTACTTAAAGAGGTTTCTATAGTTGGTGGATCGCCTGGATTTAGAATAAAGCTATACTGTGTACTAGATGAATTTGTTGTTGGATTTTGTGTAGGTAAAGCAGTGACGGTTACTTGATAAGAAACAGTAATTTCACCGTTAGCAGGAATGGAAGGTAACGGAACACCGGCGTTTGGATCAGCGTTATTTTGGAGTACACTATTAATAAGGAAAGTGTTTGGAATAAAGGTAGTACCGTCTGGATTCGTATCAACGAAAGTAGGGCTATCAGCAGTAACACTTCCTGCATTCGTTAAAAGAATAGTATAAGTTAATACATCCCCAACAGTAGCAAATGCCCGATCCACTGTTTTTGCTGAAATGACATTTGCATCGTTTACTTGAGTAAATGTAGTGGTTGAAGTAGTGTTCTTACTTACAGGTGAAGCGTTTGGATCCACGATAAAGTTATAGGAAATAGAAGCGCTATTTGAAATAGGATTTGGATTTGGGATGCTAGTTATTAATACTTGGAATGAAGCTGTAATTGTAGTATTTGCATTGATGCTACCAATATTGATGCTAGCTGGTGTAACACCTGGCTGAGCAACATTGTTAATTGTAACACTGTTTGGTACAAAGGCAGTACCATTCGCAATTGAATCGGATAGTACTACATTGTTCGCCGCAACATTTCCATCGTTTGTAAGAGCAAAGGTATAAGTTAATACATCTCCAACTTCCGCAAATGTTTTATCTACAGACTTCGTAGCTTGAAGGTTTGCTAGTCTAATTGTTGATGTAACAGAATTAGAATTTGCTGTTTTTGAAGTTGGTGGCAGACTTGGATTAACAGTATATAGATAAGAAGCGAAAGCATTATTAATGATAGGATTTTGGGCGGTAATATTAATAATTGTTACTTGGAAAGAAAGAGTAAAAGTAGCTCCGCCAGGAATTGTTCCGATAGGTAAAGCGACGAGAGAATTTACATTTTGCAAAACTCCATTTAGTGTTACAGTACCAGGAGTCAATATCGTTCCATTTGGAAGTGGATCTGTTAGTTGCACGTTAGTTGCGGCTGTATTTCCACTGTTTGTAATGAGGATTGTATAACTTATCGTTTCGCCAATTGTAGCAAATTGTTTGTTTGTTGATTTTGTTAATGTTAAATTCGCGTTGTTAATTTGAGTGGAAACAAGATTAGAAGAGATATTTTTTGTAACGGGTGATTGGCTAGGATTGACGGTATATTGATAAGAAGCGCTTGATCCATTAGAAACGACACTTGACGCGGGTATTGTGTTTACTACTACTTGAAACGAAACATTTTTTGTTGTGCCAGTTGGGATGGATCCTACATTTACACCGTTAGCAGGATTTGCTCCAACTTGTGTCGTTCCATCTATTGTTAAACTGTTGAGAACAAAAGTTGTTCCAGTAGGAATGATATCTGTAAAAATAACGTTATTCGCATTCGTATTACCTGTACCTGTAAAGGAAACGGTGTAAGTTAATGTATCACCAATATCTGCAAAATTTTTATCTACTGCTTTCGTCATTGTTACAGTAGCATTATTCACTTGAGTGGAGACAATATTTGTCGTATCAGTCCCGCTTACTGCTGGCTGATTTGGTACAGGAATGTATTGATATGTTGTTGTGCCACTATTTAATATTGGATTTGTTTGGGGAATAGAAGGAACGAATACTTGAAATAAAACAGTAGTCGTAGAATTAGCAGCAATAGTTCCAATGGATATACCATTAGCGGGATTCGCTCCAGCTTGAATAACTCCGTTAACAGTTACACTTCCCGGAATGAAAGTAGTCCCGCTAGGAAACGGATCCGTATATATGACGTTAGTTGCAGCGATATTTCCTACATTAGCTAAGGCAATACTGTAAGTTAACGTTTCGCCAATATCGGTAAATATTTTGTTAACTGATTTTGTGCCATTAATATCTGCGAGGTTAATTTGTGTTCCTGCAGAGTTGCTTGTTGCAAGACCATTAAAAGTTGTTCCTCCGGCGATCGGTGTATATTGAAATGTAATATTAGCAGTGTTAGAGATAGGGTTTTGGCTTGGAAGAGAAACGACAGTAGCTTGAAAAGTTACTGTACGAGAAGCGTTATTATTAATGGTTCCAAGAGATATACCAGCAGCCGGATTTGCGTTTGTTTGCGGGACATTATCTATCGTTACAGTCCCAGGTATAAAGGAAGTACCGTTAGGGAGAATGTCTGTAAAAATAACGTTATTGGCAGGAAGAAGTCCAGTGTTAGGGATAGTAACTGTATAAGTGAGAACGTCTCCAATTGCAGCGACGCTTTTATTCACGCTTTTCGTTGCTTGTATATTAGGAGAATTTATGTTGATTTGTAAACCGACTGTATTCAACATATACGCGTCTCCGTTAGTTGTTAAACGGATTGCGGCGGACACTTGAGAATTTGTTAAATAAGGAGAAATATCAATAGAAGTAATGTCCCAGCCCTGTCTCCCAGCAGAGATGTTTGTGCTTGTAGAAGCACTTTGATTTCGTGTTCCAAATGTCCCAGTTGTATCTAAATTACCGGCAGCATTATTAACTTGAGAACCGAAGAAATTATTTACAGCATTATTTGGCCCGGATAATGCATTTAATGAACTGAAATTTGGTCCAAATAATGCTTGATCCCCAGTTAAATCAGCATCCCCTTCAGTAGAACTTATAAATAATCTCCCGCTTACAGGTCCTCCGGCAGGTGTTAAAAACCCTGAGACAGATACATCTGCACTACCAGTTTCTACAGAAACGCGGTTACCAGCTACGTAAATTGTTAAATTTCTTGCGGGTAAGGAACCGTTTTGATAAGCGACAATGAGCGTCCATCCAGAAGAATTGATAGCTCCGTTAGAAGCATCCAAAGGATCAACAAGTCCAGGGACAGAGCCGGTTGTATAAGAGCCAGATCCTCCAGCTTGAACGAGGGATGTTACATCTGCGGAACGTGTATAAAATCCAAATGTGACAGATCCAGAAACGAATGTTTGATTAGAAGCTGTAACGGTTGAAGGGGTAATTGAGTATGTTGACACAGGTGTTGTAAAAGAAACGGGGTTTCCTAATACACTCGTAATGTTTTGATCACGAGATAAGTAGTTGCCACCCCAAACAAGTTCTGCGTAAAGAATAGTACTACCAGCAGGGATATTTAAAAGAGCGGTAGAACTATTTTGTGTATAGTTTAATGTTGTACCAGCAGGAAAACTCGTTACTTGTAAAGCAGTATTCGTAGTTACGAATGCACCAATTGCCCCGATTGTACCAGCACGGTTTTGATTACTAATTTTACTTAAGCCTAAAGTATTACCTGTAATTGCGAGTGCGCCGTTAGTGGTGGTAGAAAATCGATTCGTAATGGGCATGTTGTCACCTCATTTATAATATAGTCTTGGTCAAAATAGGATATGTGTGTGACAAATAAAGTGAAACATGTACAAGTTGATTTAATAATAATGATTTAAATGTCTAGATAAGGGGATGAAGTATGCTTGAATTGGAAATTAAGGTGGAGCGTCTTAGGGAAGAACAAATAGGCGATATTGTAGCATTATCTTCTTATATTGGGTGGGATTATAATAAAGAAGAAATTGAGACTATTTTTGATTCAGGTATTATATACGGTGTGTGGAATAAGAGAAAGGAACTTATTGCTAGCGCGGCAATTATATTATATGGGGAGAAATTAGCGTCTATCGGAATGGTCATTGTACATCCGAAATATGAGGGGAATGGGATTGGAAAGGCGATAACGAATTCATGCATTAAGAGCGTATCGGCTCAAACTCCAATTATGCTTATTGCTACGGATGAAGGAAAGCCGTTATATGAAAAACTAGGATTTAGGGCAGTAAGCTATGTTTCTAAATACATATGTAACTCGTACAATGTGAATGATTATTGTGTAGGAAATGAAGATTATATGATGAATTATGAAGAGTGTGATTTAGAAAAAATAATAAAATTAGATGAAAATGCGTTTGGAACAAATAGAAAAGCATTTTTAACGAAAAGAATTATACAAAGTGAACAGTGCATCGTTGTAAAGGACAACAACCAAAATGTATTAGGTTACGGTTTAAGTATACAAACACCAGAAAATAAAATAATAGGTCCAGTCGTTGCGAAAAATGATGCGATGGCAATGAGAATTGTGCATGATTTAGCAAGAGAGCATCATGGTAAATTAAGAATTGATGTATCAGAAGGAAAGAAAGGTTTCATGAAAGAATTAGAGATTACTGGTTTTCAAAAGGTTAATACACCGCCAATTATGATGAGAAATAGTGATCAATTTTTGAAAAGAAATGGGGAACTATACAGTATTGCAGCGCAAATTTTTGGATAAAAAAGAATCCTTCTAAATGAAGGATTCTTTTTTATTAATCACGATATTGGTCGTGAGTTGGTTGGAAGAGGTCTTCCTCGATATCTCTCACCATAGAAAAATGATCCACATTATAATGACCATGGAGAATTTTATTATGGTGAGAGATAATTTGTTCTGCAGTCAATACGTCAGAATCAGTTGTGGAATGACCGTTTTTAATTAATGTAACATCAAATCCTTGTACAGTAGCTGTTCTAACTGCGGTGTCGATGCAATGTTCTGTTTTACATCCACCGATAACGATATGATTAATTTTTTCTTCTTTTAAAAGTTCAAGTAGAGAAGTGCCATAGAATGCGTTTGTTGCTGCTTTATTAATAAGGATTGCAGACTGAGGTACTTGAATTTCATTATGTACTTCAAATCCTTCTCCGCTACCAGAAGCAACATCGATATCTCTTACGAAAACAATAAGGGAATTTGCATGTATTGCTTTTTGTACGGCTGTATTTAGTGTAGATAATAACTCTTTTTTGCGAAAAACTTCTTTTTCTTGTTCATTCCCATCCATTAATTCTTGCTGCGCATCGATAATTAATAGTGCCTGTTTCATCGTGTCTCCCCTTTAATATGAAATAAGTTCCACTATACATATTCATTCATATTGCAAGGAAATCCTCTATTGTCTATGCAGTAGACGATAGATTTACAAAGTTGTCAAAGAAATTTCATTCTCATAGCGTGTAAAAACATGTATGATAAGAAGTGGAGAATTTTTGAGTAGGTGGGAATATCATGCAAACAGTAGAAGATTATCTTTCATTCTTACATACGAAAGGATTTAAACTATCAGAGGAAGCACAAGGGTTTATTATGTTTGGACAAGGATATACTGGTGCATCTGATGGAATTGTGAACGCAGCAATAGAAGCGACAATTAAACATCAATTACAGTTTGATGGGAGTTATTTTGTTGCGTTATTAGAACGTTTGAAAGAAGAAGAAATTACCGATAAAAAAAGCGCTAAGGCTTTTATGCGGAAGTTACAAGCGTAACTTCACGCAGCCTGCGCTTCTTTTTTTGTTTTGGAAGGTAATTCAACAAAAACCATGCCTAGGAAAATACATAGGCATCCGATAATAGCAGAAATAGAAAGTTGTTCGTTTGCAACGAGAACGCCTGTTAATGCAGCAAAAACAGGCTCCATTGCGAAAATAATTGCTACTCTCGTTGGAGACGTATGTTTTTGTGCTGATGTTTGAATAAAAAAAGCAATGGATGTCGCAAATAGGGAAGTTAGAAATAGAGCGAATAAAAAGGAAGAATTCGTCCATAGTGCTACTGAAAATAATTTTTCCCAATCTTCAAACAAAAAGGCGCAAATAGAAGAAAACATACCGACAGCTAATACTTGCGACGTGCTTAATAATAAAGGTGATATTTTCTTAGAGAAGAAGCCGTTAACAAGAATATGGGCAGCGAAAGCAACTGCACAACCGAGAACGAGTATATCTCCAATATTTAATTGAAAAGAATCACCAGCAGTTAATAAGTATAAACCTGCTGTTGCTACAGCAATGCCCATTACGATAAAAATGGTAGCTTTTTGTTTTAAAAAGATAAAAGACAAAATGGGTACCATAACGATACTAAGACCTGTTAAGAAACCAGCTTTTGAAGAAGTTGTATAAAGTAAGCCGAATGTTTGTAATACATAGCCAACGCATAAAAAAAATCCAACGATTAATCCAGCGAGACTACTCTGTTTTATATCTTGTTTTGAAGATTTTTTTGAGAAAATCATTTGAACGAATAATAAAATAATTCCAGCGAATAAAAAGCGAATACCATTAAAAGTAAATGGACCAACGAAAGACATAGCATTTTGAACGACAACAAATGTAGCTCCCCAAATAAAAGAGACAAATAATAAAGCAAGAGGAGCAACCCAATCTTTTTTCACACTCATACCCCCGTTAATTTTGTAAGATAGCTTTTCTAGCTAATTCATCAGCAACTTTATTTTGACTACTTGGAATCCACTTAATAAAAAAGAGATCGAAACTTTTTATGTACTGTAATGCTTCTTCTAATAGTGGTGCAAACATTTTATTTTTTGCGTATTCTTTTTCGACAGCTCGCTCGACAAGTTGCGAATCTGTACGAAAAGAGACAATGTTATAATTATGCTCCGTGCAATATTTTAATGCTACAAGTAAAGCGTGGTATTCTGCTTCATGATTGGACATTGTCCCAAGGGGCAATGATAATTGTACAGCTGGTTGCACCCCTTTAATAAACACTCCAGCACCAGAAGGACCAGGATTTCCTTTTGATGCACCATCAATATATACTTCAATCAAAGTGAGAAACCTCCAAATTATAAGATGATCCCCTACTTATATGTTTCTTTGAAGTAGGGGATAGAGTAACTTAGCCGATTGTAATACTATAACGACATGTAAATGTTTCATTCGCTTGTAAAGATTGAATTCCTTTTTTTTCCTTGAAATCTTTTGCTGGATTTACTTCATCAGCAATCCCGTACCAAGGTTCAATACATAAGAAAGGTGCGTTTTCGCCTGGTGTCCATACGCCGACAAATGGGAATCCGTCAAATTCTACTTTTACAAATTTATTATGTTTATGAGAACGAATAGAGATTTCATCCGTATTCATATTTTCAAAAATAAGCGCATCATTTTTGAATAAATCGTATGTAAGTGGTAATTCATTCGTATTTTCAGCGATTAATTGTTTTTTACTTGAAAGGTAAGGTCCTTCTAATACGCTTGTTTCTAAGCGTTCAGAACCATTAAATGATAAATGATAATCTGTAAATGATTCGCCCTCTAATAAGGGGAAGTTGAAACCAGGATGTGCTCCGATTGAGAAGAACATCTCTTTTGAAGTAGGGTTATTTACTTCATATGTTACATGAACGATTTGTCCGTCTAGCTCATAAGAAACGAGTAATTCGAATTCGTATGGGTATTTTTTTAATGTTTCTTCATTACTAGTTACAATATAAGTGATTTTCGTTTCACTTTGTTCTTGTACAGAGAATGTAAGATCACGAGCAAAGCCGTGCTGTGTTAAAGAATATGGTTTACCATCTACGTAGTATGTATTATCTACTAATCGGCCGACAATTGGGAATAAAATTGGTGAGCGGCGCCCCCAATAAGTAGAATCGCCTTGCCATAAGTATTCAGTGTTATCTTCTTTTAAGCGAACGCTTTGTAATTCTGCACCTTTGTCAGAAATGGAAACGATCACTTTTTCATTTTGAATTGTTGCTGTCATGAAGTGAAACCTCCTAAAACTTTCATATGTTTTATTATACGTTGTCTAAAAGAAAAAAGGTAGTTAATGATAGGAATCTATTGACGAGAGAGTGTGTATTGCGTAGAATATATTCTTGTTGCTTAAAAAACGAATAACGTGGTTCGAAACCATCCCACGTAAAAAAACTAAGGAGATTTTGTCATGAATATAAGAACATTAGTCGGTAATGGTATTTTAGCGGCATTATATATTGCTGTTTCTATGCTTATTCAGCCATTTGGCTTTACGAGTGTACAGTTTCGTATTTCAGAGATGTTTAATCATCTTGTTGTATTTAATAAGAAAGCAATTTACGGAATTGTATTAGGTGTATTTTTAACAAATCTCTTTTTCTCACCCATGATCGCTTACGATTTAGTATTTGGAGTAGGGCAATCTATTCTTGCATTAGTTGCAACGATTATTTCTATGCGATTTATTAAAGGTGTTTGGGCTCGTATGATTTTTAATACAGTTATTTTTACAATTACAATGTTTATGATTGCAATTGAACTTCATCTTGCATTTGATTTACCATTTATGTTGACTTGGTTAACATGTGCCGTCGGTGAATTTGTTGTCATGGCAATTGGTATGCCTGTAATGTACTGGATTAATAAACGAGTACAATTTGAAAGATTTATGCAATAGATGAAAGAGCTATTCCTATAGGGATAGCTCTTTTTGTATGTAATCATATTGAATATAATGCTGTGACTCTTGATACAATATAATAAAATAAAGTGAGGCTTTCATTAGCTGACTACATATAAGAAGTCTTATATAAGGGGAATCTAGTATGAAATATAAAATTCATTGGCTGTATAAAACAAAGAGCGGATTGCA
This sequence comes from Bacillus sp. M5A3_1b, assembly GCF_053345335.1. Classification (NCBI taxonomy): domain Bacteria; kingdom Bacillati; phylum Bacillota; class Bacilli; order Caryophanales; family Bacillaceae; genus Bacillus; species Bacillus sp. M5A3_1b. Next base: position 172,374 of record NZ_JBKEZY010000002.1, on the reverse strand, counting down.
GACGGAATTAACGACAGATTATATGAACATAGAAGATGTATTGCAATTTGCAGAGGATTTCGAGAAAACAGGAAGAGTGAAAGAACTATCATTTTATGATGAAATGGATGCAGAATGGTCATTAAAGGAAATGAAAAAGCTGAGTAAACAAGTGGAGGAAGAGCCCCAAGAAATCCTCGTTTATTTTGATGGCGGTTATGATGTACAGACGAAAGAAGCTGGAGTAGGTATATGTGTATATTATAAAAAAGGAAATACAAAATACCGAATTCGCCGTAACGCATATATAGAAGGTATATATGATAATAATGAAGCGGAATATGCATCATTACTATATGGCATGAATATACTCGAGGAATTCGGAATTAAGTATGAAGCAGTTACACTTCGCGGCGATTCTCAAGTTGTACTGCAGCAATTGGCTGGAGAATGGCCTTGTTATGATGAGCATTTAAATCATTACTTAGATCAAATTGAACAAAAAGCGAAGCAAATGAAATTAAAACTTGTATGTGAGCCGATATCTAGAAAACAAAATAAAGAAGCGCATCAATTAGCTACGCAAGCATTAGAAGGAACAGTCATTGATAGTCATAAAGAAATAACCGAATAGAGAGGTGCAAAGGTGGATAAAAAGCAACTCATTACAGAGGTAAATGACTTATTAGAAACGTATTGTGAAGGATGTTTCTTGCGAGAACATAATCGAAAGACAAATAGTAAGTATTACGCTCATTCATTTTGTATTAGGCAATGTACAGTTGGAGAAACATTGAAAAAGTATGGGGAACAGTTATCATGAAAAAACATCCAGAGAAAATTCTCTGGATGTTTTTTAGTGTCTTGCTTCGTTTAGTTGATGCTCGCATTTACTTAATTTCTTTTCCTCATTCATTAAAAATGGCTCATCTAAATCTGTCGCAACAGATTTCATAATTTCAAGCTGAGAGCGAGCGGCTTCTACAGCAGTAGTCGCATGCTCTAATGTATCTGGATCCATTGAAATTGTCGCTGATCCTACCATTTTTTGTGCTGTTTCTACACGGAATTTCACTTCTTCAAAATCATTTACTTCTGATCCCATTATTACTTCCTCCTTTGTATATTGCGCATTTCACATAGTTTTTGCTCTGTAAAACGGAAATATACAAAGGAATAACAAAGGAGGTTACCAAGTAAGGTAACCTCCTGTTATATGTTGGATTAAAGTTTTACTACGTTAGCAGCTTGAGGTCCGCGGTTTCCTTCAGTGATATCGAAAGATACTTCTTGACCTTCTTCTAAAGCTTTGTAGCCGTCACCTTGAATAGCAGAGAAATGTACGAATACATCGTCAGCGCCTTCCATTTCGATAAATCCAAAACCTTTTTCGTTGTTAAACCATTTTACTTTTCCTTGCATGTTACAATTCCTCCTAAAAACATTTGCTTTTTTTCATTTAGTGAAATTCATTTGAAAGATAATATAAACTAAAAATGCTATAATCTTGAATATTCTGCTAAATGATTAATTTAAATATACACGAATTGGTAGAAATTAGTCAAGTAAGCGATTTTATTTTTTTGTATTTTTAAATAATTTTTCAGCCGAATTTTTAAATAGGTATAGGACAGGCCGAGTATGTAATATTCTTAATTGAATGCTATACATAATGAGGTGAAAGAAAGAATGAATGAGTCTTATTTATTAGATAATGAAGGAATGAGAACGAGAACTGACATACCAAATTGGGTTGCAAAAGAATTTCAAAATTTTTCGAGTGTCGTGCTAGAACCAACTTTCCCATGTTATTTCGGCTTAACAGCTTTGAAAAAGAATGAACTTCGTTATTCATTTCTCTCTCATACTGATTGGAGTCATTTGCCACATACAATGTTATCTTTTTTAGAGTTAATGAAAGAGCGCCCAATTGTAAGAAGAGGATTCTTTCTTTTTGTGGAACCGGAATGTGAGGAACAATCACTGGAATATTATCGTGATTACTTTTGGAAAGTACTACAATATTTACATGAAAACGATGACCAAACATGGCCGAAGCAAATTCCTGAAGACCCAGACCATTACTTATGGGAATTTTCATTTGGTGGTGAACCGATATTCGCATTTGGAAATGCGCCAGCTTATAAACAACGAAAAACTAGGCATTTAGGAAATTCTCTCGTTATTGGATTTCAACCGCGTACCATCTTTGATGGATTAGAAGGGGATCGCCCTAAAGGAGCATATTCAAGGCAAACGGTCCGAGATCGAGTTGAAAAGTGGGATCAGCTGCCGAAACACCCTAACATTAGTCATTATGGTGATCCAGATCATCGCGAATGGAAACAATACTTCATAGGAGACGATGTAGAGCCGATAAAAGGAAAATGTCCTTTTCTTCATAAGTTAGAAAAGTAAGAGCCATCATCCAGATGGCTCTTTTGCATATTTTGGATAAAAAAGGGTATTTTAGTAGTAAATATTTTGATGAAAGCTAGTCTATTTTTAATCATTACATCATTACTTAATAGTAAAGGAAGTAGAAAGGATAGAGCGATGTTTGGAGCGATTATACAACAAATTGTATTAGGTATTTCATTAGCTGCGCCAGTAGGTCCGATTAATATTGAAATGTTAAAACGAGGAATTGAACGAGGTTTTTGGCATGCATGGGTTGTTGGAATTGGTGGAATGACTGCAGATATTTTGTTTATGCTTCTCATTTATTTCGGTTTATCTTCTGTGTTTATGTATACATATGTACAAGCTTTTATGTATTGCACAGGGTTTTTCTTATTATTTTATTTAGGATTTCAAAGTGTAAAACAAGGAATTTCCCACTCGAATATGGAATATAAAAAGGAAGAGGTAGGTGGCCTTAAACAATCGTTTATGGCAGGTTTTTTAATTGCGATATCCAATCCATTAAACCTTGTTTTTTGGTTTGGTATATACGGAAGTACACTTAGCTCATTGCTTACGAAGGTAACGAAACAAGAAGCCTTTTTATACAGTCTTTGTATTATCGTTGGCATTATTTTATGGAATTTAAATATTGCTTTTTCTGTCCATTTTGGCAGAACTTTATTAAAGCAAAAAGCACTTGGCTATATAACAGCGGGAGCCGGTATTATTTTAGTAGGATATTCTATCCATTTTGCATACAAAGCTTTACAGTTGTTCACATAAGATTGAAGGGGAGATTTTTATGTATCGAACCACTATTGACGGAAAAGAAATTATTATTACGTTAGCACCCAAAATCCGAAAAGAAATTACTGATAGGAATCCACTATATGAAGCGGTATTTCATAATGCAGCAAGATTACTGCAAACAAAGCAACCAACGTTTGCGCTAAATCATGAAATATTTGGGCTCATTATTGGAGAGGTACAAAGAGGAGAAGTAACAGTGTTTGCGGTGGAACATATTATTCCAAAGCAAAATATATTTGGATCGAACAATTTTTTCTCGACAATAGAGCAGCAGGCAAATTTGTAAAGTGAATAGAATAAAATAAAAAATAGAAGAAATAGTCGTAACGATATGTTGCGGCTGTTTTTTTGGAAAAGGGGGAAGGAAGATGAAGAGAGTGGGGAAAGAGTTCTTTTTACAACATGATATCGTTATTATGTATAGTATTTTATTTATTTTCATCATTATTTTAAAAATGCAATTTTTTACATGGATCGGTATGTTCGCGTGTTTGTTTGGGATTGTTTTTTATACGCTTAACGAATATATGACACATCGGTTTTTATTCCATTTAAAGCCACCTAAAAACGTATTTTTATTAAAAATGTTAAGAAGATTACATTATGATCATCATGTATATCCAGATGATTTAAAACTATTGTTTTTGCCTGTATGGTTTAGTATACCTAGCTTTACTATATATTTACTTATAGCATATGGTATAACAAAAAGTGCTACTATTACACTTTCATTCGGAATTGGAATGATTATCATGCTTCTCGTTTATGAATGGAAACATTATATTGCACATAAGCCGATTCGTCCGTTCACTAAGTTTGGAAGGTGGCTAAAAAAACAGCACATATTACACCATTATAAAAATGAAAAGTTTTGGTTTGGTGTTTCAAATCCAGTATTCGATTTCATATTTGGAACACTTAAAGATGGGAAAGACGTTGAATTAAGTGAAACAGCTCGTAATTTAGAAAAAGAGAAAAAGACAGAAGTAGTGCGATAAGCACTACTTTTTTTATTTGGAAATTTGCCGGGTGGTAAAACTCCCGCCTCACAATCCGGCAAATATGAGGAAGTTAGATGGAAGATAACTTCCTGTAAAGCTTGACTGGTGAGGAATTGAAGTGCGTAATTTTTATGTTGAAAAAGTATATTAAAAACTTAGGAGAAATTGGCGAAAAATGTCTATCGAAAAATCTTTGCAGGAATGTATGGATTGTCTAAAATAGAAATAAGTTTCTGAATATTTATAAAATTTAGTCTTTAGGTATACAAGGGGGAATTGTATTTTCGGTAAGAGAGGGGAATGGGAATGAAAAGAGATGATACATCAGCACGTAAGTTACAAAATGAAGTGAATTATACAGAGATTGTTCAGTCAGAAGAATTTCAATTGCTATTAAATACGAAAAAGAAGTTTATCGTTCCGATGAGTATTTTCTTTTTAAGCTTTTTTATTGCATTACCTATTTTAACATCGTATTCAAAGGTGCTCAATACACCAGCATTTGGGGATGTTACGTGGGCATGGGTGTTTGCATTTGCGCAATTTATCATGACGTGGTCATTATGTATGATTTATAGCAAGAAAGCAGAATCCTTTGATAAAATCTCGCAAAAAATTCTACAAGATATGCAAAAAGGGAGGGGCTAACTTTGAATGTAACCGCTTTTGCATTATTTTTAATCATCGTTCTTGGTACACTCGTCATAACTTATTTTGCATCGAAGAAAACGAAAAATGCGAGTGAGTTTTATACAGCTGGAGGGGGATTAACTGGTTGGCAAAATGGTCTGGCCATTGCGGGAGATTATATGTCTGCTGCGTCATTTCTTGGTATAGCCGGGGCGATCGCATTAACTGGATTTGATGGATTCTTTTATAGTATCGGCTTTTTAGTTGCTTATTTAGTTGTTCTATACCTTGTTGCAGAACCGCTTAGAAATTTAGGGAAGTACACGTTAGCGGATATGATTGCGGCACGTTTTGATGCGAAAAAAGTTCGCGGCGTTGCAGCGCTTAATACAATGACGATTTCGATTTTTTATATGATTGCACAATTAGTTGGGGCTGGTGCACTTATTAAATTATTATTAGGGATCGAATATACGACATCCGTTTTAATCGTTGGTACATTAATGACAGTGTACGTTATTTTTGGCGGAATGACTGCGACGAGCTGGGTACAAATTGTTAAGGCTGTATTACTTATGGCTGGTACATTTATTATTTCTGTTATCGTTTTCTCAAAATTTAATTTTAGTGTGACTGAAATGTTCGCTCAAATGAAAACAGCTACGCCATTAAAAGATTCATTTTTAAATCCAGGGGTAAAGTATAAGGATGGTCTTGATACACTGTCTTTAAATTTAGGACTAGTTCTTGGTACTGCCGGATTACCACATATTCTTGTTCGCTTTTTTACAGTACGTGATGCAAAAACGGCACGGCAATCTGTTGTGTACGCTACGTGGTTAATTGGCGCATTTTATATTATGACAATCTTCTTAGGATTTGGGGCAGCAGCATTTGTAGGGAATGAGGCGATTATGAAAGCAAACCCTGCTGGTAATATGGCAGCACCTTTATTAGCTAAAGCGTTAGGTGGAGATTTCTTATTTGCTTTCGTTTCAGCAATTGCCTTTGCAACTATTTTAGCTGTAGTGGCAGGACTTGTATTAACAGCAGCATCAGCATTCGCACATGATTTTTATAATGAAATTATTCGCAAGGGGAAATCAACGGAAAAAGAGCAAGTGTCAATGGCTCGCTATGCGTCTATTGGAGTAGCGGTATTATCCATTATACTAGCGTTATTTGCTCAAACATTGAACGTGGCATTTTTAGTTTCATTGGCATTTGCAGTTGCAGCGAGTGCAAATCTACCAGTTATATTATTCACAATATATTGGAAGCGCTTCAATACAACAGGTGCCATTTCGGGTATGGTCGTTGGTCTTGTATCAGCAATTGTTCTCGTAGCTTTAAGTCCAAATGTTTGGAACCCTGTAGCTGGAAAAGCTATATTTGTTGGGGAAGCGATATTCCCATATACGACACCTGGAATTATTTCAATTCCGCTTGGATTCCTTGCAGCATATTTAGGAACCGTGTTATCTAGTAAGAAAGAAGATGTTGCGAAATTTGATGAGATTCTTGTGAAATCTAATACAGGTCATGGTGTTAGTGATGCATCGTCACATTAAAAAGAGAAGGGCTTTTCGATATATAAGAAAAGCTCTTTTTTTCTTGTAAATATTACTGTATTGTAAGTAGGATTTTGTCTTAATTTTGTGGAATGAAAATAAGCAGGGAGAAAATTAAATCATCATGGCACCAGCGCAGCTTTTGTGAAAAATAAGTTGTTATGGAAGGTGGAAGAAATGATGAAAACGAAACAGACTGATGAATTATTAGCAAAAGATGAGCAATATGTTTGGCACGGAATGCGTCCCTTTAGTCCAAATAGTACAATGGTAGGGGCAAAAGCAGAAGGGTGCTGGGTTGAAGATATACAAGGAAAACGATATTTAGATGGTATGAGTGGTCTTTGGTGTGTGAATAGTGGATATGGCAGAAAAGAGCTCGCAGAGGCGGCTTATAAGCAATTACAAACATTATCATACTTTCCAATGTCACAATCGCATGAACCGGCTATAAAGCTTGCAGAAAAATTAAATGAATGGCTTGGAGGAGAGTATGTTATTTTCTTCTCTAATAGTGGCTCGGAAGCGAACGAAACAGCTTTTAAAATAGCAAGACAATACTATGCTCAAAAAGGTGAACCGCATCGTTATAAATTTATGTCACGTTACCGCGGGTATCATGGGAATACAATGGCAACGATGGCAGCGACGGGACAAGCACAACGTAGATATCAATATGAGCCATTTGCTTCAGGATTTTTACATGTAACGCCGCCAGATTGTTATCGTATGCCTGGAATAGAAAGAGAGAACATTTATGATGTAGAATGTGTAAAAGAAGTAGATCGCGTTATGACATGGGAATTAAGTGAAACGATTGCAGCTTTTATTATGGAACCAATTATTACGGGCGGAGGCATTTTAATGCCGCCACAAGACTATATGAAAGCTGTTCATGAAACGTGTCAAAAACACGGTGCCTTGCTCATTAGTGATGAAGTGATTTGCGGTTTCGGACGTACAGGAAAAGCATTTGGATTTATGAATTATGACGTTCAGCCAGATATTATTACGATGGCAAAAGGGATTACGAGCGCATATTTACCGTTATCAGCGACAGCTGTGAAAAAAGAAATATATGAAGCATTTAAAGGGAAGGGAGAATATGAATTCTTCCGTCATATTAATACATTTGGTGGAAATCCTGCAGCTTGTGCATTAGCGCTTAAAAACTTAGAGATTATGGAAAATGAAAATTTAATTGAGCGATCTGCACAAATGGGCTCGCTTTTATTAGAGCAATTAAAAGAAGAAATTGGAGAGCATCCACTTGTTGGGAATATTAGAGGGAAAGGTCTACTAGTTGGAATCGAACTAGTAAATGATAAAGAGACGAAAGAACCAATTGATAACGACAAAATTGCAAGTGTTGTAAATGCTTGTAAAGAAAAAGGTTTAATTATTGGACGAAACGGCATGACAACAGCAGGATATAATAACGTCTTAACATTAGCACCACCACTTGTTATTTCAAGTGAAGAAATTGCCTTTGTTGTTGGAACGTTGAAGACGGCGATGGAACGTATTTAATGAATCGAGCGAGCTGTAATATACAGCTCGCTTTTGTTTATTATGTGAAATATGATAAATTTTCAAAGGGAGGGAACTTTTATGAAGAAATATGACCCTAGTCAACATTATCACATCGGGTATTATGAAGATGGATACGATTTAGAAGTGACGGCGTACAAAAGAATAAATGAACCAGTTTGGGACGCTTATATTCCGCACTATGAGGTAGACAATTTTTATAAGAAAGTGGAGAAAATGAAGCTAGGTGAATATATAGATGATTACGGCATTATGGTGTATTCATTTCGTAATGATATTGATGATGAAGAAGCACGAATTATTTTTGAAAAATGGTTAAAAACGAATAAAATTGTTTAAAGATAAAACGAAAAAGGAGATTGCTATCTTATAAGATAGCAATCTCCTTTTTTATTAAACTTATTTACTTGCTTTCATTGCTTTATCTTTTGCACCAAAAGTGTATTTTAACATTGGTGGTGTAATCATTGTAGTTAAAATAACGACAATAACGATAGCTGTAAAGTAATCTTGTGCTAGTAGACCTGAAGAAAGTCCTGTTCCTGCGATGATAAGTGCAACTTCACCACGAGAAACCATTCCAGCACCGATAATTGCAGAAGACTTAGCGTCAAATCCAGTCATTCGTGCACCAAATCCACAACCAATTAGTTTCGTTAATACAGCGATTACTGTTAATGCTAGGATGAACCAAATTTGATTGCCAATACCGTCAAATGTAATATTCATACCGATACTAACGAAGAACACTGGAACGAACATAGCGTAAGCGATTGGTTCTACTTTCTTTTCTACTTCATGTTTGTAGTTCGTTTGAGAAATAGCGATACCAGCGGCGAAAGCACCGATAATACCAGCAATTCCTAATAGTTCGCCGAAATATGCGAATGAGAAACAGATGATAAGAGCCGCGCTCACGATAGACTCAGATACGCGTAGTGGTGATAACCAGCGCATAATCGCAGGAACACCTTTCCATCCGATTAAAATAATAGAAGCGAAGAATACAACTTTCTTCAAGATAACCATTGTTAAGTTAACATCGTCTGTACCTAAGAAGCTCATTGCAAATGCTAATAAAATAACAACAAGAATGTCATCAAATACAGCTGCGCCAAGCATAGTTGTACTTTCACGTGTTTTCATCTTTCCTAAATCACGAAGTGTTTGTACGGAAATACTAACACTTGTCGCACATAGAAGTAATCCTAAAAATACAGCATTTCCTTGTTCCATTCCCATAACAAGACCAGAAACGTAACCACCTACGAATGGTAGAATGATACCTCCAAGTGCAACAGCTAAAGAAGAATTACGATTTGCATTTAATTCCTCTAAGTCTGTTTCAAGTCCTGCCATAAACATTAAAAGAATAACACCGACATTACTTAATTGTGTTAGAAGCTCTGAATTTTCAATCCAACCTAATATAGCTGGACCGATAACGATACCGACAATTAATTTACCGAGTACAGAAGGTTGACCTAGTCTAACACTAAGGTCACCAGCAAGCTTTGTACTTAATAAAATAAGTGCAATTTGAAAGAAAAATTCGAAATCCATCGGATCCTCTCCTCATCATTTTTATTTTTATCATACGATTTCTCGGAATTTGCCTAATGAAAATATGTAAAACCCATTAAACAAAGGTCTGATTACAAGTTCTTTTGAACTCGTAATTTGAACCTGTAATTAATATATAATAAAATGTATGAAAAATCAATGAAAAAATAGCAGATTTTCATGATAGGATTCGATTTAGGTATGGAGGGTAACTAACTGTTACGATGTATTTAACCAAGTATAACGAAAGTTAATTAAATATATCAGTAAGCCGTACTAGTTAAGTGATTGGCTAGTAGTGAGGGTTAACGGCGGGCAATCCCTAAAGCTGATTGAACTACAACGTGGCTAGAAATAGCGAGCGTGAATGTCGCCGAAGCAGAAAAAATCAATCAGATCGTGCAAGGTTAAATCCTAAACATTAGAACAATGGGTCTTCCGCATCGAATCATCTAAGTTAATATTGATAAGATGAATGTTCAACGACTATTTTGTATAACTGACGAGAGTACATCACAAGCCTATGGTGGTGGAAAAATCCTCTATCTCTAAGTAGATAAACATATAGTCTGCGCTCATGTGAAAACAGGAGAAGTTCATAAGAGAACTGGCTAAGGAATTGCATCCTTAGTTGAACAAGATAAATTTTATTGAATCTATCAAACTTCATTGAATTTGTCGAACGTATGTGCTACTTTAGATTCAATGAGGTGAGAATAATAATGAAATTTTCACGAGTTAGTCAAGTATCAGAATTAACAGGTTTGCATCCGATTAGTCTCAGGAGAATGCTGGTGGAACACGCTACTATTCAGAAGAACAAATCTTTCATTAAAGGAGTTACATTCTGATGATATTGGCGAAGAAGGTCAGACTGATTCCAACGCCTGAACAAGAAAAAGTGCTTAGAAACCATGCTGGTGCTGCAAGATTTGCTTATAACTATTGTAAAAGAATGAGTGATAGATACTATAAGCTATTTGGGAAATTTGTTTCACAGTTAGATTTACAGAAACGATTTACAAAGATCAAGAAGCGAAAGAGATATGAGTGGTTACATGACATCAATGCACAGGTTCCTAAACAGGCTTCAAAAGATTTTGACAAGGCGAGGAAAAATTCGTTCGAAAAGTACAAAAATGGTTCTCACACTTCTTATAAATCCAAAAAAGATGTAATCCAAGGATTTTATGCCAATTATGAAAGGCTGATTATAGGAAAGAAAGTAGTTCATATTCAGTCTATTGGAGAAGTGAAAACAAGCCAACAACTACCAAGAAACAAAAAACCATCCAATCCAAGAGTTACCTTTGATGGTCGTCACTGGTGGATTAGTGTAGGGTTCCAAAAAGACTTTGAATTACAAGAACTAACGAACGAGTCGATTGGTGTGGATGTTGGATTAAAAGAGCTGTTTGTAGCTTCTAATGGTATGAAAGAACGAAATATAAACAAAGATGCTAAGGTTAAAAAACTTTTGAAAAGGAAAAAGTCAGCGCAAAGAGATATGTCTAGGAGATTTAAAAAAGGTGTAAAAATTCAATCTGCCGGATATGAAAAAGCGAAAGGTGAGCACCTGCGGTTATCTAGGAAAATTATGAATATCCGAAATAACCATATCCAACAAGCAACAGCTAACTTGGTGAAAACCAAACCAATGAGGATTGTTGTGGAAGACTTATCTATCTCAAACCTGTTAAAAAACAAAAAACTATCGAAAGCATTTTCATTTCAAAAATTAAACTTCTTCTTTCAATGTTTATCATACAAGTGTGAGAAGTACGGCGTTGCGTATGTAAAAGCTGATAAATGGTTCGCTTCAAGCAAGATTTGCTCATGTTGCGGCGTAAAATACGACCATTCAGTTCAATCAGAAGGACAGTGGAGTTTAAAAATACGTGAGTGGTGTTGTGTTTCCTGCAATAGCCATCACGATAGGGATGTAAATGCTGCGATAAATTTATCAAGATGGGTAAAATAAATGCTTGATAATAGGAGGTAACGATACTGCCTCGTGTGGAGTGTTATACCCCTCGTCCCTTTGGGGCTGCGAGAACACGATGAAGCACTAACTTGTGTAAATTTGATTGAATTGTATAGATTTAGTTAAGTTTATCGTATCGGAATCACTATATAATAAGAAGAAATAAGGCTACGCTATTAATGAATTGGAGAAGGGTATATGTTATTAAATAAACGTTTTACAATTGGAGAAATGGCAAAAATGCAAAATATAGCGGAATCTACTTTACGCTATTATGATGAAAAGGGGATTTTTCATCCGTCCATTGTGGACCCGCAAACAAATTATCGCTATTATACGATCGATCAATTTTCACTATTAGATACGATTAAATTTTTACGCCAATTAAATATTCCATTAAAGGAAATTAAGAAATATATTGATGAAAGAAATCCGGCATACGCACTCAATTTATTGGAAAAACAACAAGAAATGATGTTGAAAAAACAAAGAGAAATTGAGTATGCTTTGGCGAAAATGGAACATAAAATTCATTTAATTAAGGAAGCGACAAAAGCAAAAGCTGAACAAATGGTAATTAAAGAGATCTCGCAGCGAAAAATTACAGCAATTGCGGTTGCCCCGAATACGACGGATGATATGTTTGAGTACTATATTCATTCGTTGCAAAAAAATATGAAACAAATGGATGATAGCTTATTTTCTGGAGATATCGGTGTAACAGTTGCGAAAAAAGGATTAATGCAAAATGAGTTTCAAGCATATAGCAGTGTTTTTATTCTTTTGGATTACATGCCTTTTCAAATACATAGTTCAGATGAAATTAAAGAAGGCATGTTTGCCTGTGTATATCATCATGGACCATATGAAGAAACGGATGAAACATATAAGAAGTTAATGAAATATATTAATCAAGAAGGATACGAAGTAAGTGGAGATGCGATTGAGATTGCATTAATTGATTGGTCTGTAACAGACAATCCAGAGGAGCAAGTAACAGAAATTCAAATTCCTATAATGAAAAAACAAAGCAATAAGTTGTAGGACGCGTATCATTACAAATTGGCTCCAAACATGATAATTAAGTTACCTATTTTTTAATTCTCTATTGACCTTCAAGTAACTTGAAGGTTTAAACTGTGAACAGAGCATTGAAAAAGGAGCATTTATATGATGGAAACAACAGAAAAGTTAAGAGAAAAACCGATAAAAAGTTTATTTATTTCTTATTTAATACCAGCCGTTCTAGGAATGGTGTTAATGTCAGTTAATATTGTGATTGATGCGGTTATGATTAGTAGGGGAGTTGGAGCAAACGGATTAGCAGGAGTAAACGTGGCTATTCCAGCGTTTTCAATTTTCTTCTCTATTTCATTATGGATTGGAATGGGCGGGGCAACGTTATATTCCATTGCACTAGGTGAAAATAAATTAGATAGGGCAAGATCTATTTTTACTCAATCCATGACGGTAGCAGTAATTATCGTAGGTGTGTTAGCAGCGCTTTGCTTATGGAGAATAGAAGATTTAGCATACTTATTCGGTGCAAACGAAGTGATTTTACCGTATGCGTTAGACTATTTACACGTGTTATTAACATTTGGAATGATATACGTTTTAGAAAATATTTTAAGTACATTTATACGAAATGATGGAAATCCTAATTTAGCAATGGCAGGGCTAGTTGTAACGGCTGTATTAAATATAGTGTTTGACTATATCTTTATTTTCATCTTTGGATGGGGCATAACAGGTGCGGCTTCAGCGACTATTCTTTCAGCAGCGATTGGTTTCCTTGTATTATTAACGCACTTCTTTAGAAAAAGTAGTATTTTAAAATGGACGAAATTCCATTTTGAATGGGATACAGTTAAACAAATTATGATCATAGGTTTCCCGAGCTTTACAGCAGAAAGTACAGTAGCGATTGTTACGATTGGTTTTAATATTACATTCGTTCAATATGCAGGAGAAGTAGGAGTCGCTTCTTATGCGATGGTGAATAGTATTCATGCGATGACATTACTATTATTCTTCGGCGTTGGAGCAGCGTTACAGCCAATCGCTAGTTTCCATTACGGTGCAAATTTAGCAGAAAGATTACGTGAAGGATTGCAGTTTGCTGTAAAAATTGCGGTAGTACTTGGGGGCGTAGCAATAATTGTCGGATTATTCTTCGGGAAATATATTATTGGTCTCTTTGATGTCCAATCTCCAGAGTTATTGGAGTTAACATTAACGGGTATTAGCTTGTTCTTTATCCAATATGTATTTTTAGGCTATAACATTGTGTATGGAGAGTACTTCCAATCCGTGCGACAAACGACAAAATCAGTGCTGATTATAATGAGCCGAGGGTTACTATTTATTATTCCATTATTATGGATTATGCCAAAATTATTTGGGATAAACGGAATTTGGCTCGTTATGCCAGTAGCTGAATTATTGACAGCGATTATTGTATTTACGATGAATCGTATGAAACATCCTGTTCCATTAAATATGGCGGGAGAGAAAGAAGCGATATAATGAAGAAAATCCCCTTGAGTAAGTAAGGGGATTTTTTACTCTTTTAAACTAATCGCAAAAGATCCATCTGTTTCTTGAACAGACGCGAAAGCAACGCTTTTAATATTAGTGATGCCCTTTTCTTTTAATTCTTTATATAACCATTTTTCGTCCTTATGAATTAACTTTAAGTTATCGTATTGAATTTGCGAATCAACGATAAGGGCAATTGGTAATCCGGCATACGTAACATCTATGTTCAAATCTTTTGGAGTTAATGGTACAAGCTCACGCTTTGGTAAAATACTAATGGCTCCGTTTGCTTCTAAAATAGCGTATTCAATTTCGTGAACACTTGGGTATCCCGCGACGCGAAGGTTAGAAAGAAGTTCAGCGATTGGATATCTACTTTTTTGTAAGTTCTCAAAAATAATATCACCATGTTTAATTAAAATGATAGGATGTCCGAGAATGAAACGATTTAGTTTGTTTAGTAAGCTTAATTTTGTAAGAAGCAAATGCAAACATGTAATAACGACCATACCGAGAAAAGCTTGCAAAGCACCAGAGACTGGTATGGCCTGAAAAGCTAAATAAGATAAAAAGATAATAGCACCAAAATCATGAGGAGTTAGTTGTGCTAAAGCTGATTTACCGAGCATTTTAAGTGATAGTAAAAATAAGATGAAAAAGAACGATACGTTACATAAAAAGAGAAGCAATAGAGACACTCCTTCGTGCAAAGTTGTACTTACTGTTCCCGAAAGAAATATAAATATTACTTTCCAGAGGATAAATTAGACTGAATTGGAATTTGTCTGTATACAAACAAATAAATGGATATTATCATGAAAGAAGCAAAGAACATAGGAGAATATGGATATGAAAAAGAAGAAAATAATTAAGTATATGATAGGGATTATAATGGTTTGCGCTGTTTATGCGGGATTTTTACAATATAACATTTATAAGCATGGGCAAATGAATGCGGCCTATGATGCTGATTATATAATTGTATTAGGCTCGAAAGTAAACGGGACGAAACCATCATACTCCTTGCAATATCGTATTGATAAAGCTGCTGAGTATTTACAATCACATGAGAAAACAATTGCTATCGTGTCTGGAGGGAAAGGAAAAGGAGAAGATATTTCAGAAGCATTAGCAATGAAAAATGGATTAATGAAACTAAAAATTGCAGAAGACCGCATAATAATGGAAGATAAGTCAACGAGTACAGATGAAAATATTACATTCTCAAAACCTTTAATTCCGGACAATATGAAAAAAGGGATGATCGTAACAAACGATTTCCATATGTTTAGAGCGAAAAAAATAGCAGCAAAGCAAGGTTTACAATTAGAAGGTCTTCCGGCCGAAACGCCGAAGCGAATTGTTATTCCATCGAATATACGAGAGTATTTTGCTATTACGCAATATTGGTTTATGAATCGAATATAGAGAAAAATAATCCCGTCTGGAAGTCCAGGCGGGATTGTTTTGCGGAAAATCTTACAAAAATGTCATGTTCCTGAAAGGCAAAGCGATAGTTTCTAGAATGCATTCCTGACATAATGAAGATAACAAAAACTATTTAGAGGTGAATCGGATGAAAGGAAATAATATATTATCTTCACTATGTTACTTTAGTATCTTTTTTGCACCATTTTTACTGCCAATTATCGTGTACTTCATTGCGGAGGATGAAGTGAAATATCACGCGAAAAAAGCATTTTGGTCACATGTTTTCCCGTATGCGGTTTTATTTGGTGGATTAGCAGTATCAGGCATATATGGTTTAAGCTTCAATCAATCTGATGGTGCTGGAATTGGAATGATGATCACATATGCAGTATTCATTCTTGTAGGGGTTTATTACTTCATTTGGAATATCGTAAAAGGTGTTAAAGTTTTGAAAACAGCGTAATAAGATAAGGAATAATTCGGAGTGAATTTGTCGTTATTTGTCGGTAAGTCGATATCCCTTGTCGAATCGTCGATATATCTGAAAAATCGCTGATATATTTAAATAATCGTCGATATAATTTCATGCACCGTATTGATAGACGTTTTAAAAAGAGCAATTCAAAAAGAATTGCTCTTTTTGTGCTTATAAGTTGTGAATATTGGAAAAGATATGTTAATTTTTCATTAGGAAGAGAAAAAAGGAGTGTTTTTCATGAATGAGATCATACATACAATGGAGCAACACGTTTCAGTTCGTAAATATAAAGAAGAATCAATTCCGAAAGATGTAATAGAAAGAATGGTGCAAGCTGCGCAGCATGCTGCTTCCTCGCATTTTGTACAGGCGTATTCTGTTATATATGTAACAGATCAAGACTTAAAGGTTAAACTAGCAGAGCTATCCGGAAATCGTCACGTGAAAGACTGCGCAGCATTCTTTGTTTGTTGTGCAGATTTAAAACGACTTGAAATGGCGTGTGAACAGCATGGTACAGAGATTAAGCATGAAGGAGTAGAAGACTTTATCGTTGCGACGGTAGATGCTTCACTGTTCGCGCAAAACTTAGCGTTAGCAGCAGAATCGTTAGGATACGGTATTTGTTATATTGGTGGTATTCGTAATAACCCGAGAGAAGTAAGTGAATTGCTTCATTTACCAGATAAAGTATATCCTATATTCGGAATGACAGTTGGTGTACCAGATGAAAATCATGGAGTGAAACCACGTTTACCAGTAGCGGCAATTCTACATGAAAATGGGTATGATGAAAAGAAATATGATGAATTACTAAACGAATACGATGAAACGATGAGTTCGTATTACAAAGAAAGATCAGCAAACAAGAAAAACGTAACATGGACAGAATCAATGAGTTCGTTTATGGCTAAAGAAAAAAGAATGCATATGAAAGAGTTTTTAAGTGAAAAAGGACTTAATAAGAAATGAATAAAAAGGCAGACCTTCATGTAGGTCTGCCTTTTTTGGAGGAGAAATATGATTGTTTTCGAATAAGTATAGAAGGAGGAGATAATATGAAAAAAGCTTTAATCTTTTTATTCGATGGATTTGCAGAATTTGAAGTGAATATAGCGAGTTTATTTTTGATCATTTAGAAAATGAACAATTGTTATCGATCGTGAATGAATTACATAAGCAAAATAAATGGATAGCAGGTATTTGTGCAGGGACATCATTACTACATGCAGCAGGAGTACTTAATAAGAAGAAATTCTCAACATCATTAACACCAGATGAAAAACAATTAGCGCATTTACATGAATGGGAATATAAACAAAATAAAGATGTAACCGTTGATGGGAAAATCATAACCGCGGTAGGATCTGCGTACGTGGAATTTGCTGCTGAAATAATGAAGCAGCTCAATTTATTTAACGAAGCTGAAGTGAAGGAGAACTTGCAATACTTTAAAAATGTAACAGAGGTTTGTGATGAAACGTTAGTATAAGTGAATATAAAAAGCGGCATAATAGCCGCTTTTTATCGTTTAAATCTATGAGTTTTTGTACAATTTAAAGCATCTATTGTCTTGAAGAGTTTACTTATAATAAATACAAACTCTCAATAAGAAGATACATACCCGTGCAACTCAAAAGGATGTACGTAAATATTTTAAAAATCCGTTGATTAAGCCATTTGAAAATAATTTGACCTATATACAAACCTAAAAAAACAATTGGGATTGCATAAAAACTTGATTGCCAAATTGTTTTGTTTGTGCCAGTAAAGAGTATTTGAGTTAGTAGACTAATGAAATATATAAATAGATAAAAAGCTAAAGTAGTTGCTCGTAACTTCTCTTTTTTTGTATCAGTTCCTGTAAAATAAAGTAACAGGGGAGGTCCTGGCATACCGATACTTGTCGTTAATAGACCAGATAATCCACCAACTATGAAATCTCTAGATTTTGTTGATTGAATTTTAAAGTTGCATATTAGCATCAACGTTAATAGTAAAAGTAGGATGCTAATTGCTAATTTAAATGTGTTGATGTTAATGGAAATGAAAATTAATATTCCAAAAGGAACACCAACTATACTTCCGAAAATTAATCTTTTCAGTAGAATAAAATCAATGTCTGTTTTTATTTTCCAAATGAGCGATATGGAAATAATTAATGATAAAATGATATTTATTTGTATAGCTTCTTGTGGTAGAAATAACATGAGTAAGAAAGGTGTTGCCATAATAGAAAAGCCAAAACCTGTACTTGTTTGTAAAATAGAAGCTACTAATATAATACATATGAAAGTGAATATAATCTCCAAAATAGTCCTCCTATATAATTAGTTCCAATACATATTTTAACATAAAGTGAAACTTTAATCAGTGGGGCTTACTGTCCTTTAAAACGGGAAAAAAGCGGCTAAATAGCCGCTTTTTTCTCGCATTTAATATTCCAATGATGACCCTGTAGCTTTAAAATATTTTTCTCGTGAAGGCGTCATTACACGGATTGCTAATAAACAGGAAAGGAAAAGAATAAGTAATGAGCTGGTTATTACAGTGATTTGAACGGAAAGAAATTGTGCGGATGCCCCAATTGCTAAAATGAAAAAGATTTGGATGAAATTTTTTATGGAATCAAATACGCTATCAATACGACCTATCATATGTACAGGGATGTTATTTTGATAAAATGTTATAAAGCCAGTACCAGCAAATGATGAAGAAATGCCAAGTAAAATGAAACCACTCGCTGCAACTATAAATGAACTTGAAAAGGCGAAAATTACATAGCCTATTGCTGTGAAAATCATACCTAATCCGATACAATGTTGAATTGGTAATCGTTTAGCAAAGAGAGAAACAAGAAATGAACCGAAAACGTAAGCAGCACCAGTTATACTAACAAGCATGCTATATTCTATATTGGATAAAAACAGTACTTGTTTTGTGAAAACAACCTCTTGTGAATCGAGTGCCATAGAGACAAGCATAGTAGCTTGAAATAAAACGAATATGAGAATAATGTAACTTTCAGTTCGAGCGAATGAAAAAACTTGTTTCCAATCACTTCGTAATGTTTGTACGAAAGTATTTGCAACTTCTTCGTTTTGTTTTGTTTGTAGTGTAATGTTTGGCAAGAAGTAAATGAGAATGGTAGAAAGTAGAAAGGAAAGTGAGTTGCAGTAAATCACAAAGGATGCTGAGTACGTGGTGAGAAGTATTCCAGCAAGAGCTGGACCGATAATAAAAGCCCCGTTTGTAAATAAGCTATTCCAAGCGTTGAATTGAGCGCGTTCTTCAGCTCGTATGAGCATTGTTCTATAAGAAAATGATGCTGGATCGAAAAATGATGTAGCAATGCGAGTTAAAAAGATAAAAATATAAATGGCCCAAATAGAATCAAATAGTGGAATACAGCCAATAAGAGCTGCTCGAATTATATCTGTGATGAGCATAATGGACCGTTTGTTTAATCGATCTACTATGCTACCAGACCATATTTTTGTAACAACGGTGGCAATTGGACCTACAATCCATAATCCTGCTACAGCAGCAGGGGAGTTTGTGCTATTTAACACCATTATGTTTAAGGCGATGAGATACATAAAATCACCTAAACGAGAAATTCCTGTTCCCGACAATAATAATAATTTATTTTTCATGAACAAATGGCCCTTTCTTTCATTGTTTTTTAATCCTGCAGGAAATGGAGTATTCCTCTTCGGAGTTTGATTGACGAGCGGTTTTGTTTTCCCAGCGTAATAAAACTTGTGTAACTTCCCAAGTAAGCTGTTGTAATTCCTCTGGAGTTAAAAATAAATGAGATACAATATGACTACCTGTATTCGTTCCTTCTGTGCCGCTTTCTTCAATATAGAAATGAGCAGCTTTTGCTTTATAATATTTTTCAATAATTCCCCGTTTTTCTTTCGTGTCTACTAATTCAAGTAACCCTCCATCATATAAAATTTGAACGTGATAATGTACGCTACCAGCAGATTTATTTAGTTTAGTAGCTACTTGTTTTGCAGTGAGTGCCTCGTCTTTTAAAAGGTGAAGAATTTGAATGCGAGTTGCATTAGAAATGAGCTTCTGCTGCTCAGCTGAAATAGTAAGTCTATCGTCAAACATTATGATATCTCCTTTCTTATGATCTAAATTTATTGTACATTCTAAAAAATTAGAACGTAAGGAAAATAAATCGCCTTTTTCCTTTATATTTCGACATAAATAAAAATAGCATGTACATAAACATGCTATTAAGTGATAGTAGATTCTTCACTCAGTTTCCCGCGATAAAACAGGTAAAGCCATATAAAACTAACAAAAATACAGCATATAGCTAATAGGCTACCAATAACTTGCGGAGAAAGGACTTCTAAAAGCGCTCCAGTAAAAAACATAGATAGCTGAATAAGAGATCCGTAAATGGAATAATGGAATGAAAAAACTTTACCCATCATATTTTCCTTCGTATAAGTTTGAAGTAATGTCGTATCAAGTGGAACGATGATTCCTCCTGCTATGCGCATACAGAATAATGTAATGATACCGATAATAAGTTGATCGGATAAAATGAATCCGAGAAAGAAAATTCCTTGTAGGAAATAGGCCCACCCGAATGCTTTTTTCATTTTTTCTTTATTATGAGACATATAAAGATTAACGAGAAGGCTTCCCATCATAAGCCCAGCCCCTTGAACCGTATATAAAATTCCAATGTTGGTGTGGAAAATTTTTTCGGCATAGATCGTTAGAAGTAGCTGATAAGCCCCTCCAATCATGCCCCATGAAATGCCGACAAGAATTAACGTTAAAATGATTTTTGTTTGTAATATGTATGTGTAACCATCTTTTATATCAGTAAAAAATGCTTTTTTCTTGTTACAAGTATCATGAGAAGGGACACTCATATTATAAATAAAATAGGCTGAAATAAAGTATGACAGGATATTTACTAAAAAAGTGAATTCAATATGTAAAGATTGTGCAATTATCCCGCCCAAAGAAGCCCCCATAATAGACATAAAACCATTCATTGTACTAGAAAGAGAGTTAGCAGTTACGAAATGATCTTGGTGTACGATATTTTTTAAGGCTGCCTGTTTAGCCGGCTCAAATAAACAAGAAAGTACAGATAAACATATATTAGAAATGAAAATAATCTCAATTTTATATAATGCAAATAAATAAGTGAGGACGATTATGCCTCGTAAAATATCGGTAAAAATAAGAATCTTCTTTTTAGGAAAACGATCTACAATCCCGCCTATGAAAGGACTAAGTAGAAGTTGAGGTAAACCTTTACTTATAAAAGTTAGTGCGATCATAAACGGAGATTCCGTTATGCTATAGACGAATGTTACTAAAGCTACCGTATGAAACCAATCTCCAAGTACACTTAATGTTTGCCCATAAAATAGTTTTTTGAAGGTATTATTTGTTTTCAAAAGTGTGATATAAGAAATTGACATAAAAGATTAATCCTTATGTAATAATGATGCTTGAACTTGTTTCTTCCATTCACTTAAATACACTTTCTCCTCTGTAGGAAGTTCAACAGGTAATTGTGCAATTAATTCTAAACTATTTCCGTCAGGATCGTTAAAGTATACGGCGGCATGCGCTAATTCTGGAAAAACAATCGGTTCAATTGGTTCCATTCCGAAATCTTTTCGTGCTGAAATGCCTTTTTGATTTAGCCAATGAATCGCATTTTCTAAATCATGTAAGCTTACTTGAAAGGCGATGTGTCGTAAAGAGGGATGATAATTAACTTTGTATTCTGTGCCTTCCCAAAGGCCGAGCCAACTTTCATTTTCTTTAATCCAAAAGAAAGCAATATCATCTCCTCTTTTATATAATTTCAGTCCAAGTGATTTATAAAAAGATATTGATATCTCTAAGTTACTGACAGGTAAATGTGCTTCGTAAAGACCTTTAATCATTGTAATCCTCCTTAGTAAAATATTTCTTATTTCATAGTAAACTTTTTTTTATTAGTTGAAATCACAAAATAGAGGGATATCACTTCATACGAAAGTATGAAAAAACAGCTCAAATATGAGCTGCTTTCGTATAGTTTTTCGTTCATTTGTTAAGGATAGGATATATTAGTATCCGTATCCGCCGCCACCCCAGCAGCTACAACCGATGATGATTAGAAGGATGAATAGTACGATAAGCAAAGCAAATCCACCGCCGAAACCAGCGCAACTTCCACCATAGCTCATATGTTTTCCTCCTTTTGAGTAAGTTAATCTATATAATTCATGGACTACTATATACAGTATGTTTTTTGTGTGGAAAAGGAGCCAGTCTCTTTTGTAATTAGACAAACGCCTGTATGGTTATTTTAATTGTATATTGTGCTAGGGGTATGTGAAGAAATCGTTATATATTTTGCGATTTGTTCATAAAAAAATATAAAAATTGTAAAAAAAACCATTTTTATATTTTTTTATGAGAGGATTTGTACTATAATTTTACAAGTAATATTATGGGAAAAGGGAGTTTTAGTAAAGAGATGGAGATGGGAAAATTACACAATAAAATAGAAAACAAAAAGAAAGAGCTAATCCAACTTGTTGCTAGACACGGATTGGATCATGATAAAGTTTTGTTATTTAGCCGAGATTTAGATATACTTATTAATAAGTTTATGAATGTAAAAGATAAATTACATAAATAATTTGTAGTTTTTTATATTAGGATATTTTGCGAAAAGGAGAGAAAATTATTTGGAACATTTACAAGAAGAGTTATATAAACAAATAAAAGAAGAAAAAGGTATTGTTACAGTTTTTTTAAAGAGTGGCGTTAGAATAGTAGGAGAAATTGTTGCGATAGACAAATTTACCGTTTTAATGTTAGTTGATGGAAAACAACAACTGATTTACAAGCAGGCTGTATCAACGATAATGAAATAAGACACTCAATTTGAGTGTCTTTTCATTATCGTTTGCAAGCTTCCACGTCAATGCCGGCAGCTAGTAATTTCTTTTCGCCATCTTGTTCAATCATTTTTTGTAATTTAGATAGGAAAGAATCAAAGTTTGTATGCTTTGCCACTTGGAATGTCATTTTATGCTCAATTGGTAGCCACGTATCAATATCAGCTTCGTTATGCTGAATTTTCACCTCAAGCTTATCAAGTGCGTTGGCAACTTTTGCTTCGTACGTTTCTTTCGCTTCAAACTCCATCCATAAATCATATAATTCCTCACCGAGAGAACCTTTTAATGTTCGTTTAATATTTAAAATGGCTTCTTGCTCATTTTTTTGTTTTTGTAATTGTAATTCATGACTATTCATTGTATCAAAAGCAGGAATATCACCAGCTTCTGCCTCGACTAGGTCGTGAATAATAACCATTTTAAGTAATTTTTCAATATTTACTTTTTGATCTAAATAAGGCTCAACTAAAATGGCCATTAGAGACATGCGCCACGTATGTTCAGCAACACTTTCTTGACGCCCGTTAGAAAGCCAGCTATGTCGCATTTCGTATTTTAATTTTTCTGCTAGTGCAATGACTTGTAAAATGTTATGTTCCATCGTGATCCTCCTCATATTTCCATACTATAATTCTAATATGGAAATGAAATGTGTCAATTTTATGAGTATATTGCGATAAATAGATAATAAGCGTATAATAAACATTATATGTGAAAACGCATTATTAAAATGAAAAAATGTTTTATAAAAATGAAAAGGGAAGGTCCGGAATATGGGAGATGAAAATCAAGTGTTTGCTAGACCAGAAAGAAAAAAAAGGAAGTTTGATATTTCTAGCCCAGTGGGCATAATAGTAGGTTTTGCTATTGTAATAGCAGCAATTATGATTGGCGGCGGCGGAGTAAAAGCTTTTAAAAACTTTTTAGATGTTTCATCTATTTTAATTGTCATAGGGGGAACAACTGCGACAATTGTTGTGGCATATCGATTTGGAGAAATAAAAAAATATACGAAAAGTATTTTTACTGTTTTACATAGAAAAGAAGAAGATTTAGAACAGTTAACGGATTTGTTTGTCGATTTTTCAAAAAAGTCCAAAAAACACGGTTTGCTTTCTTTAGAAGTTGATGGAGAGCAAGTAGACAATCTTTTTATTCAAAAAGGAATTCGATTAATGTTAAGTGGTTACGATGAAGATGAATTAAAAGAAGTGTTAATGAAAGATGTTGAAACGGAAGTGTATGAGTTAAGAAAAGGGGCAGCATTACTAGATAAAATTGGCGATTTCGCTCCAGCTTGGGGCATGATAGGGACTTTAATCGGTCTTATCATTATGCTTCAAAACTTGCAAGACACATCGCAAATTGGTACAGGGATGGCAGTTGCGATGTTAACGACATTGTATGGGTCAGTACTTGCGAATATGATTGCAATCCCTCTTGCTGAAAAAGTGTATCGTGGTATTGAAGATTTATATACAGAGAAGAAGTTTGTTATTGAAGCGATTTCAGAATTATATCGTGGTCAAATTCCTTCTAAATTAAAGTTGAAACTCGATACATATGTATACGAAACAAAGATAAAAAAGGTAAAACGAGCAGCCTAATATTTCAAGGAGTGGTATGGTTATGATGCAACGACCGCAAAAGGGATCGCCTCGTTGGATGACGACTTTTACAGATTTAACGATGTTATTATTAACTTTCTTTGTATTACTAGTTGCTACATCAAAGCAGGATGCAGTAAAATTGTCACAGATGCTTGAAAAGTTTAGTGACGTGGAGCAAGTAGATGCAAAAGTAATGGAAAATACAATACCAGATATTTCACATGAAAAAAATGATGAAAAAATGGTCTCTAAAAAGAGAATGGACGAATTATATAAAAAGTTAAAAGCATATGTAGATAATAACGGTATTAGTCAAGTGAATGTATATCGAGAGGATACGGGAGTAAGCGTCGTTATAGTAGATAATTTAATATTTGATACGGGTGACGCGAACGTTAAACCAGAAGCGAAAGAGATAATAAGTCAATTAGTTGGGTTTTTCCAATCAGTACCAAATCCGATTGTTGTTGAAGGGCATACAGATAGTAGACCTATTCATAATGACAAATTCCCTTCTAACTGGGAGCTGTCTTCAGCAAGAGCAGCAAATATGATTCATCACTTAATTGAAGTGTATAATGTGGATGATAAAAGGTTAGCTGCGGTAGGATATGCAGACACAAAGCCAGTAGTACCAAATGATTCACCGCAAAATTGGGAGAAAAACCGTCGCGTTGTCATTTACATAAAAGAATAGTATATTATCATTTTAATAATAAAATAATGAAAATACGAAAATTCTTTTAAAAAAATATTAAATTTTATCATTTTATTTTGTATAATGAGTGAGAATGATAAGGTGAAATATTAAGATATATTTATACATAGAAGGAGAGAATTAAAAAGAATGGCACATAAAATTTTAGTTGTAGACGATGCGATGTTCATGCGAACGATGATTAAAAACTTATTAAAAAGTAATTCTGAATTTGAAATTATTGGTGAAGCAGAGAATGGAGTAGAAGCAATTCAGAAGTTTAAAGAACTTCAACCGGATATTGTAACATTAGATATTACTATGCCAGAAATGGACGGACTTGAAGCATTAAAAGAAATTATTAAAATTGATTCAAGTGCAAAAGTTGTTATTTGTTCTGCAATGGGACAACAAGGTATGGTATTAGATGCAATTAAGGGTGGGGCAAAAGACTTTATTGTAAAGCCATTCCAAGCAGATCGCGTAATCGAAGCTTTAACAAAAGTAGCAAACAGCTAATATAGAAGGGGCGCCACAAGGAATCTAAACATTGGTAGCGGATATGCGTGTGGCCCCCTTTTTTCTTGCTATAAAACACTAAATTGTTATACATAAATGAAATGTTTGTTAGACAGGTAGGGGATGAAAATGCAAACAGATCTATTAAATATATTTTTTGAAGAATCAGAAGAACATTTACAATCGCTAAATGAAAATGTGCTAACTTTAGAACAAAATCCCACTGATATGGATGTTGTGGGAGAAATATTCCGCTCAGCCCACACATTTAAAGGTATGTCAGCGAGTATGGAATTTATGGAAATGGCGGATTTAACGCATAAAATGGAAAACGTTTTAGATGAAATTCGTCATGGGAATATAGTTGTAAATGCAGAGATTATTGATGTGATTTTTGAGTGCATTGATAATTTAGAGAAGATGGTTGCAGATGTGCAACAAGGCGGAATGGGCAATATTGATGTAATTACAACTAAGCAGAAATTAGAAGCATTATTGAATGGCAATGTAGAAACTCCTGCGGAATATATTGAGCAAGAACTTATAAATAATGATAATGCAGTTTCGCATGAAGTGCATATAACTGTTGAGCAACATGCTATTTTAAAAGCAGTACGTGCAATTATGTGTATTGAAGCACTGCAAAATGTAGGTAATGTACAAAAAACAGTTCCAAGTATTGAAGAAATTGAAGCGGATGCTTTCGGGTTTGAGTTCACAGTATTTATGGATACTGATCAAAGTGAAGAAGAATTAAAACAAGTAGTGCTTCATGTTTCTGAAATTGAGAGAGTAGAAGTGAAGCAAGGACATACATTAAAAGAAGTAGTCTCGAAAGAATTGGGTACACAAGAAGCTATGCAGGAAGATTTACAAGCGGCTACGCATGCGGAATCAACTAAAGAAGTATCGAAGCAATCAGCTAATGCTACACCTGCTAAAAGCGCTACAAAAACGAAAAATGGTAAAGTGGAAAATCGTTCCATACGCGTTCAATTAGAAAAAATTGAACGATTAATGAACATGTTTGAAGAAAGTGTAATTGAGCGTGGTCGTATAGATGAATTGGCACAAGCAATTCAAAACAAGGAATTAATTGAGCATTTAAATCGATTAGGCGATATTTCAAAAGATATTCAAAATGTACTACTAAATATGCGTATGGTGCCGATTGAAACAGTCTTTAATCGTTTCCCGCGTATGGTACGTATGTTAGCGAAAGATTTAGGGAAGAAAATTGATTTACAAATTACAGGTGAAGACACAGAAGTTGATAAAATTGTTATTGATGAAATCGGTGATCCACTCGTTCATTTAATTCGTAATGCAATTGATCACGGTGTTGAAACTGTTGAACAACGTCGTGATGCAGGTAAAAATGAGACAGGTACGATTAAATTAGAAGCGTTCCATAGTGGAAATCATGTCGTAATTCAAATTACGGATGATGGAAATGGAATTCATAAAGGGAAAGTATTAGAAAAAGCGATTAAAAATGGTGTTGTAACAGAATCTGAGGCAAATAAATTAACGGATCGTGAAGTATTTGATTTGATCTTCCAACCAGGATTTAGTACAGCTGAAGTTGTATCAGACCTTTCTGGGCGTGGCGTTGGATTAGATGTAGTGAAACATACGATCCATAGTTTAGGTGGACATTTAATTATTGATTCTGAAGAAGGAAAAGGTAGTACATTTAGAATTGAACTGCCATTAACGTTGTCCATTATTCAATCTATGCTTGTTCAAACGAATGATAAACGTTATGCTTTCCCTCTTGGTAATATTGTTGAAGCAATTCGGATTAAGAGAGAAGACATCCAATCCTTACAAGGAAAAGATGTGTTAAATTACCGTAATCAAATTATTGAAGTGAAGCATTTAAGTACTGTATTTGGTGAAAAAACAGTAGATGAGGCGTTTGCGTCATATGATGGTCAAATGGTTCCTGTGTTAATTGTTCGTAATACACATCGCAGCTATGGACTTATTGTAAACACAATTATCGGTCAAAGAGAAATAGTCCTAAAGTCATTAGGTGACTTCTTTGCAGAGAGTTCTAATTATTTCTCTGGTGCGACAATTCTCGGTGATGGACGAGTGGTCCTCATTTTAAACCCAGAAGGTTTATAATAGGAATGAAGGAAAGCTCCCCACTTGTATACAATTGGGGAGCTTTTTGGTTAATCGTTACTAAACTAAAAATGGGAATAAATACATATTAACGTTTTATATAATAAGTTTGTTAAAATAAAATGAGAGTTTATATCATTTGATAGAAAAACAGAAATGAGGAGGCAGAGAAAATGCCTGAGCAACACACAAAAGGGGATACGAGCACAATTGTGCTAGAAAAAGAAAATGAGCATTTAACGCCTCAAGAATGCGATATTCTTGGCGAAATTGCAAATATATCATTTGGTTCAGCTTCGACTGTATTATCAACAATCTTAAATAGGCAAGTAAGTATTACTGCTCCTCGCATAGAATTGGTAAATTTATATGATTCAAGCGACGTCGAAGTTCCACACGTTGTATTAAACATTCATTTTACAAAAGGATTAGATATGGAAAACCTTCTTGTCCTTAAGCAAGATGTTGCATTATCCATTGCTGATTTAATGATGATGGGAACAGGTGAAGTGGAAGACGGAAAAGAACTTGGTGAATTAGAGCTAAGTGCTGTACAAGAAGCGATGAATCAAATGATGGGGTTCGCAGCTACATCTATGTCTGAATTCTTCCAAGATACAGTAGATATGTCTCCGCCGACAATTAAAGTTGTAAAGTTATCAGAAGAAATGGAGAAAATCTCTGAAATCGATGGGAATCATACGATTGTTAAAGTATCGTTTGATTTAAAGATAGATAATCTTGTAAACTCTAAACTTGTGCAAATTGTTTCAGTTGAACATGCGAAACGAATGGTAAATAAATTAATGCAATTATCTGGTGGAGTAGAAGAAAAAGATGAGCCAGCAGAAGTAGTGGAAACTGAGATTGTAGAAGAACAAGTTGAAAAAGAGCATTTAACACAAGAAGAGAAAGATGTCCTTGGTGAAATTGCAAATATTTCAATTGGCTCCGCTTCAACAGTATTGTCAACACTTTTAAATCAGCCAGTTACAATTAGTACGCCCAATGTAGAATCAATCAATGTTCGTCATTATGACGGAGTACCAGTCCCGTTTGTTATTTTAAATGTTGATTTTGTTGAGGGACTAAAGAATGAGAATGTATTCGTATTTACGAAAGATGTCGCTTTAACAATGGTAGATTTAATGATGATGGGAACAGGGGAAGTTGATCCAGAGAAAGAACTTAGTGAATTAGAACTGAGCGGTATTAAAGAGATCATGAACCAAATGATGGGGCATGCTGCAACGGCGATGTCAGAAATGTTTCAAGAAAAAATGGACATGACACCACCAAATGTTAAATTCGTAACGTTAAAAGAAGAAATGGAATATTTGGGAGAGTCAATGAAAGTGGACGAACTCGTCCAAATTACGTTCAACCTTGAAATTGGCGACCTGCTTCAATCGAAAATGTATCAAATTTTACCGATTTCAGAAGCGAAAGAAATGGTAAGAAGACTTCTATATCCAATGATGGAAGAGGAAGAAGAGATTGTTACGGAAGAAATTGAAGAAGAAAAAATTGTAGAACCTGTTGTGCAACCTATTGAATTTAAAGAAGTAAAACAAATGGAACCAGTATACATGGACACATCCATCTTACAAAATGTAGAAATGAATGTGAAATTTGTATTTGGAAGCACAGTGAAAACAATTCAAGATATTTTAAGTTTACAAGAGAATGAAGCGGTTGTACTAGATGAGGATATCGACGAGCCAATTCGTATTTATGTAAATGATGTATTGGTGGCGTATGGTGAACTTGTAAATGTAGATGGATTTTTCGGAGTAAAAGTGACGAAATCGCTATAAGTCGTTGAAATAGGAGTTTGAGCTAGTAGATGAAAAACGTAAAGTTTTTTCTAATGAGCTGGTTATTCATAAATGTGTGTCTGTTCTTCCCTCTGCAAAGTCAGGCGGAAGAACAAATTGAGCCAGATCAAAAACTAAATGAAATGAATGTACAAGAAGAAAACAAAGAAGTTCAAGAGCAGCCAGAGCAAGTGGAAGTGAATCAAGGTAAAGAGCAACAACAAGAAGTAGTAAATGAACAAGAGGCCGAAAAAAAGATAGAGACGGATCAAGGGGTTATTACAGTAAATAAGTCGGAATTAAAAGTTGGCGAAGAAGTGCGAGTTATTGTAGAGCCGAAAGAGCAAAATGTTCAAAGTATAAAAGGTATTTTGCGCTTGCCAAAAAACGGCGATCAGTATGAACAAGAAAGAATGCTATCGTTTAAGTATGAAGAGGAAACGAAGCGATGGATTGCTAACTACAAGGTCGAAACTTTTGATTTGCAAGGTGATTGGAATCTTCAGCTCATTCAAAGTTCTAAAGAAACTGAGAAAGAAGAGCTTATAGAAAATGAAGTGAAAGTCCCATTTATTCGTATAAATAATGACACGCCAACAATAGATAAAGAACTGCCGAAGTTGCATAAAGTTACTGTTGACGAGGCGAAAGAGAAGCTAATTGAACGGAAACAAGGCGATTCTATACGTGTGCGAGTGAAGGCGACAGACGGAGAATCAGTTGTGAAAGAAGTTCGTGTTACATTAAAAGGGAAAGAAAATAAAGAGATTACATTTTTATTAGATTACAATAAGCGCGACATGGATTGGCAAAAAGTATTTGAAATAACGGATGCGTTGCCAATCGGGACGTACGAAATACTTGTAGAGATAGTGGATGCGGCCGGCAATAAACTGGTTGAGGAAAGTGAGTATATCGTTTCTATTTTGGAGCAAAAACCAGAAGATGATAAAAAGATAGAAGAACGAGAGAATGAAGATAAATTAGAAGATAAGAAAGAAACTGAGAAGCAGGAAGACTCGAAAGTAGAATTCCCGCTTCCAGAAGAAAACCCGCCAGTTGTTCAAATTCCGAAAAAAGAAGAGAAAGTAAACGATCTTATAAAAGAACCATTGAAAGAGAAAGAAAAAATTACTTATGTTATAAAAGAGCCTTTCACAGACAACAAGGAAGTAAATAAAGCGAAGGCACAAATAGATAAAGATAATAACAATCAAGTCATTTCGAAAAAGAAAGAGAAAAAAGAAAAGCCAGAAGATAAGAAAGAAGCTAAAAGTGAACAGGGAATACAAGCTTCTAATGTATTTGCCATCATGTCAGGTTTATTCGTATTGTTTTTAGTTTTAAAAAGTAATAAAGAATGGGGCTAATAATTTCATAGTAGTGGAGGCGCTTAGATGGAGATTAAACGTACGACAATTGAAAATAAGACGCTACAACCATTAAAACAGCCTGCAGCTATTTCGGAACATGAAATCCAGAAAGAACGAAAGCATAGTAATCTAGTGTTTACTGGACAGTCTAAGATTATTTCGAAAAATAATGAAATAGGGATTTTACTTGCGAGTTTAGGTGATGGAAAGGTTATGAAGGAAATGCTTTCTAAAGAGATGGATACAGTACTGCAACTCTTTAAAAAGTTGCATACGTTATCTGGAGAAGGGAAGCAAACAGAAAAAGTATTTGAACAAGTAATGAGAAGTTTACAAGGGCTTGTTAAGCAGGCGCATATAAAAGAACTTCCTTTGTTAGATGGAACGTATGATTTCGCAGAAGTACAACTATCATTTGGTAGAAAGGTACATATTCCGTTATTAGATGTAAGTGCACTCATTTCTAGAGTGGAAAGTGATTCTTCAGAAGGAAATATAAATTTAATGGTAACGGTTATTACTGCTTACATAACGAAATTGTCTAATGAAACTATTTTAATTAGTGTTACAGATCGCACTGCTAAAGAGCGGGATGTGAGTGTATGGAGAGCGCTCGCAGAAATGAATATGACACAATTATCGCAGGCCCTGAAACAAACGATGCAAGAACATAAATGGTCTATGACATTTCTTTTTCTCTTTGTATGGATTGTTGCTATTATTTTAATTCGAGTTATATAAAAAGGTCGTCACTTTACATTGTGACGACCTCTTTTATATTTTTTCGTAAAAGAATGTATCAAAGCGCTGAAGATTGAATCGTTCGGGTGTTAAAATTTGTTCTGTGCTACCAACAAATAGCACCCCGCCTTTTCGTAAAGAGCGACTAAACTTTTCGTAAAGTTTTACCCTTGCTTCTTCAGTAAAGTATATCATTACGTTGCGACAAATGATTAAATCGTAATTTGTATCGAACGACTGCATTAACAGGTCATGTTGTTTGAACGTAACGTTTTGCTTAATGTTTTGATGTAATGAATATATATCATTCTCTTTTGTGAAATGACGTTCTTTCAAATCGGTAGGTAATTCTTTTAAAGAACGTTCTGTATATTGACCGCGTTTTGCAGTTTCTAAAATGTGAAAGTCAAGATCTGTTGCTTGTATTTCAAAACGAAATGGAGCTAGATGCTTCGATAAAATTAAAGAGAGTGTATATGGTTCTTCACCGGCAGCGCAAGCGGCACTCCATACTTTTAATTTTCCGTTATTTTGTTCAAGTAATTTTGGTAGTGCTTTCGTCTCTAACGTTTGCCACCGTTCTTTATTTCTAAAAAATTCTGAAACGTTAATTGTAATATAATCAATAAAACTTAAAAATAAATTTTGATCGGTACGTAAATTACTTAAAAAATTAGTGTAGTTCTCAAAACCTTTTCTCGAAATAAAAGCATCGATTCTACGACGCATTCTATCTTGTTTATATGAAGCGATATCCATATTAAATTGTTGTTTAAAACTCGCGATAAAATGATCATAATCTTGTTCAATTATCATATTTATAATAGGCACAATAATGATATTGTGCCTCCCCCTTTACATCATACGGATTTTTTGTTCAAAGTTTTTCTTCATCTGTTTTTCATGTAAACCAGGTAAATCATAAATAACAGCATCAATTCCTGCATCTTTTGCAACGTCAACGGGAATGACAGATGTATGCTTGTCCCCATTATAAAAACAGAGAACTAAATCGGTATCTTCAATTATTTGTTTTACAAAAAACATATAATCCGATCGGTAAATGGAGTCGGAAGGATGATCAAAAGCGACATACTCGGCTCCGTGTCTTTTTAAGTAATCAACGACCTCTTGAAATTCATCTGTTAATGATTGTAACGGCTGTAGCGTGTAAAGGCATAAATTTTGAGCGAGTCTTTCGTTTTCGATGAAAAAACGAAGAATCTCATTTTCGATAGATTTATAACATAATATGTAAATTTTATGTTTGTGAGCATAGTCAGTTAGAAATTTTTTTATTTCTTCTTGATCTAATGCTGTTAATTGATTTGAACCACAAAGAAAAATATTCATAGATTTGTGCCACCTCATGCTAAATTGTAACATATCTTTTATAAAAAATAACTGCAAAATATTAGTGTTCAGAGTATAATTATAAATAACTGGATTTTACGATTAAGTTTAGGAAGAAATAAAAAAATAAATAGGTGATATATATGCTGCGTTCGATCTCGCATAATCCAATTTTATCGCATATACCGCCTGCTACTCAAATGCCGAAAGAAGCAAATGTCAGGACAGGACTTGCATTTTCGGATAATTTGCATGCAGATCCGAAAAAAGATAAATTGTTAGAACAAATGGAAGCATTTGTCGATAACATTGGAGAAATTAAAGAGAAAATTGAAATGGAATTAACGCTTGATAATGTAATGGAATACAAAAATACAGTAAAATCATTTTTGAATTTTTACGTAGATAATGTATTGCAATATAAAGATGTCATGTCTCGCCATCCGCGTTACGGATATTCACAGAAAATGACGATTGTGAAACAGGCGGAAATGGGATTAAATGAGTTAGAAGATGTTATGAATTTAATTAATACGAAAACGGGACATTTAGAAATGTTAAATCAAATTGGAGAAATCCACGGTTTAATTGTAAATTTAGTCTTGTAAAAGGGAAGGAAGCTATATGTACATACAATTATATGAAAAGCTCGTTATTATTCAAAAAGCATATGAAAACATTCAAGCGCTTGGAGAACAAATATATGAGAATTTAAAACATAAAAATGTAAATGCAGTTCAAAAGTTACAAGTAGAGCAATTGCAGTACATTGATGGTTTAAAAAAGTTATCAAGTTCATTTGAAGAAATGGTTGTTCAGTTTTGTAAAGAACAGGGCGTGGAATCATTTCGCGTAAGTGCGTTATTTTCGTATTTTTCTCATGAAGAAATTGAAAAAATGGGAGAATTACAAAAAAATGTAGCTGAATTAGAAGAGAATGTAAAAATGATTCTTTTGAAAAATCAATATTACTTAAACGTACTATTAAAAACTACAGAAAGTATTGTGGATTCCGTTTCTGAATATAATTTAGAGCGAAACAATAATTCACAAATCTTTATGAACGAACTATTGTAAAGGGGAAGTGAAACATTATGAGACTATCTGATTATAATACGCCGTTATCAGGTTTGTTAGCGGCACAAATGGGATTACAAACGACGAAACAAAATTTATCTAACATTCATACGCCTGGTTATGTGCGTCAAATGGTGAATTACGGATCGGCTGGAGCAAGTCATGGCTATTCACCAGAACAAAAAATAGGTTACGGTGTACAAACGTTAGGCGTTGACCGTATTACAGATGAAGTGAAGACGAAACAGTTTAACGATCAATTATCTCAACTCTCTTACTATAACTACATGAATTCGACTTTATCACGTGTAGAATCTATGGTTGGAACGACAGGAAAGAATTCATTATCTAGTTTAATGGATGGCTTCTTTAATGCCTTTCGTGAAGTTGCAAAAAATCCAGAACAACCAAATTACTACGATACATTAATTTCTGAAACTGGGAAGTTTACAAGTCAAGTAAATCGTCTAGCGAAAGGCTTAGATACAGCAGCAGCACAAACGACAGAAGATATTGAAGCGCATGTCAATGAATTTAATCGTCTTGCTGGCAGCTTAGCGGAAGCGAATAAAAAAATTGGACAAGCAGGTACACAAGTGCCAAATCAACTTTTGGATGAACGTGATCGTATCATTACAGAAATGTCTAAGTATGCAAATATAGAAGTGTCTTATGAATCTATGAATCCTAATATCGCGAGTGTTAGAATGAATGGTGTTTTAACAGTAAATGGACAAGATACGTATCCGCTTCAATTAAATAAAGAAAAAGAACCAATGACTGCTGAAATTTACGGTTCGGAAATTCCTTTAACGAGTGGAGCAATCCAATCAGCGATCGATACGAAAGCGAAGATTGCTAGTTATAAGAAAAACCTTGAAGAATTAATGGGTTCTGTAAAGAATGAAGTGAACACAGTAATGGGGAAAGAGTTCTTCGTTGGAGATCAAGCGAAAGATATGAAATTAAACCCGGAATTTGCAAAAGATGTTTCGAAAATGAAAATATCTGCTGAAACAGCAAATAAACTAGCAGCAATTACAGATGGTAATTATAAAGAAGGTCTTTCTTATAAACAAGCATTAGACCAATTCGTAGTTGGTGTTGCATCCGATAAAAGTGCAGTGAATGCTTATCAAAAAATTCATGGGGATTTATTAGAGGGGATTCAGCAAGAAAAAATGGGTGTTGAAGGCGTTAATATGGAAGAGGAAATGGTTAATTTAATGGCCTTCCAAAAATATTTCGTTGCAAACTCTAAAGCGATTTCTACGATGAATGAAGTGTTTGATAGTCTATTTTCGATTATTAGATAATGAGGGATAAAAACGAAGGTCTTTTCTTTTATGTTTGAAGAGAGGGCCAGCAGAGGATAGAAGCGGTCAGAGCCTAATAGAGGACCTATCGGTGTGAGACCAGAGATACGGTGCGGTAGAGGAATAAGTTAGGTAAGCGGAGAGCCGGAAATAATTCTGGTTTCTTCTTCAAATTAATTTGAAATAGATAAAGGAGGAGATAGAAATGAGAGTATCTACATTTCAAAATGCAAGCTGGGCAAAAAATCAGTTAATGGATTTGAATGTGCAACAACAATACCACCGAAATCAAGTAACTTCAGGGAAGAAAAACCTTTTTATGAGTGAAGATCCACTTGCGGCAAGTAAATCATTTGCGATTCAACATTCATTGGCGAATATTGAACAAATGCAAAAAGATTTAGCGGATTCGAAAAATGTATTAACACAAACTGAAAATACTTTACAAGGTGTTTTTAAATCTTTAACGAGAGCAGATCAATTAACGTTGCAGGCATTAAGTGAGCAAAATGGTGAAAAAGAATTGAAAGCCATCGGTGCAGAGATTGATCAAATTTTAAAACAAGTTGTATATTTAGCAAATACGAAAGAGCAAGGTCGTTATATTTTCGGTGGTGATAATGCAGAGAAGCCACCATTTACAGAAGATGGTACGTATCAAGGTGGACAAAATGATGTGAACTGGCAACTAAATGACGGTTATGAATTAAAGGCATTTCGTAACGGTGAAGCGCTATTATCCCCTGTTATAAAAACGTTAAAACAGATGAGTGAAGCGATGCAAAAAGGTGACCAAAAAGCATTGCAGCCTTTATTAGGAGAAAATAAGAAAAATTTAGATGGCATCATTAATCGTACAACTGAAGTTGGTTCGACAATGAACACAATGGAGACGTTTAAAACAATTTTAAGCGAGCAAAATTTAGCGCTTCAAGAAAATCGTAAAGAAATCGAAGATGTTGATTTAGCGGTAGCCATTTCTGATTTAGCGTATATTAATGCGACGTATGAAGCGACGCTTAAAGCAGTTAGTACGATGAGTAAAACGAGTATTTTAGACTACATGTAATATACAAGGAGTGAGAAAAATGGCAGGAACAACGATGACAGGTATTGGTGGTAGACAACAAATTTGGAACCTTGGAAATAATATGATCGATACTTCTAACTTCGTGGAATTAGAAATGAATGCATTAGATATGAGAAAAACGCCGTATACGAAAGAAAAGACTGACCTTACGAATGATAGACTGGTATATACGAGTTTGAAATCGGAATTTAGCTCTTTTACACAAACTTTTAAAAACTTAGCGGCTTTTAAAGGAAATGAGAAAAAAGTAACAACATCACAAGACGGCTATATTAATGTAAAAGCTGATGGTGGTGCAATTGCAGGAACTTTTAATATGACGATTACTCAGCTTGCACAGCGTCATCAAATAGCCTCTAATAAGGTTACTGATATAAATGCGAAGCTTCCTAAAGATGAAACCATAAAATTAGGTGATAAAGAACTAAAAGTAACAACTGATATGACATATAAGGATTTAATTAATAAAATTAATGATGGAGATTATGGTGTATCGGCTTATACACTTGGAAATAAAATTTTCATGACCTCGAAAAAAGAAGGGGCAATGAATGAAATTAAATTAGAAAAGACACCGCCTAATGTACTTACAGATTTGTTTTATTCGAAAGTGGAAGGCAAAGACCCACTTGCCACTGAAATGAGATTAAATACTATTAATGAAGCGCTAGATGCAAAATATAGCATTAATGGTGTTGAGGGAAAAAGTGATAGTAATACAATTGAAGCATTGCCAGGTGTAAAGATTGAGCTATTGAAAGTGACGGAATCAAAGGTGGAAAATAAACCAGAAGGCGGAACTGGTACAGATGCAGACCAAAAAGCAAAAGGTATAGATCTAAAATTCACAGTAAGTGACTCAAACGTAACAGACGCATCAAATATTATTAAAAAGATGGTTGCAGATTATAATAAAGCTGTTTCTACCGTGGATATTTTCGCTGGAAAAGGTGGAGTTTTCCAAGGTCAAACTATTATGCAAAGCGTACGTCAGGCAATGAATAACGTCGTAACATTTTCTCAAGATGGTAATTATTTATTCTCGTTTGGTATTCAATTAAAGCAAGATGGAACGATGGAAGTTAATGATGAAAAATTAACACAAGCACTAAAAGAAAAACCAGATGCAGCGAAGCAATTTTTCTTCAGCTCTAACGGTTTAGGAAAAATGATGGAAGAGCCACTTGATAAGTTATTTGGTGATAAAGGTGTAGTCGGAGAGAGAGTAAAAAGCATTGATTCACGTGTAAGTGATTTAGATAAAAAGATTAAAGATATTGAAACACAAAACTTGCAAAAGCAAGATGAAATTGTGAAGAAGTATCAAAAGCTAGAAAGTACATTAGCGGCGCTTGATAGCCAATTAAAAACAATTAAAGCAATGACAAAACAAAAAAGTGATGATTAATGAAAGTTGAGGAAGTGATCGTATGCAAGCATGGCAACGTTATATGCAAAATGATATTATGACGAGTAATCCGATTAAAAATACAATTTTTATTTATGAAAGATGCATTATAGAATTTCGTAATTTAGAAGAACTGTTAAATGCTTTTAAACTACAAGAGGGAGATGCACTTCTTGAAAAGTTAGAACGTATTTTTGAAGAATTAAAGCTTCAATTAAATCCTGAAATTACGAAAGATTTATATGATAGTTTATATGGCTTATACGATTGGATTAGCATTCAAATTCAAACGATGAAAGTAACACGTGAAGCAAAAGACATTGATGCGATTGTGAAAGTGTTACAAGATTTAATAGACGGTTACCGCGGAGCACTTGAAAATGAACAATGATATTTATCGGACGTTTGTCGGCTGTTTTAATGAAATCGGTGAATTGCAAGTGTCAGATGGAGAGTTTGCTGAGAAGAGTGAAATGTTAAATCGCTGGATGATGACATTGGATGAGGAAACACGTGCGCAAGTTGCAGCAGAAGTAAGCCCGTTCATTATTAAGGCGGCACAGCATATTCGAGATAAGCAAAAGATTTTAGAAGAAATGATTATGACAAATGATGGGCGCATGAAAGCTAATTCATTTTACGGTAAATTTTAATGATAGAGTCTAGAAACGGATTCCCCTTTTAGGAGGGGATCCATTCCTTTGTTTAAGTAAAGACTTCCGCTGATTGAGGTTTCATTTTATGACTGTAATGAAAAAAGTAGTAATCTAAATAATGTGAAAATGAACTTTAGTTTGTAGATTATATATTGAAATGTTGCATAGATTATTACGTGTATACAGTTTTTTTGTATTCTTTTTTATATTTTTGTATTTTTCTAAAGACAACAATGGAAAAATGGAATAAAATATGTAAGGGTACATGATTGTTAATATTTTAATAAACACATATAAGAAAATAAATAATGAAATGAAACTTCCATCAGTGGATCATGAAATTAGAAAAGAAAGGGTGTGGAATATGCCAGATTTAGTGAGTGATGTAGGCCATTATATGAATTATTTAGTGACGAAACGAAATACTGTTTCTAGTAATATTGCAAATGCGAATACACCCGGCTATAAAGCACAAGATGTAACATTTGCTGAGCAAATGAATAAAAGTAGTGCATTATATAAGAACAATGCTGCGGACTTAAAGAGTAATCCGAATTTATATCAAACGAATGAAATGCACTTACCGACAGTGAATATGAAAAATACATATGCAAAGATTCAAACAAAATCAATGCAAACGAATAAAGATGGAAATAGTGTGGATGTAACGACAGAAATGCTAGATTTAATGAAAGCAAATCAGTTATACGGTATTTCAATCAACGCAATTAATACACAATATGCAATTAACCAAGCGGCACGCGGACGTTAAAAGTAGAAGGAGAGACAACGATGTTTCAGGCAATTAATGCAAGTGGCTCAGGGCTAACGACAGCGAGAAAGTGGATGGAAGTTACTTCTAACAATATTGTAAATGCAAATACAACGGCTGCTCCGGGGGCGAATTTATATGAGCGTCGTAGTGTAGTGCTAGAATCAAACAATAGTTTTGCAAATATGTTAGAGGGGTCTCCTACTAATGGAGTAAAAATAAAAAGTATTGAAGCAGATAAAACTGAAAACTTAGTGTATGATCCAACACATCCGCATGCAAATGAAGAAGGATATGTACGTTATCCAAATATTGATGTGACTGCTGAAATGACGAATGTAATGGTTGCCCAAAAAATGTATGAAGCGAATACAAGTGTATTAAATGCGAATAAAAAAATGCTTGATAAAGATTTAGAAATCG
This sequence comes from Bacillus sp. M5A3_1b, assembly GCF_053345335.1. Classification (NCBI taxonomy): domain Bacteria; kingdom Bacillati; phylum Bacillota; class Bacilli; order Caryophanales; family Bacillaceae; genus Bacillus; species Bacillus sp. M5A3_1b. Next base: position 132,494 of record NZ_JBKEZY010000002.1, on the reverse strand, counting down.
GCCGAGGATAAGGGGGAATATAGTAATATGAAAATCCAACCAATGTTAAATACACAGCCATTTGGAGCAATTCAGTCAATTGGTGCACCGAAAACGTCTCAAACATCTGTAGTTGAGGGGAAAAAGTTTATTGATTTATTGGAAGATATGAATCAAACGCAAAACAATGCGCAAACAGCAGTATACGATTTACTAACTAAAGGAGTAGGAGAAACGCATGACGTTTTAATTCAGCAGAAGAAGGCTGAGTCTCAAATGAAAACGGCTGCTCTCGTACGTGATAATCTTATTGAAAATTATAAGTCACTAATTAATATGCAAATTTAGGAAAGTGGACGGGTGTGTTTAAATGGAAAAGATGAAAAATGTTATCCAATCATTAAAAACGTGGCATAAGCTAGTAATCGGTGCTGCGCTTTTAGCGATTGTAACAGGAGCACTTTTATACTTCACCTTGCCAGATAAATATGTTGTTGTATATCAAAATTTAAATGATACAGATAAGCAAGAGATTACAGCAGAATTATCGAAGTTAGGTGTCGATTATCAGTTAGCGGCCGATGGATCGATTCGTGTGCAAAAAAATGATGCTCCATGGGTTCGAAAAGAAATGAATGGAATGGGCTTACCGTTTAATTCTAAAAGCGGTGAGGAAATTTTATTAGAAAGCTCGCTCGGTTCAAGTGAGCAAGATAAAAAAATGAAGCAAATTGTCGGTACGAAAAAGCAATTGGAGCAAGATATCGTAAGAAACTTTGCGACAGTTGAAACGGCAAATGTTCAAATTACATTACCTGAAAAAGAGACAATTTTTGATGAAGAAAAAGCAAAAGGAACAGCGGCAATTACTGTAGGTGTGAAACGTGGCCAATTATTAACTGCAGATCAAGTTGCGGGTATACAGCAAATGATTAGTGCAGCAGTTCCAGGTGTAAAAGCAGAAGAAGTAAGTGTGATTGATAGCAAAAAAGGTATTATCTCAAAAGGAGCAGATGAAGCGCATTCTACTAGTTCCTCTTCTTATGAAAAAGAAGTAGAGATGCAGCAACAAATTGAAGGTAAATTAAAGCAAGATATTGATGCAACGTTAATGACGATGTTTAAACCGAATGAATATAAAGTGAATACGAAAGTGTCTGTAAACTATGATGAAGTTACACGCCAGTCAGAAAAATATGGTGATAAAGGTGTACTTCGTAGTAAACAAGAGCAAGAAGAAAGCTCTACTGCACAAGAAGGAGCAGAGACGAAACAAGGCGCTGGTATTACAGCGAACGGTGAAGTACCAAACTACGGTACGAACAATAATCAAAATGGTAAAATCGTCTATGATAATAAAAATGGTAACAAAATTGAAAACTATGAAATAGATAAAACAGTTGAAACAATTAAGAAACACCCAGAATTAACGAAAACAAATGTTGTAGTATGGGTAGACAATGATACGTTAGTAAAACGAAAAATGGATATGACTACTTTCAAAGAAGCAATCGGCACAGCTGCTGGGCTTCAAGCTGATCCGAATGGAAACTTTACAAACGGTCAAGTTAACGTTGTAACTGTTCAGTTTGATCAGCCGAAAGAAGAGAAGAAAAAAGAACCAGAAGAAAGCGGTATAAACTGGTGGTTATTCGGTGGAATTCCAGCTGGTTTATTAGCGATTGGTGGTCTAGTATGGTTCTTATTAGCAAGACGTAAGAGAAAGAAAGAAGAAGAGGAATATGAAGAATACTTAGCAGAAGAGGAAATTGCTGCAAGTAATGAAAGTATTATGGAAATTCCTGAAGAAAAAATAGTACCAGAGCCAAAACCAGAACCAGAAGAACCGAAAGAACCAACGTTAGATGAACAAGTGCATGATGCTACGAAAGAACATGTAGAAGGAACTGCAAAAGTAATTAAAAAATGGTTAAATGGACAGTAAGGGAGGAACAACGATGTTAGATGAAATCTCCTCCAAAGAAAAAGCTGCCATCCTTATTCGTACATTAGAAGAAGGGGTGGCAGCAAAAGTCATTGAATATATGACGGCTGAGGAAAAAGAAGTATTACTTCGTGAAATTGCGAAATTTCGTGTATATAAACCGGAAACGTTAGAAAATGTACTAGGGGAGTTCTTGTATGAATTAAATGTAAAAGAATTAAACCTAGTGACTCCGGATAAAGAATATATTCGTCGCATATTTAAAAATATGCCAGAAGACGAACTAGAAAAATTATTAGAAGATCTTTGGTATAACAAAGATAATCCGTTTGAATTCTTAAATTCACTTGCAGATTTAGAACCACTTCTTACTGTACTTAATGATGAGTCGCCACAAACGATTGCGATTATCGCTTCTTATATTAAACCGCAGCTTGCTTCTCAATTAATTGAGAGATTACCAGATCATAAGCGAGTAGAAACGGTAATGGGGATTGCGAAGCTAGAGCAAGTAGATGGTGAATTAATAAATCAAATTGGTGATTTATTAAAATCAAAATTAAATAATATGGCGTTTAATGCAATTAATAAAACAGATGGCTTGAAAACAATAGTAAACATTTTAAATAACGTTTCACGAGGTGTTGAAAAAACAGTCTTTCAAAAACTGGATGAAATGGATTATGAGTTATCTGAGAAAATTAAAGAAAACATGTTTGTATTTGAAGACTTACTCGGACTTGAAGATCTTGCACTTCGTCGTGTTTTAGAAGAAATTACAGATAACGGTGTTATTGCGAAAGCACTTAAAATTGCAAAAGAAGAAATTAAAGAGAAATTATTTACATGTATGTCTTCAAACCGTAAAGAGATGATTCTAGAAGAATTAGATGGCTTAGGACCACTTAAGATGACGGATGCTGAAAAGGCACAGCAAACGATTACAGGCACAGTGAAAAAGCTAGAGAAGGAAGGAAGAATTATCGTTCAAAGAGGTGAAGATGATGTCCTTATTTAAAAACAGAATTCCGAAGAATTCTGTTTCTTTTTCTGAAGAAACGTTTGAATTACAATTTCCAAAACCAATACCAGTTCAAGTAGAAGAAGAAATACAGGTGGACCATGAAGAGCTTCTTGCACAGCAACAATCATTACATACTGAACTGAATCAACTAAGACAAGAACAACAAATGTTAGAGCGAGAGCGTCAACAGCTATTACAAGATAAAGAACAATTTCAAATGCATATTCATGAACAAATGGAACAGATGGAAGCAGCACGTATGCAGTTTCAAAAAGAACAACAAGAAACAGCATATGAATGGACAGAGTTATTATGGAATCAATCTTTTCAACTAGCAGAAAAAATTGTGAATCAAGCTGTAGATACTAGATTACTTGATGTGTTACCTATATTAACGGGCATCGTTCAAACATTGCCTACTTCTTTTGAAAAATTAGTCATTACAGTACATCCAGAAACATTTGAACGTATTCAAGAAGAGAAGGAAAATACGAAAGAGTATTGGTTACTACAATTAGTAGAATGGAAATACGATTTCTCCTTGCAGTTCGGTGAATTTGTTCTGGAAGAAGAGAAAGAGTTCTTTGAATTTAAATTTGCACCTATATTTGCGAAACTTCGCCAGAAATGGGAAGAGGGGAAGTTATTTGAGGAGCAAAATGTATGAATAACAAGCTCATGAACGAACATAGTAAATGGAATACGTTTATTGAAACCCCGTTTTATACGAAAGTCGGTAAAGTTCATAGTGTACAAGAACAGTTTTTCGTAGCGAAAGGGCCAAAGGCGAAAATTGGAGATGTTTGTTTCGTTGGGGAACATAATGTTTTATGTGAAGTGATTGCGATTGAAAAAGAAAACAATATGCTACTTCCATTTGAGCAAACAGAAAAAGTATGTTATGGAGATTCAGTTACATTAGTTGCAGAAGATGTTGTCATACCTCGTGGGAATCATTTACTCGGAAAAGTGTTAAGCGCAAATGGTGAAGTACTAAATGAGGATGCAGAGAATATTCCATTACAAAAAATAAAACTAGATGCCCCGCCTATTCATGCATTTGAACGGGAAGAGATTACCAATGTATTTGAAACAGGAATTAAATCTATTGATTCTATGCTAACAATTGGCATCGGTCAAAAGATTGGAATTTTTGCTGGATCAGGTGTTGGTAAATCTACTTTACTCGGAATGATTGCAAAAAATGCAAAAGCTGATATAAACGTTATTAGTTTAGTAGGAGAGCGTGGCCGGGAAGTAAAAGACTTTATTCGAAAAGAATTAGGTGAAGAAGGAATGCGAAAAAGCGTCGTTGTTGTAGCGACGTCAGATGAAAGCCACCTAATGCAACTTCGTGCAGCGAAGCTTGCGACATCTATTGCTGAATACTTCCGTGATCAAGGCAATAACGTACTACTTATGATGGATTCTGTTACTCGTTTTGCGGATGCCCGCAGAAGCGTTGATATTGCCGTTAAAGAGTTGCCGATTGGTGGTAAGACACTCTTAATGGAAAGTTATATGAAGAAGTTGTTAGAGCGCTCTGGGAAAACACAAAAGGGATCTATAACAGGTATATATACAGTACTCGTCGATGGGGATGATTTAAACGGACCTGTACCAGATTTAGCACGAGGTATTTTAGATGGGCATATTGTGTTAAAGCGTGAACTTGCAACGCTCAGTCATTACCCTGCCATTTCAGTGTTAGATTCAGTAAGTAGGATTATGGAAGAAATCGTGTCGCCAACTCATTGGCAACTGGCAAATGAAATGAGAAAAATCTTATCTGTTTATAAAGAAAATGAATTGTATTTTAAATTAGGAACGATTCAAGAAAATGCAGAAAATGCTTATATTTTTGAATGTAAAAACAAAGTAGAAGGTATAAATACGTTTTTAAAACAAGGTCGATCTGATAGTTTCCAATTTGATGATATTGTTGAAGCGATGCACCATATAGTATAAGACCTCTGCCCAAGAGGTCTTATTTTTTTGTTTTTTAATATTTCACAGATTTTTTTGGAAAAAAACTATATAATAGAAAAAGAGAACGTTATAATAGGAAGGGGCTATAAAAACAGGTGGATAAGCAGCAGTACGACACGATAAAATTGCAAATAAATCAAGAAAAAGAACAGATTTTGAAAGAAGTGTATGAATTAACAGGTGAAAAAAGAAAAATAGAACAAAAAAAAGAATATGATTTATATGTAGTAAAATCGCGTAGTAAAGTCGTACAAACTGGGCAGCGTATAATGGCTGGCATGCTTTCGTCACATACGTTTTCACCTGAAAGAATAGAAGAATGGAATCGGAAAATTAAAAAAACGGAAGATTTTATTCAAAAAAATGAAAGCCTTTTAGAGCAAGTAAAAGAAAAAGAACGTGTCATTGATGAGATGTATCAAGAAGGTTGTAGAAAGCTTGCTAAAGTACGAGAAAAGCAGGAAGAAAAAATGCTTCTTGATTTGAAAATGTGTATGAATGGATGAGGTGAATATAGTGATACAGTCTGTATTACCGGTGCAACAAAGTTTACCTCCGCAAAAAGAAAAAGGGCTAGAAGTACAATCAAAAAGTGAAGATTCTTCATTCGATCGTACGATGAGAATGGAAAATAAAAAGCAGCCGAAAACGGAGAAAATGAAACGAGAAGAAGCACCAAAAGAAGAAAAAAAAGAATATATTCTTTCTAAACAATCCGTAACGAAAGAAGAGCCAATTGTAAAGAAAGAAGAAAAAAAAGAGACAGAACAGTTACTATTGGCTGTATCTGAGCAAATGGTTGCAATTGAACAATTACGTGTGCAGCCGGAATTGTTATATCAATACATACAAAAAATACAAGAGCTATATAAAGAATATGGGAATATAAAACTTAACGAATTACCCGCCAATGAATTACAACAGTTGCAAGAGCTTCTTTCAAATATGAATATCAAAAATGCTATATGTTTAGAAGATACAATGCAAATGGTATTAGACAAAATGAAGATGCCGGAGCAAACGATGCAAGCATTAAAAATTGTAGAAACAGAAACTTGTAATATTGCAAAGAAACAAGAAGATTCCAAAGACTTAGATGTAGATCTTCCAAAAGCTGAGGGCGATGATGTAAAGATAGAGTTGCCGGAAGGTGATGTGTTAAACGATTCGAGTTCAACGGGTGCGGAGTTATTAAATAAAGCAACGGGTACGGATCAAATAGGAAAATCAAATAGTGGCGCTGAGAAAGTTACGTTACCTGACTTAGGAAAGAAAATGGAAGCACAAGTAGAAGCGTTGCAAAAATTTGTAGTGAAACAAGAGCGTGTTTTATTTCAGTTAAATCCAGAAAAACTTGGTACATTAACGGTGTTTATGAAGAAACATGGAGATCAAATTGATGTTCACGTAGAAATGGAAAAACATGATGCGAAAAAACGTGTTGAAATCATTTTTGATGAATTGAGACTGAAGTTAAAAGAAAAAGAAATCAATATTCAAATTAGCTATTCAGATAAAGATGAAAATCGAAAAGAACAGCGAGAACAAGAGCAAAGACAAAAACAAAAATTAGCAAGTACGAAACATGAAAAACAACATTCAAAAGAATTTGCGGGATTATTGGAGGAATAAAGTGTGCCAACAGTTGGATTAAATACAACGAGTACAAATCATATTCCGTTACAAGCAGGAGCACAAACAAAAAACGCATCTGTTACTGGTGCACAGTCGACAGCTCAACAAGCAAACGGAGTATCAGCAAGTACTCAAAAAACACCCGGTATTATGGATAAAGATGATTTCCTGAAACTTTTCTTAGCAAGCTTTCAACATCAAGACCCGTTTAATGCGATGGATATGAACCAAATGATGAACCAAACAGCACAGCTATCGCTTATGGAGCAAGTACAAAATATGACGAAAGCAGTAGATAAACTGCAATCAACGATGTATTCGACGGCTCTTGATGGAGGGATGAAGTTTTTAGGAAAGTACGTTAGAGGTGTAAGCAATAATGGAAAGCAAGTGACTGGTCAAGTGGAAACAGTTCGACTTGCTGAAAATAACGATGTGCAACTTATTGTTGATAATCAAGTTGTCTCACTTCGTTTCATAGAGAGGGTTTCTGATAAACCAATAACAGAAACTAATCCGGAAGATGAGAAGAAAGATGATATAGAAAAAAATGAAGAGGTTAAGCAAGATTAATAAAAGGAGTGTACAAAGGTTATGATTAAAGCGTTATATACAAGTATTACAGGGATGAATGCAGCACAAAATGCATTAAGTGTTACTTCAAATAATATTGCAAATGCACAAACAGTTGGATATAAAAAGCAAAAGGCTATTTTTGATGATTTACTATATAATAATACGGTTGGTTCACGTGGTGATGGTGCTTATGCTGGCACGAATCCAAAGAGTATTGGTAACGGTGTAAAGTTCAGTGGGACATCTACAGATTTTAGTGATGGTTCTATTACTTTAACTAGTGATAAGATGGAGACAGCAATAGAAGGAAACGGTTTGTTTTTAGTTGGTGATCGTAACGGTGGAAATGTAGAGTATACGAGAAAAGGGTCTTTTGGTGTATCGAAAGATAGCTATGTTACAAATACAGGTGGACAGTATGTACTAGGTTATGGTGTAAAAACAGGAACACAAGAAGTAGATTTTTCTTCACGACCAAGCCCAATTCATATTCCAATGGGATCAGCTGTTGGTGGGATTCAAACAGATAAAGCGACAATAAGCGGAAACCTTCCTAGGAACCAAAATGCATTATCTCACGAATTCACAGTTTTTGATGCGGAAGGGAACTCGTTAACGTTACGTGTAAATATTAAGCAAAAGACTGAATCGGAGACTGTAGATGGTAAAGTAGTTGAAAAGCCGAAGGCAGGTGAATATACATATTCAGTTTCTGTAAGAAATGATTCTAAAAACGACAAAGAATTTAAGCCTATTGAAGGCATGCCGGAGAATAAACCTCTTATATTTGATACATTAGGGAATTTAAAGCAAACAGATGAACCTGTACAAAAAGATCCAGTAACTGGTGAAATTACTAAAGGTGGAACGATTGATATTCCTTTTGGAAAGGGATTGAAACTGGATTTAAGTGGTCTAACAAATTATCCGACAGGGAAAACTATTTCTACAACAGAAGTAACGGGGCGTCCAGCTGCAATTGCAAATGACTATTCTATTTCTGATGGTGGTTTCGTTATGATGAAATATTCGGATGGTAGTATGAAAGTTGTAGGACAACTAGCTGTAGCTACATTCCCGAATTCAGGTGGATTAATGAAAACTGGGAATGGAAATTACGTTGCAACACCATCAGCGGGTATTCCAGGGGTAGGTGTTGCTGGTGAGAATGGTGCAGGGAATGTACGAGGGTCAGCAAAAGAAAGTTCAAACGTAGATTTATCTGTAGAATTTGTTGATTTAATGCTTTATCAACGTGGATTCCAAGGAAATGCGAAAGTAATTAAAGTGTCAGATGAAGTATTAAATGAAGTTGTGAACTTAATTCGATAATATATAATAAAGTAAAATTGTAATGTAGTAGAAAGGGTTTTTTATTCGTATGACGACAAGACAAGAGCGAATTTTACAATTGCCTTTTTTCGAAAATAAACGTGAACTTGCCGAGCAAGTGTTAAAAATGGAACGAGAAGAGCATATATATTTACCTGATCAATTTGAAATTAAGCAAGTACCTGCATATTCATTTGGTGAAAAGCAATCAATTATTGGCCGTATTCATGAGTTTTATTTCGTAAGTGTTGGTAGCGAAGGAGAATGGAAGTATCAACTGTTTAAGGACGAGATGAAGTGCCGGGAGTTTTTTATTACACTATCAGGGATAACGGATCAGCAGATTGCATTTTGGTTCAATAACATCGAGTTATTGAAAAGCTCTTAAAAAGCTTTTAAAAGCCCTTTTTTAGGTTTTGAGAGAGGACCTGGCGGTGTGTGGTGGCGGTTAGTGCTTATGTGGGTGCTCGACCGTTGTTTAAGACCAGAGATATGGAGAGTTACTAGGTTAGTTTAAGAAGATTTAAGCGAAGTGTAGTATGAATAATACGTGTGGTCTTAGCGTGTTAGATGGACTAATAAGTTTATTTGTGACGATAGATTTCTATAAAAGGAGAGGTGAGGAGGATGGCGCAGAATAAGTATCGCGTTACATTCATTTCGCCAAGTGAGGTTGAGCAGCGGACTGTTATGGCGGCGAGTAGTTTGCCGGATTTAATTCGTAAAGTAGAGAGTATTATTGCAGATCCGAATGGTTATTTTGTGAATGATAAAAAAAATAATTGCTATTTTAAAGTGATTAAAGAAAATGTTACATTTATTCAATATGAGTTACTATTTTCTGATAAAGAAATTCATATTGAAAAATTAAAACATATAGCACCATCTATATTGAAACAATTATTTAAAAAAATAAATGATCCGGAACTATATGCGCTCGCGCTACTGGATGTTGATATAGCGACGAAAGAATATGTGCTAGCAGAAATGAATACAGGGTTAAGAATAAGAGTAGAAACAGAGCTTTCGAAAAAATGGGAAGCGATGCCGACAGAAATTGTAGGAGCACAAGAAGTGTTATTAGAAGCACTTGCTGCGTTTATACAAGAGTAATTGCTTTTCTAAATAAAGAAATGAATCGTTCGACTATCTATATTTTTCATATAGGTAGTTGACTTTTTCGGTTTAATAAAGCTTAATAATTAGATATACGGAAATAATGAAAGGGGAGCGACACCTTTATGTCACAAGCACAAAGTATTTTATTAGAAAGCGGAACAAATGAATTAGAGATTGTTACATATACTGTTGGTGAAAACCTATTTAGTATTAACGTAATGAAAGTACGTGAAATCATTAATCCATTCCCTGTTACAACTGTGCCAGAATCTCATCATGCAGTTGAAGGTGTTGTTCAAGTACGTGGTGAAATCTTACCCGTTATAAACTTAGCGACAGCTCTTAATTTAAAATCGACAAAGCCACTTGATCAAACGAAATTTATTATTTCAGAATTAAATCAAATGAAAGTTATTTTCCGTGTTGATGAAGTGCATCGTATTCAACGTATTTCGTGGGAACAAATTGATGAACCAGCTTCATTGTCTATGGGACTAGAAGAAACGACATCTGGTATTGTAAAACTAGATGGAAAAATCATCTTACTATTAGATTACGAGAAAATTGTATGTGAAATTAGCGGAACTGGTTATGATAATAAATCCCTTTCAAAATTAGAACAAAAAACAGATCGAGCTGAAAAAGTTATTTATATAGCAGAAGATTCAGCGATGCTTCGCCAAATATTAGAAGAAACATTATCATCAGCTGGATATACGAAAATGAACTTCTTCAGCAATGGTGCAGAAGCATTGGCGCAAATTGAAAAGCTAGCGAAAGAGCAAGGAGAAAAAATGTTTGAACATATTCACTTGCTAATTACGGATATTGAAATGCCGAAAATGGATGGACACCATTTAACGAAAGTAATTAAAGATGGTGAAATAATGAATCGTTTACCAGTCGTTATTTTCTCTTCACTAATTACGAATGAATTATTCCATAAAGGCGAAGCTGTGGGGGCAAATGCTCAAGTAAGTAAGCCAGATATTCAAGAGTTAATTGGTTTAGTAGATAAGTTAGTGTTGTAAAAGAGATTTAAAAGCATTTCTTTTGCTGGAATAGAAGCTCTAGCTGTGTGTGGTAGCGGTCAGTGCCTAATAGATCTCTGTGCGATGTAAGACCAGAAGTATGGAGTTGTTTTAGATACAGAGGAAAAGTGAGCCGCCAAGAGGGTTTTTAAAAAGCTGATATATCATGTTTTTCTATTTATTAGGAATAGAGAAACTAGCCATGTGTGGCGCGGTTAGTGCCTAATGGAGCGCCGTACCATGTGAGACCAGAGATATGGAGTGGTTTTAGGTAAGTAGAAGAAGTGAGGATTTGCAGACACTATTTACAACTCTATTCTTCTAGTGGAGAGAAGGGAACTAGCCATGTGTAGTATTGGTTAGTTCCTTTTTAGTGTTCTATATTCTGTATAGGCGGAAAGATGGAACGTTTTGGAGTGTTTCTAGTTGTAAGTATCAAAAATCTTCATTTGAAGATTTTTGATTTAGAAATATAAAAATGTATCTTTGGATTATTTTGGTAATATTTCGTGGTAACGCAAACTTTTTCGGTGAAAATACATTCAAAATACCATATAATATAATTAAATGTGATTAATATGCAATTATACATATTAATTGAAAAATCTTTTTTTATTTCTATACTTTTTATATATTTTTGTATGTTTATTATTTGACAGACAATTTTGAAATGTTATAATATGGATATGTAAAAATTGCTATTTTCTGAGAAGACATGGGAGTCAGATGAGAATTGTGAAAGGATGAGGGGGAGTGACACAGATTATGTATCACCACACAGCAATCAATGTATTAAGTCTTTTACAAAACATGTCAAATAATAAAATGAACGATGTGCAACTAGAAGAGGAATTTAAAAAAATAGAAAAACAATTCCAAGTAAAATATGAAGAACTAGTTGATTTACATAATAGAATGGTATTATTTCAAATAGATATAGAAAAAAATGGTGGGATGCGAGCGTATGAAAAATCAACAATTACATGGCTAAAGTCTGAGCTAGAGTTACTGTATGAAGTGTATCAATTTTCCCAACGTCACGGTTTAAACATTATTAATATTTCAAAATACGTTAGTAAAAAAGAACTAAATCTTTTTCCAAAAACAGCAAGTCAATTACAAAATACGTATTACAAATTAAAAAAATGTGAAATACCATTTGAAAATGTTGAAAAACAAAAACCAGGACGAAAGCGAAAATATACGCCTGTAAAAGAACCAATTGTTGAGATGAAAACAGAAAACAAGAAAGAATTAAGAAAAGAAGTTGAAAATACAGAGAGTGAAAAAAACCTTGTAACAGTTATATCTGGTATTGTTGATAATTTTGAAACGATTAGCCAGTGTAGTGAAAGAAAAGAGCATGAACTACATCAGTTCATGGAAGGGATTTATAAGCTTTCTAGCATGGCGGCAGAGCGTTCAAAAGATGAAAAGAATGCACGTGGTCTCGAAGGTGAATTACATGTATTGCGAGCTGAAAATGAAAGGCTAAAACGAGAAAAGGAAGAGCTTGTTCATGATATAAAAGAAATGACGCATCATTTAATTCATTTCATTACGAGCTCTGATATTAATCAAATTCGCACATTACCTTTCTTCGTAAAAGAATGTAAACAAGATTTGCATAAATTAGGGTTATATAACGCGCAAGACGGTAAAATGAAAATTATGGTTGATCGTAGTGGGCAGGTTATGACTGTAACGCAGTAATAAAATTTGGGTACAAAATAAAAGGGAGATACATAGTTTATATGTATTTCCCTTTTGTTTTGTATGGAATCGTTTCATAGAAGGAAGATGATTTTTTAAGATTGTAGTAACTTGGAAACCATTTGCGGAATTTGATTTGCTTGTGAAACCATACTAAGTGCAACTTCAGTTAACAATTTAAACTTTAAAAAATCGCTCATTTCCTGCGCCATATCTGCATCTTCAATTCGAGATGCAGCATCTGTTAACGCCATACTTTGGCTATTTAAATTTTCAATATTAAACTGTAAACGATTCATCATAGCACCGAGATCAGCACGATGAAGTGATACATTTTGTAAAGCCTCTTCAATTTTACGAATTGCAGCTCTTGCTTCTTGTTCTGTTGAAATTTTGATGTCATGTTGTGTAGGGGAAGGAGGAATATGTTTCGTTATATTTACTGTATGACCAATATCATCTAACGTAACAGGACGGTTTCGGCCGTCGAACACGGATAAATCATTAAACTCAGTCGTCTCGTCAATATAGCCAATTTGTTCTGTTAAAGATTGAAACTCTTTATTTAGTGAATCACGGTTTTTATTTGAATTTGTACCATTTGCAGATTGAACAGCTAAATCACGCATGCGCTGTAAAATATTCGTCACAGTTTGAAGAGCTGCTTCTGCCGTGCGGAGCATCGATATCGCATCCTCATTATTACGAATTGCCACACGCATACCACTCGCTCGTGCATGCATACGAGTCATAATCGCAATATTAGCTGGATTATCAGAAGCATGGTTTAACTTCTTACCAGTAGCCAAATGCTCCATCGCAATATTCATACGTTTTTTCATTCTCGTATAGCGATTGCCTAGCATTCATACTCAAAACATTCGTACCAATACGCATAATAGACACTCCTTATTGTATAGATTCATATAGGATCTTAAAGCCAATAAACAGTTATAAAAAGAAAAAAGGACTTATGCTTATCTTCTAGTTGTGTTTTAACGAGAGAGGGGATAGAGATAGGTTAATGATTATTGCTAGGTAACGCGGATGCTCTCTCTTACCTAAAAAAGAAAAATCTTACAAATAATTCATCTATATAGAAAAAATAAACCTCTCCGCAAGCAGAGAGGTTTATTCATGAGACTAACTCAAATGGATTATTGTAATAATTTAGAAACCATTTGAGGAGTTTGGTTTGCTTGAGAAAGCATGCTAATACCAGCTTCGTTCAAGATTTTGAACTTAGTCATTTCAGACATTTCTTTTGCCATGTCAGCGTCTTCGATTTGAGAAGCAGCTGAAGCCATAGAAGAAGATTGGCTCTTAAGGTTGTTTACGTTAAAGTCAAGACGGTTTAATGTAGCACCTAAAGTTGCACGGTTATCAGCAACTGTTTTTAGTGCAGCATCAATTTTACTTACTGCATCTAATGGAGTACCATTTGTAGCAGCAGCTTTAGCAGTTTCAAATTTAGAAACTAAATCTTTAGAACCTGCTGTATTCTCCATTATTCCTTTAGTATCTTCTAATTTTTGTTTGTTAACAGCGTTACTTGTATCTGCTTCATAAACAGCTTTAGCAGCAAGGTAATTTTTGGCTGGCGTATCTAAAGCTGTTTTAGCATCTTTATAAGCTGTAACTAATTTGGTAGCATTTACATCTTGGCTAGAAGCTGCTGTAGCTAGAGTAAGTTCAGCTTTTTTACCGTTTTCTGAAGCTTCTAATGCATCGAATTTGTTAATTAATTCTAGGGCTTTAGCTTTCTCAGTAGGATCAACAGTGTTTGTAATAGCGTCTTTAGCAGTAGTTTTATCTCCTGCATTAGCAGCGGTAATATAAGCTTTTGCTAGCGTAGCAGCAGCTTTATCAGGACTAGCTGCTCCGTCAGCAATCGAAATAACTGATTCTTTAAATGATGTAGTTAGCGCAGTAGCTTTATCAGCAGCTTCACTTGCATCAACAGTAGCTTTTGCAAGTGGGTTAGCAGAAGCACCAATCGCTAATTGGTCAATTCCAAGAGATTTTAAAGAAGCTGATTTTAAGTTAATACCAATTTGTTGATTACCATCTGAAGAGTCTAATGTTTGAATGTTAATAGATGAATCAGACTGTAATAAGTTTTTATCATTGAATTGTGTATTCTCTGAAATGTAAGTAATTTGCTTTTGTAGTTCTGCAAATTCTTTTTGCATTGCAGCTTGGTTATCAGATGTATTTGTGCCGTTTGCAGATTGGTTTGCAAGGTCACGCATACGAAGTAAGATGTTAGATACAGATCCTAAAGCTGAGTCAGCCGTACGGATTAATGACATACCATCTTGTGTGTTGTTAGCAGCTACGTTTAGACCGCTTTCACGTGCACGCATACGAGTTGCGATTGCAAGACCTGCTGCATCGTCAGAAGCGTTGTTGATACGCTTACCGCTTGATAAACGGTCCATAGAATTGCTCATTTTTGCTTGGTTTTGACGCATATATTCTTGCGTACGTAAACTATTAATGTTTGTGTTAATTCTCATGTTAAGAACCCCCATTTTTTTATATTGACTTTTCTGCAAATTGAAAAACGGTAATATGCGAAAAAATCAATTTCGAGATTTATTGTAATCCCTGTCATAGCGGGTGTCAACTAAAAATTCGAATTAATAAATATAAAAAAATAACAGTTTAACAATATATTCATTTTTTTATTACAATATTATTAAAAGGATTATTGCAAACTTAAAAAAAAAACTCTAATATTAGATTATCTTTGTTTACCGAAAAGGTGATATTATGATAGTTGGAAATATAGTAAAAGAAGTGCTTGCATATAAGAAAGGACAAATTCAGCAAAAGCTAAGTAGTCCACAAGCATTCGTTAGTAGTCGTTTTCAAGAGAAGTTGCAGAGTGAACCTGCGAAGGAGACGAAGGGTACTACGCAGCCGGCAAATGTAGAGGATATGAGTCAGCCGGTACAATCTACGAAAATAGAAACGGTCGTAAATAAACCGGAACAATCTATTACTAAAGTAGAGGAAGCGAGTAAGCCTGAAGAAAAGGCTGAAACGAAGAACGTAGATGAAGTGCAAGTCGCACAAAAAGAGTTTGAACGACGTTTCCCAGAAACGAAAAATGAGGCTGCTGATACGTGGGAATTAACGAAGAAGTATAATATTCAAAAAATACGTTCTTCTAATGAAGGGAAGTATGAGGATATTATTGATAGAGTCAGTCGTACATACGGAATTCCGAAAACGTTAATTCAAAAAATGATTGAAGTAGAGTCTAATTTTAATCCGAAAACGGTGTCACATGCAGGTGCGATGGGACTTATGCAGCTTATGCCAGCGAATGTGAAAGAGATGGGTATAAAAAATCCATTTTCACCAGCTGAAAGTATTGAAGGCGGCGTGAAAGAGTTAAGCGGTTATTTAAAGAAAAATAACGGCGATCTCGTATTAGCGCTTGCATCTTATAATGCAGGTCCTGGTAATGTGAGAAAGTACGGAGGCGTACCACCATTTAAAGAAACGCAAGGATATATTAAAAAAATATTAAATATCGACGTTTCAAAATAAGAAGTTTCATATATAGAGAGAACATGAAATTTTCGTGAACATGATATGGGAGTTGGCTAGATTTGAAATTACAAGATGATATTCCGTTAACAATTTATTTTGAAATCGGAAATACGAAAAAGAAAATTGAAGATTTGCTTCATATTACGAAAGGTACATTGTATCGTCTTGAAAATTCAACGAAAAATACGGTGCGTCTTATGCTTGAGAATGAAGAGATTGGAACCGGAAAGATTTTGACGAAGAATGGAAAGATGTACGTTGAAATCGTTGAATTGAAAAGGTAGGGAAGGGGATTGTCATGAGTGGCGAAAAATTAAGCCAAGAGCAAATTGATGCCCTGCTGAAGGCGGTAAATGAAGGCGAGGAAATGCCAGCTTTCGCACAAGAAGCAGGGAAGCAAGAGAAATTTCAAGAGTATGATTTTAATAGACCGGAGAAGTTCGGTGTTGAGCATTTACGTAGCTTGCAAGCAATTGCTTCTACATTTGGTAAACAGACGTCACAGACGTTGTCAGCGCGTATGCGTATTCCGATTGAGTTAGAGCCTTCTACGGTTGAACAAGTTCCATTCACGAGTGAGTATGTGGAGAAAATGCCGAAAGATTACTATTTATATTGCGTTATTGATCTTGGCCTCCCGGAGCTTGGAGAAATTGTTATTGAGATTGATTTAGCGTTCGTTATTTATATTCATGAATGTTGGCTTGGTGGAGATAGTAAGCGTAACTTTACGATGCGCAGACCACTTACCGCATTTGAGTTTTTAACACTGGATAATATTTTTATGCTCCTTTGTAAAAATTTAGAGCAATCATTTGAAAGCGTTGTTGCGATTGAACCGAAATTTGTAACGACGGAGACAGATCCGAATGCATTAAAGATTACGACAGCGAGTGATATCATTTCATTACTAAACGTAAATATGAAAACGGATTTTTGGAATACGACAGTGCGCATCGGAATTCCGTTCTTATCTGTTGAAGAAATTATGGATAAGTTAACATCTGAAAATATTGTGGAACATTCTTCAGATAAACGTAAGAAGTATACGTCTGAGGTGGAAGTGAAAGTAAATCAAGTGTATAAACCTGTTCACGTTGCAATTGGCGAGCAAAAGATGACGATGGGTGAGATTGAACAAATTGAAGAAGGCGATATTATTCCGCTTCATACGAAAGTTTCGGATGAATTACTTGGTTATGTAGATGGAAAGCATAAATTTAATTGTTTTATTGGGAAAGATGGAACGCGTAAGGCGCTCTTATTTAAAAGTTTTGTAGAGTAGGAGGATCCATATGAAGCATGAAGTATCTCCTGTGTCATTAATGGGATTAGAAGATTTTGCAGGAAAGCGAAATGAAGCGGGTAAAGCACATATTGATACCGTTTCAGACATTTCGATTGAACTTGGTGTAAAGCTTGGGAAGTCATCTATTACGCTCGGTGATGTGAAGCAATTAAAAGTGGGCGATGTTCTGGAAGTAGAGAAAAACCTAGGACATAAAGTAGATGTGTATTTAAGTAATATGAAAGTCGGCATTGGGGAAGCGATCGTAATGGACGAGAAGTTCGGTATTATCATTTCTGAAATTGAAGCCGATAAGAAGCAAGCTGCGCTTATGAAAGCGCAAAGTCAAATGCAAGATAAAGAGTAGAGGAGGAGTCATATGTCGTATATGACGACCTTATTTCAAGTCGTTTTACTGTTTGGTGCGCTCGGCTACGGTGCATATTATATGACGAAAAAGACGCGCAAGCAGCAGTTTTTTAAACAAGGTGAAAATGGCCATATTCAAGTAAAAGACGGTGTGTATTTAAATCATCAAACGAGCGCCTTTTTATTTGAAGTAGATGGTAAGCAAGTGTTCACTGTTATTAGTAATAACGGTGTACAATCTGTGCAATTAACAGGAACAGGAAATCAGTTTCAACAAGCGCTAGAAGACGCGGTGAAGAGTGAAACGAAAAAAGTAGAGGATCCATCATGAGAATAAAGAAACAGTTATCGTTATTAGCCGTTATTTTCGTATTTTCTATCGTTTTTTCAATTATTTTTGTAAATCCAGCGTATGCGGCCCCGAACGGTTTTATTAATTTCGAAAATGGAAAAGAGTTTACGAGTAATTCAAGTGTACAATTATTTGCGCTCGTTACCCTTTTATCATTATCTTCTTCTATCGTTCTATTATTTACACATTTTACTTATTTTATGATCGTTCTTGGGATTACACGTCAAGGACTTGGGGTAATGAATTTACCACCGAACCAAGTACTTGTTGGACTTGCCTTATTTTTATCACTCTTTACGATGCAGCCTGTACTTGGGCAGCTAAAGAGCGATGTGTGGGATCCGATGACGAAAGAGAAAATAACAGTAAGTCAAGCTGCGGAGACGACAGCTCCAATTATGAAAGAGTATATGTCAAAGCATACGTATAAGCATGATTTAAAAATGATGCTGAAAGTGCGCGGAGAAGAGTTGCCGAAAGATTTGAAAGATCTTTCCTTATTTACGCTCGTACCATCCTTTACGTTAACGCAAATTCAAAAGGGATTATTAACGGGGATGTTCATTTATTTAGCGTTTGTATTTATAGATTTGATTATTAGTACACTGTTAATGTACCTCGGGATGATGATGGTACCGCCGATGATTTTAAGTTTACCGTTTAAAATACTCGTTTTCGTATATTTAGGTGGATATACAAAAATCGTCGACATTATGTTTAAAACAGTCGCCTGAAGCGTTTGATGCTATGTGATAGGAGTCATATAAATGAATACGTCACCAATTATAGATATTTTTCAAACCTTTTTTTATAAAGGGGTTATGATTTTAATGCCGGTTGCCGGCGTAAGTATGATTGTCGTTATTATCATCGCTGTCATTATGGCGATGATGCAAATTCAAGAGCAAACGTTGACGTTTTTACCGAAAATGGCGAGTATCGTACTCGTTATTATCATTTTAGGTCCGTGGATGTTTCAAGAGTTAACGACGCTTATTTTAGATTTATTTGATAAAATCCCATCGCTATTGCGTTCGTACTAAGATAGGTGAACTGAAATGAATATGGAATTATGGGCGGCGACGTTTTTTGCGTTTTGCCGCATTACTTCATTTTTATATTTTTTACCGTTTTTCTCAGGTCGATCCATTCCAGCGATGGCGAAGGTTACAGTAGGACTTGCTCTTTCAATTACAGTGGCCGATCAAGTTGATGTCTCTCACATAAAGACAACTTGGGACGTTGCAGCTTATGCAGGAACGCAAATTGTAATCGGATTATCGCTTTCAAAAATTGTAGAAATGCTGTGGAATATTCCAAAAATGGCAGGGCATATTTTAGACTTCGATATCGGTTTATCACAGGCAAGTTTGTTTGATGTAAATGCAGGCTCACAGTCTACTTTACTATCAACAATTTTTGATATATTTTTTCTCATTATTTTTATTTCACTTGGCGGCATTAATTATTTCGTTGCCACGATTTTAAAGTCGTTTCAATATACAGAGGCGATTTCAAAATTGCTGACGACTAGTTTTTTAGATAGTCTACTCGCAACGTTATTATTTGCGATCACATCAGCGGTTGAAATTGCTCTTCCGCTCATGGGAAGTTTGTTCATCATTAACTTTGTTTTAATTTTAATCGCAAAAAACGCTCCGCAATTAAACGTTTTTATGAATGCGTACGTTATTAAAATTACATGTGGTATTTTGTTTATTGCGATGAGTGTACCGATGCTCGGTTATGTGTTTAAAAATATGACGGATGTATTGCTTGAGGAATATACGAAACTATTTAACTTTTTCTTAACGAAGTAGGGGGACGCACATGGCAAAGGATAATAAAACAGAAAAGGCCACCCCGCAGAAGCGTAAGAAATCGCGTGAAGAAGGGAATATTGCCCGGAGTAAAGATTTAAATAATTTGTTTTCCATACTTGTATTAGCAGTTGTCGTTTACTTTTTCGGAGATTGGTTAGGGTTTGAGATTGCAAATTCTGTAGCGGTGCTGTTTGATCAAATTGGAAAAAATACAGATTCGACCGAGTATTTTTATTTAATGGGTATTTTATTACTAAAAGTATCAGCTCCGATATTAATACTCGTATACGCTTTTCATTTATTTAATTATATGATTCAAGTCGGTTTCTTATTTTCTTCTAAAGTCATTAAGCCGAAAGCTTCACGTATTAACCCAAAAAACTATTTTACGAGATTGTTTAGTCGTAAAAGTTTAGTAGATATTTTGAAATCACTATTTTATATGGGATTAATCGGTTACGTCGCTTACATTCTCTTTAAAAAGAATTTAGAGAAAATCGTTAGTATGATTGGATTTAACTGGACTGCGTCACTTACTGAAATTATTAGGCAAATTAAATTTATCTTTTTAGCTATTTTAATTATATTAATCGTTCTTTCTATTATTGATTTTATTTATCAAAAATGGGAGTACGAACAAGATATTAAGATGAAAAAAGAAGAAGTAAAACGAGAGCATAAAGATAATGAAGGGGACCCGCAAGTAAAGGGAAAGCGAAAAAACTTTATGCATGCCATCTTGCAAGGGACAATTGCGAAGAAGATGGATGGTGCAACGTTTATTGTAAACAATCCGACTCATATTTCAGTCGTACTTCGGTACAATAAACAGGTTGATTCGGCGCCAATTGTCGTTGCAAAAGGGGAAGATGAGCTCGCATTATATATACGAACGCTCGCCCGCGAACAAGAAATACCAATGGTGGAAAACCGTCCACTTGCTCGTTCTTTATATTATCAAGTCGAGGAAGATGAGACGATTCCAGAAGATTTATACGTAGCTGTAATTGAAGTTATGCGCTATTTAATTCAAACGAATGAACTTGAAGTATAATAGCGCGGTTGGAGGAGATCTCTTGTGTTTAAGATAGATTCTGCAAGAACCTATTTTTCTATCTTTTTAGCAGCGTCATTCGTAGTGGCGCTCTTAATTCCACTTCCACCATTTATACTTGATATCGTTATCGTTTTTTTACTAAGTATGTCAGTGCTTATTTATATGCGAGCAACAAGTATTAACGAGTGGGATGAATTAAAGTCATTTCCGACGATGTTGTTATTAATCGGGATATTCCGCGTATCGATTAACGTATCGACGACGCGAGCGATTTTGACAGACGGAAATGCGGGGCATGTTATTGAAGAGTTCGGTCAGTTTGTAATTGGCGGGAACTTATTAATTGGTATCGTTATATTTACAGTATTAATCATATTCCAGTTTATCGTTGCAAACGGTGCATCTCGTACTGCTGAAGTTGCAGCTCGTTTTACACTTGATTCTTTACCCGGGAAACAAATGTCGATCGATGCGGATTTAAACCAGCGTATTATTACTGAAAAAGATGCACAGGAAAAACGAAAAAAGTTAAATATGGAAACAGAGTTTTACGGGGCGATGGATGGTGCCGGGAAGTTCATTAAAGGGGACGTTATTTTCGGGATTGTCATTTTATTCGTAAACATTATTTTCGGTTTAATTGTCGGGATGATGCAGCAGGGGATGAGTTTTGCTGATGCAGCTATTCACTATACACAGCTAACTGTCGGTGACGGAATCGTAAACCAAATCGGTTCGTTAATGCTTGCGATTTCAACAGGTATTATCGTAACACGTGTATTTGATGGTTCAGCGGATACAGTAACAGAAGGTATCTTTAAAGAGTTATTAGCACATGAAGTTGTTGTATATGCACTTGGTGGTTTATTTATTGCGATGGGTATTTTCACTCCGCTACCATTTCTACCGTTTGCTCTTGTTGGTGGAACAATTATTTTATTAGGAATTCGTAATAAAAACAGAATAAAGAAAGAAAAAGAAGATGAGCTTCAAAAAGAATTAGAAATGATTCAAGGCGAAGATGAGCAACTGCAACAAGTGGAAGATTCATTCGGAGTATTTACAGATAAATATCCAATTATAGTAGAACTCGGTTTAGATTTAGCAGCCCTTGTAAAGCAGAAAATTAACGGGGAAACAGCTCGTGATAAAGTTGTTTTAATGAGGAAGTCGATTATTACCGACCTTGGTATTAACGTTCCTGGCATTAACTTTAAAGATAATACGAGTTTTAGACCACGCGGACGTTACATTATTCGTATTAAAGGTGCGAAGGCAGCTGAAGGTGTTTTAAAATCAGGTTATTTATTAGCATTGAAAACACCGAATGTAATGGCCGATTTAGATGCAGAACCAGCGAAAGATCCAATTTTCGGTGAAGATGGATATTGGATTTTAGAGCATATGGTACAAGATGCACAAATGAAAGGCTATCAAGTATTAGAGCCGCTTAGCATATTAATTACACATTTAGATGTTGTCGTTAGACGTAATCTTCATGAGTTAATTCAGCGTCAACATGTAAAAGACTTAATTAACTCGCTTGAAAATGATAACGGTGTTTTATTAGAAGAGATTAAGAAGAAAGAAATCGACTTATCACTCGTTCAAAATGTTATTAAACAATTGCTAAAAGAGGGTATTTCTATTCGTGATTTACCAACTATTATCGAAGGTATTATTGACGGAAAAGAAATTTATCAAAATCATGTAGACGGTGTAACGTCATTCGTCCGTGAATGTATTTCAAAAGTGATTTGTGAAAATGCAAAAAATCCTGACGGTAAAATTTATGCGGCGCTCTTCTCAGATTCAATCGAGTTAGATGCGGATGTTGTAAATAATTCATACCAAGGTTACTTATTAAACTGGGATTTAGATTTAGAAACACGTGTTGTTGAACAAGTACAGCGTGTCTTTAAACAAGCTCGTTTAATGGGAAGAGAACCAGTATTATTAACGCGTAGAAAAGATTTCAGATTTGCGATTGTAAGACTTCTTGAGCGTTATCAAGTAGAAGCGCAAGTACTTTGTATTAGCGAATTAGCACCGGAAATTGTTGTAGATCAAATTGCCTATATTGAATAGTAGGGGGTGAAGTAATGGAAAGTACAGAAAAGAAAGAAGCGTTAATGCGAATAAAAGCAGCTTCGAAAAATGAATTGTATCGAAAGTTATTTGACCAATATGGTACAGATTATTATTACGTTGTCGATGAAAGTGTAAAACGAAATATCCCGTTTTTTTGGAAAAAGAATTATGAAATGTTAGTTGCTTTTCCAGAGGATAAACAGGAAGAAGTGAATGAAGGCACAGCTCAATTTCATGAACAACTAATGGATGTTGTAAATGATTCTTCAGAACAAATTGTGAAGGCGAACGGAATTCAATCGGTACTGCACAATTTAGAAAACGTGACGACTTCTATGTCATATGCGGCGATGCAAACAGGAAATAGTGAAGAATGGACAAGAAAGAAAGAGAAACTATTAAAGCTGTTTGAAAAAGGTATCGTCGTTGTGAAACAGACGGAAGAAACGAAAGTAGCGAAAGTAACAAAAAAGCAAAAAACTGTGAAAAAAGTTGTTCCGGTCAAGAAAGAAGAAGTGGTTGTAAAAAAAGAAAACGAAGAATCTGTACCGTTTATTATTCAAAAAGTAATTCGCATGCTAGAGCAAAACGATGTAGAACAATATTTCATTCATGCATATGCTGAAAAGTTAAAAGTGAAGTTTGAGAATGCGACGATGATTACAGAAGAAGAAGTGATCGGCTATATATTGGAAGATATGAGATCCCATTTCAATACGGAAAACGTTTTTGAAAAAGAAGTGCAAACAATTGCATTAATCGGTCCAACTGGAGTTGGAAAAACGACGACACTTGCGAAAATGGCGTGGCAGTTTCACGGTAAGAAAAAAACGGTTGGTTTTATTACGACAGACCATTCACGTATCGGGACAGTACAGCAACTGCAAGATTACGTAAAGACAATTGGATTTGAAGTAATCGCTGTACGTGATGAGGCTGCAATGACAAGAGCACTTACGTATTTTAAAGAAGAAGCGCGCGTCGATTATATTTTAATTGATACCGCCGGAAAAAATTATCGTGCGTCAGAAACAGTAGAAGAAATGATTGAAACGATGGGACAAGTAGAGCCAGATTACATTTGTTTAACGTTATCAGCTTCGATGAAAAGTAAAGACATGATTGAAATCATTACGAATTTTAAAGATATTCATATTGATGGTATCGTATTTACGAAATTTGATGAAACAGCAAGTAGTGGTGAATTATTAAAAATTCCAGCAGTATCATCAGCTCCAATTGTATTAATGACAGACGGACAAGACGTGAAGCAACATATACATATCGCTACAGCTGAACATTTAGCGAAGCAAATGTTGCAAACATCATAGAAAAGAGGTGAAGGATAAGGCAACTGCCTTATTCAAACGAGTATGAACGGTCTTTATATAGGTTCTATGGGTATGATGAATTACATGCAGCGCATTAATGTTCATTCGAATAACGTTGCAAATGCTCAAACGACAGGATTTAAAGCAGAAAATATGACTTCTAAAGTATTTGATGTACAAGACACATATCGCCGCGGAGATGGGGCTGTGACAAATATCGGTTCGACTGATTACGCTGTAGTACCAGCCGCAACGCATGTGAACTTAGTACAAGGAAATATACAAATGACAAATAGTGATACAGATTTCTTTTTAGATGACGGTACGGCCGGCACAGCTTCGTTTTTTGTTACATCTAAAAATAATGAAACGTTTTTAACGAGAGACGGTAGTTTTACATTAAATAGTGATCGTTATTTACAAACAACTTCAGGCGCTTTCGTAATGGGAGAGAATAATGAACGTATTCGTATTCCAGAAGGAGCAAAAGTAGCTGTACAAGCAGACGGTACGTTATATGATGCAGTAACACAAAATAATATTGCCCGCCTGCAAACAAAAACAGTAGATGCAGAAGCGAATGCACGTCTAATGCAAAGAGAGAACAAAAGCTTTGCGCTAGCTGAAGGGAATATTGCTGATTTACCGAACGGAACAGGGACAGTAAAAAACCATATGCTAGAAAATTCAAATGTAGATATGACGAAAGAGATGGCTGATCTTATGACAGATCAAAAAATGATTTCAGCGTCACAACGCGTTATGACTTCATTTGATAAAATTTATGAAAAAGAAGCGAATGAAATATTGAGATAAAAGACTTCCGTTAGCGGAGGTCTTTTTTTATTGCTTTTATTTCAGTTACATCATAAAATGATAATGATTATCAATATCATTTTATCTATTTTCATAAGAATGGAATTTCATAATGACAGCAACATTGCTTAACTAGGTAAATTAAAAACAAGGGAATGGTGTGAATGTCTACAAAAAAACAACTGTGCATTGGTTTATGTTTAATTTCTAGAAAGAAAGAGCAAGAGAGTGAGTTTAATTCAGGAATTGCTGAACAAGTAAAGTTAGCGAAACAGGCAGAAAAGGCTAAGTTAGATTTTGTTTTTAAGGCAGATTATTTAGTGGCGCACCCGGATTTAATTGCTCGTAATAAAGGGAATGTCATTTTAGATCCGACGTTACTGTTTACGGCTATTGCTTATGCAACAGAAAAAATTGGAGTCGTTACGACTGCGTCAACTTCGTTTTATCCACCATATATATTAGCGAGGCAATTACAATCTTTACACTGGATTAGTAACGGCCGAGTAGGGTGGAATATTGTCACATCCATTGACGGTGCAGAAAATTTTGGTGAGACAGAGATGCCATCATCTGAGGAACGATACGCGAAAGCGGCAGAATGTACAGCGTTAGTAAGAAAACTTTGGGGGAGTCATCCTAATGAAGTATTGAAAGTAGATAACTCTGATGTGATTAGAAAGATGGTAAAGCCTATTGAGCATAATGGTGAATACTTTAAGGTGAAAGGTCCACTTAATATTCCGCAGCACATTTCAGGGGAAATGCCATTATTTCAAGCTGGTGCTTCAGAGTCAGGACGGAATTTTGCTGCTTCTGTTGCGGATGCAATTTTTGCTGCAACGCCAGATGTAGAGTCAGGAATGGAACTGCGTCAAGATTTAAGAAGAAGAGCAAAGCAGCATGGCCGAAAGCAAGATGATATACGTGTATTACCTGGATTATATTTCTTTATAGGTGATACATATGAAGAAGCGTTAGACATGCATAGGCAAGCACATCAACATCTCACAAAAGAGAAGAGATATGCGTTACTCGAAATGGTTCTCGGATTAGACGTTAGAGGGATTCCGCTAGAAAGTAAGGTTACGGAAGAGATGCTGCCAAGCCGGGATCAAACTGTTCGCAGTAAAACTCATGCCGAATTATTACGGAACTTCATTATTAAAAATGAACCAACTGTTGAACAAATACTAGAACGCCCAGAAGTTGTTGGATCGGCTCATTGGGTTGCGGTTGGTACACCGCATGACGTTGCGAAACAAATTATGGATAGGTTTGAGGCTGGAGCGTTAGATGGATTTATCGCCATTCCAGGAGGACCTCCAAAGTCACTAAATCTATTCTTTAGTGAAGTTATTCCTCTATTCGTGAAAGCTGGTGTATTTAGGGAAGAGTATACAGGTTCTACTTTACGGGAGCATTTGGAGGAGAATCTATCAAATATGTTGCAACTAAAATAAGTGAAATAGTATGTAGAAAAAGCCTTCTCATGAAAGGCTTTTTATTTTCGGGTTAAATTTCAGAATTATCAATTGACTTTGTGGGTCTGTTTTTTTATATTAGTAGGTATACCAATAACTACTAACATATTTGTATCGTTTTGAGATGAGAGTTATATAGAATGTGAGGGATTGCCGATGGATGAAATTATAAAGGAATTACAAAAGTTAGGTTTTTCCCAGTATGAATGTAAAGCGTATATTGGACTATTAAAACATTCCCCAGTAACTGGGTATGAAGTGAGTAAACAGACAGGAGTACCTCGTTCGATGATTTACGAAGTGCTCGGTAAATTGATGGATAAAGGAGCAGTGCATATCGTTCCTACTGAACCAGTCAAATATGTACCAGTACCAGCTACGGAGCTAATGGATCGAATGCGAAAAGATTTTGAAAAGTCCTTTGAATTTTTAGACCGGAAATTAAATTGTTTAGAACAAGAGCGACAAATAGATGTAATTTCGCATATTCGCTCAAATGATCGTGTTGTAAAAGAAATATGCAATATAATTAATAGGGCGAAGGAAGAGCTATGGATTTCTGTTTGGGAAGATCAAGTGCATGAAATTGAGCCATATATTCGTCAAAAGGAAGAGGAAGGTGTACATATATTTTCAATCTTATTTGGCGCTCCTAATAAAAAAATAGGCGCGACGTTTCACCATAATTATATGACACCCCACGTTGTTGAAAAGAGAATGGGTGGTCATTTAACTGTTATTGCTCGTGATGGAGAGGAAGTATTAATTGCGAATTTCTCAAATGATAGTACTTCATGGGCCGTTACAACGTATGACCCAGCTTTAGTTCTCGTTGCTACAGAGTATGTGCGGCACGATATTATGATTGAAGAAATCACAAAGGAATTTGGAGCTGATAAGTTAGATACGTTATGGCGTGAAAATATAGATTTAGTTCATGTCGTAACAGGAAAACGAACGATAGAAGGAATGGAGGATGATACGAATGAGTAAAGCTCAGGCCCATGTAGCTTTGCAGAGCGATGATACATTTCAGCAAGGAGTAAAAGATTGTTTACCAACTGTATTTGGTTATTTAAGTATCGGTATAGCAGCTGGTGTAATTGCAAAAACAGCAGGTTTCTCCATCATTGAAATTGCATTTATGTCTACTTTAATTTATGCAGGTTCTGCCCAATTTATATTAGCCGGTATGTATGCAGCCGGTGCTCCTGCTTCAGCAATCATTTTCACCGTCTTTTTTGTTAATTTACGCCACCTTCTAATGAGTGCTGCCCTTGCACCATACTTTACGAAACTTCCGCTATTAAAAAACGTATTTATCGGTTCTCAAATTACAGATGAAACGTTCGGCGTTGCAGTGCAGCATGCAACGCAAAAAGGATATGTTGGTGACAGGTGGATGATGGGGTTAAATGTAACAGCATATTTAAATTGGATTCTTGCTACTATTATTGGCGGGCTGTTTGGCGAGTGGATACCAGATCCGCATACGTACGGCATGGATTATGCATTACCAGCAATGTTTATCGGATTATTTGTTCTTCAGCTCATAAGTAGTAAACCGAAACTAGCAATTCATCTTACTGTTGCAATTGTAGCGATTATGATCGCATACGTTTCACACTTATTTATGCCAGATAGTATAGCGGTTATTATCGCAACATTACTAGCTGCGACGATTGGAGTTGTGATTGAAAAATGGAAATGAGATTGGACGTACTATTACTTTTACTAGCAGCAGGAGCTGTCACACTCGTGCCACGTATTTTACCTCTACTCGTATTTAGCAAACTACAAATTCCAGACTGGGGTTTAAAATGGTTAAATTACATACCAATTGCGATATTAGCAGCACTTTTAGCCCAAGTATTATTTATGCATGAGACGATGCAGTGGGATTACCTTGTCGCAGCAATCCCAACATTTCTTGTAGCGATATATACTCGTAGTTTATTAGGTACAGTATTAACGGGAGTGATTGTGATTATTTTGTTACGTTTCTTTTTCTAAAAAGGATTACGCTCATATAATAGCGAAAGGTGTAATAACATGAAAGATATAGGGGGTGGTGTTATGATACTTTTAACGATAGGAGCAATTTTGTTAACGTTGTTTATTTTATTTATTATCGGCTTCGTCACGTTTATGATGTTTGTTGATAAGGCGACACCTCAAATATATTATACACCTTGTGAATCAGTGACAGTGAAAGCTAAAGGTAAACATAGAAGGAAGAAAAGTTGAAAGTTGGCTTTTCTTCCTTTTTCTATTACATCCCCGAAAGAACTAACAACAATAAACCAAATAGAAAACTAATAAAGGAAAGAAAACCAATACATATTGAGAACACACGATTGTTTCTCCATTCGCGCCAGAAAACGATACATCCTAAAATACAAAGGGAAAACCAAATGGGTAAGAATATGAACTCGCTAACTACCTCGGGAAGTAAACCATAAAAAGATGTTAAATATAAGATCCAATTTGTAAAAAATAAAATGTAAACAATAATAGATTGTAAGTAGGGGCGTTTGGAAAACTCCCCCTTTTTTACGTTTACAAAAATAATAGTTAGCGCTGAGAAAAAGGCAATGAATATGAAAATAAGTAAGAGTAATGTAAGCGTCATTTGAGCCTCCTTTATAAGAGTGTTTTTACCCCGCATTAATGGGCAGTAAGATCCCACCTCAAAATTCAGCTTAAGAAAAGAGGTTAGGTGGGGGATCAACTGCCCGTAAAAGCCCGATTGGTGAGGGCTAATAATTAGTGGGGGATAAAGAGTCCCCTACTGATTAAAGTGTCACTTTACAAGAAACGAATCTATTAAATGGTATGCCTGCTTTGTAGAGTTCTCGCTATATTTTTCAGTGTACGGATTTAGAAAACCATGTTCACCGTGTAGTTGTTGTATTTCTAGTAAAGGATTTTTTTGTTGCTGCAATGTTTGAATTAAAGAGGATACTGAAAAACTAACTTCTTTTTCAGGGAAAATAAGTAAGGTAGCACATGTTGGTTTCATATGAATATAGTCACGTATACGGGAACCGTAACATCCAATAATAAAATCTATTTTCGGATTGTTACTACATAGCCATGAGATGGTAGCACCAACACTAAAGCCGATAAGTCCAATATGTGTGTAATTACTAGAAAGATGAGTAATGAATTCTTCAATTTGCTTTTTTCCATCTTCAAATCCAATATGATTCATAAAAAAATGATATGCTTTTTCTTCATCACTATAAGTAAATGCATGTTGTGATTGTAGCAGATTAGGACAGAATACATCTATATGAGATGAAGTAAAGTGATGGATAACGTGATGCATATGGTCGTTCACACCATATATTTCATGAACAGCAATGAGAGCTAATTTTTTCTTCATCGTTATAAAATACCTCTACGAAACTTAAATTCTTTTTCTACAAGGCAGATACGCAGGTGGAAGTTTTCATACCATTGCTCACGGCCTCTTTTTTTCGCTTTTTTATGTAAGGCGTTCTGTTTCCAATTTTCAATTGCCTCAAGTGATTCCCAATAAGAAATTGTGATTCCGAGTCCCGAATGATCTCGTGCACTTTCTACACCTAGAAATCCAGGTTGCTGCTTTGCAAGTTCCTCCATTTTGTCAGAGGCGGCACTATAATCTGTTGTATCATTCGATAAATTAGAAGTGAATATAACTGCATAATAATGACTTGTTTTTTGCGATGTGTTCTTCATTCAAATTCCCCCTTGAAAATTATTTCATAGTTTGAATTTTAGCACGAAATAAAAAGAAAAGAAGCAAGGGGCTTCTTTTCTTTTTTACGCTGTAAATTTTAATCCAGCATATATTTTACGACCTTTTTTTTGAATCCAACATACTTTGGCTTTTTTCTTTTGAATATTACGCTCATTCATTGTTATCTGTATAATTTGGTCAATCGCGAGTGGGGTGTTCGTTTGTATTTGACACCCACCTGTACTATAGTCGATAATGGTCGCTTCAATCGGCATCCCATTCATATGCAATGTTCCAGGAGACATCAGTTGTTCACGTATATGTTGCCTGCGAAATTGTCTTGGTGATTTCTTTGTGTTTTTTATGAACGATGCAATTGCTAGTGTAAGAAATGCTTTATCGTATACCTTTTCCACCCGGTCATTAACAGGTTTACTAAATAGATGAAGAATGAGTTTACAATATTGCTCATGGGATACATCATGAAACGATACACCAATTTGTACTGAATTTGCTTGTCTTCGGATCCATTTTTTTGTACTATGAATCTTTTCTACCTGTCCAAAAGATAATGTATAGGAAGATAGACTTGATAAAGTTTCAAATGGAATGGATGAATCTACTTCAAAACGTGCACCAGTTTCACTAATATCAAGGACGTGGCAAGAAATCGTCATATCTTCGGTTTGTAAAGTACCTGGTAAATTTACTACGAAACGTTCAGAGTTTCGGAAACGCGGTCTTTCAAATGCTATAAATAAGGAAGTGATAATAGCTATTCCGTTGTAAAGTACCCAGAAAATATTAATATATAAGCTTTCTCTTTCAATATGATATTGTTCAGGGGATAGAAGCATAAGTATTGCCCGAATCAGTGCAATAATTGTTAATATTAGTAGCACGAGATGAGGGACACTTGCAATCCATAAAAAATGCCTCGTGTTATTTTGGACGCCTTTTCTCGTTACATGAAATTGAAACTTTTTCCGTAAGAACGTTTCAGATAAAATAGCAAATCCCATATAAGGTGCCATAGCTACTTCGTATACGTGACTCCACGTAGTCGTTCGTTTTTTATTCGAAACAGCTTTGAAAATAAGCTGTGACGTTAAAAAGGCAGGAGCCCAAAACATAAATAATTGCATAAAATTAATTTCTAAACTATAAATATTGAATACTAAAAATAATAGTGGTGCTAGTAAAAATATCATTTTATAAACGCCGAAAAACCAATAATGAATTCCATCTGCATATAAAAGACGCTGCATAAAAGATAATCCTTTTAAAGTGAAAGGATTCCATTTTTTTACGACTTGAATATTCCCTCGACACCAGCGATCACGTTGTTTTAATAAATCGCTAAACGTTTCTGGGGATAATCCAACAGCGAGTGTTTCATTGACAAATACAGTTTCCCATTTGTTCGCTTGTAGTAGCATACCAGTTGCCATATCTTCGGTAATAACGCCAGTTGCAAATCCTCCAATTTCTTCAAGAGCAGTACGGCGAAATAGAGCGTTACTACCAACATACATTGTAGCGTTAAATCGATCTTTTCCTTCCTCTAATTGACGCATAAAGAAATCTTGTTCATTGGCGATATTATCTTCAAAAAACAAATTATATTGGAATGGATCAGCATTATAAAACACTTGTGGTGCTTGAACAAATACAACATTATTTTTAGAAAAATAACCAATCGTTCGCTCTAAAAAGTTGGCTCTTGGGACCATATCAGCATCCATTGTAACGATAAAATCACCTGTCGAATGGGTCATGGCATGATTTAAGTTTCCTGCTTTTGCATGATTGTTTTCAGTACGAGTAATATAGTGAACAGAAAACTCACTAGCAAGATTTTTAACACTTTCCCGTCGACCATCATCACAAATGTAAATATTGAGCAACTCTTTCGGATAAGTAATCATTGTACAACCAGCGACAGTTCGTTTTAATAAATCGAGTGGCTCATTGTAAGTTGCGATAAAAATGTCAACGGTAGGTAATGTTTCGAAAGTAGATAAAGGGACTTCTTTCCGTTTATACGGCTTCCATGAAATGATGCTGAAAACGATAGATTGTAAATAACCAGCCCACTCTGTAACTAACAATATAATACCCGCGATAATACTTATAAGATTAATAGTTGGTAACGAATAAAAAGTTCGCCAAATAAGATAAATGGCATTACTAACGAGAAATAGAATAATAAGTAATTTTTTTGACCATAAATATTTATGGGCGAGAGCGTAAATAATAATTATTAAGAGAAAAATAATGCCTAAACCTTCGTATATAGAAAGGTTCATCAAAAGCCTCCTTTAATAATAGGGTATGGAAATATAAAACTTTTTATATTTGTTTATAAAGATTTTGTAATTATCATTATATAGAATACCGTAAAATGGGTTTAAAGTAAGAAGTTTCTATATTATTTATATGCAAAGTTTAATTATTATTAGACACTATTGTCAATCTTAAAATCTTTATATTAAAATGTATAAAATAGTAATAATTCACATATTTTGTTAACAAATCTTATGATTTATATTAGAATAATACATATAAAGTATATGAATATAATATGTTAGTAAAATTCATTGAAGGAGGTGACCTCTTTGCACAGTAGGATCAAAGAAAATGAAAAAGTATTAAACGTATTTGTAGTTGTTATGAGTTTATTCTTGCTATTATCTCAATTGCAATTTTTAAGTCCAATTGATACGGCAACGGCAGCAGTTACAGATGAAGAAGGTTTTAATAAACCAACCTATCAATCTATTCATAAAGGTGAGATGTATTCGACCGGTAATGTGAATTTAGGTATTAAAGCTACTGAAGCTCAGAAGAAAACTGCATTGTATTCAGATATAACGAATATTGTGTCTACAGCACCGAATGGCTATACCCGTGAACTTATTGATATAGATGATGATCCAACAACTACAAATTCATCTATGGCATATATTCCCGTTCCAGAAGATGCTGAAATTGAATGGGCTGGATTATATTGGAGTTCAACACGTTATGAATTAACGCAACAACAGTATGTATCACCAATTAAGTTTACTACTCCGGTAGGCAAGAGCTTTCAAGTAAAACCAAGTAATACGTATTACGGAAGTGGTTTACTTTATGGTTTTGGTATTGATGGTACTTATTATTCTAACTATGCAGATGTTACAAAGCTTTTACAGTCCTCTAATTCAAAAGGAGGAAGCTATACTTTAGCAAATATTCCTTATCCAAATACAAAACTTGCCTATAATTATGGATATTATTCTTTTGCTGGTTGGTACATGCTAGTTATCACGAAAGATAAGTCAAAAACAAGAAAAGCATTTACTGTTTATGATGGTGGATTGAAAAGAGCTACTGGATCAGGTGAAAAAGAATTCACAGTGAAAAACTTTCTTGCTTCAAAAACTGGAGATTTAGATCCAAAAGTTTCTGTTTTCGCTGTCCAAGGTGATAGATATTGGCAAGGTGATAAACTTTTTGTTCATACAGATAATACCTGGAAGGAAGTTACTGATAAGCTGAATCCAACAGGTAATATATTTAATTCCACTATTTCTGAATATGAGGAACATATGAGAGATAAGTATCCAGGTACTTTTAATCCCGATTATAAAAATAATTTAGGGATTGATGCAGATTTAATTAGGTTACCAGCAGGATATATTAAACCAGAGCAAAAGGAAATACGTTTAAAAGCTGCGACATCTGGTGATGACTACGTATTAAACACATTAGCCTTTGCAGTAAATGCAACGGCACCAGAACTTGTAATTGATAAGGAGGTAATAGATGCAAAAGAAAAGTACGATCCAGGTGATGAAGTTACATATCGTTTACAGGTGAAAAACATTGAACCGAATTCGAGTTCTGTTGATACAAAAATTGAAGATGTTTTAGATTCTCGTTTAGAATTTGTACCAAATTCGGTGAAAATCATTTCTGGTCCGAATACTGGAAATCAAACAGAACAGGTTGACTATGATGCAAAGACAAGAAAGTTAACAATAAGAATAGGTGAAGGAGCAAATGCTACAAAAGGTGGAATCTATACGGATAAAACACCTGAGACAACCATTGAATTTAAAGCGAAATTAAAGGGAGAAAAGGTAGAAACAGAAATTCCCAATATCGCTGTGGTTCAAGGGATTGATGAGTTAACAGGAAGTCAGGTTGAAGCTAACGATTCTAATAAAGTAGTAGTTAAAGTATTACCCGAACGAGAAGAGAAACCTGGGAAGTTAGTAGCTACTAAACTAGCTAAAGATATAAACGGTGGTACGCTGAAAGTTGGCGACAAATTAGAGTATACAATTCATACTAAAAATAGTGTGCCAGATTCTCTCTTAAAATCTGTTAAAATTACGGATAAACTCCCTGAAGGAGTAGAATATGTTCCAAATACGTTGAAGATAAACGGGAAGGAACAAACGGATGTTGAAGATGAAGATCATGCACATATAAAAGATGGAACGATTTATGCTCATCTCGGCGACCTTAAAGGTGAGGAAGAGAAAGCAATTACGTTTGAAGTTGTTGTAAAGCCGGAGATGGCAAATAAGAAAATAAAAAATATAGCAATAGTTGAGACTGATAGTTCGAAAGATAAGGAAAAGCCAGAAGTTGAAACACCAGTTGACTCGTTGTCTGGTCAACTAGAATCGAAGAAAGAGATTATTGGTATTAAGCAAGAAAAATTCCATGTCAATGATGAATTAGAGTATCAAATTAAACTTCGAAATAAGGTAGAAAATGGACTTATTAAAGATATGCGTCTAACGGATAAGCTTCCTGGAGGTATAGAGTATATAGCTGGTAGCATGAAGTTAAATGGGAATTTATTGACAGATGCAGTTGACGAAGATGAAGGATCTTATGAGGATAATACGATCAAAGTAAACTTTGGTGACGTACTTGATACAGAAGAAAGAACGGTAACTTTTAAAGTGAAAGTTACACAAGACGCATTACAAACGAAAGAAATTGAGAACATAGCTGTTGTTGAGGGGAAAACACCAGATAATGAAGATTTACCACCACAAAAACCGAATGTAAAAACGAATGTGGAAGCAAGGGAGCCTATGGTAAGAAAGAAGGTTTCGGATGCAGATGAAAAAGAAGTGGAAAAAGCGACATTACAAAGTATAGATGAAGAGTTTACATGGCATGTAAACTATAATTTTGGTAATGATGTTATGAACCTTGAAAAAGTAGTATTGCAGGATGACTTAGAGGATATTTTAACCATCTTACAAGTAAAACTTGTAAACAGCGATGGAGAAGAAATAGAAGTTATACCGCAAATTGATGAACAATTAAAGAAAGTAAGTATTGAGTTACCGAAGCAGGACGGAAATTATACTTATCTTGCGAATCAATCGTATACGATGCATATTAAGTCAAGACTAAACGATAATGTAAATGTAGATATGCTAACGAAATACAATGCGGATGATGGTATTCCAAATAAAGCGGAATTATTGTTTGATCAGGAAAAAATTGTGTCAAATGAAGTATTCGTAGTACCACCAACATTAGGGAAGTTTGAGGTTGAAAAAGTAGATGCGAACGATGAAAATCTCAAATTAGAAGGCGCAGTATTTGAAGTAATAAGTAAAGATGGAAATACAGTATGTACATTAACAACTGATAAAAATGGTTTAGCAACTTCAACTCCATTAATAATTGGGAAATATACATTAAAAGAAGTAAAGGCACCAAAAGGATATATGTTGATGAGAGAGCCAGTAGAAATAGAAGTGAAGTCTGGAATGGATTCACAAAAAATAAGAGTAGTAAATAAGAAGAGTGAATTTGTTATTCCAGAGACTGGTGGAATAGGGACAATTATTTATTATGCAATTGGTGGAATATTGATGTTGGTTACATTGTTCCTCTTTGTTAGAAAGAGAAACAATGAGAGATAGAAATAACAAAAGTAATGAAAATGATAGGGAGTGGACGACAATGAAAAAGATTTTTAGTTTATTTTTAATCTGTATGTTAGCTTTTTCAACGTTATCTAACATAATTGTTAGTGCGGAATCTAGGAGTACAGGTACTTTAACGATTCACAAATTTGAACAAAGTAAAGATTCTAAAACTAATACAGAAGGTAATGGGAAAGAAGGACAAGTTGTTCCAGAGGATGTAAAGCCTTTAGAAGGTGTAACTTTTGAAATTAAACGAATTGAGTCATTTGAAAAAATTTCAAATGATGGAACTGTTATAAAAGAAGATGCAAAACCAGTAAAAGACGCTGCAATAACAAAGGTAACAAACGCAAAAGGGGAAGCTGTTTTTACAGATCTTCCGCTAGGACGTTATGAAGTAAAAGCAATTGAAGGTCCAAAACATATTGCGTTGGATAAGACTACTTTTATTGTCGATATTCCAATGACGAGTGCAGACGGTAAAGATTTAAATTACGATGTTCATATTTACCCTAAAAATGAAACAAAACGTGGTTCAGTAGAATTCGTAAAAAAAGGTGAAGCCGGTAAAGTATTAAAAGATGCAGAGTTCCATTTGTTTAAAAAAAATAAAGATGGAACAAGTACACAAGTTAAGACACCGAGTTCATTAGTAACAGGGGAAGATGGTAAAGTTCGTGTTGATTCGCTAGAATATGGAGATTATTATTATTTTATTGAGCATAAGGCTCCAACAGGTTATTTAACTAGTAAAGAGGAGCGTCCTTTCTCTATTAAGGAATCTGGTGAAGTAGTTAAGCTGGATGATATAAAGAACTATAAAGAACCTACCATTACTAAAAGTATAAATAACGGTTCAAAAGTAGCTGGAATTAATAAAGAGACAGATTATACGTATGATATTAAAACACTACTTCCTGAAGATATTCAATCATATAAAAAATATGTTGTAACAGATATTTTAGATGATCGTTTGGAAATAAAAGGCCTACCAATTGTTATGATTGATGGAAAGAAAGTTGAAGATGATAGTGTAAAAGTAGTTGTAGAAGGCCAAAAAGTAACCGCTACGATTGAAGATTTTTCAAAAATAAATGGAAAAGAGCTTCATTTACAAATTACTGCAAAAATTAAAAGTGATGTTGAATCTGGAGTGAAAATTCCAAACAAAGCAGTACTTGATTTTGTAAACAAAGATGATGTTTCATCAGAAAAAGATGGAAAGCCATCTAATGAAGTGGTGGTCACACCGACAACGGGAAATATTAAAATTGAAAAAGTTGATGGTAAGGATAAGACGCTTAAATTAGAAGGTGCGAAGTTCCAATTACAAGATAAAAAAGGTAATGTTATAAAAGTTAATGGGAAAGAAATGAATGATATAACAGATGCAAATGGTATTATTACATGGAATGAAATACCGTACGGTGAATATCAAATTGTTGAGACGGAAGCACCAAAGTATAAAGATAAAGACGGTGCAGTCGAACACTATCAAAAGTTAAGAGATCCGATTGATATTACAATTGATGAAAAACACCAAAAAATAGAGCTACAAGTTGAGAATAATAAGAGCGGTTGGATTATTCCAGCAACAGGTGGTATGGGTACAATTCTCTTCACAGTAGTGGGCCTTATACTAATGGCGGTAGCAACATTTATTTTCTTTAGAAAAAAACCTGTAAAAAATTCTTAATTTATATGTTTATAATAATTGAGTTTAGAAAAGAGGAAAGGCATATTGCTTTCCTCTTTTCCACATTTTATCCGTAGTGAAAGAGGCTATTATGAAACGAAATATAATTTTTGGAAGTATTTTTTTACTAGGATTAAGTATATTTCTCTATCCAACTGTAAGCAATTGGTTTGCAACAAGAACACATTATTCAGAAGTAAGTACGTATGATGAAGCGATAAAGGGGCTGGAGCAGGAAGAGATTGATCGTAAAGAAACGGAAGCACGAGAGTATAATAAGAAGGTACAAAATACGACGCAAACATTTTCAGATCCTTTTCGGGAAAAGGATGGTGAACGTAAAAGTTCTACTGTGGATATGTTAAATGTTGGTGATGTTATGGGGTATATTGAAATCCCAAAAATTGATGTAAACCTTCCAATTTATCAAGGGACAACAGAAGAAGTGTTAAGCCGTGGGATTGGTCAGTTGAATGAAACCTCATTACCAATAGGGGGAGAAAATACGCATACAGTTTTAACGGGACATCGCGGTTTACCTTCAGCGCTAATGTTTACTCATTTAGACAAAATTGAAAAGAAAGATATATTTTATATTCATACATTAGATAAAGTGCTTGCCTACCAGGTAGATCAAATAAAAGTTGTGTTACCAAATGAGACAGAAGATTTATTAGTTGTACAAGGACAAGATTACGCAACATTAATTACGTGTACCCCTTATGGAGTGAACACGCATAGGTTACTAGTGAGAGGACACCGTGTTCCATATGATGCTGAAGAAAAAGAAATGATTACAAAACCTTTCATTTTAGAAGATTGGATGATCGTTTTTCCTATTGGTATTATTTGCATTGTCCTTCTAACAATCTATTTAAAAAAACGAAAATAGTATGTATTGTGTGGTGAGTGTGTGAGAAGGGGATTCATAAGTTTAGTATTGTTCCTTGCAGGTTTATCTCTATTTCTATATCCATTGGTTGCTAATTATATAAACAATTATGTATATAAAACGAGAGTAATCCGTTACGAAAAAGTGGTTGATAATTTAAAAGTAGAAGATGTTAATGAGAAATTTCAGAAGATGGAAACATATAATAGTTTGTTAGGAAGAGCTGCTTTCAAAATGAATGATCCATTTGTTCAGGATGCTGAAGTAAATAAGGAATCGTTAAATTTTATAAATAAAGATGAGATATTTGGTACAGTTTCTATTCCAAAAATAAATGAGGAGTTGCCAATTTACTTAGGGGCGAGTCAAGAAAACTTAAGTAAAGGGATAGGGCAAATCGAAGGGACTTCATTACCAATTGGTGGGAAAGATACACATGCTGTTTTAGCAGGGCATCGAGGCTATCATGGGGCAAAGATGTT
Source organism: Bacillus sp. M5A3_1b (assembly GCF_053345335.1). Taxonomy (NCBI): domain Bacteria; kingdom Bacillati; phylum Bacillota; class Bacilli; order Caryophanales; family Bacillaceae; genus Bacillus; species Bacillus sp. M5A3_1b. Next base: position 93,228 of record NZ_JBKEZY010000002.1, on the reverse strand, counting down.
TCGCCATCTTGATTGGTTAACTGATGGAGACTTATTCTATGTAAAGGTATTTGGAAAGCAGCAAGAGTATAAAGTAGTTGGCCGTGAGATTATTAACCCTAATCAAGTTGATAAATTAAATGTAATAAAAGGAAAAGATAAAGTTACATTACTTACGTGTGAACCATATACATCAAGCAAATATCGTTTGTTAGTGTATGGGGAGCGAGTAGAAGCAGAGCAAAATGAAATTGAAAGACAAAGCAAAAGTATAGCAGATGTGAGGAGTCATGAAACAAGAGATTTATTTGAAAAACTGTTTTTTGGCATAGTAGGTCTAATTGTAATTTGTATAGGGTTGTACGGTTTATTAAAAACGAAAAACTAGTGATGCAATATATAATAAAAGAAAATGCCACTTCAAAAAATGAAGTGGCATTTTTTATATTTCCTCTAAGCTATTAACTGGAACCGTTAATTCGCGTCCTGGATTTTTTACTTCATATATGCGGGCGGTTTCGTTGCTTTCGTCGACGTGTTGAATCGTAACAGGCATGCCTTGAAAACTAACATTAGCTTGCTCCGCTGACACAGAAAGCTCTTTTGCACGTTGAATATTCATTTATATTCCTCCCATCATTATTATCTTTGCTAAAAAAGAGGAATAATATACCATTTAGAGACATTCTTAAAGTTTTTGTATTATTTGTAATGTTTCTTTAATAAATGAAGAGAAGATGGAATCAGGATAGCTATTTATCGCTTGAACTGCTTCTTTTGCTTCTTTCAAGGCAGATTTTTTATCTTGAAGTTCTATATAGCAAAGGGCACGATAAGATCCAGCTGTTAATAACCACGATTGATCAAGTGGATGACTCATATAATCCGGTATGATAGCACGATCTAATACTTCTAAAGCTTCCTTGTAATGTTTTAAACCATACAGAGATTTTCCTTTTTCAAGATAATACAGTCCATCGTCTTGAAAAATTGGTACATCTTTTAGCTTTTCTCGGAATTGTTCTAAATGTGCTAATGCAATTGTATATTCATTCGTAACGGTATTGTAGTAATAAGCTTTTAATATATGTATATTTGCAGTGGATAAAGTATCTTCTGTAAAAATGGCAAATTGCTCAGATTTTTTTATGTAATATAAATATCTTTCTTTATCAGTTGTAATGATTTTTTGATAAGATAAAATACGGTAAAATTCATCTGTTTTATAATACACTTGATGTTTTTTTGAAAATGCAAGTGCATCTAAAATGACTTTTTCACATTTTTCATAATTACCATATGCGAGTAAAATAATTGCTTCTTTTAAATATAATTGTATATGTGTAATAAGATCCATTTCTAAATTCTTCGTTTTATATTCATCGCGAATTCTGGTAATCAACTGTAAACATTCTTTATATTTTTTCCGTTTGTAGAGCATATAGTAAAACAGTAGTTTCGTTTCAGTACTTTCGCGATACAAAGTATATTTTTCAAATATAGAAACAGCTTTTTCAACGTAATATTCAATATTATAATCGTTCATAATAGCCGCTCCAGTTATGAAATGTTTATATAAACGTGCTGTATTTAAAGTAAGAGGTAGTTCTTTTTGAACGATAGGTAGTAAAGTCTCATATACTTCATCGCATTTATTTGCTTTTATTAATGGCTCCATTTTTTGAATGAGTGCTACAATTTCTACATCATCTTCTTCTAATAAAAAACTCGTTTCACATTCAAGTTTTTCTGCAATATATTGTAATGTTTTCATAGAAGGTGTAGCTTTTCCATTTTCAATTTGACTAAGCATGCTTTTTGTCAATTCGGAACCTGCCAGTGCTGTTTGAGTAAGCTTTTTTTCTTTTCGTAATGCCTTAATTTTTTCTCCGAGAGTTGCCATATTGTAGCTCCTTTATAATCAAAAAAGTTAAATACAATTAAACTTTTTGTTGTAATAATTGGAAAGTTGATTATATAATAAGTTTAACACAATTTAACTTTTAAGGGGAGAGTGTCATAATGGAAGATGTAAGTATAGGTCAAGCTGATTCAAGAATGAAGATTGCAACGAGAAATATCATTTTAATGATGATTGGAAAGATGACGTCTTTGTTAGGGGCGGGTATTTATACGTTTGCAATGGGGTTATACGTACTAAAGACAACTGGTTCAGGAATGGGGTTTGCCATTACGCTCGTTTGCGGATCACTTCCAAGGATGATCTGTGGTCCAATTGCAGGTGCTGTAGCTGACCGTGTCAATCGAAAATGGCTTGTCATTGGTACAGATTTATTAAGTAGTTTAACGATGCTTATTATGTTTATTCTTGCTACTATATTTGGACCATCACTTCTTTTTATTTATATTTCAGCAGCATTATTATCAATTTGTGCAAGTTTTTATTCTGTTGCATTAACGTCGTCTATTCCGAGTTTAGTGGATGAGGGGCGTATTCAAAAAGCGAGTGCTTTAAATCAAACGGCAGCTTCTTTATCAAATATTTTAGGGCCGATTATAGGTGGAGTTGTATTTGGTTTCTTTTCAATTAAGTCGTTCTTTTTGTTAAATAGCATTACATTCTTTTTAGCAGTTATTTTGCAATTATTTATTGTGTTTGATTTATATAAAAAAGAAGTGGCTGAGAGTAAAGAGCATTTCTTGACGAGTATAAAAGAAGGTTTTTCATATGTAAAACGACAGCATGAAATATATGGTTTAATGAAAATAGCATTGTGGGTAAACTTTTTTGCGTGTGGGCTAACCGTTGCACTTCCATATATTATCGTCCATACATTGCATTTATCTTCAAGGCAACTCGGTACTGTAGAGGGAATGTTAGCGGTCGGGATGCTAATGGGGGCGATTGCTTTATCAGTGCGTAAAGAAGTGAATAATCCGTTTCGTTCTATTTATACGGGACTGTTTTTGTTTGCAGGTTTAAGTTTATGTACAGTCTTCCCGTTGTTAGTTACGATTCCAAAAGTGGCAAGTTTTATTTACTATATTGCTTTTATGATGTTAACGGGTATAGCAATTATGATTGTAAATATTCCGATGCAAGTACATATGCAAAAAACGACAGATCCGAGCTACTTAGGACGTGTGTTTGGTCTACTTGAAACAATTGCTACTGCAATCGCGCCACTCGGTATGATTGTATATGGATTATTATTAGATATGTTGCCAACTAGCATTGTTATGATGACGATAGGTGGAGGTTTATTGTTAGTTGTATTAGTTGGAGTAAAGCAACATATGGCGAAAAAACAAGTAGATGTGTCGGCTTAAAAACAAGAAAATAATAAAAATTTGACTTATCATAATAAAAATGACCGAATTAGTATTTTAGTTTTTGAAACTCTTTTTCATGTGTGTTACAGTAAAGTGAGCAGGCAAAGAAAAGGAGAAAACATCATGAAAAAATTAAGTTTTGTTATGCTTTTTCTGTTAGTCGTAATGGCTGGATGTAGTAATTATGACACATATATTGATACAGGTATGCAATCATTGAAAGATGAAAAATATAGTGATGCAACGATGTGGTTTGATAAAGCGGAAAAAGAAAAATCAGGAAATGAAGCGAAATCATATAAAGAAATGGCCGAGAAAATGGATCACGGAGCAACAGCATTAAAAGATGGTAAGTATTTAGAAGCGAAAGACATTGCAAATGAAGTGTTGCAAATGAAAAAAGATGATGCACTTGAAACAGCTGTAACATCAAATGCAGAGAATATGCTTCAAAAAGCAAAAGATGTAGAAGAGAAAGTGAATGAAAGAGTAGCAAAGCGGAGAAAAGTAGAAGAAGAAGGAATCGATAAACTCATTAAAGCTGTCGATAGTATAGATGATGTGAAAGAAAAAGAGAAAAAATTTTCAAAAGCATTAGATAAGGCTGAAGAGGCACAAGCAAAAATTGAAGCGAAGAAAAATAAATAGAGTTGTAGTTTAAAAGGCTGTCGTGTATAACGACAGCCTTTTAACTTTTTTCTGCATAAGAAGTGATGCTATGTAGTAAAAAAGAAATAATTTTAGAATTCCATCTGTCCTCATGATGAATTGTATAAATGTTACGCTGAAATTCAAATTCAGGGATAGGTATGTAGCATAGTTCATTTCGTTGTACTTCTTGTTCAATAGCGAGTTTAGAAATAAAAGCGACACCATTACCGTATTTTAAAATTTGTTTCATCGTTTCTAATGAATCTAATTCAATTTCGGATTGGAATGTAATGTTATGAGCTAACATCCATTTTGTAAGTAAATCTCTCGTTGTAGATGGATTACGATGCAATAATATACGTTCCTTTTCAATGTCTTGTAATGATACATTTTCTTTTTTTGAAAAAGGATGTTCTTTGGAGAAAACAAGAACAAGTGTATCAGGCATTACAATCGTCTGTTTTAAAAGTGATTCATCAAACGGTGCCGCAGAAATTACCCCGAGATCAATTTCATGATTTTGTAGCATTGTTCGAATTTCAGGAGCTGTTTTTACCATAAGTGTTATTTTTATATTTGGAAATTCACATTGAAATTGGTGAATAATTTCTGGTAAAAGATAAGTCGCTGGTACATAACTAGCGCCAATTGTTATAGCGCCTTTATGAAAATCTTTAAACTCTTGCGTGACCCGCCTAGCTTCTTTCATAAGTGCATCTATTTTACAAGCATAATGATGCAATGCCTCACCAGCCTCTGTTAAGAAATATCTTCCAGAACGTAATTCAAATAAAGACACACCGAGTTCCTCTTCTAAGCTTTTTATATGGAATGTAATAGTAGGCTGTTTCACACCAAGTTTTTCTGCAACAATCGTAAGCTTTTTATATTTCTTAATAAGCACTACAATTTCTAATTTTAAGAGATTCATGGCAATTTGCCCCTTTTTCTTCTAACTATAGAAAAAATCTATAGAAATAAATAGTTTATTAGAAGTTTTTTAATTTAATCTTTACAGTACATTAACATTCAGTATAAATCTTCCAGATAGAATGAAAGCAGGTTAAGAGTGAGAGGAGAGAGGTGAAACGATGGATATTAAAATTCATGGATTAGAAAAGATGTTTGGAAAAACGCAGGCGTTAAAACCGTTACAAATTGTCATGAAACAAGGTGAATTCACCACACTGTTAGGACCTTCTGGATGCGGGAAAACGACTTTACTTAGAATGATTGCAGGACTTGAAGAGCCAGATAAAGGTGAAATATATTTTGGAGATACGTGCATGTATTCTTCAACCAAAAAAATAAGAACATCTCCTCATGAACGTAATATCGGGATGGTATTTCAAGATTTTGCTTTATGGCCGCATATGACTGTATTTGAAAATGTTGCATTTGGTTTAAGGGCTACAAAGCAAACGAATCAATTACGGGAAAAAGTAGAAGATGCAATAAAGCGAGTTCGCCTGCAAGGGATGGAGAAAAGATATCCGCATGAACTCTCTGGTGGACAGCAGCAACGTGTCGCATTTGCGAGAGCGATTGTAACAAAACCGCATTTTATTTTGTTTGATGAACCGCTGAGTGCACTCGATGCAATTTTGCGAGAAGAAATGCGATTAGAGCTTATGGACATCGTTCATTCAATCGGTTTAACGGCATTGTATGTCACGCACGACCAAACAGAAGCGATGTCAATGTCAGACCAAATTATTGTCATGAAACAAGGAGAAGTATTACAAAAAGGAACACCAGAAGACATTTATGTGAAGCCATCTCATGAATTTGTTGCAAAATTTGTTGGTAAAGCCAATTGGCTTGTAGAGGGGAAACAAATGGTTCGTCCAGAACATGTAAGTTGGACGAAAAATGAAGTGAGCGAAATGTATACAGGTGAAATTCAGCACGTTACATATGTAGGAGAACGGTATGAAATGAAAGTAAACATGGGTGTACTTGGGATATGGACAGTTTATCACAATAGTAAATTAAGCATCGGTAAACCAGTATCGTTATATGTGCCAAAAAAATGTATTCATCATATAGGGGGAGAATCTTATGAAGAAATTCAGTTCGCTTAAGTCTTTATTTGTATGTACTTTATTATTTTCAGCTGTAGTAACAGGGTGTAGTTCAAAGACAGGAAATGCAGATGCAAAAAGTAAAAATACGAATGAAAAGAAAATTGTTGTATATAGTGCAGGACCAAAAGGATTAGCAGAAAAGATTCAAAAGGACTTTGAAAAGAAAACAGGTATAAAAGTAGAAATGTTTCAAGGAACAACAGGTAAGATTTTAGCGAGAATGGAAGCTGAAAAGAAAAATCCAGTCGTTGACGTAGTCGTACTTGCCTCATTACCAGCGATGGAAGGATTAAAAAAGGATGGGCAAACGTTAGCTTATAAAGAAGCGAAACAAGCTGATAAGCTTCGTTCTGAATGGTCGGACGATAAAGGACATTATTTTGGATATAGTGCTTCAGCGTTAGGAATTGTGTATAACACAAAAAATGTGAAGACAGCGCCTGAAGATTGGAGTGATATAACGAAAGCGGAATGGAAAGGAAAAGTGAATCTTCCAGATCCAGCACTTTCAGGTTCAGCTTTAGACTTTGTAACTGGATACGTGAAAAAGAACGGGAAAGATGGATGGAATTTATTTGAACAGCTTAAGAAAAATGAAGTTACAGTAGCGGGGGCAAACCAAGAAGCATTAGATCCAGTTGTAACAGGTGCAAAAGATATGGTCATTGCGGGTGTTGATTATATGACGTACAGTGCAAAAGCAAAGGGTGAACCGGTTGATATTGTGTATCCAAAAAGCGGAACAGTTATTAGCCCGCGTGCAGCAGGGATTATGAAGGATAGTAAAAATGTAGAAGGTGCAAAAGAGTTTATTGATTATTTATTATCAGAGGATGTGCAAAAACAAGTGTCTAAAGCGTATTTATTACCGGGCAGAACAGATATAAAAGCTGAAAATAGACCGAATGTAGAAGAGATTCCAGTATTAAATATTGATTGGAAAACAGTTGAGAAAGAACAAGATGAAATAGGAAAACAATTTAAGAAAGTATTTCAATAAGATGGTGATTACATGGTAAATCGATTCGTATCAGTACGGCAAATTGGAATGACGGTAGCGCTGTTACTTGTGGCGATGTTAATCGTCATTCCGCTTTTTCTCATTTTATTTTCTAGTGTATATGAAAATAGTAGTTGGAATTTTTTAAAGCCTTTTGAAGTGATGCAGAATGGTGGGTTAGCTGGGATTTTTCTAAACTCAATGCTCCTAGGTGTACTCGTAGTAATAGGAGCAACCATATTTGCATTTCCATTAGCGTTCATTATGAGCAAAACAGATGTTGGAAAGTATAGTAAATTGGATATTGTTTTTATGATTCCATTTATGACACCGCCGTATATTGGATCGATGGGCTGGATTTTGTTCATGCAACCGAACGGCTATTTCGAGCAGTTTTTCCCGATGCTAAAGATGATTTCATCTTCGTTTTTCAGTTTAGGTGGTATGGTTTTAATTATGAGTCTGCATTTATTCCCATTTCTTTACTTCATGTTGAAAAACACGTTACTTCAAATTGGGAGTAGTAAAGAAGAAGCTGCAGCAGTTCATGGTGGAGGCTTTTTCTACCGTTTAAGAAAAATAATATTGCCATTATTAGTTTCAAGTTATGTAATGGGTGCTTTACTTATTTTCGTAAAGACGATTGCTGAATTTGGAACACCGGCTACATTCGGACGTAGAATAGGATTTCATGTATTAACATCAGAGATTCATAAATTTATTTCGAGTTGGCCGATTGATTTTAGTAGTGCAACAGCATTATCTTCTTTATTGCTTAGTGCATGTATGCTCATTTGGTATATGCAAAATGTATTGAATCGAAAGTATTCATATGCAATGGTTAGTGGAAAAGGCGTGAAATCTAAAAGGTATACTTTGTCTATATTTACAAGGGTTGTAGCATGGTTTTATGTAATTGGTTTATTAATTGTATCAATTGGGATCCCGTATTTTTCTATACTGATTGCTTCTTTGTCAAAATTAAGAGGCGGCGGCTTACATATAAACAACTTTACAACGAGCCATTATGAAGCATTGTTTACAATTGGATCTCCAGGATTAGAGGCTTTATGGAACAGTTTTCTTTTTTCACTTATAACAGCGATTATTGCTGCTACTATTGGAGTCTTTTTGGCGCTTATGATTCGAAAAGGGAAAAAGTCCTCTGAAAAGTGGCTTGATATGTGCGGTATGTTACCGAATATGGTACCAGGAATCGTGATGGTTGTAGGGCTTATTTTATTTTGGAATTCACCCTATATGCCCATGTCAATTTACAATACACCCGTCATGGTTATCGTAACGTACGTCGTTCTTTTTTTACCTTATACGGTGCAGTATGTAAAAGCATCGCTCGGGCAAATTGATGATTCTCTTGTACAGGCAGGAAGTATTTTTTCTGGAAATTATATTTATATTTTTAGAAAAATAATATTACCTCTTATTATCCCGGGCATTCTTGCTGGGTGGGCGATGACATTTACAATCTCGATAAGAGAGTTAGTAGCATCCCTTCTTGTACTGCCTCCATCAGTAGAAACTTCAGCAACATTTATTTTTGCTCAATTTGAACAAGGAGAAGTATCTATTGGCATGGCAATGGCTGTCGTTTCAGTTGGACTTACAACAATATGTTTATTACTTCTGCAACATATGGAGCAAAAACGAAAAGGGGTAGCATGATGAGGATAGAAGTATGGGGAGGAGCGGGAGAATACGGTCGTTCTTGCTACTTTGTAAAAAATAAAGAGACGAAAATAGTATTTGATTGTGGTATTAATCGATCATATGAGGATAGTTATCCAAAAATAGAGAGGGAAGTTGTACCGTTTTTAGATGCAGTATTTTTATCACATATTCATGAAGATCATACGATGGGCTTACCTTTATTAGCGAAGTATGGATATAAGAAAAAAATTTGGACGACTCGTTATACGAAGGAGCAACTTCCCGCTTATTATGAAAAATGGAGAAACTATAATTTAACGCAAGGATGGAATGTGCCTTATAACGACCAAAATGTTAAAGATTTAAATTATGTATATATTGATGAAATTAGTAATCCGAATGAATGGGTACAGATTACTCCTACATTACGGTTTCAATGGGGGTATAGTGGACATGTATTAGGGGCTGTTTGGTTTTTAGTGGATATGAGTCATACATATGTATTTTATTCTGGCGACTATTCAGCAGAGTCTAACATACTCCGAGCCAATTTACCTGAGAAATTGCGCGGCGATATAAAAGTTGCAATCGTAGATGCCGCTTATCATACTGAGGATGTTTCGCAACATGAAAGAGTAAACGAACTGTGTGCAGAAATTGAACGAGTTGCGCAAAATAAAGGAATAGCATTACTACCATTGCCACCGCTTGGTAGGGCGCAAGATATCGTATTGTATTTATATGAAAAATATAAAGAACTTCCCATTATAGTAGATCAAGAAATTTTGGATGGATTCCAACAGATGTTCGCATATAAAGATTGGCTCAAAAATAATGAAGAACTTGAAGGGCTTATGGAGAGTTTAAAAAGAAACATAATCGCTATGGATTATGACAGCTGTACGCAAAATAGTTATGGAATAGTTGTAATGAGTGATGCGAATATGCAAACGAAACGAGCACAGTTATATTATGAACAACTTCGGCATGAAGAACGAAATTCCATTATATTTACAGGACATATTGCTAAAGGGAGTTTTGCAGAAAAGGTTATGAAAGAACGTGTAAATAAAGAATGTAGGGTGAAGCGAGTTCCTTATAAAGTTCATCAAAGTATAAGTGACGTTAAGGCAATGTTAAATACACTATTACCAGAACATACGGTTTTAGTACACGCTTTGAAAGAGGATACGGATCGATTACAGAAAAAGCTTAGCACGGCAGGGTATGAAAATGTACATTCACTTACTATGGAACGTATAGAAGTCATTTAAAATGTAAAGGGGATAGGTATATGAAAAAAGTATTTGTATTCGTAAGCATTTTCTTTTGTTGTTTCCTTTATAACGTTAAGGAAGGGTTTGCTGCCAGTCCAATGACACCTAGTTTTGAAGTGAAGTTATTATTAAAACCCGAACAAGTATTAGGTTATAACAAAGAGATAAATCAAGAGGTACTAGAATATTTCCAGGCTGGTACAAATTATGAAAGAATACAAGTGCAATTTTTAGATACGGTAAATAAAAATTTAAGTAAGGAAGGTTGGTTTGCGAGAATTCGAAAGAAAGAATTTAGTAAAGATTTTGAGCTAACATATAAAAAAAGATATCCTATTCCAAACGGTGTAATTCAAGATGCACTAGAAGTAGCTAAAAATGATGGATTTGATAGTAAAACCGATAACTATGATGCGGAAATAGATTGGGGATTTGAGAAGAAAACGTTAAGTATTTCAAATAAGAAAAGCTACAGTGCTAAAGGATATGGAGTACTTGATTTACCAAACGAACGAGCTGCTCAAAACATGTTAATAGAAAAGTTGCCAGGGAAAATGAACAAATGGTTGTATACGAATTGGGGAGAAGAAATGCTCAAAAATTCTCGTATTTATGGGCCTGTATTAATGAAAAGGTATACAGCTGAATTTGAAAATATTAAAACGAATATTGAAGTTTGGTCATTAAGTAATACAGGGAAAATAGAAGATGATTTCGTAATAGAAGTGTCGTTTAAAGCAAAAGAGGAAAGTATTGCAACAAAACAAAGAGAATTATTAATGAAGAGTTTAGAACAAAAAGGATGGTTGTTACCGAAAGATAGTCTGAAGACAGAACTTATTTTTCAGTGAATAGTAAAAAGGAATCCATATGTCATGGATTCCTTTTATATATGGGTATTAAGCTAAATCAGCTGACACGAACATATCATTATTTTGAAGGTTTTTAGAGCGTAAACTATAAGCAACGACCTTCTTTTTATGTTGCTTTACAACATCAACATGCTCTTCATGACTATAAATATAAAATGTAAAATCTTTTTTGCCACGTTTTGCATTGATAATTAAAGGCGTACCCTCATTGTGTGGCGGTGCATAATAGCGATCTAAAAATAAACCTTCGTTAAAATCATGAATAATTTTGGATTTTTGTTCGCCTTCTAAGTTATTTCCATTGATTGTAACAGTCGCATTCTCTTCTTCAAGTTGCGGATGTGTTTCGTACTTACTAATAATGGATTCAATAACAGAGTTGGGAAGGCTAGAAACGATAATTTTAAATGCCCCAAATACAACTAACATAACAATAAACCAAGTCGTCATAGTATATCATCCCCTTTTTCCTATTAAATAATATAACTCATATGGTAATAGTACATATGGTGAAGTTTTGTATAATTTGTGAAAAATATGCCATTTTTACGAACGAAATATTAGAAAAATCAATTTTGTTACAAAAAGTTGAAATCGAAGTATTTTAAAAGAAAAAGGTTTATAATAAAAATATAACTAATAACCACATTACTAATTATAAGGAAGTGTAACTATGAGTACTGTAGCAATCGTATATGGTATTATTCTTTCCACAATTATTGTTTTGTTTTTTGTTGGGGTTTCACGTTATATTCATAAATGGAAAGAAGGCGTTGCGAAATTAAATCACATTGAAGAAGAACTTAGTGATTTAATGTTACATCATGGTAAGTAAAAAGTTTATTTTTTAACTAAACAATGTGAATAATATCACAAAACATGCTCTCATCATGAAGGCATGTTTTTTTGTTATGTGAATGATTAGGCACATTCATACATTTTTTCCATACGATACAGTGTGAAACTAGAAATGTTCGGAGTGGAAAAGAGGGATAAAATGAGTAGTTCAGGTTATGTTCCAGATAATAAAAATTTAAAGAAAAGTTCAGGAACTCCAAACCTTTTCTTTGATTCGAGAAAAAACATCTTTTTTAAAAGAGATGAGAAAAACGTTGCCTATGAAGTTACGTCAACGCAGTTACCAGCAATGATCGGTGGAGCGTTTGTCGATTTATTTATGACAAAAGGGCACATGCGGGAACCACATTGGCATCCGAATGCGTGGGAATTAGATGTTGTTGTATCAGGAGAAGCAATTACATCTATCTTAAATCCGGAAACGAATCAATTGCAAAATTATCATGTAAAAGCGGGGCAAACCGTCTTTATTCCAATGGGATGGTGGCATTGGATTACAGCGATAACAGAAGAAGTACAATTACATTTGTTCTTCAATAACGATCAGTTTGAAACAGCAGAAGGGTCAGACATACTTAGATTAACTCCGCCAGAAGTATTTCAAGCTGCATACGGTGTAAGTGCAGAAAAATTAGGAAAGGACCTTTCGCAAATTAAGGAGTCAGTTGTCATTGGTCCTCCTAACTCCAATCGATTAAAAGGTGCTAAAGAAAGTGGCGACTCAAATATAGTCGTTACGTTAAATGGACAAATAACATCATGTGAAATAGAGTAACTCTTTCTTTTTTAGGAAGAGTCACTCTGTTTTGTATAATTTTGTAATTAGATTCGTTATAATTATATAGTAGGGAACTTAGTAAAGGGGGGCATAATGTGAACATATTAAAGATTATAGGAATTGTTGCAGGAATTATTATAGTAGCCGCTATAGCTTTCTTTTTTATTATGAAGTACTATTTGTCAAAAGAAGATCCTAATTATGTATTACAGTACATAAAAGAGCATAAAGGTGATAAAACATGTTCATTACTAATTAGAAAAAATGGGGAAGTAGTAACATCTATAAATGAAGATGTAAAATTGCCATTAGCGAGTATGGCCAAAATTGTAATAGCAGTTGAATTTGCTAAGCAAGTGTCAGAAGGAAAAATAAGTCGGGATGAACAAATTTCATTGCAGGAGTTAGAAAAATATTACGTTAAAAACACTGATGGTGGAGCGCATCCTGACTGGTTAGAAGATGCCAAAGCGAGAGCGTTAATGAAAAATGGACAGATAGCTTTAGAAGAAGTCGCTAAAGGGATGATTCATTATAGTTCTAATGCAAATACAACATATTTGTTAGATAAGCTTGGAATAGAAAGGGTAAATGAAAGTATAAAAGAATTAGAGCTTACTAGTCATGACAAATTCTCTTCGTATACTGCTTCACTATATATGAGAGGGTATGTAGAAAAAGAGCTTCATGAGCCAGAAAATCAATCATTAGAAATGATACGTAACATGTCAAAGGATGAGTATAATAAACATGTATTACAAATTCATGAATGGATGAAAGATGAAGAAGAATGGAAAAAACGGGATATTCCATTAAAGGTAGATATGGAATTTCAGCGAATTTGGTCAGATCGATTAGTGAGTGCAAACGCTAAAGATTATATGAGTATAATGGAAAAAATAAATAGTAGAAATTATTTTCCAAAATCAATGCAAGAAGAAATCGAGAACATTTTCAAAGGAACAGTTAAAAATAGTAAGTTCGAATATGCTGGTCAAAAAGGTGGTTCTACCGCATTCGTATTGACAAAAAGCTTGTATACTACAGATAAGAAAGGGAATAAAGTAGAAGTTGTCATTATGTTTAACGATATAGAAGAGCAAGTTGCATATCAAAAGCTGAGAAATAATGTAGATTATTTTATTCGAGACATTATAACAAGTGAGGAATTCAAAAATAAATTATAATAGAATAATTTTATTATGTAAACAAGGTGCTATTAAAGGTAGGTGTGGAGATGAGGTTGAATGAGTATATGCTTGAAACGTTTCCAAATTTAGAACTTAGACCACCTCTATTTTATAATGGGGATATTGGTATTCGCTTTAGATTAGGTGTGAACTATGATTGCAATAACATTTATGAAAACTGCCCATATTTAGAAGGCGTTTATAATAGAGCGATTACTTTATTTCAGTCTTTACATGCAACAGAAGATGATATTTATATCGTAGTGGATGTAAATGACTATGCAGACGGTGAAATTTTCAAACACAAGTTGAATATCTTTTCTAAGTATGTAAAAGAGAAGTCCGATTTGTTTAAGTTACAGAAAAATACAATCCCTTATATTTTTCCAGAAGACGATGAAGACGGGGTATATAAAACTCATAGATATACTTTGAAATGTAAAGTTTCAGACTTGAAATACATTCCTATGCTAAAAGCAATTTGTAATCAAGATATGGGAATAAAACCGCGTATTTTTCATAGGGTGTATTTCATAAATATTAACAAGAATACTATATTTCACGTTTATGATGATAGAGGTTGTGATGTATTAGCTACCTCTCCTAATACAATTAGAGATATTTATCATACATATAATGATTGGATATTAGAATACGACAGAAATAAAATTGATAAAGTATTTAATTGAATGTAGTCTATTTTAAATGAGGGAAATACCATAGAGGTGTTTCCCTTTTATTAATATGAAAATCAACATTCAAATTTGACAGCACTTATTATAAAGGTAAAGGGATTTGATGGTAATGTATTGAATTTGGATAGAAACAGAAAAGGGGGAATGAATGAATGACGACAATATATTTTGTTCGCCATGCTCACTCTATATATACAAAAGACGAAAGGGTACGTCCCTTATCTGAAAAAGGGCACTTAGATGTAGAGAATGTAACACGCTTATTAAAAGATAAGCATATTGATGTTGTGATTTCTAGTCCGTATAAAAGAGCGATTCAAACGGTACAAGGAATTGCAAATACATATAATATATCGATACAAATAGAAGAAGATTTACGAGAAAGGTTATTAAGTAAAGAGCCAGTAACAGATTTTAATGATGCGGTCCAAAAAGTGTGGGAAGATTGGGATTTTGCACACGAAGGCGGAGAATCGAATGATGTAGCGCAAAGGCGTGCTGTAATATGTATGCAAAATATATTAAAAAAATATGAAAATAAGAATATTGTAATAGGTACTCATGGGAATATTATGGTATTACTAATGAATTATTTTGACTCGAAATATGATTTTCAGTTTTGGAAAACCCTTCATATGCCTGACGTGTATAAATTAACTTTTGATAATAATTGTTTCAGTTCTGCTGAAAGAATACAGTCTACAGATTGTCAGATAAATAATTTGTAAAAGTTTATCAAAAAAAGAGGAAAGGGAGAAGTTATTGTAGAAGTATGACTTTGTAACATAAAAAATATGTGTTAAAGGAGGCTGTTTACATGTTTGAGAAAGAGAAAGAAGGGCTTATTGAAGTTCAGAACGTATTTGAAATTGTACCAGCAGATGGAGCAATTATTGGTATGGCAACGGAAGAAGAAATGGAAATTGCTGCTGAACTAGAGCTGCAGTACTATGCCCATTCTCGTTTGTTAGAAGCAAATATTCAGTTAGACGGTTCCTCCTACAAAGAGTTACTTCAGGAGTTCCAGGAGTACGAAAGAAAATCAATGAGCTTTTGGCGAGCAATACATAAGCGTTTAGCTGTGCCATGGGCATGGGTATTACGTATTGACGTTGCGAATGGCCCTATATATGTAAGTAATGGGAATTCGTATTATGAAGAAATCGATGATGAAGAAGATTATGAATAGATAAGTAAGGAAGCAGCTTTAGTTGCTTCCTTTTTTTATTTATAGAGATTGAACAGCCTCAATAATAATATCTGGTCGATCAATTTCAATTCCGTGACCAGCATGTTCGGCAAGTATATATTGGCTATGTATTGAGAGCTGTAATTGTTCATGAATTAGTTCTTGCCACATTGCTTCTAGTTGTATCGCTTCCTTTTTTGGCATGCCGCCTTCAGTCAACTGAGTAATAGAATATTGAGGGTCTCTACCGATAACGATTAAAGGTGTTTTTAATGTTTTATGTAGCTCTTTTATTGAGCGGGCACAATTTTTCCACTCACATAGTTCAGAAGCTGTCGCTTTATATAATAGAGGCGAGGTAGAAAATTCAATGTACTGTCTAGATTGATCAATGAGTATAGGTTTTAGTTCAGTATTAAGCATGTCTATATCCATTTTGGAGTATGTATTATATTTTTGAATCCACATATCATCCGAATCCGTTTGATCAGAAATTGGTAAATGCAGTTCATCTAATCGGTGTAAGTTCATAGAAGTAGAATCAACTAAAATAAGTGCTTGCAGCTTATCTTCATGTAACATCGCAAAATGTTGTGCACATAAGCCTCCATAGGAATGACCGATTAAAATGATAGGCTCGTGAATAGCAAGTTCATGTAGTAACATATGAAGTTCGTTTGTCGCTTGTCTTGTAGTACGCGAATAATTTCCTAGTTCACTTTTTCCGTAACCTGGGCGATGGTATGAAATGACTGTAAAATGTTGTGAAAGTTTTTCTATAATAGGGAGCCAATCATAAAATGAGCAACCCATTCCGGTCTGAATAACTATCGTTTGTTTACTACTTCCTTTTGTATATACTTCTATAGTTTGCTCCAATACCTCTACAAATTTATAAATAATAAACCCTCCTAACTAAGCTTGAAATAATTTTTGACAAGCAAAAACGATACACCAAACACCTATACCAAACAGGACAGATGTACTAAGTGAAAATGAGTTTTTTAGACCAATATAGACGATAAATAGTAGTAGTGCGGATGCAGGAAATCCATATAATACGCCTATAGCAAATTGACTTAATTCTTGTTTGTTCCCGCCTTCTAAAGAAATCCAAAATAGGCTCAGTAAACTAACGAGAGGAAGGGCAGCAATAAAGCCGCCTATCGTACTATAATGTTTAGCGACTTCAGTAATAACGCCAATAATAAGTGCAGAAACGATTACTTTAACGAGGAAATGCATATTTTGCCTCCTTCGCTAATAACGAAAAGGCTTTTTCAATTAATTGTTGTTCTTCTTTTGATAACTGTGATTCTAATATTTTTATCTTTTCTTTATCTAGTAAAGTATGCTTTTCTAATATTTCAATGCCTTCTTTCGTTAAAGTAAGGTTTACGACCCTTTCATCTTGTTTGTTTCTTTCTTTTATAATAAATCCTTTTTGAATAAGGCGCTTTACGTGTTCTGATGCTGTGTTATGAGAGAGACTAAGCTCAGTAGCGACTTTTCCAATTGTTATATCTTTCTCACGAGAAATGAGTTGTAAAATACGAATGGCTTGGTGAGAAAGGTTGTCCTCATACTCATATCGTAAGTGATAATAAATGCTCTCCCAATGTTGATTGATGTCTTTCATAATGATAAATCCCCCTGTTTTTATATCGTATAGTAAGATATATTCGTGAACATAGAAATAAAATCCTTTTATTTGGATAAAAAATGTTGAAAAAGTTTATTTTTATTGAAATATAAGGTAATCTATGTGTAAAGGTATACATTTAGCAAGAGAGAGGATGATAGCTGTGAATACATTCAAATGGATGAGTCATGAACAGATGTATGTAGATGAAATACATGTTGAAAAATGTGGTCCTCTTTCAGTCGGCGTATATGGGGGAAATCAAGAGAGTGATGCATATGAACGAGGAGATGCGGTACTTGCTTGGTGGGATCCTGAATTACAATTTGAATTTGTTATGATTTTTGATACACACCACAAAACAAAAAATATTGATTATATAATAGAAGCAATTTCAGCAAGAAAAGAGAAACTAAAAGAGTTATTTTCTTACCCGATACATTTAGCTTTTCATCATACGCATATGTACTTATTAGCGTTATTTACAGATGAATTGTTTATTGAAAAATGTGATCAAGATGATGAGGAACTTGCATGCTTAATTTGTTTGCGAAAAGGCGAATTTTTATATTGGCTATCAGTTGGTGATTGCTTCGCATATTTATTCCATTCTGAAAAAACGAAGAATGGTAAAGGGCGGTTAAATAAACGGAAGAATTACGAATATATTGGTAGGAAAAATATTTTTGCTGCAAATACACCTTGCTTTACATCAGGTGTCAGAGGATTAGAAAAAGGAATGAATCATATTGTAATGGCAACGGACGGTATTTTAGAGTGTGATAAACGAAAATTTGATGATGATCAATCTTTAGTAGAAATATTGCACGACGGAAGTTGCTTACAGATTGAGCCAGTATTAACAAATGTACTGCAGTGGAAAGGTAGAGATTGTGCCACAATTATTGGATGGTCCATTGATACTGAAAATAAAAAATGCGCTAATTAATATAAAAGGAGTTCAAGGTTTTTATCCTTGAACTCCTTTTTGTTAAGCAATATGAATATGATACGTTTTCAACCATTCATTTACTTGTAGCATATATTCCATAGCACTTCTTGCTTCAAAATTGTTAATTTCTTTATTGCTTTCATCGGCAATGGCAAGTAATGTGGAATGATTAATAAGTGAGAAAATAGGATTGTTTTTATTACTGCACAAGTCGAGTGATAAATGACGGATTGTTTGTAAATAATGTGGATCTTGTGAAGTTGGGTAAGCGCTTTTTCTTCTATTGCGTACATCGTCAGGTAAAGCAGGTTGCAGTGCTCTACGTAAAATGCCTTTTTCAATATTATCAATGCTTTTTATATTGAAAGGAACGTTCCATAAATATTCAACTAATCTATAATCGCAAAAAGGTACACGTACTTCAAAGCCTACAGCCATACTCATACGATCTTTACGATCAAGTAAGAACGGGAGAAATCTCGTTAAAAATAAATAAAACATTTGGCGTTGTTTCGCGGCTTTTTTACTTTCCCCTTCAAGAGTAGGTACTTCAAGAATCGCTTCTTGGAAGCGTGTATCAATATAGTTTTCTAAGTTGCATTGGTTATTTACTTCATTTAGTAGAAGAGGGGAAGTATTTTTCCAATTTGTTAGCCAAGGAAATTTATCGACAAATAGTAAATCCTCTTGATGAAACCAAGGGTAACCACCGAATACTTCATCAGCAGATTCGCCGGATAAAGCTACAGTTGCATCTTTTTTCATTTCGCAAAATAGTAAATATAGTGAAGTTTCCATTTCGCCAGCACTCGGTAAATCTTTTGCACGGAGAGGGACGAATAAGTGATTTGCTAATTCTTCAGCATTCACAATAATGTCATGATGAGATGTCCCTACATGTTCGGAAACACGTTTTACCCAAGGAGCGTCTAAACCAGTGCGAGCAAATGTCAGCTCGAAATCTTTTGCACTATTTACAAAGTCAACGGAATACGTATGAAGTGTTTTATTTTCCGCTGCAAACTCTTTACCCGCTAGTGCAGTAATACCGCTAGAATCTAATCCTCCTGATAACATACAAACGAGAGGAACATCGGCAATTAATTGTCTTTTTACTGTATCTTGTAAAATAGATAAAATATGTGATGATGTATCTTCAGTAGAGTCTGTATGAACTTTACTTTCTAAATTCCAATATTTCTTAACTACTTTTTTATCACGTGTAAACGTTATAGAATGTCCAGCACGCACTTCTTGAATATGTTTAAAGACGCCACATCCTGGAGTTCGAAATAATCCTAATCCAAATATTTCGTTTATGCCATCCGCATCAATTTCAGCAGGGACAGATGGATGCGCTAATAGTGCTTTTATTTCAGATCCGAAAATAATGCTGTCATTTCTTTCTGTATAAAAGAGTGGCTTTACGCCTAAATGATCACGTGCTAAAAATAATTGTTGCTTCTGATCATCCCATAAAGCGAAAGCGAAAATTCCGTTTAAATGTTGTACGCAGTCTTCTTTCCATTCTAAATAAGCATGTAGTAACACCTCTGTATCCGAATGTGTTTCAAATGCATGACCACATTTTTGAAGTTGCTCTCTAAGCTCGCGGAAATTATAAATTTCTCCATTATAAGTAAGAGCATACGTATAATCACCAGCACGAAATGTTTTTGGTTGTGTCCCGCCTTCTGGATCAATTACGATTAACCGACGGTGTGCAAAGGCCGCACGAGGTGAAAACCAAAATCCTTCAGCATCCGGACCGCGATGCTGGATACTATTTGCCATCTTTTCTAAAATAACATGTTCATTGGAAAGATCCTTATTCCAATTTACCCAACCTGTAATTCCACACATACACATCTCATCTCCTAATTTAAAATGTTGAAAAGTAGATTAATGAAATAAAGTGAAACTTTAATCAGTGGTTTTTTTTCCATCCCCCACTGATTATTAGCCCTCACCAATCGGGCTTTTACGGGCAGTTATCTCCCACCTAACTTCCTCGCATTCGCCCAATTTTGAGGTGGGATTTACTGCCCGTTAATGCGGAGTAAAATGTACACCAAGTTAAAGAATGACTATATAAATAGTGTACTACATGAATTAAATTGCAGACTTGAGAAAATTCTCTTGTAATACATAGTTATGTGAGACAATGACGTAGGGAAAGTATTCCATAACATACAAAAAATAAAAAAGATGAGAGAAAATATTTTGTAAGACGTTATATAGGGTGTAAAAGCTTTTACAAAAAAATAAGGGGAATCGCTACATGAAATCAAATGAGAAAAATTTTATAAAAAGATTACAACGACAAAAAGAAGATGCGCTAGAATTTGTTGTTGATACATACTTACCACTCATAAAAGGAATAACGCACAAAGTTCTCCTTCCAGTTCGAAATGATGGACTCATAGAGGAATGTGTAAACGATATATTTCTTTCCATTTGGAATAACGCAAATAAATTTCATGGAGAGCCGAGTGACTTTAAAAAATGGATAGCGGCGATTGCGAAATTTAAAGCGATTGATTATTACCGGAAAGCGACTAGAAAAGTAGAAATTATTTCAGATGAGTTTCATATTAGTACGGAAAAGTCAGCTGAAGATGAATTAATCGTTATGGAAGATAGGGAAGAGTTATTGAAGCTTATTAATCAATTAGAACCGTTAGATCAAAAGGTGTTCATAATGAAATATCTTCTCGGTATGAAGACAGAAGAAATAGGAGATAAGTTAGGGTTAACTCGGGCAGCGATCGATAATCGTGTATACCGTGGGAAAAAGAAACTACAACAAAATGCTACGAAAATTAGTTTTGGAGGTAGTGCCATATGAAAGACATTTATGAACTATTAAATGACATTGATATAGATGAAAAAGAACTTGAGGAAATTGAGGCTTCTGAAATTGAAAAAGAAAAAGTGAAGCGCAATGTAAAACAATTGTTACGTACGAAGAAAAAGATGAAAAGTTGGAAAAAAGGTGTCGCTGCCGCATCTATTTTAGTAGGATTATCAGTTGCAACGCTTGGTATTGGATTTCCTACATATGCAGGGGGATTGCCAATTGTAGGTGATATATTCCGATTTTTAGATAATGGTAGAACAGGGTTATATGAAAATTATAAAGCGAACGCAGAGAAGAAAACGGGGCTTCATAATAATTATCAACAATACGCCACAGTACTAAATATGACAAAAGAAAGAAATGGAATTAAGATAACGATTAATAATGCGATTTTCGATGGTAAGACAGTATCAATAAACTATTCTATAGAAAGTAACAGAGATTTAGGAAAAAATCCAAGTACGTTGGATTTTTTAACTATTAAAGGAGCAGGTGCCCAATCAGGAAGCAATGAAATTATTAAGGTCGCTGATAGGAAATATAAAGGTTTAATAAAAACAAGTAGTGATCTAATTAGTAATAAAGGAACTACAGTGAATGTTGAATGGAGTATACAAAGTATAAACATTTTAGAAACAGAAGAAGAGATAAAAGGAGATTGGAATTTTAATATTAATCTAAAAGGAATAGAAAATAAAGAGAAATTGATTAGAGGTAGTGCAGAAAAAGATGGTGTAAAAGTTAATATGGAGAGAATGGAAATAACACCCATGTCGTTTATTCTATATTACAACCAAGAAGTAGCTCAAGAAATAAGAGGTGTATGGGATGGAGTGGATGTTGATTTAAAAGTGAGAGATGATATAGGTAATCAGTATTATGGAGAAGGAAATGGAGGCTCAGGTGAAGATCCTTATAATTTTAATTGGAGTGAAACATTCCAACAACTTAATGAGAATGCGACTAAGTTAATAATAACGCCTTACGTTAATTTAAGAATTCACACTCCTGAAAATTATGGCTCAGTAACAATAGTTGGAGGAGAAGTAAAGGAGCGTTTTGTGCCTCGAAGATTGGGAGGCAATAAGGGTATTGCGTTAGATGATATCGTAATTGATTTAAAGAAATAAAAGAGAGACTGCCTAAAACAATTAGGCAGTCTTTTTTTCGTTAAGAACTAGTAACGAGTAATGCATGTGGATGCTGCGTTTTATACTCATCTTTCCACGGAATGTTTAATTGTTCCCACGATTCGCCGCTATCTTTGGATTGAAAGGCGCCGTTGTTATTTAAAGTGTAAAACGTATGTGGTTCTGCTGGATTTGTAGCAAACATTGAAATGACTGTACCAATTGCAGATGGTAGACCTTGCTGCACTTGCTCGAAAGGAGTATCTTTCGTTTTACGGTAAATATAGGATTCATAAGGAATATGGTGATGGGCGAGGTCAGCACTTGGTGCGGCAGAAACGAGAATTGTATTGCAATCAGCTGGATCAATAGCCATGCTGTATAAATAATGATGTTCAAGTCCTTCACTGCATGATATCCAGCTGTTTCCACTGTTATAACTTTCAAGGTATGCACGATCAGGTCCGCCCATAAATCCGTCACCACATGATGCATAAAGGCGATTTGGAGCTTCAGGGTGCATAAGCAATTGATGTGCATCGATAGGAGCACCGAATTTTTTATCAATCCAAGTATGCCCTCTATCATTACTTTGAATAACAGCACCAGCTTCAATTGAAACATGGATTGTATTTGGATTGTTTGGATCAACTGTAATCCAGCGTACATGATGGGTAAAAGGTCTAGGCGGAAAAGCCCACGTATAAGAAGATATTAATGATTTCATATTTTTAAGTTCAGTCCACGTTTCACCACCATTTTCAGAACGGAATAAAGCGCTCGGTTCTGTGCCGACATAAACGACGCCATAGCCGTTAACTTGTTCATTAGGACTTATCGTAATGGAAGTTATCGAAGAGTGTAAAATACCATCTTCTTTAGGGAAATCAAAGTAACGATATGAATCTCCAATCGGTTTCCACGAATCACCGCCATCGTCGCTTAACCATAAACCTCGTCCAAATGTTCCGCAATATACACGATTATTTTGGAATGGATCAACTGCAATACAAGTAGGTTGCATGTTTTGTAAGTGATACGCTGTTTCAAAGTGACCATATTGTTCTTTCACTACAACAAGTTCTCGCTCCATACAGAGAAATAAACGTTTCATTTTAGTAACCTCCTTAAAAATTCTTTCATTAGTAAACAATATGAAGCTGAAAAAGAAGTAGTCTTATTTTTTGTTGAGAAAAAGGACTTGTTTGAAAAATAACGAAGTGTATAGATAGAGGAAGCGGACGTTTATGGACAGTTAATGGGGGATAAAGAGGGGGAGTTTGTTTCATACTAACATACAGATATTACACTTAAAGGAGCATTCGTATGGGACATTCACATGATCATGGTCATTCTAACAATAAAAAGGCGTTACTAATTGCTTTCGTACTAACGACAAGTTTTATGATTGCTGAAGTTATTGGGGGATTTGTAACAAATAGCTTAGCACTATTATCTGACGCGGGGCATATGTTAAGTGATGCAGTATCGTTAGCGTTAAGTTTACTTGCGTTCAAGCTCGGAGAAAAAACAGCAACAACTGCGAAAACATATGGGTATAAGCGAGTCGAAATGTTAGCGGCATTATGTAACGGTGTCGTTCTTATTGTCATTTCAGTATACATTTTTATTGAAGCAATTCGCCGTTTTAAAGAGCCAGTTGAGATTGCTAGTAATGGGATGCTCATTATTGCTGTACTTGGTCTGCTTATTAATATTTTATCAGCTTGGATATTAATGAGAGGCGGAGATGTGAAGGGGAATTTGAATTTAATAAGTGCTTTCTTACACGTATTAGGCGATCTATTAGGATCAGTTGGAGCGATTATTGCTGCGCTATTTATTAAATTTTTCGGATGGACTGTTGCTGATGCGATTGCTAGTATTCTTGTGTCTATTTTAGTCATTATTAGCGGATGGCGTGTAACACGTGATACGGTCCATATATTAATGGAAGGTGCACCCCAGCACATAAATGTTGAAGAGGTAAAAAGTACATTATTAAATATTACGGTTGTAAAAGAAGTTCATGATTTGCACATATGGTCTGTCACATCTGATTTTCAAGTATTAACTTGCCATTTGATTATTAAAGGTGATGAAACGCAAAATGTATTAAAAGAGGCTACGGATGTATTAAAGGAGAAGTTTCATGTAGAACATGTCACTATTCAAGTAGAAATAGATGGTGAATTTAATCATAGTGAGACAACTTGCAAAGTATGAAAGAAAAAGGATAAGAAAATGTGTCATAACATTTTTCGCACGGCATACATATATATAATGTGGCCACAAATACTTTGTAAGGTAAATATTTCATGAAATTACTTTACTTATAAAGAGTCATCTTTTATAATCAAAAATGGTAATTGATAAAGATTATCGTTTTCAATGATTGTGGAAAGGAGTTTTTTAAAAGATGAGTAGTCAACTCCGTTTTGCTGTTGAAAATCGTAAGAGGCATTTAATTGATGAGTTAATTGGAGCAGGTGTGTTTAAAATTCGCGACCGACAATTATACGAGCTGTCTTTAGAGGAATTGGAAAAAGAGTACGAAGATATGGAAGAATATGCAGATATTCAGGCATAACTATATAGATTAGTAAAAGGTGAGCTGGTTACGATTTTCTGTAACCAGCTCTATTATTATTTCGTAGAAATTATTTTTGATATTTCTTTCATTGGACGGAGCCAGTTTTGAGACATCATTTGTTCCATTTGTTTTTCGTCCTGTTTTTGCAATGCTTGAATGATAGAGTGATGTTCTTCAATAGATTGACTTGCTGGAACAAAGTTTTGGAAAAATAAATATTCAAGGCGTAAAACGTGAAGTTGCATATTTTCTAGAAAGGGTTCAATATATTGGTTTTTAGCAATAGAAGAAATTGTATTGTGAAATTGTATATCTAGTTTTAAAGCTTGTTTTGCGTTTTTCTTCTCTATAGAGCGCTGAAAATCAGCATTTATTTCAGAAAGTAGTTTCAGATCAGCGTCTGTAATGTTTTGAAGTGCTTGCTTTCCTATAATAGAGTGAAGACCAGCCATCGTTTCATAAATGATAGGAATGTCGTCTAACTTAATAGGAGCAATTTTTGTTTTTTGCCCAGGTACCATTTCCACTAATCCAGAAAGCTCCAATATTTGAAGTGCTTCTCTTACAGGTGTTCTGCTTACTCCTAGTGCTTCAGCCAACTCCCCATCATTAATTTTTTCATCAGGCTGCAGTACACCTTCAATAATCCAATCTTGTAGTTGATTTAAAACGAGTGATTTTGCCGAAACTCTTCCTTGTTTTTTATAATTTTGAGGGATAGGCATAGTGAAATACAATCCTTTCATTGTATATTTTCTTTTTTCTCATGAACAAACTTTAATTCCTGTTTCCCTTCATCCGGTTTTTGGCTTAAGATGAGCACCATTACAATGACACAAAAAGCCCCTAATAACTGAAAAGATTGAAAGGGTACGTGTAATATAAGTACAGAAGAAATAATAGCTGCGAGTGGTTCAGTACAACCGAATAATGTCGTTTCTTTCGGAGTCAGGTATCGTATGCTGTCTAAGTATAAATAAAATGCAATCAGTGTTCCGAAAATAACGACAAATGTGATGAGCGGTAGGGTACTTAGTTTTACATATTTCATAGTCGATAATAAAATGAATTCGTTTGTAGAAATAAAGTGTAGAATCGTAACGCCAATACCCCCAATAATCATGCCCCATCCAACGATAACAGAGGAAGACCAGCTTTCTAGTAATTCCTTGGAATATAAACTATAAAAAGCAAGAGATACCCCAGATAAAATACCCCAAATAATAGCCGGTGTAGAAACAGCCAAGTTATGAACAGACCCATTTGTTAGTAAGAGAAAAGTGCCTACTAATGAAAGGGTAATGGAAATGAAATCAATTTTTGATGGCCGAACGTTCCATTTGAAAAGTAAGTATACAGTAATAAATATAGGAGCTAAATATTGCAATAATGTTGCGACGGCAGCGTTCCCTTCTTTAATAGAAGCGAAGTACGTGTACTGTACAGCAAGCATACCGAATAGGCCAAACAATATCATTTTAGTAGCATCAGATTTTTGTTTCCATATGCCGAATATTTCTTTTTTTCTCGTTCCGAATGAGGAAATAAGGAGCAAGATAACGCCAGATATAAGCAATCGAATTGTAACTAACCATTCAGTAGAAACATTTTCATATTGAAAAAGTTGTTGTGCAGCTGTTCCGGACAATCCCCATAAACAAGCACCAATTACAACCATAATGATTCCTTTTAAACGATTTGGATCCATATAGTTTTTATTCTCCTTTTCTACAAATTCGTTTCGGATACAATATGCAATATATCACGAAATGAATAAAAAATAAACTGAAATTTCTGTGTTATAAGGTGGGAATTTTAGTAGTTCCAGTTATGTTTACGATACAAGTGAAGAGGTGAAATAAAGCGAGATAAAATTATAAAAATAAATCATAATCAAGAGGATAAAAAAATAAAGATAAGAGTAATTTGGTTTGTTAAAAATATGTGTAGAAGGAGAAATGTGATGAGCTGGGTTACTCATAAACCAACATTTGAATTTGATCAATACAGTCCATATATTCGTATGAATTCTGCATGGGTAGGACATTTAAACTTCGCTTATGATTTAGTAAGATTTGAAAAACCAGAAATATTAGTTGAGTTAGGTACACATCTAGGAGCTTCTTTTTTCAGTTTTTGCCAAGGGGTAAAAGATGAAGGGTTATCTACAAAATGCTTTGCTGTAGATACTTGGGCAGGAGATGAGCACACAGGTCCATATGGGGAAGGTGTCTTTCAAATAGTGAGTAAATTCGTGAGCACGAGTTATCCTCAAATAGGGAATTTAATTCGGTCTACTTTTGATGAGGCCGTGGATCAGTTTCAAGATGGAACGATAAATTTGTTGCATATTGATGGCTATCATACGTATGAAGCAGTTTCTCATGACTATAAAACATGGTTACCGAAACTTGCGAATAATGGTATCGTATTATTTCATGATATTGAGGTGAAAGATCGAAACTTCGGCGT
Organism: Bacillus sp. M5A3_1b; assembly: GCF_053345335.1. Taxonomy (NCBI): domain Bacteria; kingdom Bacillati; phylum Bacillota; class Bacilli; order Caryophanales; family Bacillaceae; genus Bacillus; species Bacillus sp. M5A3_1b. The sequence continues at coordinate 66,041 of NZ_JBKEZY010000002.1, read as the reverse complement.
GTATAAATTTTGGGATGAGGTTAAAGCGAAGTATCCTCATTTTCAGTTTGAGCATTCATATGGGCTTGGAGTGTTATTTCCGAAAGGTTGTAGCGAGAAGTTTGTGGAAATACTTAAAAATAAAGAAGAAATACAAAATATGTATAAATAAAAGTGGAGCATGCATCATTTGAATGATGTGTGCTTTTTTTTGTGGGGAATAATAATACTCCTTAAAACGGTGAGGATAATGGTAAAAAGTTTTATGGTGGCAAATATTAAAAAAGTTACTCTTTGATTGTTAAATATAAAAAATGTAACATTTTTTATATTTTCCATTGCGAAAAGTAGCATCTACTTTTACAATAGAAAAGGTGTCCGTATATTATACTGGAAAAATAAATCGAAATAATATGAAAATTTTGTTTTGTCTTCGCTAATTGTATATTACATACATGTAAGACGACATACGTCATGTTATCGACTTGTAAGGAGAGAAAAAAATGAAAAGTGTAAGATTACCATCGATGCTAGAAATCATAGTTCTTTTATTACTATTTCTTGCTGTTGTCTTTTCCTTCCAAACGATTTTTGATCTCCCAATTCAATTAGCGCTATTTATTTCATGGTTTTTAGTAATTGCGCTTGGATTAAGATTAGGATTTCGTTATCAAGAATTGCAAGATGCAATTACGAAAGGGATTTCTAACGGATTAGAAGCAATACTGATTTTAGTTGCGGTAGGTGCTTTAATTGGAACTTGGATTGCTGGTGGCGTTGTACCAACATTAATCTATTATGGATTAGAGTTTATTCACCCTAGCATATTCCTATTAGCAACATTAATTATTTGTTCGATAACTTCTATTGCGACAGGAACATCATGGGGAACAGTTGGAACAGCAGGTATTGCTATGATGGCGATTGGTGAAGGACTTGGCTTACCACTTCCGCTTGTTGCTGGTGCAGTTCTTTCAGGAGCTTATTTCGGCGACAAATTATCACCACTTTCTGATAGCACAGTTCTTGCAGCTTCTATGGCGAAAGTAGACGTTATTGCTCACGTTCGAGCTATGCTCGTATTAGATGTTCCGGCTTACATTATTACTAGCATTATGTTTACTGTAGCTGGTTGGATGTATGGCGGCGATAATGTAGATTTGAATCGAGTAGAGTTTTTAAAAGAAGCTTTATTAAAGGAATTTGATATTAAAATATGGATGCTTGTTCCGGCAGTCATTGTTATCGCTTTATTAGCGATGAAGAAACCTTCTATGCCAACAATTGCAATGGGAGCTTTAATTGGTGCAATTTGGGCAACTCTTTTCCAAGGAATGAACTTTGGAGAGGCGATTGGAACAGCGTATAACGGATTTTCAATTCAATCAGGTGTTGAGTTTGTTGACAAGTTATTAAACCGTGGTGGAATTAACGGTATGCTTGGCTCAGTAGCCGTTATTATTTTCGGTTTAGGATTTGGTGGCTTACTTGAAAAACTGGGTGTTTTAAAAGTGATTGTATCAAAATTTGAGAAGAAATTAAATTCTGCAGGTAATGTAACATTGTCTACATTAATCGTGGCATTCTTAGCTAATATATTTGGTTGTGCAATGTACGTATCATTAATTTTAACACCGAAAATTATGGAAGATAGCTATGATAAATTAAAAATAGACCGACGTGTATTAGCGCGTAACTCAGAAGTAGGTGGAACGTTAACTTCTGGTATGGTTCCGTGGTCGGATAATGGTATTTTTATGGCTGGTATTTTAGGTGTAGCAACGTTCTCATACGTTCCGTTTATGTGGTTAAGCTTTGTTTCATTAATTTTAGCAGTTATTTACGGATACACAGGCAAGTTCATTTGGTATGTAGATGACGTTGAAAAAGGAAAGCAAGCATCATAAAAAAATACCTTCTGCGATGGCAGGAGGTATTTTTTTATATATACGAGTGAGAATTCTTATCATTTGGGTGGAATTCTGTTAAAATGAGAAATGTAGGTATTTTATTTTCAAGGGGATGAAAAAATGGAGTACAGAATTGAAAGAGATACAATAGGAGAAATAAAAGTTCCAGCTGATAAATTATGGGCAGCACAAACGCAACGTAGTAAAGAAAACTTCCCAATTGGAACAGAGCAAATGCCGCTTGAGATTGTAAAAGCATTTGCCATTTTAAAGAAAAGTGCAGCACTTAGTAATCAAAAATTAGGAAAGCTATCAGAAGAAAAAGCAGAAGTAATTGTGGCAGCAGCTGACGAAGTGATTGCAGGGAAATGGAATGAACATTTTCCACTTGTCGTATGGCAAACTGGTAGCGGTACACAGTCAAACATGAATGTGAATGAAGTAATTGCAAATCGAGGGAATCAAATTTTGAAAGAGAAGGAATCTGACGTACATATTCATCCGAATGATGATGTGAACATGTCTCAAAGTTCAAATGATACATTCCCAACGGCGCTTCATGTAGCATGTGTAATTGCAGTGGAAAATCACGTATTACCAGCAATTACGAAATTAAAAGAAACGTTAGCAGAAAAAGTAACTGCATTTGAACATATTATAAAAATTGGTCGTACACACTTACAAGATGCAACACCGTTAACATTAGGGCAAGAAATTAGCGGATGGCACCGTATGCTTGAAAAAACAGAGCGTATGATTGCTGAGAGCAATACATATATGAAAGAGCTTGCAATTGGTGGTACTGCAGTTGGAACAGGTATTAATGCTCATCCTAAATTTGGTGAGATGGTGTCAGAGGAAATTAGCCAATTTACAGGTAAGCAATTTATTTCTGCACCAAATAAGTTCCACGCATTAACAAGTCATGATGAAGTTGTATATACGCATGGTGCATTAAAAGCATTAGCAGCTGATTTAATGAAAATCGCTAACGATGTGCGCTGGCTTGCAAGTGGTCCGCGTAGTGGTCTAGGAGAAATTATTATTCCGGCAAATGAGCCAGGAAGTTCTATTATGCCAGGTAAAGTAAATCCAACGCAAAGTGAAGCGTTAACGATGGTTGTAGCGCAAGTGATGGGAAATGACGCAACAATCGGATTTGCAGCGAGCCAAGGTAATTTTGAATTAAATGTATTTAAACCTGTTATTGCATATAACTTCTTACAATCCGCTCACTTATTAGCAGATGCAATTGTTTCATTTAATGATAATTGTGCAGTTGGTATTGAAGCAGATGAAGAAGTAATTAAAGAGAATGTGAATCGTTCTTTAATGCTTGTTACAGCATTAAACCCGCATATCGGATATGAAAATGCAGCGAAAATTGCGAAGCATGCTCATAAAGAAGGGTTAACGCTAAAAGAAGCAGCACTGCAATCTGGACTACTAACAGAAGAACAATTTAATGAAATTGTCGATCCGAAAAAAATGATTGCTCCGAAAGAGTAATAAAAAAGCCAAGATTCTTTAGAATCTTGGCTTTTTTGATATTTATTTTTATGACTTCCATTTGTATTACTACAAGTGCCAAAATATATTATTTGTTAGCAGGCATGTTCAATACTTTCATTTGTGGACAGTTTTCTTTTAAGCGTGAAATGAACTTTTCTTCTTCTTGTGGTACGAAAGTTGTCACAGAATCAAATAAATTGTAATGGATTTCTAATTGCTGCCTAGTCCACTTTTCTGAGCGAAGTGTTTTGCCAGAGTATGTAATGTGGCGAATATCTTCAAATGGAATTTCAGTACGCAGTATGAAACCATATTTTACAACAAGAGAGGATTCCGTTACGTCGTAGTGAGAGAAATAGAATGAAGAAAGATTCACGATATTTAACAGCATTATGAGAGTGAAAAAAATAGAATTTTCATTTTGGAAGAATAGCGAAACGAAAAAAATAATGATAAATAATGTAATAAAAATGACGTGAAATGGATTCTTTTTCGCTTTGAATTTCAAGTTAGTCACCTCGGTTTACGTGTACGCTAACTAAATTAAATCACAACATCGTAATAAAACGTATATGTATGCATAATTGCATATTCACACGTTTTATTATTCATGTAAAATTTCCTGATGGGATAAATTTAAATGGAATTTTGTAATAGTGGAGAGGTATAAAGTGACTTGCAAAAATAGAAAGTTAGCATTAGTCATAATTAGTTGTATGATGATTATGGGTAGTTGTGCTAATAAATTTGTTGAGGATGGAAACCGAAAGCATATATTCGTACAGGTAAGTAAGGCTTTAGTCGAGGTTATAAATAGAATATATAATGGATAAAAGGTGTTTCCATATACGGAAATACCTTTTTGTAGTTAAAATTGAATGCTGAAGTTTTGGAATGAGTGAGTACCAGTTCCGTGTAGAACGAGGTTGTTATCACTCAAATATTGAATAGCGTATTTTAGTTCTTTCAGTATAGTAGGCGGGAGACCAAGAGTATGATGTGAACCGTAAATTTGATTAACAGTAAACAAAGGATCTTGCAGAATAGTCATGTTTTGTTTCACATCCTATCTTCATTTGTGTATTAAATACATTCGCTTTTTTGTTACTTTAAGTCTTTTCATAAAATTATTTAGTAGACGTTTTTTATAAAAGTTTGTAAAATGGGTAAACGTAATGTTGAAATGTTTATTTGCTGTATGTTAAGATGATGAAGAGATAGTAAACGTTATTGGGAAATGTCTGTTTTTAGATAAACATTTTAAAGGAGTGTTTAGTATGAGTGATATTTCAGAGAAGTTTTGGGATGCTTCGGTAGAAGAATTGAAGAAAGGGTATGTATTTGAAGTGGAAGCAGAGGAGTATATTTGTTTAGCTTGTGGAGAAGCGTTTATTAAGGGGGTTATTTATCAAGATAATCAAGTTTTGTATGAAGCAGAGAAGTTTGTGCAATTGCATGTGCAAAATGAACATACGTCTATGTTTGATTATTTATTAAACCTTGATAAAAAGTATACGGGTTTAACGGATTTACAAAAGAAAATGGTTCAGTTTTTCCATATGGGGCTAAATGATAAAGAGATTGTAAAAGAGATGGATGGCGGAAGTACATCAACCATTCGTAATCATCGATTTACACTTCGAGAGAAAATGAAGCAAGCGAAAGTATTTTTAGCATTAATGGAACTGTCAGAAGAAAAATCAAAAGTACAAACGAAATTTGTACCCATTCATAGAACAGCAACGATGGTAGATGATCGCTACAATATTACGGAAGAAGAAAATGATGAAGTATTAAAAGCGCATTTTACAGAAGGATTAGATGGACCACTTTCTACATTTCCGAAAAAGCAAAAGCGCAAATTAATTATATTACGCCATTTAGTGACGAGGTTTGATAGTAATAAAAAGTACACTGAAAAAGAAGTAAATACTATCATAGAAAGAGTATATCCGGATTTTGTAACTTTAAGAAGGTATTTAATCGAATATGGTTTTTTAGATAGAACAGCAGATGGGAGCCAATATTGGGTAAAGTTATGATAATATGGAAAAGAAAATAAATAGAGGCACATTATTATAACAACTATACAAAGAAATAGAAGTTGAAAAACAGATTTTTAATAAAAGGAGAAATGAAATTTGAAACCACCTACAGATAATAATAAAGAAGGTGCGGAGTCACATAAGTTAGAAAGTGAGAGTAAACCGATTTGGAAATCGATGTCCATGTTTTTAGTACCTTTACTATTAAGTAATGTATTACAATCGATTGGACAATTATTCGGTATGGTAGTAGTAGGAAGATGGCTTGGCGTTAATGATTTAGCGGCTATATCAGCATTCTTTCCACTATTTTTCTTACTCGTTTCATTTGTAATTGGTATTGGTTCAGGGAGTTCTATTTTAATTGGTCAGGCGTTTGGTGCTAAAAACGAAGATCGTTTAAAAGCTATCGTTGGTACGACACTGACATTTACATTTATTATTGGAGTTGTGTTGGCGATAATAGGTAGTATTTTTGCGATGGATATTATGCGCCTAATGGGAACGCCAGAAAATATTATTGATATAAGTGTTCATTATGCACGTATTTTATTTATATCGATGCCAGTATTATTTTTATATTTTGCATACACAACATTTATGAGAGGTACAGGAGATTCTAAAACGCCATTTTACTTTTTAATTGTAAGTACAGCGCTAAATATGATCTTATTACCAATTCTTATTTTTGGATGGTTAGGAGCTCCGAAATTAGATGTGTATGGAGCAGCCTATGCTTCTGTTATATCTACAGTTATTACGTTTATTGTCATGTTGGTGTATTTAAAGAAGAAAAATCACCCACTACAATTAGATAGTACGGTAAGGAAATATCTTCGCATGGATAGGGAGTTATTGAAGCTATTGTTACGACTCGGAATTCCAGCGAGTATTAATATGATATTAGTTTCATTATCTGAAATTGCGGTAATCGCGTTTGTGAATCGTTATGGTTCGGATGCAACAGCAGCTTATGGCGTTGTGAACCAGGTTGCAAGTTATGTACAAATGCCAGCAGTTAGCCTTGGTATTACAGTTTCCATTTTTGCAGCACAATCAATTGGTGCGAATCAATTTGATAGATTGCAGAAAGTTGTGAAGGCCGGAATTATTATGAACTACGTCATCGGTGGTGTGCTAATATCTCTTATTTACTTGTTCTCAAGAGACATTCTATCACTATTTTTAACGAGTCAAACTACAATTGAAATTGCTCATAGCCTAGTTATGATTACGTTATGGAGTTATTTAATTTTCGGGCATGCGCAAATTATTAGTGCGACAATGCGAGCGAGTGGTACAGTATTATGGCCAACTGTTATCGGAGTTGTATCAATTTGGCTTGTTGAAGTACCTGTAGCATATTACCTTTCTTACCATACAAGTCTTGGCATAGAAGGGATATGGATTGGGTACCCAGCAGCATTTATTGTCAGCTTAATATTACAGTATGCATATTATAAGCTTTCATGGCAGAAGAAACGAATTACACGACTAGTGAGTTAAATCATGCAAATGTCCCTAAGCTATTATACTTAGGGACATTTTTTTGTAAGTGTATGTTTACAAATAGCTTTTTAAAGTGATATCAAAATGTTGTCTAATGAGCTTGTTATCGCTCATATAAAACTCCCACGCTTTTTCAGGTTCACCGATAATTTCAAAAGATTCTTCTGTAATATATAAAGCGCAATTATCCTCTAGTGCAATTCCTTCTATATTACCTTGATGATTTTGTAAAAAGGAATGGAAGGCGTTCATTCTATTTAATTGATTATAATGTGGACAAAACCTTTTGTTAACAATCCCCCAACCGTTACACTCTATATAACCAGAACCTTCATAATCTGATCGGATACTAGATGTGAACCAACACATAGCACCAGCGCTATTGCCCGCAATGAGTGTTCCTTGTTGCAGAGCCAATAGTAATTTTTCATCGAGTTTAAGTTCTTTCCATTCTGTAACCATTTGAATATAGTTCCCGCCACCGAGATAAATTAAATCAGCAGACTGAATCATTTCGTCTATTTCATATTTAGAAGGTGTATCAGCTATAGTACGTAAAATTTGTACTTCACAGTGTAATTGTTTTTCGAACGTGTCTAAAAATAGCTTTATATAGCTTTCATCATCATGACTAGCTGTAGGAATGAATAATACTTTTGGATACTGTTTATTTGTTAATTCTATAAGTCGCTCATTAATAGGCGAGTGATTGGAATCTTGTAAATCACCGCCACCAATGACAGCTAATTTCATAGTAAAGCACCACCTAATCATTTTTGTTATATAAAAATTCGATAGAAGAGAGTAACATTCCTTCTCTCAAGTAATGAATAAGTAGAAAATATAGTTTAAGTATATCGGAATAGTAAAGGTAGTGATAACTATATAGAAAAATGAATTTGAAACAATTTATTGATATATAATATTTCGTACTATTGTTTCAAAATATAGGAAAAATATGTTTAAATTGATATAACGACGCAGTGATTAATATTGAATTAAAAAAGAATTAGAAATAATAGGGATATTAAAAGTGCTTTTTACTTTTAATAGGAACTTGTACCGTAATATGGTAAAATTATTTTAATATATTTATTTAATATAGAATGAATAGAGGGAGCGTGAAAAAATGGATTTTCGATTTGAGTTTGCAACGAAAGTGAAAGAATACTTAGATGATGAGAAGGATGAAAAAATAATAAAAGATGGACATAGAGATATAATTTTTCACTATTTATATGCGTTAGAGGCTGAAATTGGCGTTGTGAAAAATCCTAACTTTACTTTCTTTACATCAGGAAGACGTTCACATATCGTATTAGAAAATATTGAATTTAAAACAGAGGTAAATGTCAAAAGTAACATCATTGAAATTACAAAAATAGTGGATAATGTCGTTATTCCATTAGATACTATCGTAGCGAAAGATCGGGAATTATTTGCACTTGGGCGTAATAAGAAGTTTAATGTACAAATATTAGAGCAGTATCTCTTTGAAACATTTGGAGAGAAGCTAGGATTATAATGAATGGAATGGCGAACGTATTTATAGGTAGTGGATTTTAGTGCATTTCATTCGTGTTTGACCTTTCATTTAATTTATACTACAATTCGTAGTGTGAAAGGAGCCATACTATGTTTACTCAAAACTATAAATTAAATGAGCAAGGATTAAATCACTTTTTTGGACCGCTTGAAGCGAAAATTATGGAGATTGTCTGGTCTACCGAGGGTATTACGATTAAAGAAGTGCAGCAGAAATTAAGTGAAGAATCACCTGTGAATTTTAATACGGTCATGACAGTTATGAACAGGTTAGTAGAGAAATTCCACTTAGAAAAACAGACTGTGAAAAGAAGTGGCATATATCGTGCTGTGCAAACAAAAGAAGAATTCTTATCCAATCAAACGAAGAAAATGACACAGGAATTGATGGGGGAATTTGGAGATTTAGTTGTAAATCATATGCTTGATGAGTTAGAGCAGGTTGATCCAACTTTAATAAAAAAATTAGAAGACAAATTGAATCAGTTAAAAAAAGAGGATCAATGAAATGAAATGGCAAATGCGTAAAATCGTATTGTTAGCAGTAATTGTTAGTACCCTCTTTTTCAGCATGTTAGTGTATTACGTTACATATCCATTTCTGTTTCAAAATAAGGCGTTCTTTCTTTCAAATTTTTGTTTGTTTCAATTAGAACAACATATGAAGGAATTATCGCTCATTCGTATTATAATTGCTGGATTACTATTACTTACTGTACTCATAGTGTGCAAAAGAATGTGGCGACAATTTTTCTATAGTAAAAAATTACAAAAAGTACTTATCCCTTCCATTCGAAAAGGAAAACAAATATATATATTGCCGACCGCGGAAGTTGCAGCATTTACAATTGGGTTATTTCGTCCGAAAGTTGTCATGTCAGAAGGCATGCTTCAAACATTTTCAGATGAAGAAATGGATGCGATTATTTTCCATGAAGAATATCATCAAACTAATCGAGATCCATTAAAATTATTTTGTTTTACGTTATTAGCAGAAGGAATGGTGTACATCCCGATATTAAAAGGTTTATTGCAGCGCTATCATGTGTATCAGGAGCTAGCAGCAGATAAGTATGCGATGCGAAAAATGAAATCTAAATTCGAGTTAGGTAGCGCATTATTAAAATTAATTAAAATAAAGACAATGGAAAATCGATGTGTGACAGCTTCATTTGCAAAAACAGCAATAAATTTACGAATCGAGCAAGTGTTAAATGAAAAAGTTGTTAAGCTCAATATTCCGTTACATACGAATTCGGTATATGTAACATTAGGTTTATTCTGTATGTCGATTGTACTTATTGTCGGAGAGTGCATATAGCCTCTTTTTTTAAGAATTAACACTACTTATTGTAGTGCTTTAGGGGGAGTAAAATGAATGCAGCAGATTTAACAATTTGGCTTGTAGCTGGGGCAGGGGTATTGTCATTTATATCACCATGTTCTTTGCCGCTATATCCAACTTATTTATCGTATATTACAGGTGTGTCTATTCAAGATTTAAAAGAAAATCGTGGAATGATGCAAAAATCAGCGATCATACATACCGTATTTTTTATGATCGGATTTTCGGTTATATTTTATGCGTTAGGCTTATCGGTAAGCTGGATTGGAATAACATTTTCATCTAACCAAAAATTGATTCAACAAATTGGTGGGATTTTCATTGTTTTGATGGGGCTGTTTATGACAGGTTTGTTTCAGCCTAAGTGGCTTATGGCAGAGAAAAAGGTACAGTATAGAAGTAAATCGACTGGATATATTCGCTCGATTTTAGTCGGTATGACATATGCAGCGGGTTGGACGCCGTGTGTTGGACCGATATTTTCAGCTGTACTCATGCTTGGGGCGACAAATCCTGAAGAAGCACTTCTTTATATTACAGCGTATACTCTTGGGTTTGCGGTTCCGTTTTTTGTGATGGCATTCTTTATTGGGAAGGTAAAATGGATCGTTACATATGCCAATGTCATGATGAAAATTGGCGGTGGAATGATGATTGTAACAGGGGTTTTATTGTATACAAATCAAATGACGAAAATTACCGCATTCTTTATTCGTCTATTCGGCGGATTTACAGGCTTTTAAAAATGAGGAGGAAGAAAAGTGAAGAAGCTAATTGCGATTATACTGGCCGGGGCATTAATTTGGGCCGGGGTTAATTTTTATAATACAAAGAAAGAAGAAAAAGAAAGAAAAGCAAAACAAGCGGAGTTACAAGAAACAGAAGTATTACCACAAGTAGGATTTAAAGCGCCAAACATAACATTAAAAGGGTTAGACGGGAAGCTGTATTCGTTAAATGATGCAAAAGGAAAGCCATACCTTATTAATTTTTGGGCATCATGGTGTGGCCCATGTGAAATGGAGGCACCTGACTTAGTTCGTATGTATGATAAATATAAAAAGGATGTTGAAATTTTTGCGGTAAATGCGACAATTGGAGATCCAGTACAAGAAGCGAGTGCATTTGCAGATCGTCACGGATTTAAGTTTCCTGTTTTACTAGATATGGACGGAGTAGCTGGATTAGATTATAAAGTATTTTCGTTACCAACGACATTTTTTGTTAATAAAGATGGAATTATCGTAGAGCAAGTACGAGGCGTATTACCTCCAGATCAATTAGAAGAGAAATTTAAGAAATTAATTGAGAGTTAAAGAGGGGATTTTGTATTGATGGAGTGGATCGTGAGGTTACAACCCGTATCTCTTATAATTGGAAGTTTATTTGGATTTATGTTGATGAAACGAAAGATGAAGAACGAAAGTGTACCATATGAAAAAATGATGGATGCAGTAACAAATGCTTTTCTTATCATCGTATTTGTATGGAAATTTGCACCGGCAATTTTAAATCCAGTATGGGCCTTTAGGTCGCCATTGCAGGCACTATTAGCTGTAGGAAGTATGCAGCATATTATAGCAGGATGTGTAATTGCGAGTATATACATTGTTTGGAAAAGTAAAAAGGGACAATTTTCGCTTCGTATTTTACTTGACGCATTACCTTTTGGACTATGTATGAGTATTATTTTTTATTTTCTATTCAACCACAAAATAGGTGTACAAACGACATTGCCTTGGGGTGTGAAAATATATGAATCTAAATTTTTATATCACCCTATTTTCGTATACGAGATCATCCTCGCCCTTTGTATAATCGGCTTGTTATGGATGAAAAATGAAAGGCTCGGAAATGGAAAGAATATAAGTGTTTTTCTAATTATTGAAGGGGTTGCTCATCTCATTATTTCGCTTGTTAGTGAACAAAATTCGGTTCTATTTGGTTTATCAATACAGCAAATAATGAGCTTCTTAATTATTAGTTTAGGAATTTTGTTGGTGCCGAAAAAATAAAAAGATAGCCACGTATGGAGTGTGCCCGTACGTGGCTATCTTTTTTATTGTGTATTAAAAAATCGGCGGAGTAACAGAAAATAAAACAATTGCATTTTTCTCGAACTGATTTACCCATTTATGTTTTAAATAAGCAGGTATTTTTACGCTATCACCCGTTTCTAATATGTACTCTTCTTCGTTTAAATACAATGTGATTGTCCCGTCTAATACAAATGCTAATTCTTCGCCTTTATGTTCTAGCACATTTTCTGATGAAGCTGTATTTGGCGGAACGGTCATGATTGCTGTTGCTAAATTCCCTGTAAAATCAGGTGATAACAATTCATATGATAAATTATCAATAATCATTTTTTTTCGTTTATAGGAACGTACAATTAAATCGTCTGTATTTGTATCTTCAAGTAAAAAGCTAAATGTTGGAACATCTAACGCTTTTGCGAGTACTTTTAATGTTTGGATAGAAGGGTTAGCAGACCCACGCTCAATTTGACTTAACATAGATGGTGTAATACCTGCCATCTTTGCGAGTTCTTTACTCGTTAAACCTTTTTCTTTTCTTTGTTTTTCGATCTTTTTACCAATATCTATATTTTCCATAATGAAAAGCTCCTTACTAATTTATTAAATTATATTTAAATAAATTAAATTAAAATTAACTTAAGTGAATAATTTGTGTTAAACTATATTAAAATTAAATTAATTATAATTTATTAAATCGTAAGCTACAAGGTGATGAGGAGGAAGAGGAATGAAGGAAATAGAGAAATTAAAAGCGGAATATCCATTATTAAATAAATTAATCAAAACAGAAGAAGTGTTTTGGGTGAATCCGAACATGGAAAAGTATGAAACGGCAATAAAAGATTCGCCACTTAGTGAAGAAAATGTAAAAGATGCGGAAGAGAGGTTAAAGCGTTTTGCACCATATATTGCGAGAGTTTTTCCTGAAACGAAAGAGACTAACGGCATAATTGAATCACCTTTAGTGAAAATCCCTTTAATGAAACAAGCTTTAGAGAAAAATTACGAGCAACCTATTTTAGGAGAATTATTATTAAAATGTGATAGTCATCTTCCGATATCAGGATCCATTAAAGCTAGAGGCGGGATTTATGAAGTGTTGAAACATGCTGAACAATTAGCTTTGCAGCATGGTATGTTAACAGAAGAAGATGATTATTCCATTTTAGATAGTGATACATGTAGAGAGTTTTTTGCCAAATACTCAATTGCGGTAGGTTCAACAGGAAACTTAGGATTAAGCATTGGGATTATGAGTGCGAAACTAGGTTTTAACGTAACTGTTCATATGTCAGCAGACGCAAAAGAATGGAAAAAAGATTTATTAAGAAGTAAAGGTGTAAACGTTATTGAATATGAAGCTGATTATAGTAAAGCAGTAGAAGAGGGGCGTCAGCAAGCGGATGCAGATCCTAGCTGTTATTTTGTAGATGATGAAAACTCACATGATTTATTTTTAGGATACGCAGTAGCAGCATCGCGTTTACAAAAACAATTAAAAGAGTTAGAGATTGTAGTAGATGAAGAGCATCCTTTATTCGTTTACCTTCCGTGCGGAGTAGGGGGCGGACCTGGCGGAGTCGCATTTGGTTTAAAGTTATTGTATAAAGACAACGTGCACTGTTTCTTTGCAGAGCCTACGCACTCTCCATGCATGTTACTCGGTTTAATGACAGGACTTCATGATAAAATTGCCGTTCAAGATATAGGGATTGATAATGTAACAGACGCGGACGGACTGGCGGTAGGAAGACCGTCTGGATTTGTCGGTAAAACGATGGAGCCATTTTTGAGTGGAAATTACACAGTAAGTGATGAAGAGTTGTATAGATTGTTAAAAGAACTAGCTGATACGGAAAATATTTATTTAGAGCCTTCTGCGTTAGCGGGCATGATAGGATCAGTGAAAGTATGTACAGAAGATGAGTATTTACAAAAGCAACAGTTAACAGAGAAGATGAAAAAAGGTACTCATATTGTGTGGGGAACGGGTGGTAGTATGGTTCCAGAAGATGTGATGAATGGGTATTATAAAACAGGTGAGTCATTAACAATATTAGAAAAATGAGGCTAATTGTGGCCTCATTTTTTATTTATATGACATATGTATTATTATAAATTCTTTGTTATTTTCGCATTAGTTCATTATAGTATAGATATAAAGAACTAATATCAAATAAATATAACAAAAAGCTTTATTTTACATAATAAGAGGATGTGTATACGATGTCATTACAGACTAAATATATAGCGGGTATTTCGCTTGGGGTTATGGGAGTAGGTTTTGCGGCTTCTATCCCTTTTCAAGGAACGGTAGCAGGTGAGATTATACAAGGGGGATTTGAAGCTGGATTAGTTGGAGGACTTGCGGATTGGTTCGCAGTTACAGCATTATTCCGTCATCCGATGGGAATTCCAATTCCACATACAGCGTTATTACCTAAAAATCGTAAACGAGTAACGAAAGGGCTCATTCATACGTTAGAAAATGAGTGGCTGACGAAAGAAAGTATTACGAATAAAGTAAAAGAAATGCAGCTAGCGCAAATGGTACTGCAAATTGCTGAAAGAGAAATGCAGTCTGACGCTGTGAAAAAGGGAATTGTAACAATTGCTGAGAAGGCGATTGTTACAATAGATACGGAAAAATTAGCGGTTATTATTGAAAAAGAATTAAAAACGTATTTGCATACAATTAATACAAGTAACATATTACAAGTGCTTGTTGATCAACTAGTTGTGCAAGAATATGATGAAAAGACACTTGATTACATTTTAGTAAAAGTGAAAGATTGGACAGCGCAAGATGAAGCGCGTTACCAGCTCGGAAGCTTAGGTATGAAGGCGATGGAAAATATAAAAGTAGATGGATTCTTACAGTTTACTTTAAAATCGTTTATGAATATTGTAGATGAAGATAAAATTGGCGGCATTTTGCAGAAATTTATTATTAGCAATATTAACAGCTTACAAGATGCAGATAATAGCACAAGACAACTTATCTTATCAAAAATTCGCCAAGAAATTATAAATGTAAAAGAAAATGAAGCGTTACTACAAGAATTAGAAAATTGGAAAGGAAAATGGATTGCCAATTGGGATGCTACTGACAAAATTAAAGAGATGCTGGAGCAAGTACAACAAAGGGCAATTACTTTTGTGAAAAATGAAGAATTTGCGAATAAGTATGTTATTCCATTTTTACAAACACAAATGAATAAAATAAAAGAAGATGAACAAACTGTTCAAAAAATAGAAGAGTGGCTACAAAAACAAGTTGTCACACTTGTGGAAAAGAATCATTCGAAAATCGGAAAACTTGTACAAGAAAATCTTGATAAGTTAGATGATAAAACGTTAATTGAAATGATTGAAAATAATGTAGGTAAAGATTTGCAGTGGATCCGAGTGAACGGGGCGGTTTGCGGATTTATGATTGGATTAGTATTAGAAGGAATTAAAGCGATTATATAAGAAAAACCTTCCGCAATTGCGGAAGGTTTTTCTTATTTTTCAATAACGCTCATATTTAAATTGTAAGCTTTCTCAATATTTAACTTGTACGTCCCATTTCCGGTTTTAATCGAATTTTTATACCAATGTTCTTGGTTGTTTAATTCTGGATGCTCTTCTGAAGAAGTATTTTCTTTTTTCGTTAAATCTTCTACTTGTTCCCAAGGTGTGCTTCCGTGTGTTTCTTTTTGATTCGTTACTGCTGTTAAAGATACATCACTCTCTTTTGCAAGATGTACAGACACTCTTGAGCTTTCTTGTACAAACCAATTGTTTTGTAATTGACCTGGATAAAGAGATAGCTCGTTATTTGAAGCACGAATTTCCACATTTTTATTTTGCGGAAGAACGAGTGTTGGTTTCACCTGTGGTGCCGAGTTAAATAACGTATGCTGAACAGGTAATGATTTTAATGTGATATGCATCGTTTCTCCAGCCGTTTGAACGGAAAGGAAATCATCTCGTTTTAAATTGAGTTTTTCATTTGCTTTCGTCGTCATTTCATAAGTTCCCAAAAGATGAATTTGATTTGTATCATTACCCTCTATTGTTAGAGGGTGCTGTCCTGCATCCACTACAATTTTTTTGATAGATTCAGGTATATCAAATTGTCCGTCTGGAATATTACTCGTTTGCCTCGTTGTGTTAATAGAATGACGAACTTCTTCTAGTAATCCAGTTGATAATAAACAGTAAAAAGCAATTCCGACACTTCCTAAAACGCCGATAAAGAAAATACTAAAAATATCATATTTAATAAAAGATTGCTCTTTTTTAGAGAATAGAAGGTATAGTAAAACTTCAGCTCCAAGTATGATAAGTAAAACCGGCCACCATGCAGT
Organism: Bacillus sp. M5A3_1b; assembly: GCF_053345335.1. Taxonomy (NCBI): domain Bacteria; kingdom Bacillati; phylum Bacillota; class Bacilli; order Caryophanales; family Bacillaceae; genus Bacillus; species Bacillus sp. M5A3_1b. The sequence goes on along the minus strand of NZ_JBKEZY010000002.1, from coordinate 49,802 downwards.
TAGTGTATCTAATACTTGAATTCCTTTTACGACTGAAAATAGTAAAAAGCATCCTAACGATATAATAGAAAGCCCCATTGAGAATGTTCCAACACGCCAAGTCCTCATTCGCTTGTCCCACCTTTGTTTTCTTTATTTCCAAGTAACAATTTAAAGCCGCCACCAATTAAGAAGAGTGCAACGATAGATGTTTGGAAATAGCGATAATATAGTTCGCTAAGATGAATATTAAATATAGTTACAAAATAATCATTCAAAATAGGAAGGACTGTTTGATTTAATAAATAATAACCACCTAAAGCAATTAATCCGATACCAATCCATCTTTGATGATTGATAAAATAATCAATGATAGGTTCGTCATGTACACGTTCTTTTCCATACTTTGCAGTTTGCTGTAAAGCGTCGAAAAAGCTATAAAACCAAATGATTGGTACTAAAAATAAAAACGCAGAAAGTCTTAATAAGTCGAGTAAATAAATTGATAGTAAAAAGGCTGCCATAAGCTGAAGACCACGACGTTGTAAACCTAAATACATATGTCCTGCTCCAGGGAACATCGCTAAAATAGAAGCAAATGTTTTACTTTTCTTTCCTTGTTCTCGATGTTCTTCAAAATCTTCGAAAATAGTACGATCATCTAGTTGCTCTCCGCGTTCTTTTTTCTGTAGTTGTTGAACAACATCAAAGAAGTTATAAATCCATAAAACAGGTAATGTAATAAGGAAGATAAGGAAACTTTCTTGCGATGTTAAAAGTGCAACGAATATAATCATACTTCCGATTCCTGTGCAAGCTACTAAAAATGTAAGTCCACGTTGCATAAGTCCTAATTGAAAATGTCCAAGTCCAGGGATGATTGATAGAAGAATGATATAAAATCGTTCGCTTTCTTTAGAGGACTCTGTAAATTCTCCGGCTGCTTGTTTTTTCGATTGGTTAATAATAGTGATAACTAAATCTAATAAATTGATTGTCCATAAGACGACTAGTAAAAATAGAGAAAGAAAAGCAATATCACGCGCACCTAATGCTATTGTACAAAATGCTGCAAAGATAAATAGAAATACAGCCCCTCCACTATATAAAATAAACCGTCCAAATTTCTTTAAATATAAATGTCCAAGCCCGGGAATTAGCCCTAATACAAGTGCTAAAAAGGGATTTTTATTCATGTTTTGAACCTCCGTCCTTTTTTGATGTGTCGACCGATTTGTTTACAATTTGTTGTGAGATAGAAGACTCGTTATGTTTTGAAGATTTCTCGAAATTTGATGTCGCTGTGAAAATATATTGGAATAAACCACTTACCATAAAAATAATTGTAGCCGCAGTCGCAATTATGTAGTGAATAATGGTGCGCTTTAGTGAGTTTGTTTTTATATTTTCATTAGGTTGTAGCGTTTCAAAATTAATTTGCGTCATAACTTCGTTCGTAAATGAATCATCATTTATCATTGGAAGGTTTTCATGTTGTTCATCGATACTTTCCATATAAAGTGCTAAACAATGATCGCATTCATAAAGGTGTTCTTCCATAGATTCACGTCCATTGCTTTCTATAAAATCTAAAGTATAATTGCGCCAATCCTCTTTTGAATAATGCATCATAGAAACTCTTCCTCCTTCCAATGTTTTTTAATCCATTTTCTTGCCCGGTACAGTTTCATTTCGACTGTTTTTACTTCGATGTTTTCCTGTAAAGAAATTTCTTGATAACTTTTTTCTTCTAAGTAATGTGCGAGAACGACGTCACGGTAATTTTCGGGAAGTTCTCTCAGTTTTTGAGCAATGAGTAATTTTTGCTCTTTCGTCAATAATAAATCCTCAACGTTATGAGAGGATTTTATATTTTCCTCAGTTTCTTTACATAAGGAGAGTTCTTCATTTTCTCTAGCTTTTTTCCTCTTATAATCAATAGCGTGATTGGTGGCAATACGCGCCATCCAAGTTTTTAATCCGCGAAATTGATAATTAGGGAGAGAGGCGTGAATTTTTACGAATACTTCTTGTGTAACATCTTTCGTATCTTCTTCATGTCTTAAAATAGAAAAGATAACTTGAAAAATATAATGACGATATGTTTGCACAAGGATACGAAAAGCGTGTTCGCTTCCTTGCTGTGCTTTTTCAATTAATTGTTTTTCCTCAATGGGTCTCTCCCTCCTTTTTGACGCATTCTATTATATAGACGTAAGAAATGATCGGTCACCCTACACATGTTGTAAAAAAAGAATAATATATTTTTAGGAAGGAAGCTATACGAAAAAAGGTGTGAAAAAATGGTAAAGAGAAGTATATAATGAGCAAGTAGGAAATGTTACGTGAAGAAAGGATGTGAATATTAGTAGGGGAAGGTCCATACTAACAAACATGAAAATTAAAATATTAATAGCAGATGATAATTCTTTTATTAGAGAAGGCATGAAAATTATTTTAAATACATATGAAGAGTTCGAAGTTGTAGATACAGTAAATGATGGGAAAGAAGCAGTGGAATATTGCGAAAAGAACGACGTTGATATCGCTCTTTTAGATGTCCGCATGCCAAATATGAACGGGGTAGAGGCAACGAAATTCATTTGTGAAGGGACGAAAACGAAACCGCTAATTTTAACGACGTTCGATGATGATGAATATATTTTGGACGCAGTAAAAAACGGGGCGAAAGGTTATTTATTAAAAAATAATGATCCAGAGCGTATTCGTGATGCAATAAAAGGAGTATATAACGGTCAAACTGTTATGCAAGATGTAGTGCTTGATAAAATTAAGAGCAATTTAATGGAAAGCAAAGAGGACGAATGTAAAATAGATACAAGTCTTTTTACAGAAAGAGAACTTAGTATTATCGCATTAATTGCGAAAGGTTTCTCGAATAAAGAAATTTCAAAGCAACTTTTCATATCAGAAGGAACGATTGCAAATTATATTACATCAGTTTTAGGGAAAACTGGACTTGAACATCGCACACAAATTGCGATTTATTATTTAACAGGGAAAGTAGATTAAAGATATGGAATTTTGGTTAATTGTAAGTAAATTAATTGTCTTCATATATATTGTGTTTAGTTACATTTATTTAAATGTTGTGAACTTACCGTGGATTATACTTACTTTGCTTTTATATCTTTCTGTAAATGTGCTGATCTCTATATTTAAACAAGATACGTACAAAAACATATTATCTAGTCTGTCAATTGGCATAGTTATATTATTTACATGGAAGGTTCATCCATTTTTTATTTTATTTTTACCATTGAACTTATATGAAGTTATATTTCGTTATATAGAGAAGAAATGGCAGCTCTTTATCATTATGATGATTCCTATTATCTTTACAGAAGAAAGTATTCGAATGACATATGGATTAATTGCTACATTTTCTTTCATCGTATTAACTATGGCAGAACGGTATATATCGCGTGTATTAAAGCTTGAATCACAAAATGATAAGATGCGAAAAGATATGCAGCGGCTGACGAAAAGCTTACATGAAAATAAAGAGTACATAAAGCAATCAGAGTACACATTTAAGTTAGAAGAGAGAAATCGGTTATCACAAGAAATTCATGATAAAATTGGTCACTCGATGACAGGGGCGCTAATTCAAATGGAAGCAGCAAAGAGATTAATGGGGATAGATAAAGAAAAATCTGCCGAGTTATTACAAAATGCAATTCATATATCGAAAGATGGAATTGAAAGTATTCGAGTTACATTAAAAAATATGAAGCCACCAACGGAGCAAATTGGCATTCATCGTATGAAATTATTCATAGAGGAATTTGCCGGTAAGCATGATATAAATATCCCCTTCGTATATAAAGGGAATTTAGATATGATCTCACCGATTCAGTGGAAGATTATCGGTGAAAATGTTACGGAGGCACTAACGAACGCGATGAAATATGCTGATGCGACAGTCATTTCAATCGATATTCATGTACTTAACAAGATGGTGAAAGTACAAGTGAAGGATAACGGAAAAGGTGCAGCTCTCGTTAAGAAAGGTCTCGGGATTATGGGGATGGAGGAGCGAACAGCATCAGTAAACGGAAAAATTATTGTAGATGGAACAAGTGGCTTTTCAGTAACGATGCTGTTGCCGATATAAGAAAATGGGACGAAGATGAATCATCTCATATGAAAAAAGTGAATAATCTCATGTGAAAAGAATGAACTTCTGCACTGAGCAGGTTCATTTTTTTTGTTTATACTAAAAGCAGAGAAACCGAAATAGGGGTGAAATGATGAATACATTAGAAATTAAAAATTTAACGAAAAAATTTGGTGATTTCATCGCGGTAGATAATATGTCTTTATCTATTAAAGAAGGAGAGATATTTGGCTTTTTAGGATCAAATGGTGCTGGTAAGAGTACAACGATAAATATGATTGCCGGGTTGTTAAGAAGTAATGAAGGCGAAATTAGCATATTAGGAAAAAATATAAAGAAACATAATCGGTTTGCGAAGATGAATATCGGTATCGTTCCACAAGATATTGCGATTTATGAAGAGTTAACTGCCTATGAAAATGTGAAATTCTTTGCTGGACTGTATGGGTTAAGAGGAGCTGAGCTAAAAGCGAGAGTAGAGGAAGCACTTCAATTTGTAGGGCTTAGTGATAAGCATAAAAGTTACCCGAAAAACTTTTCTGGCGGGATGAAACGAAGATTGAATATCGCTTGCGCAATCGCTCATAGACCGAAGTTAATTATTATGGATGAGCCAACAGTTGGGATTGATCCGCAGTCAAGAAACTATATTCTCCAGTCTGTTCGAAAATTAAATGAAATGGGAAGTACGATTATTTACACGAGCCATTACATGGAAGAAGTAGAAGAGATTTGTACGAAAATAGCAATTGTAGATCACGGTAAAGTAATTGCAGAAGGAACGAAAGAACAGTTAAAAGCGATTATTACTGATACGAAAGATATTTGGGTTGAAGTGAAGTCAATAGAAAATTTAGATGTAGAAAAGTTAAAAGAGATAAACGGTGTGAAAGCTGTTCAAGTTGAAGAGAACGTAATCAAGGTAAACTCGGATGCAGGAGTAAATAATTTAAATAAAATTATTCAGCATTTCATTAATCATGACATTGAAATTCGTTCGTTAGAGGAGCAGGCCCCGAACTTAGAAACAGTATTCCTTACGTTGACTGGAAGAAACTTACGAGATAAATAAAAGGTAAATGAAGAAAAGGTAAAGGGAGGTTCATCAATTGAACATCTTCAATATTGCAGTTATGCATATTAAAAGAGATTTCAGAGACGTAAGAACTTTAGTTTTTATGTTAGCATTTCCGATTGTACTTATGCTTGTGTTAGGAACAGCATTAACGAATGCATTTGATAGCGATAGTCAATCGATTAAAGATATACAAGTGCTCTACAAAGATGAAGCGAGTAGCACGTTTTCTCAATCGTTCGAAGCATTTACGAAAGAAGTCGATAAATCGGGTATTCATTTTAAAAAAGCTTCCGGCAGTATAGATGGGAAAGAAGAAGTGAAGCAAAATAAATATGCTGCTTATGTAGAATTAAATAAAGATGGTGCGAAATTTTACGGAAGTGACAAAAGTAGTATTGAGGGAAGTATTGTGGAAGGCATGCTTACAACATTTATTGATAAGTACAATGTAGCGGCCGAAGCTGCAAAAGTTGATCCTAGTAAGGTGAGCGCGGTTATTTCAAGCGGAAATCATAATGATTATATAAAAGAAACATCTTTACAAGCTGCGAAAAAGCCAGGTTCTATGGATTACTATGCGGTTGTAATGACGACGATGATTGCACTATATGCTGCGATGGGAGCGAGTTCTTTAATTCGTGGAGAACGAATACGTAAAACAGGAGATCGCCTCATTGCTGCGCCTATAAGTAAGGCTGAAATATTCATTGGAAAAGTACTTGGTAGCCTAGTAGCAAATGCTCTGTGCATATTACTCGTCATGTTATTTAGTAAATTTGTTTTTCAAGCGAATTGGGGCGACCATCTTGGAATCATATTTATTATTTTATTAACACAAGTCTTCTTAGCAATTAGTTTCGGTTTAGGAATCGGATATATTACAAAAACACCGGAATCATCAAGAGCAATTATTATGGTAGTAGTGCAATTAGCTTCTATTTTTGGTGGTGCATATTTCGTAATAGAAGAAAATTTCGTTACGAATTTATCACCATTAACGTGGGCGAACACAGCTGTTATGAAAATTATTTATGCAAATGATGTAGGAGCAGCATTGCCAGTAATATGTTTAAACCTTGGAATTTCGGCACTCTTTTTATTAATTGCAATTATTGCATTACGTAGACGGGAGGGGCTATAGTATGAAAGATATTTTATGGCTCATACAAAAAACGTTATCTGTACTTTTGAAAAATAAAAAAGGGTTATTCATTATTATTAGTTTGCCGATAATCGGAACGCTAATCTCCTTCTCAATGTATGGGAATGTGGGGCAAGGGACGTTAAATATCGGGGTTATAAATAAAGAAAATCAATCTATAGCAAATGATACGGTGAAATTTTTAGAAGGATTAAATCATGTAAAGGTAAGTAAAATTAAAGAATCTGAAGTAGAAGATAAACTCACTTCCAAAAAACTTGATGGAGTTATTACATTAGATTCTGGTTTTGCAAAAAGTGTTCGAGAAGGGAAACCAAATCATATTGAAATTTCATCGATTAAAGGTGATCAAGTAACAGGCTTTATAAAATCATATTTATACAATTATATTGATAATGTAGCAGCTATTAGTAAAGTAGCAGGAACAGATCAAAGTGCATTTGATAATATGTACGCTGGGTATCAAAAAAGTGCATTTAAAATGAAAACTGAAACGCTAGAAGATACTTCGAAAAATAAAGATATGACAAACCAAACGATGGGTTACCTTATTATGTTTATGTTGTTTTCAGCAGCGAACTTATCTGGTCAGATTTTAAAAGAAAAAGAGAATAGAACGTATTTTAGACTCATATCAACGCCGATAGATGGGAAGAAGTTCATATTATCTAATATCGGGGTAAATATGATGCTATTAACAGTACAAATTCTAATTACAATCTTATTCCTAACGAATGTTTTTCATATAAATATCAATATGCCTTTCATCGTGATGATTGGTGTACTCATGCTATTTGCTTTAATAGCGATTGGAATATCGTTAGTGCTTGTCGCTTTTTCGAAAAACTCAGCATCGGCAAACGCACTGCAAAATATGATCATTGTACCGACATGTTTACTCGCTGGATGCTATTTTCCGTATGATATTATGCCGAAAGCAGTGCAAAAAGTAGCTGATTTTCTTCCGCAAAGATGGCTATTAGATACGGTATCAAAACTACAACAAGGAATTCCTATTTCAGATTTGTATTTAAATATATTAATCTTGATTGCCTTTGCGGTAGCATTCTTCTTAATTGCTATTTATAAGTTTGGAAGAAATAATGATGCGAGAAACTTTGTTTAATATGAAAAGGGTGTGACGTTAAGTCACATCCTTTTTTGTATGAAGCATGAAATCTAAATTGGAATGACAAAATAGAAGGGTAGAAAGAAAATGAGCGGAAGGAAATCAAAATGATTAAAAAAATATTGCGAGTTACTTCTATTATTATTGCTATTGTTGTTTTTATTGTAATTTGGATGCATATCGATGTTACTTTAGGTAGGAAAATGGAAGCTGGGAAAAACATGCCGACAGAGTATGCACCTCATTATAGTGATTTTCAATTATTTGTAGAAGGAAAGTCATTTTATAAACAGTTATTTACTGATATAAGGGAAGCGAAGCAATCTATTTACACGTACTTTTTTATTTTGTCGGATGATAAAAGTAGCCATACTTTTTTAAACTTATTAAAAGAGAAGGCAAAAGAGGGAGTAAACGTCTATTTATCCGTTGATCGCATTAATGATTTATCATTTGAAAGCAAGATGATAAATGAATTGCGGGAAAGTGGTGTACATTTTACATATAGTAGAAAACCTAAATTGCCATTCGGATTTTATTCACTTCACCATCGTAATCATCGCCGTATTACGACGATTGATGGAGAGATTGGCTATACAGGTGGTTTTAATATAGGGGATGAATATTTGGGGAAAGATAAAAAATTTGGATATTGGCGTGACTATCATGTGAGGCTTAAAGGGGAAGGAGCAAAAGATTTAGAAGAACAATTTGCTTTAGATTGGAAACGAGATACGAAAGAACATATAAAGAGAAGTACGAATAAAGCGAGTAAAGGGAATACATTACATACGATGGCTTGCTACAATGGACATCACGTCGCTGAAACATATATCGAATTAATACAACAAGCGAAGCATTCAATCGTAATTACAACACCTTATTTTATAGCGAAAAATAAAGAATTTATGAATGCTTTAATTGAAGCGCAAAAACGTGGTGTTACAGTGAAAATACTTTGGTCATATAAACCAGATATTCCTCTCATTAAAGAGGCAGCATATCCTTATATTCGTCAAGCTGTTAATAATGGAATTAAAGTATATGGTTATAAAAAAGGAATGTTTCATGGGAAGTTAATGTTAATTGATAATGAACTAACTGTTATCGGTACAACGAACATGACTGCACGTAGCTTTTATATAAATGATGAGATGAATTTGTATATTCACGGTGGGACTATCGTGTCAGAAGTGAATGAGGCATTAACAAAAGATTTTCGTGATTCGAAAGAGATGACGAAACAATTTTTTGAGAAGTTATCGTTTTGGGAGCGTTGTAAGGAGAAAGTGGCAGGATTAGTGGATTTTTATTTATAAAGGTTAATGAAAAAGGGTGTCTTTTATAGACACCCTTTTTTAATGAGAGATAATTAGTTTTCATGCACAAGCAATGAAGCATCATCATTAATCAAAGTCCCTACATGCTCACCTAAACAAATTCTTTTCATAACCCCCGGCTCATCAAAGTTAAAGACGTGTGCTGGTAAATTGTAATCACGAGCAAGTAATAAAGCGGCTTGATCCATGACTTGAATGTTTTGCCTAACAACATCGTTATAGTTTAGTTTTCTGTACATTTTTGCTGATTTATTATGTTTTGGATCACTAGTAAAGACGCCATCGACTCCTTGTTTTGCGACTAATATTGCGTCACTATTCATTTCAATGGCTCTTTGAACACTTGGATAATCTGTCGTAACGAACGGCTGCCCGTTACCGCCACCAAAAATGACAACATAACCGTTATCTAAATGATGTACTGCTCTGAGGCGAATATAAGGCTCTGCTACTGCATTAAACGGGATGGAAGTCATAACGCGTACTTCTTTATTTGTTTTACTTGTTAAGACGCCGCGAAGCATTAAGCTGTTAATGATTGTACCTAACGTACCGATATTATCAGCTTCTACTCGATCAATGCCCCATTCTTCAGCTAGATGACCTCTGAAAATGTTACCGCCGCCGATGACAATGGATACTTCGATACCTAAGTCAATAATGGATATAATTTCGTTTGCGATATGTTCTAATCTTTTGGAGTTAAAGCTATTTCCGGATTGATCAGCAAGTGCGCCGCCGCTTAATTTAATTAATACTCTTTTATATGGCTTCATAACAATTCCTCCTATATAGATCGCAATAAAAAAGGAACAAAGGCAAATGCCTTTGTTCCTTTTTAAGAAAATGAAAAAGAAAAGAAGAAGATAGGACGAATTTTTGTACATAATTTTTCATACCATCCACTCCTTTTCATTTCGATTTATTGTAAGTGTATATCTTTTTGATTATACGAAACAATCTGATTACTTATCAAGTATATTGTATCTCTTTTTAATAAAAAGGTGTCAATGAAAAAGAAAAGAAAAATTTTCGAATTTTTTGTGACGAACTTGTAGGTTTTTGTATGATTTTGTAGGTTCGCTTATAAGATGTGTGAGTAGCTTTTATAAATTCAAATTGAAAGCGTTCGCATGAAGGGGATGAACATAAATGAAAAAATTCGGATTGGCAACACAAATTTTTGTCGCGCTTGTTCTAGGGATTGTAGTAGGGGCAGTCTTTTATGGCAATAAAACGGCGATTTCTTATATCACACCAATTGGGGATATATTTATTCACTTAATTAAAATGATTGTAGTACCGATTGTTATTTCAGCATTAATTGTTGCAGTAGCTGGTGTAGGAGATATGAAGAAGCTTGGGAAACTGGGTGGTAAGACAATTCTTTATTTCGAAATTATTACGACGATTGCTATTTTAATGGGATTACTTGCGGCGAATATATTCCAACCAGGTACTGGCGTTGATATGAGTAATTTACAGCAAAGTGATATTTCTTCTTATAAACAAACGGCAGATGCTACAGAGAAGAAAGGCTTTGCAGAAACGATTGTTCATATTGTACCGAAAAACGTATTTGAATCGATTTCACAAGGTGACTTATTACCGATTATTTTCTTCTCCGTATTATTCGGTTTAGGAGTTGCGGCAATTGGAGAAAAAGGGAAGCCTGTCTTTAACTTCTTTGAAGGTGTACTCGAAGCGATGTTTTGGGTTACAAATCAAGTTATGAAATTTGCACCATTTGGTGTATTCGCATTAATTGCGGTTACGGTTGCAAAATTTGGTGTAGCAACACTACTTCCTTTAGGAAAACTAGTGCTAGCTGTATACGTAACTGTTATACTATTCGTTGTGATTGTATTAGGTATTAATGCACGAATGGTTGGCGTAAACATTTTTACATTAATGAAAATTTTAAAAGAAGAACTCATTCTTTCATTTACGACAGCAAGTTCAGAAGCTGTTTTACCTAATATAATGAGAAAAATGGAAGAATTCGGTTGTCCAAAGGCAGTTGCCTCTTTCGTAATTCCGACAGGTTATACATTTAACTTGACTGGATCGGCTATTTATCAAGCGTTAGCAGCATTGTTTGTTGCACAAATGTACGGTGTGCACATGTCACTGACAGAGCAAATAACGTTATTATTCGTTCTCATGTTAACATCCAAGGGTATGGCGGGAGTTCCAGGTGCATCCTTCGTTGTTGTATTAGCAACGTTAGGTTCAATGGGGTTACCACTAGAAGGTATCGCGTTAATTGCGGGAATTGACCGCATTTTAGATATGATTCGCTCATCTGTCAATGTATTAGGAAATGCATTAGCGGCCATTGTTATGTCGAAGTGGGAAGGCGAATTCGATGATGAGAAAGCAAAACAATATGTAGAAACAGTCAAAGAAACAAAAGCAGCATAAGAAATCGTTAAGGAGTGAATAATCATGGCAACATTAACTGAAGTTAAAAATGGTGTTCGAATTGAAAAAGATTTTTTAGGTGAAAAAGAAGTACCGAATTATGCATACTACGGTGTACAAACAATGCGTGCAGTTGAAAACTTCCCAATTACAGGATATAAAATCCATGAAGGTTTAATTAGAGCGTTCGCAATTGTAAAAAAAGCTGCAGCGCTTGCTAATACAGATGTAGGAAGATTGGAATTGAGCAAGGGCGGCGCGATCGCAGAAGCTGCTCAAGAAATTCTTGATGGAAAATGGCATGATCATTTCATCGTAGATCCAATCCAAGGCGGAGCAGGTACTTCAATGAATATGAACGCAAATGAAGTCATGGCCAATCGTGCTCTTGAATTATTAGGAATGGAAAAGGGAGACTATCATTATATTAGTCCAAATAGTCATGTAAACATGGCGCAATCAACAAACGATGCATTCCCAACGGCGATTCATATCGCAACATTAAACGCATTAGAAGGTTTATTACAAACGATGGGGTATATGCATGATGTATTTGAATTAAAAGCAGAGCAGTTCGATCATGTTATTAAAATGGGTCGTACACATTTACAAGACGCTGTGCCAATTCGTCTTGGACAAGAATTTAAAGCGTATTCCCGCGTACTTGAACGTGATATGAAACGTATCAAGCAATCACGTCAACATCTATATGAAGTAAATATGGGAGCAACTGCAGTTGGTACAGGCTTAAATGCAGATCCAGAATATATTGAAGCAGTTGTAAAACATTTAGCTGCAATCAGTGAATTACCACTTGTTGGTGCAGAAGACTTAGTAGATGCAACGCAAAATACGGATGCATACACAGAAGTATCAGCAGCACTTAAAGTATGTATGATGAATATGTCTAAAATTGCGAATGACCTTCGTTTAATGGCATCAGGTCCGCGTGTTGGTTTAGCAGAAATTATGTTACCAGCTCGTCAACCAGGTTCTTCTATTATGCCAGGGAAAGTAAATCCTGTTATGCCAGAAGTAATTAATCAAATTGCGTTCCAAGTAATTGGTAACGACCATACAATTTGCCTTGCTTCAGAAGCAGGACAATTAGAATTAAACGTTATGGAACCAGTACTTGTTTTCAACTTACTTCAATCTATTAGCATTATGAATAACGGTTTCCGTGCCTTTACAGATAATTGCTTAAAAGGAATTGAAGCGAATGAAGATCGCTTAAAAGAGTATGTTGAGAAGAGTGTAGGAATTATTACAGCCGTGAACCCTCATATCGGTTATGAAGCAGCAGCTCGCGTTGCGAAAGAAGCAATTGCAACAGGTCAATCCGTTCGAGAACTTTGTGTGAAAAACGGTGTACTGTCACAAGAAGACTTAGAGTTAATTCTAGATCCATTCGAAATGACACACCCAGGGATTGCAGGAGCAACTCTTTTAAAGAAAAATTAAAAGAAGAGGGGGGGACAATCCCCTCTTTTTTGTTTACAATATAGAAATGCTATATATGAATAGAGGTAGGGATGTTATGAGTAAGTTTACAGTAGCTTCTAATGGTTCATTAGAAACGACATTAAGAGGAGTAGAAGTATTATCAACACCACTTTTAAATAAAGGGGTCGCTTTCACGCAAGAAGAGAGAGAAGAATTAGGTTTAAAAGGGTTATTACCGCCAGCGGTTTTAACATTAGAAGAACAAGCACGCCGAGCGTATGAACAATTTTGTTCTCAGCCGGACGATTTATTAAAGAATGTATACTTAACAGCGTTACATGATCGAAACGAAGTGTTATTTTATCGTATATTAACAAATCATTTACGTGAAATGTTACCAATCGTATATACACCAACTGTTGGTGTAGCGATTCAAAGATATAGTCATGAATACCGTAAACCGCGTGGTGTGTATTTATCAATTAACGATCCGTCGGGTATTGAAGAAGCTTTCGCCAATATCGGTGCAACAGCAGAAAATATTGATTTAGTCGTTGTTACAGATGGAGAAGGCATACTTGGAATTGGTGACTGGGGCGTTGGTGGTATAAACATCGCAATCGGAAAATTAGCTGTTTATACGGCCGCAGTTGGAATCGATCCTAGTCGTGTATTACCGGTAATTTTAGATGTAGGTACAAATCGTGAAGAACTATTAAACAATCCATTTTATATTGGAAATCGTCACCCTCGTATAACTGGTGAAGCTTACGATGAATTTATTGATACGTTTGTACAAGCGGTAAATAAACAATTCCCGAAAGCACTTTTACATTGGGAAGACTTCAGCTCTCGAAATGCACGAAAAATTTTAGATAAATATCGCCATGATATTTGTACATTTAATGATGATATTCAAGGTACAGGTGCAGTTTCACTTGCTGCTGTGTTATCGGCAGTGAAAGCTTCTGGTGTACCATTAAGTGAACACCGCGTTGTTGTGTTTGGTGCTGGTACGGCTGGAATCGGTATTGCAGATCAAGTTAGAGATGCTTTGGTCCGCGTAGGTGTGTCAGAAGAAGAATCATATAAGCGTTTCTGGTGTATTGATCGTAACGGATTAGTTACAGATAATATGGAAGATCTTCTTGATTTCCAAATTCCATATGCAAGAAAAGAAGCGGAAGTAAATGAGTGGAAGCAAAATGATGTGATCGGACTTGCTGAAGTTGTGAAGCATGTAAAACCGACAATTTTAATCGGTACATCAACTGTTGCAGGAGCATTCAAAGAAGAGATTATTAAAGAAATGGCATCTCACGTAGAAAGACCAATCATTTTACCGATGTCGAATCCGACGCCACTTGCTGAAGCAAAACCAACTGATTTAATCGAGTGGACAGAAGGAAGAGCATTAGTTGCAACAGGAAGTCCATTTGAACCGGTTACATACAATGGTGTAACGTATGTGATTGGACAATCAAATAACGCACTTATTTTCCCAGGTCTTGGTCTTGGAACAATTGTTGTACGTGCAAGCGTCATGACGGATGGAATGTTCGCAGCAGCTGCTGAAGCAGTTGCAAGCATGGTAGATACAAGTCAGCCAGGAGCACCTATTTTGCCAGAGGTTGAAGAGTTACGTAATATCTCGGAAATGGTTGCAATTGAAGTAGCGAAAGTTGCTGTTGCAGAAGGTGTTGCTAGAGAGAACTTAAGTGATAACGATATCAAGATTGCAGTGAAAGAAGCAATCTGGGAGCCGGAGTACCGCCAAATAAAAGCAGTAGAAAAGGTTAGAATATAGAAATAAAGCCCGTTTATAAAAATAAGCGGGCTTTCATTTTTATTACCGAAAAAAGTATAGGAAGTGGCACCTTTGAATTGGAATCAATTATGGAAGAAAGATATATCCCTTTTAATTATATTAATGGTTGTTGTTCCGATTGCTGGAGAGCTTAATTTTCATCCTTTTAACGATACGTTTCGCGTTAGCTTTGGGACACCGCTTTTCTTCTTTTTATTATTATTTTTAAGAAGAATACCAGCAGCGGCTGCAGGTATTCTTGTCGGTATATGTGTCGTTTTATTCCGTGTATGCCTTGATTGGATCATGCAAGGTTCATTTCATATGACAGAATCATTTTATTTGCGCTATCCTGTGTTCTTCTATTATTTTATTTATGGAAGTCTTTTTTCACTTTGTAGGGTGAATAAGTTTCATCAGAAACCAATCGTTATTGGGTGCCTTGGAATTACAATTGAAATTATCGCAAGTATGTCAGAACTTGCGATTTATCATATGGTAGTACTCGGTACAATAATAACAGTTTCTGAAGTGAACAAATTAATTATTATTGCTATTTTTCGTAGTTTCTTTGCACTTGGCTTTTTAAATATGATGATTTTATATGAAACGAAATTAAAAGAGTCACAAGTCCGAAAAGAAAATGAAAAAATGTTCATGCACCTTTCAAATTTATATGTAGAATCTGTTCACTTGAAAAAAACGTTACAAAATGCAGAATTGATTACACAAGAAGCATATCAACTATATCGAAATTTACAGACAGATGATGATTCCAGTAGTAAAACAGCATTGAAAATAGCAGGAGAAGTGCACGAAATAAAAAAGGATAATCAAAGGATTTTTGCAGGATTATCTAAACTGTTATTAGATAAAAATGTGGCTGAGTATGTAGAAGGACATGAGCTTACAGAAATGATCGTAAGAATAAATGAGAAATATGCTGAAATGCTAGGGAAAGATATACGTTTTTCAAAACATATAGAAGGTGAACACGCTGCATATCACGTGTATACAGTGCTATCAATCTTTAATAACTTAGTTGCCAATGCAGTGGAAGCAATTGAAGATAGAGGCCTCATTCGTATTAAGTTATATAAACGAGAGCAACATGTAATCTTTGAAGTAATTGACGATGGCCCTGGTATTGCACAAAAGTATAAGAAATTAGTATTTAAGCCCGGGTTTACTTCCAAGTATGATCAAACAGGAACACCGTCAACAGGTATTGGACTTTCTTACATACACGAAATGGTAACAGAGCTCGGCGGAGAAGTAAGGTTAGAAGACAATGAAACTGAAAAAGGGTGTAAGTTTATCGTTTGTTTACCGGTGTGCAGTTTAAAGCGGGAAGGGGAATAGGTTTGTTTTATTATATTGTAGATGATGATGAAGTTTTCCGTTCAATGCTTTCGCAAATTATTGAGGATGGCGATCTTGGGGAAGTAATTGGAGAATCGGAAGATGGAGCGTTTATTGAAGCAGAACAGCTAAATTATAAAAAAGTAGATATTTTATTTATTGATTTACTAATGCCGATGAGAGACGGCATTGAAACAGTTCGTCATATAGCGTCTTCATTTACTGGGAAAATTATTATGATTTCCCAAGTTGAATCGAAACAGCTCATTGGTGAGGCGTATACACTTGGTGTGGAATATTATATTACAAAACCACTAAACAAAATAGAAGTAGTATCTGTTGTACGAAAAGTGATGGAGCGTATTCGTTTGGAACGTTCTATACATGACATTCAAAAATCATTAAATAATGTGTTTCAGTGGGAAAAGCCGCCAATGCGTAGTGAAACAGTACAAGAAGGAAAAAAGATATCAGATTCAGGACGCTTCTTACTAGCAGAACTCGGTATTGCGGGAGAGAACGGAAGTAAAGATTTACTTAGTATGCTGGAATATTTATACGGACAAGAAAAGGCGCAAACATTTGAATTTGGCTTTCCTGCGTTAAAAGATATTTTTCACTATATTACGATAAAGAAATTAGGGGATGAAGCTTTACATACGGATATTGATAAAGAGAAAAAAGCATCTGAACAAAGAGTGCGCAGAGCAATTTATCAATCATTGAATCATTTAGCCTCCCTCGGACTAACAGACTTTTCAAATCCGAAATTTGAAAGCTATGCTCCGAAGTTTTTTGATTTCACTGTAGTTAGAAAACGGATGACAGAAATGACAAAGGATGAAGTAGCAACTTCTGGCCATATACGAATTAATACGAAAAAATTTATTCAAGTGTTATATTTTGAGGCGAAACGGTTGATGGAGATAGAGTGAAGAAGGTGCTTATAAATAAGCATCTTTTTTTGTTCAATCAATATTTTATATTTTCTCGTAGAGCATGTAAAATGTTAAGTAAGAGAAAATGGTTTTACATTAAGGAAGTGTCAAAACAATGAGTTTTACATTAAATAAATCGATTATAAAAGAAGTATGCGGAGAGACCTCATATAAAAGAGGCGAAGCTTATTATAAAGCAAATAAAGTAATCGTGAATCATTATGATGAAACGAAAGAAATTTGTGAAGCGACGGTAAAAGGGAATGAGGATTTTCATGTTACAGTAGAAAAAGCTAAAAAAGGTGATGTAGTTGCGAGATGTAGTTGTCCTTCATTAGCGTCTTTTCAAACGTATTGTCAACATGTTGCAGCCGTACTAATACAAATAAATTATAACCAGCAAACGGGCGGCATGTCCGAAAATATGAGTGGAAATGATCAATTAACGAGCGGAATGTTTCAGTTGTTTGCAGAAAAACCACTGAGGCCAAAAAGTAAACAACACCGTTTTGATACACGTGAAATATTAGATATTGCGTTTATATGTTCACCAGTAGCGACGAAAAGTGGTGGGGCCCTTCTTGGAATTCAGTTAAAACTTGCGAAAACATATTTTATAAATCATATTAGAGAATTTCTTTCTAAAGTAGAGAAGAGAGAGACTTTTCATTGTTCTAATGAATTTACATACACACCAGATGTACATAGCTTCAGGCAGGAAACAGATGCGGTTATTCAGCAGCTTATTAAAATGTATCATAATGAAAAAATGTATGAAGATGCGTTAGAAGTACATTCGAAACAAGATGAAAGTATGATATTCATACCGCCAGCTTCGTGGAAAGATATGCTCTCTTCACTTTCTAAAGTTGCGTATGTACAGCTGAAACAAAATAAACAACAGTTTCAGGGCTTACAAATTTCAAACGGTTTATTGCCATTACATTTTGAGTTTACGAAAGGAAATAATGGTGGATTCACACTTCATATAGACGGCCTAAATCGTGTTCAAGTGATGGAAATGTATAACAACGCTCTTTACGATGGGAAATTATATCATTTACCTATGGAAGATTGTATGCGACTTATTGAATTGCAAAAGATGATGAGTCGCTCAAATAGCAATCAGTTTTATATTCCTGAAAGTAAGATGGAACATTTTGTAGCGAAAGTTGTGCCAGGATTAATGAAACTGGGAACGGTACGAATTGATGAAGTAATATCAGATCGTGTTGAAACGCCGTCGCTAAAAGCAAAACTGTATTTAGATCGAGTGAAAAATCGTTTGTTAGCAGGTCTTGAATTTCATTATGGAAACGTCATGATCAATCCGTTAGAAGAAGACGGACAGCCGTCTGTTTTTAATCGTGATGAGAAAAAGGAAAAAGAGATTTTAGACATTATGAGTGAAAGTGCCTTCGCGAAAACAGAAGGTGGTTACTTTATGCATAATGAAGAGGCTGAGTATAACTTTTTATATCACGTCGTTCCGTCGTTAAAAGGTTTAGTTGATATTTATGCGACGACAGCAATTAAATTACGTATTCATAAAGGGGATACAGCACCACTTATTAGAGTGAGAAGAAAAGAAAGAATTGATTGGTTATCATTTCGTTTTGATATAAAAGGAATACCGGAAGCAGAAATTAAAGGTGTATTAGTGGCGCTTGAAGAGAAACGCAAATATTACCGATTAGCGAATGGTTCTTTATTATCACTAGAGAGCAAAGAATTTAATGAAATTAATCAGTTTGTAAAAGAATCGGGTATTCGGAAAGAGTTTTTACACGGAGAAGAAGTGAACGTTCCGCTTATCCGGAGTGTAAAATGGATGAACGGACTTCACGAAGGTAATGTTTTAAGTTTAGATGAGTCTGTTCAAGATTTAGTAGAAAGCATTCAAAATCCGAAAAAATTAAAGTTTACAGTGCCGCAAACTTTAAATGCTGTAATGAGAGAGTATCAAGTATACGGATTTGAGTGGATGAAAACACTCGCCTATTACCGTTTTGGCGGTATTTTAGCAGATGATATGGGACTTGGAAAAACGCTGCAAAGTATTGCTTACATAGATTCTGTGTTGCCTGAAATTCGAGAAAAGAAACTACCTATATTGGTCGTTTCACCGTCCTCTCTCGTTTACAATTGGTTTAGTGAATTGAAAAAATTCGCCCCGCATATTAGAGCTGTTATTGCAGATGGAAATCAAACAGAGCGGCGAAAAATATTAAAAGACATAGTGGAATTTGATGTCGTAATTACGTCATATCCATTACTGAGAAGAGATATAAGATCGTATACGAGGCCGTTTCATACACTGTTTCTTGATGAAGCACAGGCGTTTAAAAATCCTACAACCCAAACTGCAAAAGCAGTGAAAACAATTCAAGCTGAATACCGTTTCGGGCTAACGGGAACGCCTGTAGAAAATTCATTAGAAGAGCTATGGTCTATCTTCCATGTCGTATTTCCGGAATTATTACCAGGAAGAAAAGAATTCGGTGATTTAAGGCGCGAAGATATAGCGAAACGCGTAAAACCTTTCGTATTAAGACGATTAAAAGAAGACGTATTACAGGAGCTTCCAGATAAAATAGAGCACTTACAGTCATCGGAGTTATTACCAGATCAAAAGAGACTTTATGCCGCTTATTTAGCGAAATTAAGGGAAGAAACGTTAAAACATTTAGATAAAGATACGTTACGTAAAAATAAAATTAGAATTTTAGCTGGCTTAACGAGATTGCGACAAATTTGTAATCATCCGGCTTTATTCGTTGATGATTATAAGGGTAGTTCAGCTAAATTTGAACAACTACTAGAGATACTAGAGGAATGCAGAAGTACTGGTAAGAGAATTTTAATCTTTTCTCAATTTACGAAGATGCTGTCTATTATTGGTCGTGAGTTAAATCGTCAAGCGATTCCATACTTTTATTTAGACGGGAGTACACCATCACAAGAACGTGTAGAGCTATGTAATCGGTTTAACGAGGGGGAAGGGGATCTATTTCTCATTTCTTTAAAAGCTGGTGGTACGGGTCTTAACTTAACGGGTGCCGATACAGTTATATTATACGATTTATGGTGGAATCCAGCTGTTGAACAACAAGCAGCTGATAGAGCATATCGAATGGGACAAAAAAATACAGTACAAGTTATAAAATTAGTAGCCCACGGAACAATTGAGGAAAAAATGCATGAACTGCAAGAGAGTAAGAAAAATTTAATCGCTGAAGTGATTGAGCCGGGAGAAGAGAAATTATCATCAATCACGGAGGAAGAAATACGAGATATTTTAATGATTTAATATAAAAAGCTATGCTTTCACATGTATGAGAGCATAGCTTTTTTAGTGTAATAATTATAATTTGTTTTGAACAAAGTAAAGAGATAATACAGAATTTATTTTTTAGTCCCTTTACTTTTATATGGCTTGGCAGCTGCCTTTTTCTTTGCACTTGATTGCCAACGATTCCATCCTTTACTTCCTGTACCTTGCCCTACACCTTTTTTCGGTTTTGCTTTCGTTTTACTCATATGATCACTCCGTTATATAAAAATCTTATTTGATAATAGTCAATGATTTAGAACATACTCTTTATAAATGACTATGATTGCTTTAAGTAAAAATAAACTGCTTGAATGCTATAGTATAACACGAATTTGCAAGTAAACTGAAAGGAATTACAAAGAAAATGAAAATAATACGAAATACTGCGGATTCTATATTTCGAACGATTACATTACTTGTTGTGTATATGTTAGTTTCGGTTAGTGAAACGTTTTTTGGATTGACAAGACAAAAGAAGTGAAGACGTTATATTGAAAACAATCAATAAAGCCGTAAAATAAAGAATTGAAAAATATTTTTAAATTTTTGTTGACTTTCTTTATTTTTTGTATAGAATAATCATTAATAAAATGTTTCAGAGATGTGACAACAAAACGACTATGAAAGGACGAGTAGTAGTAGGATGTAGTCTAAGCGAGTCAGGGGTGGTGTGAGCCTGATACGAAGCCTATTATGAAGAACCTCCTGGAGTTGCTAACCGAAATCCTTTACAGGAAAGTAGACTTAGCCGGGAACTTCGCCGTTACAAGAAGAACAGTATCGAGATATTTCATCTCCGTATTGTATAAGTGAGCAACCTCTGTTGCTAATTTGGGTGGTACCGCGGAACCAAAGTCTTTCGTCCCAGTTTTTTGGGAAAGAAGGGCTTTTTTTGTTGGCTTCTTTTCACAACATCCAAACATTTTAGGAGGAAACCACCATGTATCAATCATTAATGACAGTAAGAGAGACTCAAATCGCAATTAAGGAAGTTAAAACATTTTTCGAGGATCAATTAGCAAAACGCCTTGAACTATTCCGCGTATCTGCACCATTATTCGTAACGAAAAAATCAGGATTAAACGATCACCTAAACGGTGTAGAACGTCCAATCGAATTTGATATGTTACATTCAGGAGAAGAATTAGAAATTGTTCATTCACTAGCGAAGTGGAAAAGGTTCGCATTACATGAATATGGATATGAAGCTGGTGAAGGTTTATATACAAACATGAACGCGATTCGTCGTGATGAAGAACTTGATGCAACACATTCCATTTACGTTGACCAATGGGATTGGGAAAAAATCGTTCAAAAAGAATGGCGTACTGTAGATTACTTGCAAGAAACAGTACGAACAATTTATGGAATATTCAAAGATTTAGAAGACCACTTATTTGAAAAGTATCCGTTCCTTGGAAAGTATTTACCAGAAGAAGTTGTTTTCATCACTTCCCAAGAACTCGAAGATAAATATCCAGAATTAACACCGAAAGATCGTGAACACGCAATTGCAAAAGAACACGGTGCAGTCTTTATTATCGGAATTGGTGATGCACTTCGTTCAGGTGAAAAGCATGATGGACGCGCAGCTGATTATGATGATTGGAAATTAAACGGTGACATTTTATTCTGGCACCCAGTATTACAATCTTCATTCGAATTATCATCAATGGGAATTCGTGTTGATAGTAAATCACTTGATGAGCAGTTAACGAAAACAGGTGAAGACTTCAAACGTGAGTACGATTTCCATAAAGGTATTTTAGAAGACGTACTACCGTTAACAATTGGCGGTGGTATTGGACAATCAAGAATGTGCATGTACTTCTTACGTAAAGCACATATTGGTGAAGTTCAATCTTCTGTATGGCCTGACGATTTACGTGCAGCTTGCAAGAAAGAAAACATTCATCTGTTTTAATAGAAGAGAGAGGATAGCTCAAAGAGTTATTCTCTCTTTTTTATAGTGTAAACGAGTGGTTTACAGTGGGTTTTACTAATGGTTTCTTTCTTTTTTTGATCCTTTTATGTAATAATTTGTTAAAGGAGGGGACGTTATGAGCTTAGGAGAACAACTTAAAAGATTACGAGAGTCACAAGGATTTTCACAGGAAGATGTTGCTAAGAAAATTGGTGTGACAAGGCAAGCTGTGTATAAGTGGGAACATGATAAAAGCTGTCCGGATATTGATAATTTAATTTTGCTTAGCGAAATGTATAATGTCACGTTAGATGAATTAATAAAAGGAAACCAAAGCTTTAAAGAGAAAATACATATTGATGAAGATGAAGATTTTGAGAAAGAGAATGAATTTGGTTTCTACATTGGATTTGGTTTGCTAATTGTGAGTGCTTTTGTTGATTATGAAGGAATGCAAGAGATATTATTAGGGATAGCACTATTCATGATGGTTTTTTACTCTGATGTAAAGAAAGTTATGTTGAATGAGTTCAGATCGTTTTTCAAAAGAAAAGATATATATGATAAGAATTGAGAAGAGTCAGTTATATTTCCTAGGAAAGAGTATAACGAGTAAATGAATTGTTTTATAATAATTTTAGGATGTTGATAGTATGTTAAAAAAACAAACAAGCATAACCCCGTTCTAAAGTTAGGACGGGGTTGAAAATCTAAGCTTTATTAAGAAAGAATATCTTTCAAATATTTTTAATTCAGTAAAACATTCCTTATTTGTTACCGAGTTCTTCCGCTAAACCGATTAAAATTCCTTCGGTTCCACGAATGTAGCAGAGTCGATACGAGTCCTCGTACTGAACTACTTCACCAACGAGCTGAGCACCATGCTTCTTAGTAAGTCTGGATACCAATTCATCAATGTCTTCAACGGTGAACATGACGCGCAAATAACCGAGGGCATTTACAGGAGCTGTCCGGTGATCTGCTATAGTAGGTGGGGTGAGAAAGCGTGAAAGTTCAATTCGGCTATGGCCATCTGGCGTAACCATCATAGCAATCTCCACGCACTGAGAACCGAGTCCGGTTACGCGCCCAGCCCATTCACCTTCGACAGTAGCTCGCCCTTCGAGTTTTAATCCAATCTCTTCGAAGAAAGAGATTGCGTTATCAAGAGATTCTACAACGATGCTGACATTGTCCATTCGTAATAATCTGTTGTTTGTCATAGTCTTTATCTCCTTATATGTATAAATTTATTATTTAATTATCCTCATAATTATACTAAAATCTCTTCTAAACAAAAAACACCTTGTTACAGTGTAGGAAAATGTGACAAGGTGTTTTCGGGCATAGTGTATAAAATCTTGTTAACGAATAACACTTCGTAAACCCTTTACTATTGAAATATGCGAGAACTTTATTTCGTGAATGCTATCATTTCAAGAATTTGATACTGTAATTGCTATTCGATAGAATAACTTCGACTTTCCCACAAAACAGTCCTACCCTGTTTCTATTGATATAGGAAGGAAATAGATTCATATATTTTTTAAAGTTTTACCGGTGGAAATTAACTCATCTGCACTAAAGGCTCAATTTTCGCCATAAATGATTGATGCAGTGCCTCGACACCTGTTACTAAATGAAGGCGGTCAATAACGACAGACACTTTAATTTCTGATGTACTTACCATTTTAATATGAATATCTTCTTCTTTTAAAGTAGTGAACATATTTGCAGCAACACCAGGATTAGAGACCATACCCGATCCTACAATGGATACTTTTGCTAAATGATTTTCATATTCTACAGATTCATAGTGAAGTGTTTCTTGATTCTGTTCCAATACCTCTAATGTTTCTTCTAAATCATTAGAATGGATTGAGAAGGAGAGGTGAACAGTTCCTTCATTTGTAATACTTTGAATGATGATATCTACATTAATATGTGCCGCTGCTAATGTAGAGAAAACTGTTGAAAGTGCACCTTGTTCCAATCCTTTCATTGTGACGCGTGTAATATTATCTTCAAATGCAATACCTTTAACGATTGATTGTTGTTCCATGTTATATTCTCCTTTTACAATTGTTCCGTTTTCTTGTTCCATACTTGAGCGAACTTCTAACATGACATTATGATTTTTAGCAAACTCAACAGCACGCGGGTGTAATACACCAGCACCGAGGTTTGCTAGTTCTAGCATTTCGTCATAAGAAATTTCATCTAATTTATAAGCATCTTTTACAACTCGTGGGTCCGTTGTATATACACCGGTCACATCCGTGTAAATATCACATTTTTTTGCTTTCAGTGCAGCGGCTAATGCAACAGCAGTTGTATCAGAACCACCGCGGCCAAGCGTTGTAATTTCATGGTTTTCACTCATTCCTTGGAAGCCAGCTACAATAACAATCGTGCCTTCAGTAAGATAAGACTGAATTCGATCTGTATGAATTTCAGTAATCCGTGCACTATTATGTACAGATTCTGTCGTAATACCAGCTTGCCATCCAGTTAATGAAATCGCGTTATAACCTTTTGCTTGTAGTGCCATCGTTAATAATGAAATAGTCACTTGCTCTCCTGTTGATAGAAGCATATCCATTTCGCGTTTACTCGGATTTTCTGAAATCGCGTTAGCAAGTGCTACGAGTTCATCTGTGCTTTTTCCCATTGCTGAAACGACAGAGACGATGCTATGTCCTCGTTCATATTCTTCAATAATTAAATTTGCTACATGTTGAATGCGCTCAACGCTTCCAACAGAAGTGCCACCAAATTTTTGTACAATCGTTTCCATTACGAATTCCTTCTTTCATCCATTTTTAAGAATAGATTAGGACATATATAAATCCCAATATTCCTGTAGTTACCAGAGAAAAACAAAAAACACCATCTCAAATAAGTGAGGATGGTGCTGTTACAGGAAAAGGGAAACAGAAAACGGAGCTAATAAAAAAACCGCCAAAAAAGGAATACCATAAAAATGATATCTCTTTTTTGTAGATAGCTCTTCATACATACACTGCTGTACATATGACAGTTCTGTTTCTATTCGAAAACAGCCCCAATCGATAAATGCAGAGAAATATATCGATTTCGGCAATACTTCCTTTCATCTAATTTCATAGACATCTCTGTGTCTCCATTAGAATAATCATAAGTATCGCAACCTCTATCTCACGTTTTAGGCGAGAGTGTTTGATTTATGAAGTTGTTGGTAACATTTGTTTTATAATAATTTAAATTTTTCGGGGAATCAAGTGTTTTGTATAAATTTTAAAAATTCTTTCTTCTCTTGGAGGAGTTTGTGAAAACTGTAGCAAAATAAATTCATAGCATGTACATTAAAATTATAGCGCATTGGAGGTGGAAGAATGAAGGGGAAAAAGCCTATTTATGTTTCGGCAGAAATGAACACAACAATGGAGAAATTATGGGAATACACGCAAGAACCACATATACATACAGAATGGGATGCTCGCTTTACTGAAATTTCATATTTAGAGAAAAAAGAAGGAGAACCGCAGAAGTTTTTATATAAAACAAAGATCGGATTTGGACTTGAAATAGCTGGGGAAGGAGAATCGATAGGTGAAATAAGAAAAGAAACGGGAGAACGGATTTCTTCTTTAAAATTTTGGACGGATAATAAATTATCACTTATTCAAATAGGGCGTGGTTATTGGAAGTATACACCGCGTAAAGAACACATTCATTTTGAGACGCAATATGATTATGATACGAGGTTTGGTCGTATAGGGAATGTAATAGATTTTTATATGTTTCGTCCGTTATTAGGCTGGGCGACTGCTTGGAGTTTTAAAATTATGTAATAAGAGTAATGATTTAATCATTACTAGTAAGCTGAGAAGAAACGGTAAAGGAGATGAGGGGATTTATTTACATACTCGTTTCTTTACAATTCGTTTACCGTTAGCAGAGACTTTTATTATAAAGGAGAACACGAATCACATATTAGAAGCTAACCATAGAATGTGGATATTTGGAGTTAAGTTTTTAGAAATTGATTATGAGATTAAGAAAATAGAAGGAAAGTAAAAAAAGCTTGGAGAGATACCAAGCCTTTTTTACGTATGCGTAATTGTCATAGCAACTTGTTTATCTAAGTCTCGGTCCCAAACACGTTGAATTTCAAACGTACCTTTTTCAAAAAATAATGGGAATCTCTCTTTAAACCAATTTTGCATAGGAAGATTTAGTGCTGTATCGATTGCTACCCATAATAATTCGCCTTCAGGAGGATTCAAAAGGAGTTCACCTTCAAATGAATCTGTCCAATAGTTAAATACCATATATCGAACATTTTCTTTCGGATTTACGTATTCATCTAATCCTTTAAAAGTTAAATTTGAAACAAGTAATCCAGTTTCTTCTTTTACTTCTCGTTTAGCAGCTTGCACAATACTTTCTGGGAAATCTACTTTTCCGCCAGGAGCGATGTAGCCAGGAAAACCTCGATGATCGGGGCGTTTTATAAGTAAAACTTCATTATTTCGTTGGATCATACACATTGTATAGATGCGGTGCTCGATGTTATGAGAATTTTGAGGCATAACAATGTATTCTCCTTTATATTTATTTTGATAATTTTACCATAACATAATGGTTTCTTATATAATTAAAAAAGAATATTAGGAATTTTTAGTGATGTATTATAAAGTCTATAATCATTTGAAAAGAGGAGAGAGAAATGCAAGGGGAAGTACAAAGAGAAAAAGCTTTGGGGTATGTTGGTAAATTATTGTTGCCAGTTAGAGTATCACGGCATTTTAAGTTTTTGTGGATTGGACAATTGCTTTCAACTTTAGGGAGTTCTATAACGATGGTAATTTTACCAGTCGTTGTGTATTCGTTAACGGGTTCAACAGTTGTTATGGGGATGACAATGGCAATGTACATGCTACCAAATATTCTTGCTTTACCGTTTGCAGGTTTAGTTGTAGATCGAATTGACCGAGTAAAATTAATGTTATTTACAGACATAATCCGCTGTATATTGATGCTATTACTTGCATCGCTTATATTGATGGATTTATTAACAATTACAATTTTATATGTACTCGTTGCCTTTTACGGACTTATGGAAGGCATATTTCAGCCAGCGTATTCAGCTGTAAGAGCAAAAGTATTTGTACCAGAAATTCGAAACGCAGCTAATGCATTAACACAAATGAGTAATCAAGGTATTCGATTAATTGGACCGGCACTTGGAGGATTAATCGTATCAGTTGCATCTGCTGGAATAGGGTTTGGATTAGATGCGGTAACGTATTTGTTATCATTTTTTTGTTTATTATTTTTAAGTGAAATAAAGTTTAAAAAAGTAAAACCCATTGAAAAGAGAAAGGTCGATTACAAACAAGAGTTTATGGAAGGTATTTTAGTGTTAAAAAGTCATCCGTGGCTATGGATTACAATTTTGGTTTTTTCTTTCGTAAACATTTGTTATGCCGGCATTATCGTCGTATTAATTCCATGGTTATTTAATGTTCATCATCATTTTGAAGCTTACGTGTATGGATTAGGAATGGCATCCTCTGGTGTTGGAGCTGTAATTGCCGCACTTATTTTTGGTGGGAAGGAGCGGTGGCGTAAGCGGGGATTACTTGCCTATGGTGGTGTTTTAATAAGTGGTTGTGCGCTTTTAATAATGCCGTTTATTACTTGGGCACCTGCTTTAATTGGATTAATGGCAATTGAAGGATTTGGTATGATGATATTTGGACTCATTTGGGAAACAAGTTTACAAGAGCTTGTGCCAGAAGAAGCATTTGGAAGAGTGGCAAGCCTTGATATGTTAGGTTCATTTGCTTTATTACCACTAGGTTATGTGGTTGTAGGCTGGTTAGCTACTGTCATAGGTGGCGAGATAACGATTATAACACTAGCTATTTTAGTACTTGTAACAATTGGAATAGCGTTATGTGTAACAAGTATTCGACGATTTGATTGATGATATAAGGGAAGGGGGAACGACTTATATGATTATTGAAAACTTGAAAGATATAGTAGTAAAGGAGTTGGCCAACAAATATATTTTGCAAGAAAAGGTCTTTGAAGCAAAAATTTCACAGTCTATATCGCCACCCATAGAGAAAATAAGCTAACATATAACCAACTAGTATTAATAAAACATCTTTGTAACGAAAAGCCTTCCGTACATATTTGGGACAAGAAAATTAGTACGGAAGCAACAGAACTAGAAATCACAGAAGAAGTGACGGAAGCGATTCAATCTGGTTTTGTAAATGAAGAATAAGCCCTAATCAAATTAGGGCTTATTCTTCATTAAACACAAATGTTTGTTTCATTTGTTCCCCCTCATTTACCGGATGACCGTTGTATGAGAAATTTTTTTCTTCCCAAGTAATGACGACTTTAAAATTATGGCTATTAAAGTCTAAAGGGAATACGATGTAGTCAAAGCTTGTTTGACTTTTTGAAACGTTGTTATGTAATGTAGTAGGGTTAAAAGTAGCTTTAGAGGTAGGAGTGTTATCAAGTATTTCCACTGATACATTTGAAACGTCATTACCGATGTTTTTTACGAGTAAGCGATATGTATCGTATACACCCTGTTTTGGCTGCACTGCTTGCTTGTTTGCGCTATGAGATTTATCAATTTCGATATACCACTGTTTAGACTTTGATTCAATTGGTAGTGAGTGAAATGTGTATGCACTAGCTTGTATTGGTAGTGCTAAACAGACTAGTGTAAAGAGAGAAAGTATTTTTCGTTTCATCTTTAAAGTACTCCCATTCTGTAACGAATTTATTTGTTATTATCTTCTTTTTTTGAGAAGGTATACCATAATTCAATTGTAAAAAATATAGTCTCTCTTTGTGAATAAGATGGATATATTTCTCTTGGGCTAACCAATTGCCTGCAGCAATTGCGTTATGGATTGGAACGATGTATTTATTTATAAAAGGAAAACTATATGTTGTTTTCTTAATTCCCGTGACACTCATGACTGTAATTTACATTTTAAATGCAAAAATTGGTTTTAACATTCCGTTAAACACATCTTATATTGTAGGTACAGTTATTACGGTTATAGTAACTGCTGTATTCTTTATGAAAGCTGTGAAAAATAAAAATGAGAATATTGAAGTAGATGTGCAATTAGAGAAGGAAGCTGTGTAGAGATTTTTCTACACAGTTTTTTCTAATGTGAAAAATTTTCCAATAATATGTTAAAATAACATTGTCATACAACAAGGGGGATTTGTTTTATGGAAAATGGATATCTTGCTAAAGTAGATTTAATGAAAAGAATAGAATCGAAATCTAAGTATAATAAGAAACTTGAAAAATACCAAAGACGTTTATTAGCGCTACAGCAAATTGTAAAAGAAGAAAAAATCGCAGTTATGCTCGTTATGGAAGGCTGGGATGCGGCTGGAAAAGGCGGAGCGATTAAGCGAGTGACGGAACATCTTGATCCGCGCGGGTTTCAAGTAAATCCAATCGGAGCACCAGCACCTCATGAAAAACGGTACCATTACTTGCAACGTTTCTGGCGGAAACTACCTCAGTATGGGCAAATTACTATTTTTGATCGCTCATGGTACGGCCGTGTGTTAGTTGAGCGTGTTGAAGGCTTTGCTACAAAGGAAGAGTGGACGAGAGCGTATGATGAGATTAATGATTTTGAAAAACTATTAACAGATGATCATTATATAATCGGGAAGTTTTTCTATCATATTAGTAAAGATGAACAATTAAAGAGGTTTAAAGATAGAGAGAACAATCCTTTAAAAAGATGGAAAATTACAGACGAAGATTGGCGTAACCGTGAAAAGTGGGACGAGTATGTTGAAGCAATGGAAGACATGTTTGAAAAAACAAATAAGCTAAATGCGAAATGGGAAATTATCGCAAGTAACGATAAATTATACGCTCGATTGAAAACGTTGAAAGTGATTATTTCATTAATTGAGGATTACCTTGTAGAACATAATATAGAATTACCTTCGTATTATTATGAGATGAAAGAGGGTAAGGCGGAAGGTTTTGAAGCTAATCAAGATGAAGTTGTAAAATAGTACAAAGTTTGTATATGAAATATAAAGTAGAGCCACCCTGTAATTTTAGATAATAAACTTACAGGGTGTTTTTATTTAGAAACATTTTACAATTAACGGAATGAGGTATATAATCAATAATCATATTAACAATGTTAATATGATTATTGATTATATACAGTATGGAGGTTTTATTTTGAAGGGAAGAGATGTTGTCTTAGGCTTGTTAATGGGAAAAGAAATGTCTGGTTATGATATTAAAATTGTGTTTGAAGACGTATTTACTCATTTCTTTGATGGGAGTTTTGGAATGATTTACCCAACGTTACGACAGTTGGAAAAAGAGGGGAAAATAAAGAAAGAGGTTATTATGCAAGAAGGAAAACCGAATAAGAAAATGTACTTTATTACAGATGAAGGGCGTGAAGAGTTTTATCAGTACATGCAAACAGATGTAGAGAAAGATGTTTTACGTTCAGATTTTTTAATGAGGATGTATTTCGGTAATTATAGCGATGACAAGGCAATAAAAAAATGGATTGCGGACGAAATTGAAAGGAAAGAAGCATATATTGCGGATCTTCGTTTGAAATATGAAAGGTGGAGAGAAGGTATTACTTTTGTTGAAGAAATTTCACTAGATGTAGGTATCGCATCGTATAGTGCTCAAGTAGAGACGTTGAAAAGAAAACTAGAGCAACTAGAAGTAAAAAAACACAATAAAACGGAAGAATGAAAAACACGTTCATAATAAATAAAGGGGTAGATGAACATGGAGCAATCAAAGGGTATTAAGATTGTCTTTTTAATGTGCTTAGGTATATTTCTTTGTATGATTGATACGACAATTATGAATATAGCTTTACCAGCCATACAAACGAGTGTAAATACTTCATTAGAAAAGATGTCTTGGATATTAAATGTTTATACGATGACGATTGCAGTACTAGCCATTCCACTAGGACGGATAGCTGATATTTTTGGGAAAGCAAAGATGTATATTCTTGGTTTGATAATTTTTGGTGGTGGATCAGTGCTTTGTGCTTTTGCTAATACGGGCGATTTTCTTATCTTTTCTCGTTTTATACAAAGTATTGGTGCGGCAATTTTATTTCCGACAAGTATGGTAATCGGCGTATCAGCAATGCCATTAGCAAAGAGGCATGTTGCACTTGCAATTTTAGGGGTAACACAAGGACTATCAGCTGCAATGGGACCAGTAATAGGTGGAATTATTACACAAAATTTCGGTTGGAGATGGGTGTTCTTCGTAAATGTTCCAATTTGTATTCTTGGAATCATTTTATGCTGCGTTATGCTGCAAATAAAAAATGAAGAACGTATTATCTCAAAAATAGATTGGGTAGGACTACTATTAAGTAGCACAGCAATTTTTTCTTTTACTCTCATATTAGTAAAAGGCAATACATGGGGATGGCAAAGTAATATTGCTTTTTCTTGTTATGCAATTAGCACTATTTCTCTTGTTCTATTTGTTTTAGTAGAACGAAAGATTCATAATCCAATGGTGAATTTAAAGTTATTTCAAGATCGAATGTTTGTCGGAGCGTCTATCGTTATCATATTAAGTAATTTATTTTTAATTGGAGTTACTGTATTGCTTCCGACGTTCTTGACGAAAATACAAGGCCGAACGGAAATTGAAGCAGCTTTTTTAGTGACACCTATTTCAGCAATGATATTTTTTGTCTCACCAGTTGCAGCAACTTTAATTAAAAAACTCGGAAAGGTAACTATTATTTTGTCAGGCTTTCTTGTTATGGGCTTATCTTATTATTGGTTGCAAATGATTGATGTTAATTCAACAAATATAGAAATTATTATTCCATGTATGATATTAGGTGTTGGGTATGGTTTAGTAGTAGGTCCAATTACAGTTTTAAGTGCTTCTTCGTTTGAAGGGGAATTATTAACCGCTTCTCAAAGTGTTGTCTCGATGTTGCGGCAAGTAGGAATTGTATTAGCAGTTGCAATATTTGTATCTAACTTAACGCACAATTTAGCTGTAAATAAAGAGAATGTATATCGTTATGCAGAAGAAAAAGTGCATAATATTCATGTGGATAGCTCACAGCAAGCTGAAATACTACAAGTAACAAAAGAAAAAATAGAGAACCAAAGTATAGAACCAAGTGTAGAAAAGCATCAACATAAAACATTTGTAGGGTTAAATAAAGAGAAAAAAGATGCATTAATTCACCAAAAAGTGGATGAAGTATTAAGAGAAATTCCAGTAGAATATAGAGATGTAAAAAGAGAAGAAGTTATGAATCAAGTGACAAATGAAGTTGAAAAACAAGAGGAAAGTATAAAGAAAGAAGTACGTGCATTTTCGAATGATGTGAATCATTATGCTAAGAATCAGATGGCTATGAGTTTTACAGATTTATATAAAGCAAGTGTGCCAATTATTTTAATTTGTGCTTTAGTAAGTTTGTTATTTTCGGAAAGAAAGGCTTTGAGTAAAAAGAGAAGGGAAAGAGTAGTAGAGGAAGTGTAAAGATAACAGGCTATTAGCAGCCTGTTTTTTATTGTTTTCTCCTTGCATATTGTGAATAATAGTATTTTTAATATAGCATGGGAGAAGTCGAGTTTGGTTAGAAAGTTTTTTAGAATGGAAGAGATAAATGGAAAACAGCATTGAATATGTAACGTTAAACATAGTACATTAACAAGAGGATTTTATTTCAAAGGGAGGATGAGGAATTGTTAGATGAGGCGGGGGCTTTAAAAAGTAATCACATATATACAGAAGAAGACCAACAAAAATTATACAAACGAACATTAATAATCGTCAGCATCTCACAAATGTTCGGCGGAGCAGGGTTAGCTGCTGGAATTACAGTAGGTGCACTTCTTGCGCAGCAAATGCTTGGGACAGATGCATATGCAGGATTGCCAGCAGCTATGTTTACAATGGGATCTGCGGTAGCGGCTTTCTTTGTTGGGAAGTTATCACAAAAACATGGTCGCCGCATAGGGCTTGCAGGAGGTTTTATAGTAGGTGGACTAGGGGCTATTGGAGTTGTGGTGGCAGCTTTAACAAATAGTATTATTCTTTTACTAGTTTCTTTACTTATATATGGCGCGGGCACAGCTACGAATTTACAAGCGCGTTATGCTGGAACGGATTTAGCGAATAAGAAGCAAAGAGCAACTGCTATTAGTATTACGATGGTAATGACGACTTTTGGTGCAGTCGCAGGTCCAAATTTAGTAGGAGTAATGGGCAGGTTTGCTCATTCAATTGGAATTCCTGAACTTGCAGGTCCGTTCATATTATCGGCAGCAGCGTTTATACTAGCTGGTCTTGTTCTATTTGTTATGCTTCGTCCAGATCCGTTACTTATTGCTAATATGATAGAAACATATAAACAAGAGTATACATATAAAGGGCAAGCAGTAACAGAAGAAGCTACAGAAAACAAACGAGGTATTACTGTTGGAGCCATCGTAATGATACTTACACAAATCGTGATGGTTGCGATTATGACGATGACGCCAGTCCATATGGGACATCACGGTCATGGATTAAGTGCAGTAGGGCTTGTGATTGGTTTTCATGTAGGTGCAATGTATCTTCCCTCTCTCGTTACAGGAATGCTAATTGATAAAATTGGCAGAACTACGATGAGTATAGCTGGTGGAGTAATTTTACTAGCAGCAGGTGTCATAGCTGCGATAGCGCCGAGTGATTCTTTAATACTATTAATTGTTGCTTTATCTTTACTAGGATTAGGATGGAACCTCGGTTTAATAAGTGGTACTGCTCAAATTGTTGATGCAACTATACCTTCCACACGTGCAAAAACACAAGGGAAAATAGATGTGTTTATTGCGCTAGCTGGAGCTTCAGGTGGAGCGATGTCAGGTATGGTAGTGGCGAATTCAAGTTATGCGGCATTGTCATTAGCTGGAGGAGTGTTAGCTTTCATGCTTATTCCTGTTGTGATATGGGCTCGGACAGGTAAATAAAATTAAGAGAGTAGAAGCAGCGTTCAAAGTGGGGTAACCAATCTTTGGATGCTGCTTTTTTGTAGTTAGTTGTATAAAAGAAAAATGTTAGTTTAAATCCCACTCCACAATAAGGCCTAAATGCGTAAGACCACCGCCAAATCCGTATAGTAAAAGTGTGTCTCCGTTATTTAATTTTCCTTCTTTCCTAGCTAAGTCCAGAGCGAGTGGAATGGAAGCCGAAGATGTATTTCCCATGTGTTTTACACTTGTTAAAGTTTTTTGAATTGGAATTTCGGTTTTCTCACAAATAGATTCAATCATTCGTAAGTTAACACTGTGTGGTATGAACCAGTCTATATCATCTATTTGCATATTTGCGGTATGTAATAATTCTTTTATACCTGCTGGCACTGTACGAGTTGCCCATTTATATACTTCTCTCCCGTTTTGAACGATTTTTTCATTTGTTTGCAGTGGTGTATTATTCATAGTAGTAGATAAGTTTGTTCGGTATAGATGAATACTACCGTGCCCATTTGTTCCCATATGAGCAGCGACAAAGCTTGGTTTGTTTTCATCTCTTTCTAATAAAATAGCTCCAGCACCATCGCCAAATAAAATGCAAGTCGTTCTATCGGTGTAATCAGTAACTTTAGATAATGTCTCTGTCGCTACGACAAGTACTTTTTCGTGTGATCCAGAAGTGATTAAGCTATTACCAACGTGCAGACCATATGTGAAACCAGCGCAAGTTGCATTTAAATCAAATGCTATTGTATGAGGTATGTTGAAGTGTTGTTGTATTTGACATGCGACACTAGGAAAAACATAGTCAGCGGTTGTTGTAGCGACGATGATACAGTCTATATCTTCTAAATTCTTTTTAAAAGTTGTACATAAATTTTCAATTGCTTTAATGGCTAAGTGTGAGGAGTATTCGTCTTCGCTCGCGATTCGTCTTTCCTTCATTCCTGTTCTTTGTACAATCCATTCATCATTCGTATCAATCATTTTCTCTAAATCGTTATTAGATAATATTTGATTTGGAACATAAGTACCAATTGCAGTAATACGAGATTTAGAATTCATAGGAACATCTCCTAACTTATTTTATAACCTGATACTATTATCAAGTTATAAAAATGTCAATAAAGACTTTTATTGTATTGAAACGAAAAAGCTTAACTTACTATGAAGGAATTTGGCGAGTGTTGTAAAAAATAATATACGATAAGTTTTTAAAATTGATAATGAAGAGAGTTGGGCTCTTTGAAAAGAATTTTGTATATATTGCCTGTTGTCATTATTTGTAGCTTTATTCTTATTATTTTTCCAGAGAAATCTTATGCTTGTGATTGTATTAACGTATTAGCAGAAGATGCATTTCAAAAAAACGATGTAGTATTTGAGGGGAAGGTAATTGGGGTTGGAAGGAAAGAAGGAGTTGAGATTGAAGTATTATTTGAAGTGAAGAAAATTTGGAAAGGGACAACTTCTTCGCAACTTATTGTATATACAAATGGTGGTGATTGTGTATTTCACTTTGTAGAAGGAGGAGAGTATTTAGTATATTCTTCTCAAAGAGGATCAGAAAAACAATTACACACACATAGTTGTAGTGGAACGAAGAGATTAGATGAGGCAGGGGCGGAGAAAGTGGCTTTAAGTCAAATTACAAAAGAGTCTATTCCGACGAAGAAAGTCGATTTAAAAGGGAAGATGGTCAGCGGTTTCAGTTGGTTGCAAGTTGTTACCCTTTCTATAGGTCTGTTACTGATAGTAGCTTTTGTGATTTTTAGTGTAAGAAGAATGCGCAAAAAATGACGATTAAAGTAAATATATAAAGAATTTCTTTCTGTTTCTATAGGTGGTTTAATCTTGTGAAAGCGAATTACTTATGCTACACTTTATGTAACTTAAAATGAACGGAGGGGCTTCCTTTGATCTTAATCAGATTACGTCTCAATACTTTGTGCCAATAATTGAATAGCGCTCAAAGGCTCTGTCTGTGTGCAGAGTGAACGGGATTGGTCTGCCTATTTTAAAGGAACCCTTTATTAAGCTTATATGTGAAAAAGAGGGAGGGACGAATACGCCCTCTTTTTGTTTTGCCTTTATAAATAGAATGGGATCGTATAGGTGAACACTTATTGTGGATGCGTATATGATTTTGGGACTTATTGACTATGAGATAGGATGAAAGTATAACTTTCTCCTATTTCTTTGGTGAACCCTTATCCGTTTACGAAAACACAGGCAGTAACCTGTGTTTTTTATTTTACGTAATCGAAATGGAGGAATAAATATATGGAAGAATTATTACAAAGAGCAGTTTTAGTTGGAGTAAATTTAGGTAATGAAGATGATTTTGCATATTCAATGGAAGAGCTAACAAATCTTGCAGAAGCTTGTGATGTAGAGGTAATTGGGCAAGTGACGCAAAATTTACAACGAGTAAATCCGTCCCATTATATTGGAAAAGGAAAGATTGAAGAAGTAGCAGCTTATGTAAATGAAGTAGATGCGAATATGGTAATCTTTAACGACGAATTATCTCCTTCTCAAATTCGAAATTTAGAAGCAGATTTAGATTGTAAAGTAATTGACCGTACCATATTAATTTTAGATATTTTTGCGCAACGTGCGAAAACGAAAGAAGCACAGTTGCAAGTAGAGGTAGCACATCTTCAGTATATGATGCCTCGTTTAATCGGTCTTCGTGAATCGTTAGGAAGACAGAGCGGCGGAGTTGGTACGAAAAATAAAGGTGTCGGTGAGAAGAAATTAGAGTTAGATCGTCGTAAAATTGAAGAACAAATTTCAGTTTTAAATAAAGATCTAGAAGCACTTGTTGTCCAGCGTCAAACGCAGCGAAAGCAACGTAAGAAAAATGAAGTACCAGTTGTAGCATTAGTAGGCTATACGAACGCCGGAAAGTCAACGACAATGAATGCAATGCTTGAAATTTACAATGGTACAGAAGAAAAACAAGTATTTGAAAAAGATATGTTATTCGCGACGCTAGAAACATCTGTGCGAAATATTGATTTACCAGATAACAAATCATTCCTATTAACAGATACAGTTGGATTTGTAAGCAAATTACCGCATCACCTTGTGAAAGCATTCCGTTCAACGTTAGAAGAAGTAGCGGAAGCGGACCTACTTATTCACGTTGTAGATTACGCGAACCCAAATTACGAACAGTTAATTGACATTACAAATGAAACGTTAAAGAAAATTGGAGTAGAAAATATTCCAACCATTTATGCTTATAATAAATCAGATATGGTAGATGTTGAAATTCCGAAAGTACAAGAAGACCGCGTTTATTTATCAGCGAAGAAACATGTTGGGATAGAAGAGCTTGTCGAAATGATTCGTTCACACATCTATAAAGAGTATACGAAGTGTGAAATGTTAATTCCGTATGATCAAGGACAGGTAGTTTCTTATTTCAATAATCATGCGCACGTTTTATCTACAAGTTATGAAAACGAAGGTACCAAACTAGAAGTAGAATGTAAGACGAGTGATTACGAAAAGTATAAGCGTTTTGCAATTTAATAAAGAAGGCGATCCTAATATATGTTAGGATCGCCTTTTTCTTATTCTGTAATAGAGGCCCACTTATAAGAATAAATTCCTGCAAATGGACGAATAACAACACCTTTTACTGTTGGACGTTCTAAATATACAAGTCCTGATTGGAAGATTGGAGCGATAGCTGCATCATCTTCCAGTAAGACTTTCTCTGCATCTTGGAACGCTTTCCAACGTGCTGGTAAGTCAGTTGCTAAAGTAGAGCTCGTTTTCTCAATTAATTCGTCGTATTTTTTGTTTGAATAACTCATCTTATTAAACGGTCCGTCAGTGACAAACATATTTAAGAATGTTGTAGGATCAGGATAATCTGGTCCCCATGTAGAAAGTGAAATTTCAAAATCACCATTTCCTTCACGATCTAAAAATGCTTTTACTGGAAGGGGTTGTAATGTGACTTTAAGTCCTGGTAAGTTTTTCTCCAGTTCACCTTTTAAAAACTCACTAATTTTTTTATCGTTAGATTCATCAGTTGTTATGATTGAAAGTGAAGCGTTTTGTAAGTTTGTTTCTTTTTTTGCAGTTTCCCATAGTGTTTTAGCTTCATTCACATTTGTTCCTACTTTTACATTACTTGTACTGCGAAAATCTTTATTATCAGGTCCTTTTACGAATCCTTTCGGAACAAATGCATTCGCAGGTATAGAACCATTATTTAAAATCGTTGTTGCGATTCCTTGTTTATCAAAAGCGAGCGAAATAGCTTTTCGAGCATTCTTGTTTGCTAATAAAGGATTCTTTTGGCTAAATCGGAAAAATGTCATAGAAGGACGTTCCATTTTCTTTAAGCTCGGATCTTTTTGATATTTATCGACAAACTCTGAATTAATCGTAATTCGGTCTACTTGTTTGCTTTCAAATAAATTAACGGCTGTGGAAGTATCTTTTACGATATTTACATTAATTTCACTTAACTTCACATTTTTATTATCCCAGTAGTTCGGGTTTTTTGACATTTTATAACTTGTATCATGTTTCCATTCACTTAATTGAAACGGCCCGTTATAAACTACATTTGCAGCTTCAAGTCCGTAATTTTTCCCTTGCGCTTCTACAACTTTTTTGTTTTGAGGATAAAATGTTGCAAATCCCATTAACCCTAAAAAGTATGGAACAGGGTGTTCTAACTGTACTTCAAGCGTTTTATCGTCAATTGCTTTTACACCAAATGAGTCAATTGGTAATTCTTTTTTATTTATTTTTTCTGCGTTTTTAATATCGAACAAAATATGTGCGTATTCAGAAGCAGTTTCTGGATTAACAGCACGTTTCCATGCATATTCAAAATCATGTGCAGTAACTGGATCACCATTTGACCATTTTGAATCGTGTAATGTAAATGTATATGTTTTTCCGTCTTCGCTCAGCTTGTATGATTCAGCTGCTGCAGGGACAGGTTTATTGTCAGGGCCAGGCATATATAATCCTTCCATTACGTTGTTTAATGCAGCGTAAGAAAACCCATCAGTTGCGATAGATGAATCAAGTGTAGAAATTTCCCCAGCTTCTACAATGTTTAATACTTGTTTTGAAGATTCTTTTTTCTTTTCTCCGGTAGTTGTTGCCTCTTGTTTTTGACCACATGCTGTTAAAAACATAGATAATGTGATTGAGAGTGCAACGATTCCTTTAGTTTTTTTCTTCATAGTTGTCATCCTTTCCTTCATCTCTGTCCTAGTATAAAAGAAAATATAGAAAATTTCTATAAATAAATCCGATAAAACTTATAGAAAAAATATATTATGTAAGAAGTGATATTTCTGGAAAAAGAAATGAAACCAGTATAGAATAGAAATGTTTCAAAAGTCAGAATTTATCGAGGTTAAAGTTTTACTTTATTACACTTGCTGTAATAAATATATATTTTGTACAGGAAGGAGAAATACATATATGCAGGCAGTTTCGAAAAAAAATACAATGGAAACACCGACGATATATCGAATTCTATTTGCGATTAGTTTCGGTCACTTTTTAAATGACTCGATGCAAGCAGTCGTGCCGGCATTGTTTCCTATTTTGGAAAAAACGATGAATTTATCTTATATGCAAGTAGGATGGATTGCGTTTGCATTAAATATGACGTCATCGATTATGCAGCCGGTTTTTGGTATGTATTCAGATAAGAAGCCATCACCATTTTTATTACCGCTCGGTATGTTTTCGAGTATGCTTGGAATGATTGGACTTGCATTTGCACCGAACTTTATTATTGTTATCATTTCTGTTTTATTTATCGGATTAGGTTCCGCAGTCTTTCATCCAGAAGGTGCTCGAGTTGCTTATATGGCAGCTGGTGCAAAACGAGGTTTAGCGCAAGCGATTTATCAGGTTGGAGGAAATACAGGGAATTCCTTAGCTCCTATTTTTACAGCGCTAATTTTCGTTCCGCTCGGCCAAATTGGTTCTTTAGGTTTTACAGCCTTTGCAGCAGTAGGAATTGTATTATTAATTTTCGTATCAAATTGGTATAGAAATGAATTAGCAACTGGCGCTGTGAGAAGAAAAAAGAGGGCTGCGCTTGAGGCGGAAAATGCGATTGTAAGTACACATATTAAATTTGTTATTCTACTTCTTGTTTTTCTTACTTTTGTACGTTCTTGGTACGGTGCTGGTATAGGGAATTTTTATCAATTTTACTTAATTGAGCATTACGGTTTATCTATAAAAAATGCCCAGTATTTCGTATTCGCATTTATGATTGCCGGTGTATTAGGAACTTTCTTTGGTGGACCGTTAGCAGATCGATTTGGAAAGAAAACAATTATTGTATTTTCAATGCTAGGTTCGGCGCCACTTGCCCTTTTATTACCTCACGTTTCGCTCATGTGGGTTGTACCGCTATTTTTATGTATCGGTTTTATTAGTTCAAGTAGTTTTAGTGTAATTGTTGTTTATGCGCAAGAGCTTGTTCCTGGAAAAGTAGGGATGGTATCTGGATTAATTGTAGGGCTTGCGTTTGGACTCGGAGCTTTAGGATCTGTAGTACTTGGGAAATTGGCTGACATATATAGTCTACAATTCATTATGTTACTATGTAGTTGTCTACCATTAATTGGACTTACTTCTTGGTTATTACCAAGTGATAAGAAAACGATAGAATAGGGGATGCACTATGAAATTATGTGAAAATGTTACAGAATTAATAGGAGATACACCTGTCGTCCGATTATCTAAATTTATTCCAGAAGACGCAGCGGATGTGTATGTAAAACTAGAAATGTTTAATCCATCACGCAGTGTGAAAGACCGCGCTGCCTATAATTTACTGCACGTTGCAGAAGAGAATGGTCTCATCAAACCAGGAGATACAATTATTGAACCGACAAGCGGAAATACAGGAATAGGCTTAGCAATGAATGCAGCTGCGAAAGGGTATAAAGCAATTTTAATTATGCCAGACAATATGTCAAAAGAGCGTATAAATTTATTGAAAGCATACGGCGCGGAAGTAGTTTTAACACCGGCAGAACAAAGAATGCCAGGAGCAATTGCGAAGGCATTAGAACTGCAAAAGCAAATTCCAAATAGTTTTATTCCGCAACAATTTGAAAATCCAGCAAACCCGAATATTCATCGTTATACGACTGCACTTGAAATTTATGAACAAATGGATGGCGAGATTGATGCATTCGTAGCAACGGCTGGAACTGGTGGAACTATTACAGGTACTGGGGAAACGTTAAAAGAGAAGCTGCCAAACTTATATATTGCAGTAGTAGAACCAAAAGGATCTCCCGTTTTATCAGGCGGTGTTCCAGGTCCTCATAAACTAGTAGGAACAAGTCCAGGGTTTATCCCGAAAAACTTAAATACAGAAGTGTATAACGAAATTATTCAAATTGCAGACGAAGAGGCTTTAACGACAATGAGAAACTTAGCTAGACAAGAAGGTTTATTAGTTGGGCCATCGTCTGGAGCATCTGTTTACGCAGCAATTATGATAGCGAAACGTCTAGGCGCAGGTAAAAAAGTTTTATGTATTGCACCTGATACAGGAGAACGTTATTTGAGTATGGGATTATTTGAATGAAATTGATAGAAACAGCTTAATCGTGAAATTGTCACGATTAAGCTGTTTATTTTAGGTTGTAAAGAGGGGGGAGAATGACAATGAAACTATTAAAACCAACAAATGAATATAGCGAACAAATTATAGAGTATCGGGAGGCATTTTTACATACGGATGAAAAACCACATGGTAGTAGTTCTTTACAAAATTTTGATTCTCTCGATAAATGGTTTGAAAAAGTGAGTATACAAGAAGTGGAAGAAAACTTACAAGGTAATCGAGTACCGTCTAGTCAATTTTTAAGTTTTGAAAAAGGGGAACTTATAGGTTTTGTGAATATTAGACATCGATTAAACGAAGAATTATTACTGGAAAGCGGTCATATTGGTTATAGTGTACATCCAAATAAACGTCGTCAAGGTTACGCTACGAAACAACTACAACTTGCATTAGATGAAGCACAAAAGTTAGGGTTACAGAAAGTGTTAATAACTTGCGATAAAGTTAATATCGCTTCGGCTAAAACGATTCAAAAGGTTGGCGGTATGTTAGAAGATGAAGTAGTTTCTGTTCATACTGGGGAAATTGTTCAGCGTTATTGGATAGAAATATGATTTAGTGGGACATTGAAAAGGGAATACAATGCATAATATCGAAATAGATAAATGAAAAGGTAACTGTGTACTGCAATTATAGGGGGAAATGAAGTGGGATTAAAAGAGAAAGCAATAGAAATGTCGGAGATTTATAGGAGAAATCCGAAAGTAGAGACTATTATTTTAGCGGGTTCAGTAGCTAGAAAACTAGAAGATGAACATTCAGATATAGAATTGCATATTTTATGGTCAATGCCACCAGAGGATGAGGATCGCAAAGGGCCAATTAACTATATTGGTGGAACAATTTTGTCATATCACCCTTACGAGGAAGAAGAATGGTCGGAAACGTATTTGACAAAAGAGGGAATTAAATTAGAGATTAGTAACTTTTTAACTGAAACTGTAGAGAAAGTTATTTCGGATGTGGTGGATCAATATGATATAAGTTATGAAAAACAATGTATCGTATCATCCGTTCATGATGGTGTTAGTTTGTATGGAGAAGAGAAAGTACATGAATTAAAAGATAGAGTGGTGGCATATCCAGAAGACCTAGCGAAACGGATGATTTCAGAAAATCTTTGGTTAAGTAATCGCTGGCATAATCGAGAGGCGCTTTTAAAACGAAAAG
This sequence comes from Bacillus sp. M5A3_1b, assembly GCF_053345335.1. Lineage (NCBI taxonomy): Bacteria > Bacillati > Bacillota > Bacilli > Caryophanales > Bacillaceae > Bacillus > Bacillus sp. M5A3_1b. Next base: position 6,869 of record NZ_JBKEZY010000002.1, on the reverse strand, counting down.
ACTGGCTTATGTTATATGATGTTATTTGTGAAGTGCAAAGAAATATATTTGGGGTCTTATTTGGTTTGAATAAAATGTATGTACATCATCCGGCATTTAAATGGATGCCACATAATGTGGAACGAATGATTATTAAGCCTGAAAATCTATACGAGCGTATGGCAAATACGTTAATAGGGAAACCGGAGTATAGTGTACAGGAGTTAGAAGTGTTAATTGAAGAGCTATTACATTTAGTACAACAATATGCTCCAGAATTACATATTACTGAACAACAAAAACGTATACAATATGCGAAGTAAAAAAGAAGGGATGTAACAATGAGTTACCTCCCTTCTTTTTATTTGACTAATTTACCTAGTATGGGTAATCGTTGAAGTCTATCACCGAGAATATGTGAAGCAAGTCCGCTCGTTAGGACGAATAAAAGATAAACAATCCCTCCTACAGCGCCGCATATAAAGACAATGAGAAGTGATTCCATATAGGATTGTCCAGGAATCATCCATTTTAAAATCGCTTTTAATGCAATTACAACAGCAGACATTGCAGCGGAGTAAATTGTAATAAGAAGTACTGTTTTTGCTGTCTCACCAATTTTAAATTTCGCAAACTTAATGATGCAGTACAACATAATAACATTGGAAACGAGGTATCCAAGAATTGTTCCAAGTACAGCACCGTGTCCGCCAAATAAATGTAAGAGCGGTGTATTTACTAAAACTTTAACGAGAATACCGACTGAGAAAGCGATCATCGTTTTTCTTTGATAATCGATTCCTTGTAATATAGCTGCTGAAACTGTGAAAATCGCACTTAATATAGCAGAAGGTGCAAATGAAATTAAATATTGTGATCCCCCAAGTGCAATTTCAGGATTTACATAAACCATACGGAAGGCATCGTAAGCGATGCTAGCAAGACCGAATGCAGCTGGGATAGTGAAGAATAATAAGACTTGAAATATCTTTGCAATTTGTTCTTGTAGTTCTTCTAGTTTCCCGCTTGTATACGATTTCGTTATAGCCGGAATGATCGTTAATGAGAATCCAGTTGCAAGAGAAGCTGGAATCATAATTAACTTTTGGGCATAGTTCGTTATATAAGCGAAAACTGCATTCGCTGTTTCTAACGGTTCGCCCATCGCCCTAAGGACATCAGCTACAGTATATTGATCTACTAACGTGTAGAGTGGAATTGCAATACCGACAAATACAATTGGGATTGCATATCGAAGTAATTCCATATAAATATTTTTTAATGGAATATTCGATGCCCTTGACTTTAATTCTCCTTCGGGAGGCTTTAATCCATTATATTTTTTCCAGTACAGCATTAAAATCGAAACGCTGGCAAGCGCTCCGATAACAGCGCCAAACGTAGCAACTGCAACAGAAGAGGCGACTGCCCCCCCTAATAGTTTTGAAACGATAAAACTACCAACTAAAATGAAAACAACGCGCGCAATTTGTTCTACGACTTGAGAAACGGCACTTGGTTTCATATGTTGAAAACCTTGGAAATAGCCACGTGTAACACTCATAGCTGGTACGATAATAAGTGCGAAACTTAATGCTCGCATCGTAAGTGTTACGTCAGCGATAAATTGTGGATCTGGCGTTTTTGAGCGAATAATAAATTGTGATATGTACGGTGCTCCAATAAATAAAGTTAAAAACCCTAAAAAGCCCATAAACAGCATTAATTTTACGCTTGAGTTGTATAATTTTTTGCTTGTACTATAATCACCGAGCGCATTATGTTTTGCAACAAATTTAGAAACGGCAATAGGAATACCAGCGGTTGAGAAACTTAATAAAATACCGTACCAAGAGTATGCATATCCATATAAAGCGACCCCTTGTGTTCCGACTAATAGTTGAAAAGGGAAGAAGTATATAAAACCTAATATACGTGAAATCATTGTTGCACCACTTAATAAAGCAGTACCTTTTAAAACTTTTGAAGTAGACAAAATTCTTTCCTCCTACTCGTGCTGTCTTGCATTTATCGTATACTACTATAAACCTGTTAGAGAAGTTAATATAGTATGGAACATAAATATTCTAATATTATTCATTTAAAAGTCATATTTTGCATTTTTAAATAGAATGTAATACATAAAAATTCAAAATATAAGTTGACACTATTTTTAATGTGTGATAAAAATGATAGTAATCAATTCGGAAAATAATATTTGGGCAATGAAAGGGTATAGTAGTGAATATCTCCCTATTTCAGAGAGCTGATGGTTGGTGTGAATCAGTATATAGATTATTCATGAAGTTCGTCCTGGAGCATCTTTCATAAATCTCATATTTTGAGGAAATGAAAGACGGTAGTTTATACCGTTATCAAATAAAGTGGTGAAGATTGTTTCACAACTAGGGTGGTACCGCGATATATATCGTCCCTACGTATTTACGTAGGGACGTTTTTTGTTTAGTTCCTAACTTTGTTGTGGCTTCATAACTAGGGTGGTACCGCGATAATTTATCGTCCCTACGTATTTGCGTAGGGACGTTTTTTATTTAGGTCCTAACTTTGTTGTATCTTTATAACTAGGGTGGTACCGCGATATTTTTGTCGTCCCTACGTATTTACGTAGGGGCGTTTTTTTATTATTAGGGAGGAAGTGAACGTATTAGAAAAGAGTATTGATAGAACAATATAAATACTGAACTGAAACAAAGAAAAAGAGACAGAGAGGAGATTAACAAATGAATTCACAGCAATGGACATCGAAATTAGGTTTCGTATTAGCTGCAGCAGGTTCAGCAATTGGTCTTGGGGCGATTTGGAAATTCCCATATATGGCCGGCATCGGAGGGGGCGGGGCATTCTTCCTTATTTTCATCGGTTTCACATTATTAATTGGTTTACCGCTATTACTAGCTGAATTCGTTATTGGAAGAAGTACACAAAAAGAGGCTGTTGATGCATATAGAGAAATCGCACCAAAAACATTATGGCCATGGTTAGGGAAATTAGGGATTGTAACTTGTTTCATATTACTTTCTTTCTACAGTGTTGTAGGAGGCTGGATTTTATTATACTTATGGAATGCAATTACAGGTAGACTATGGGAAGGAAATGGGGCATACGAAGCTACGTTTGGTGAAATCATTTCCAATCCGTATTTAGCAGTTGGATCACAGCTATTATTCATCCTTATTACTATTTTCATCGTAAGTAAAGGTGTACAAAATGGTGTTGAAAAAGTAAATAAATATTTCATGCCAGCATTATTCGTTTTATTCTTTGTTTTAATCGTTCGTGCACTTACGTTAGATGGTGCTGGAGAGGGAGTTCGTTTCTTCTTACAACCTGACTTCTCAAACGTAACATCAGAAGTCATTTTATATGCAATGGGACAATCGTTCTTCTCGTTATCTGTCGGGGTAGCCGTTATGGTAACATATAGTTCTTACTTACCGAAAGAAGAAAGTTTACCGCGTTCAGCATTTTCTATCGTAGCTTTAACGCTTGTTATTACATTACTTGCAGGGCTTGCAATTTTCCCAGTAGTGTTCGCATTTGGAATGGAACCATCTCAAGGGCCGGGGCTATTATTTATCGTATTACCTGCTATTTTCAGTAAAATGGCATTCGGAAAATTATTCTTCATCGTTTTCTTATTACTATTCTTCTTTGCTACTATTACATCAGCAATTTCGATGTTAGAAATTAGCGTTGCATCTTTAACTGCAAAAGGAAAAGGGAAACGTGAAAAAATGGCTTTAATCGTAGGATTATTAATCTTCGTTGTTGGAGTACCATCAGCATTATCATTTGGTATATTAAGTGATCTGAAGATTTTCGGAAAGACAGTCTTTGATTTAGCGGATTATGCAGTGAGTAACGTACTAATGCCACTTGGTGTTTTATTAGTTTCCATCTTTGTTCCTTTAAAAATGAAGAAAGATGTATTAATGAAAGAGCTTGGTGTAAGTAAAAATAAAGGCTATAAACTGTTCGTATTATGGTTATTCTTACTTCGCTTTATCGCACCAATTGCGATTATTATCGTATTCTTAAATGTACTTGGCATTATTTAAAAAGAAAGGTAGCGCATCGATCTATGATACGCTACCTTTTTACTTTGCTCTTTTTTGCAGTTCGTTTACTGTTACGAACTGATAGTCCTTCTTAGATAATGAGTCTAAAATACCTTCAATGGTCTGTAAATTTTCATTAGACTCATCGTACATAGAGTGTAATAAAATGATAGAACCTGGTTGTACATTTTTATTAACATATTCAATTTTATCAGCAGCAGATTTATAAAAAGTATCAGGTTCAAGGTCCCATGTGATTGTTTCGATATTATTTTTATTTAAATAATAGGGCAGACCAATTAGCTTTTTTCCGTTAGGTGGTCTAAAATCAATTTCACCTGTATATCCTGTTTGGCGGATTAATGAATTCGTTTTTTCTATTTCTTCTTTAATAAAAGAAGGTGTTTTAAAAACCATTCTGTTATGAGAATATGTATGGTTTCCAACTTGGTGTCCAGATTGTACGATAGATTCTCCTAACGATAGGTTTTTTTCTAATTCATTTCCGATTAAAAAGAAAGTAGCTTTTGCATTGTATGTATCTAGTAGCGGTAATATTTGTTTTACATTGTTCGTAGGACCATCATCAAAAGTTAAAGCAATCACTTTTTCATTTGTTTCTACTCGGTTTGTTAAATCTCCAAACAATTGAAAACTTCTTGCGTTCATCAATTTGTATGTTCCAAATAATGCTACAGTAATAATGAATAATGTAACGATTGTAATAATTATTTTCTTTTTCATAAAGCAACCTCACTATATTTTTGAATTGGACTAAAAAGTATTATATCAAACTAAGTAATTTCATGCTTTAAAAAGGATGTGGATGCAAGGGGGAGGAATTTATCATATAATAAAATGCAAAAGGTATATTAGGAGGTGTTTATATGGCGATTACAATTCAATTGCCGGACACTGCAGCGTCTCATGCAAAGCCAAGTATGGAAATGGCGATACTTTGCGTGAGGTAGATAAGTAATATACAATCGCCTAAATGAGCTCGTATCATTTTTTATATTTGGCTTTGCACCTTATTGAAATGAACCATAAAAAATAAGGGGCGAGCAGAAATGAAATACGTTAAAGCTGCGACAGTTTTACCAGAAAGTTTAATTATTGAAATTCAAAAGTATATACAAGGTGAAACAATTTACATTCCAAAACAAGAAACGAAACATTATAAATGGGGTACACGATCTGGAGGAAGAAAACAATTAGATGAAAGAAATAAAGCTATTAAAGAAGCGTTTAAAAGAGGAATTTCCATTCATCAACTTGCAGAGGAGCATTTTCTTTCCGGAGAAACGATTAAAAAGATCGTGTATTCTAAATAAAAATAAAAGAGTCTAGTTCAATTATTAAATTGAACTAGACTCTTTTTTGCTTTGTATGTATCGGATATATTGCGTATGAATGGACAAAATAATAGAAAAATGTGTCGTTTTTTTACTAAATAGAATATAGAACATTTGAGTGAAAAGCAGAAAGGTGAGCATTTATGAATCATATTGGACAAATAACGATAGAGCTTTTAATTGGTTTCTTTGTTCTATTAATTGCTACAAAAATACTAGGGAAAACACAAATATCTCAGCTAACCCCCTTTGATTTTATTTCAGCTATCGTCCTTGGTGAGCTCGTTGGAAATTCAATATATGATCCTAAAATTAAAGTGTGGTCTATTTTATATTCAGTATTTGTTTGGGTAATTTTAATTTATTCAATAGAAGTGATAACACAAAAAATAAGAGGAACAAGAAGGTTTTTTGAAGGGTATCCTTCAATTATTATCCGTAATGGAAACATTGACCGAGAACAATTAAGTTCAAATCATTTAGATATTAATCAATTACAACAAATGCTTAGGCAGCAAAAAGATATTTTTTCAATTCGAGAAGTTGAATATATGATTTTGGAACCTAACGGAAACATAAGCGTTCTGAAAAAGAGCAAATATGAATCTCCTACTATAAATGATTTAAGTTTAAAACATAAGCCTGTATACTTACCAATTTCATTAATTAGTGATGGAAAAGTAGTGAAAGATAATTTGAGGGAAGCTGGTTTTGATGAGGGATGGCTGTATAAGCAAATAAAGCAAAGAGGGATTACTAAATTTGAGGATGTATTATATGCTGAATGGAAAACAGACGATGGTTTCTTTTGTCAGGAAATGGAGCGGTAAAATATAATCGATGTATGTAATATTCGTTTCTAAGTTATCTTTTACATATCAAAAAGTTGAATCATTGTATACAATAAGACTAGATCAACAATTTGTATGGAGTGATAAAGATGGAAGCTTTTATTAGAAGTGATCAATACAATTTTATAAAATCACAAGCTTATATTTTAGCAAATGGGCATGCAACGGCAAATGATAGAGGTGTAATTCAAGCATTAAAATCACTTGCGATTGAAAAAATAATACATGTATTTGAAAATTTAACAGATGAACAGAAAGAGTTAATTGATACCGTATTAACAGTTCAAAATAGAGAAGATGCAGAATCGTTTTTAATGAAAATAAATCCGTATGTCATTCCGTTTCAGGAAGTTACAGCGCAAACATTAAAAAAATTATTTCCTAAAGCGAAAAAGTTAAAACTTCCTGATATGGAAGAACTGAACATGAAAGAATTATCTTATTTAAGCTGGATTGATAAAGGGTAACTAACTGTTACGATTTATTTAACCAATTATAATGAAAGTTAATTAAATATATCAGTAAGCCCTGCTAGTCAAGTGATTGGCTAGTAGTGAGGGTTAACTGCGGGCAATCCCTAAAGCTGATTGAACTACAACGTGGCT